>DAOTUQ010000070.1:0-8044 GCA_034437055.1 Anaerolineae bacterium
ATAGGTTGTTTTCGACAAAAACCCTCAATCTTTTGAGGGAGAGCCTATTCTCATCGCAGACAAATTTGGCGTTTCAATTTGCCAAAATGAGGGGAAAAACGACCCCTGAGTAGTTACCATCTTTGGTATCATAAGGCACATGGACGATGAAAATGGATGTCGTTTCAATGCCTTTACGCTCCCTTCGCGCGCGCATTGTGCTGGCTGCACGCGCATCGCTGCTGTTTGTCGCTGGCTTGATTAGTGCCAGTTTGTTGGCATCGTGTCAGGCACAGCCCGCGCCAACGCTGATACCGACGCGGACACTTGCCCCACTGTCAACGCTAACGAGTGCTGCGCCATCCCTGACGATCACGCCGAGCCTCACGATTACACCAACACTGAACGCCGATGGCGCGTTGGCGGATGCCCCAACGCTGACGATCACGTCCACACAATCCAACGCCGTACCGACGGCTGCGGCACCGATCCCAACGATTGCCGGCGTAATCGCTGGCGTGACTGCCGTTGCCGATGCGAATCTCGCGCCGCTCGACGCGCCAACGCGGCTGCGCGCTGTTCCGGTGCTGGCGAACGCCGATACGGACGCCGTGCGTGCCATTTATGCGCGCGGGCAAGCGAACGGTCTGCGCGCGACGGTGTTTACGACCGTAGGCGACAGCAACACGACCAATGGCGACTTTTTGCAGCCGCTTGGCATTCGTCAGCGCGAGACTTGCACATGGGGCAGCTACGAAAATTTGCGCGCGACCGTCGATTTCTTCTCGACGCCGCCCGTCGCGGGCGCGTCCAATTCCTTCACGCACGAAAGCACGTCCGCGCGCATGGGTTTTAACACCGCCGCCGTCCTCGATCCGTTTTGGGCAGCGCCGAGTACCTGTGCGGCGGGCGATTCGTCGCTGATGTGCGAATACGAGCGCGCGCGTCCGGCGATTTCGGTGATCATGCTCGGCGGAATCGACGTGCGCGAGATGGACGCGGCGGCGTATCGTGCTAACATGGAGCAGATCGTGACGCAATCCATCAATCTGGGCGTGATTCCGGTGCTGACGACGTTCATCGTGCTGCCCGAACGCCCGCAGTACGACCAATCGCTGCAATTCAATCTGGCGCTGATCAATCTGGCGGATCGCTATCAAATCCCGCTGATCAATTTGTGGGCGGCGGCGGAGGTGCTGCCGGATCACGGCATCGGACCCGACCGTAATCATTTGAAAGCGCGCGTCGGGGCGTACTGCGACTTCAGCGGGGCAGAGCGCGAATTGGGCGGTACGCTGCGGAACCTGCTCACGCTGCAAATGTTGGATGCGCTGCGGCGCGAAGTCTTGGAGTGACGGTTAAATCAAGCCGACTTTGCGATACGCTTTGCAAATTTTGCAGCTGCAAGTCGGTTTCGTGAAATGACGTACACCAACAACGCGCTCTCCACGCCGATCAGCCCGTTGAAAAACGAGATCAAAAATGAGGATTGTCGGCATTGTCACCAACGATCCTCATCCCATTCGATTGTAAATTTTCAATTTAGACGACTGAGGATCAGGGCTAAAAGCCCCGTTTGGAGACGCTTGGCGACTCGTCTCAGACGTGATGATAAAGTATCACGGTAAAGTTACTGTGTCAACAGTGTCAAATTCACGGGAGTATCATTCATCGTGCAAGAAACCAGAGTACAGCGTTGGACGCTGGTCGCCACCATTCTCGCATCGAGCATGGCATTCATCGACGGCAGCGCCCTCTCCATCGTCCAATTGAACTTGCAGAACGATTTTAATGCGGCATACAACCTCGTCGCGTGGGTCGTCAATGGCTACAGCCTCGTCCTCGCGGCATTGATCCTGGTCGGCGGGTCGTTGGGCGATATCTACGGACGTAAACGCATCTTTTCACTCGGCATTTTCATTTTCATGATCACCTCCGTCGCGTGCGGACTCGCGCCGACAATTGAACTGTTGATTATCGCGCGCATCGCGCAAGGCATCGGCGGCGCGCTGATGATTCCGGGCAGTTTGGCGCTGCTCACCGCTGTCTATCCGCCCGAAAAGCGCGGCGGCGCGATTGGCTTGTGGTCAACCTTTAGTTCACTGATGGTGATTATCGGGCCCGTGATCGGCGGACAGCTTGCGGCGCTCGATTTTTGGCGCGGCGTGTTCTTCATCAATATCCCGCTGGCATTGATCGCGCTCTATGGCTTGCGCTTCGTCCCCGATTCGCGCGATCCCAACGCCAAGGGTCTCGACATCCCCGGCGCAGTCTTGGCGACAGTCGGACTGGCGGGCTTGACCTACGGCTTGACCGAAGCGCCCGCGCAGGGCTTCGGCAGTCCACTCGTCTTGATCGCGCTGATCGTCGGCGTGGTCGCGCTGATCGCATTCGTCGTCGTCGAGACGCGCTCCGCGTACCCAATGATGCCGCTGCGCCTGTTCAAATCGCGTACCTTCGCGGGCGCAAACCTACTGACGTTCTTCCTGTACGCGGGACTGGGCGTCACGCCCGTGTTCTTGTCGCTCAATCTGCTGCGCGCGCAAAATTACCCGCCGGGAACCGCGTCGTTGGCGCTGCTGCCGCTGGCGGTCGCGCTGATTCTGCTGTCGCGCTTCATGGGGGGACTGGTCGGGCGGATCGGCGCGCGCCCGATGCTGATTGTGGGTCCCGCGATTGCGGGCGTCGGCTTCTTCCTGTTCGGCATTCCCGGCGTGACCAGCGGCGCGGATGCCTATTGGACGACGTTTTTCCCGGCGGCGCTGGCATTGGGCATCGGCATGGGCATCACCGTCGCGCCGCTGACAACCGCCGTCATGAACAGCGCGCCGTCCGAAAGCAGTGGCGCAGCCAGCGGCATCAACAACGCCGTCTCGCGCACGGCAGGCGTGTTGGCGGTGGCGTTATTCAGCGCGCTGGCGGTCGTCACCTTCACGAGTACACTGGACAACCGCGCTGTCGCGCTCGGACTGGCAGACGACCAGCGCGCCGCGCTTGCCATCGAAGCGCCAAAACTAGCCGATGCGGCAGTGCCGTCGAATGTGGACGAAACGCAAAGCGCCGCCGTCGATCTGGCGATCCGCGAGTCGTTCGCGGACACCTTCCGCCTCGTCGCATGGGGATCGGCGCTGTTGGCGGGCTTGAGCGCGCTGGCAGCAGCGGCGCTGATCGAACGGCGCGCCAGCTAACGAGCGCACCAGCTAACGAGCGCGCCAGCTAACGAGCGCGCACTGCCTGCTCGACCAACTTCTGAAACTGACCGGCAAACGCTTCGCCGTCCGTGAGCGCGGCGGCGAAGTGGCGCTGTCCCGCCGCAGCGATATCTTCATACGCGCGCGGCTGATCGAGGATCGACTCCATCTTTTCAACCAAATCGCCAAAATCCCAGCGATGCGCGACATAGGTTTCATCCGCAGTGTAGTAGGCTGGGAATGACTCCAAATGGCTCATATCGGGCTTGAGGACGACCGCACCGGCTGCGAAACCTTCAAAATCGCGGTAGCAGATTTCGCCCAATCCGAACGGCGAAACGACGATTTTTGCCGCCGCCATTTCATCGAGATAAGCGTGCAGCGGCAGCTTGCCCTCATGATGCACGACGCGCCGATTGCCAAGCGAACCGACGGCGCGTTGGACGTTTTGACGATGGAATGCAATGATCGGTTGCGCAGCGTGAAAAGACAGCCGCGAACTCACATCGACCGAACGCATATCCAAGTGCGGCGGTATCAGCCTCACATCGTATGAAGCACGCGGGAAAAAGATGCCGACCGTGCGGCGCAGACGCCGCCGCGCCTGTAACCGCCAATCAATCAAGCCAAGATTCCAGTAGACCGCTAGCTTTTGCAGGGTATCCGGGACGAGTGCGAGATATTCCTCAGGGTTCGGCGTGCTGATCTGAAAGGTACGCTGATAGTAATCTTGGAAGGCAATCCCGTGATAAATCGGCATCAAATACTGCGTTCGATCCTGAAGCAGTTGGCGCATGGCATACACGCTGACGCGCGCCATGATCTGCGGATCGATCCGTCCGGTGGTATCGCTGGCATCCAACCAAATGACCGGCAGCTTATCGTCATGGTAGCGATCCAAAAGTTGCAGCACCGCTTCACGGCGATTCGATGTTTTGGAGAGCAGCTGATCAAGATACTGCTGAACGACCATGATGACATCGTATTTTGAAAGGTCGCGCGGGAATGGATCGTGCGAAAAGGTCACATTCAACCCTCGCGCTTGGATTGCCCGACGAAATACACGCACGGGAAACGCGAGATAATGGGACTCGATCCGGCGCGCATAGACCATCAAAATGTTCATTCAACGCCCTCGTTCAGGTGGACAGGCTCATCAAATGGCGATTATACGCCATTCCTTGAGCGCGCTCGACATCGCCCTACGTTCGTCAACTGGGCTAGCGGGAATTGATTTGACAATCCAGACTTTGTGATATATTCTGTGAAATATCACATTTTCTATCACAATTTCACACGAGGGACGATGTGAGCGAGATGCCATCGGCGCGGCAAGCGCAAATCGTCAAGTGGCTGTCCGAGAGCGCAGACGGCGCGCTGTCCATCGATGCGTTGGCGCAGCGTTTAGGCGTCTCCGCCATGACCATTCACCGTGACCTGAATCAACTGGCACAAGCCGGACAGGTCGAAAAGGTACATGGTGGGGTGATCCGCGCGCATACCGCTGTGCCGTCGCCCTTTGTGAACCGCGCGCCAACCTGTGCGCTGTGCGCGATGCCCGTGTTCCAGCGGACGGATATGCTGATTCAGCCGGGCGCGGGCGCTGACCCCCTTTATGCGTGCTGTCCGCACTGTGGGCTGATGCTGGTCGAGGATCAACCCGCGTTGGCGCGCGATTTCTTGTTCGGGCGCATGGTCAACGCGCGCCAAGCGACCTATCTGTTGGCAGGCGACGTGAGTCTGTGCTGTATTCCCAGCGTGCTGTGTTTTGCGACGCAGGACGATGGACGGCGCTTTCAACAGGGCTTCAACGGCTGGCTGGCAACCTTTGACGAGGCGCGCGCGCACTTGATGACAACGCACGGTGCGCAGCACGAGTCCACATCGTCCCATCGCTGAAAATCAGATAGCCAAACTGAAAGGAACCGTTCAGATGCGTCGTTTGCGGTTGGTCGTATCGGTCATGTGCGTCTTGGCGTTGAGCATCGTCCCCGTTTTCGCGCACGAGGGGCGCGACATTGGCGACTTTGTATTGGAATTCGGATGGCGCGTTGAACCCGCCTTCGCGGGCATCATGAACGGGCCCGAAGTTTTCATCGAAATGCACGAAGGTGGGGAACTGCCCGCCGATCTCGCCGTCGATTTGCAAGCCGAAGTCACGTTCGGCGCAGACAGCCTCACGCTGATCCTTGAACCCGCTTACGGCGAAACTGGATATTACATCGCGGACTTGCTACCAACGCTGCCCGGCGATTATACCTTCGTCATTTCGGGTACGATTGGCGATATGCTGGTCAACGAAACGTTCAATTCGGCGGACGGCGAATTTAGCAGCGTCGAGCCAGCGAGCGATGTGGCGTTCCCCCCGACCGCCAGCCTCGAAGCGCGCTTGGCGGCGCTCGAAGCGCGGATCGCGGAACTTGAAGCGGCATTGGCGAGCAGCTAAAAGATGATTTAACGCAGAGATGCAGAGATAGACGGAGAAAATAAGAAAAATGCTCGGCGTCTCTGCGTTCTCTGCGTTAAAATCTTATCCTATGCGCCTTCTCAGCTATATTTTCATCTCATTCTCGCTCTTGATCGGCGTAGCGCCCGTCCGCGCGCACGCCAACCTCGCGGACAGCGACCCCGCGCCCAATGCGCGCCTTGAGACTGCGCCCGCCACAATTCGCCTGACGTTCACCGAGCCGCTGGAGGCGAACTACAGCCGCATCACCCTGCGCGCCATCGATGGCTCGACCGTTGAAACGCCGCCAAGCACCCTCGATCCCGCTGATGCACACATCATGAACCTTGCGCCGGGCGCGTTGCCCGATGGCATTTATACGGTTGTGTGGCGCGTGCTGTCCGCCGCGGATGGACATCCGACCAGCGGCAACTATGCGTTCAGCGTGGGCATGGCGAGCGTCAGCGGCGCGGCAGAGTCATCGATCAACGAAACTATCGAGCCAAGCAACGCCATGATCCGCGCACTGCATACGCTGGCGTTCGCGCTGCCTGTCGGCACGGTAGCGTTCATCGTATTCGTATGGAGTCCGGTGCGTCCCCACGCGGACAAGCGCCGATTGCGCGCGTTGACGTGGATTGGCTGGATCGCGCTCGGCGTGAGCCTGATCGGCGTGCTGGTGATGCAAGCCACCATCGCGGCGGGTGCGGCAGTCGATTTGACGCAAATCAGCGCGTTCATCGGCGGGACGACCTTCGGACGACTGTGGTTGATCCGCGTGTGCCTATGGATCGCGTTCGGCGCGGCGGTGACGATTGCGTCCACCCTGCGCGGCGGCTGGAGCGCGGCGCTGCTCATCGGCGCGAGCATGGCGGTGGCACACAGCGCGTTCAGTCATGCGGCGGCGTTCGATGGGGTGGCAATTGCGGCGAATACGCTGCACGTTCTCGGCGCGGCGGTCTGGATCGGCGGGCTGAGCGCGTTCGCTCTCGCGCTGACCCTGCGCGAAGGACGCGCCACCGCTGGAAAGCTGGTCGCCCGCTTCTCGAAGCTCGCGCGTCTCGCCGTGATCGCGCTGGTGATCAGCGGCTTATACGCGACGTGGCTGCACGTTGGGACGTTGGATGCGCTCACAACCACAGTCTACGGACGCACCCTGCTGCTCAAGCTCATTTTGTTCGCGCCGCTGTTGGGCATCGCCGCGCTCAACCTGCTCATCACGGGACGGGCGCTGCGCGCGGGCAAATCGATCTGGGTCGGGCGGTTGCGCGGCTTGATCGTCGCGGAAATCGCGCTGGCGTGCGGCGTATTGGCGGCAGCGGGCATCCTCACGTCGGGCGCACCTGCACGCGGGGTGATCGACGCGCGGATCGCGGCGGCGCAAGCGGCGATTGTCCCCGATCCGTACTTCAGCATGATCGAGACCGGCGACGTGATGATTCACCTCGAAATTTTGCCCGGTGTGGTGGGGGAAAACGAATTCATCGTCACGCCCATGACGCTGGATGGGATGCCAATTCTTGATGCGACGCGCGTGCGGTTACGCTTCGACAATCTCGATACCCCCATTGGGCGCAGCGAGGCGCGCGCCGAACACATCGGCGACGGCGTATATCGGGTGACAGGCGCGAATCTCAGCCTCGCAGGCATGTGGCGCATCCGCCTCACGCTGGCGCGTCCCGGGTCATACGATACAGTGGTAGATTTCGAGGCGCAGATCGCCAGTCAACCGTAAAGTTTAAGACTGCTTGCTTGCAATTGAGTCCAGAAACGCTAGGCTCATGATGGAAAGCATGGGAGGATGTGAAGAATGCCGTTTGTGATGCGTTGGTATTACGTCAAGCGTGTGATTTATAACGTCTACTACGGTACGATCACGCTCGCAGATTAAATGCGAATCAGACGCAGATGATCGCCGAAGGCACGCCGCGCATGTATGTGTTTATCGATACGTCGCGCATCGAAAAGAGCGAAGTCGGACTGAAGGACATCCGTGAGGCTTTCAGCAGCCCCGTCGGGTTGGATATCGTCGACTGGACGGTGATTGTGGGGATGGATGTGTTGGCGCGCTTTTTCACGTCAGTAGTCATGCAGTTGATGAACCAACGTTTTCGCTTCATGAAGGACACGCAAGAAGCCGTCGAATTTCTGCGCAGTATCGACGATACGCTGCAAAACATGCCGCTGGTGGAATTCGATTTAGAAAGCGCGATCCACAAAACCTAATGCGCTAATCTTCGCCCTCGTCCGCGAACAGATCGCGCACGGCGAGCGTGAAACCAGGCAAAAAGTCGATGCCATCAATCGTATCGTCGCTGGTGAGCGTGCGCGGCGTCTGACCGGGCGGATTCAGTTCAACCGTCTTGGCTTCAGGGTCGATCCAGATGTGATAAACGCCCGCTTCTTCGTACTTCGCGCGCTTCTTGGC
>DAOTUQ010000071.1:0-6630 GCA_034437055.1 Anaerolineae bacterium
ACAAATTATGCGCCTGACGGATACAAGAACGTTACAGCGCGCACCGATGCAAAAAAGAAAACTGATTTGGGTCGTTGGGACAAATGGATCGAACTAGACCCAGAACGCGCACCTATTTGGCGCTTGGCGTGGGATATGCTGCTTGAGGATCGATGGACGCTCGATGACATTGCCGAAAAGCTGCACGAGCTTGGCTACCGCCATCGCAGTGGTCGTCCCTTTATCGAGGTGAAGCCGAACCGCAAGCGGCGTGCGAACGTCACATCCATCTCGCACGTCTTTCACAACTGGATGTATGCCGGTTGGGTCGTGAGCCTGATGAATGGCATTTTGCCAAAAACGGTTCGTGGGAACTGGGAACCCCTCGTTTCGACTGAGGAGTTCGAGCGAGGAATTGCAATTCTGGAGCGGCGAAGTCGCAATCGTGCTGCTAAACGGAAACGGGACTACTTGCTCAAAAGCATCATCAGCTACATCGATGCCGATGGAAACGAGTGGAAACTGACCTGCTCGACCTCCAACGCCAGCCGTAAAGGAGGTGGTACAGCTTATTACTGTGTACCGCGCAGCAACATCAATTTCATGTGCGAGAAGATCGATGCTCAGATACCCAATGAGCTGTGCGCTATCCAGATTGACCCGGTACATTTGCCTATCATCCGCGCCTACTACAAGCATGATTTGGCGGACAAGCTCGGTCTAGCACGTCCCGATGAGCGCAAACTGATGACCGACGCGCTCACCGCCATCGACCAAGAAGAAACGCGCATGGCACGGTTGTTGGCGAGCGGCAAGATCAGCGAAGCGGTGTGGGACGGATTGTGGGCAGAATGGCAGGAGCGGCGGAATCGGCTGCGCTCAAACTTAGATAGCGTCGCCCAACAGCAGGAATTTCACATCGACAATCTGGAAACTGCGCTTGCAATTATCGCGCAGGTTGGATCGCTGTATAATCGTCTTGAAGTGAGCGCCCGTAGGGAACTGCTGCTTCACATGGTTAAGCAGGTTGTTGTCAACACGGATGGCGAAATCGTCTTGGAATTGAATGCTCCGTTCGCTTACCTAAAGGACTTGTCCGACAGGGCGAAACGGAGCGGTGAGAACCCCGCTAAAATGCAAACATCCGGTGCTAGCGATAGCGCCGGATGTTCGGACTGTGTACAACGTGTCTCCACAGCCTGGATTCGAACCAGGGACCCATCGGTTAACAGCCGATTGCTCTGCCGCTGAGCTACTGTGGAATATTATGCTTGCGCCCCATATTTATAGCAGAGTTCCCCTGTCTGTGTCAAGGGTAACGCTTCGCTCGACTCTGTACGCACAAATCGCCGTTTGGCACGCTTACGCCGACGCATTATAATCAAGCGTATCGCGCGTACAAAAGAGAACGTCCCATGTCCAACGCTGTCATCGTTCGCAAGGTGGAAACGCCATCGGATTTTAAGGCATTCTTCGAGTTCCCTTGGCTCGCGTACAAGAACGACCCGAACTGGGTGCCACCGCTGGTATCGATCCGGCGCGATCTGTTCGACAAGCAGAAAAATCCGGCTTGGGAATACTGCGAGGGCGATCTGTTTGCGGCATGGCGTGGCGATCAAATCGTTGGCACGATTGCTGCGTTCATCAACCGTCGGCACAACGAATTTCACGATGAACGAGTCGGTTGGTTCGGCGCATTCGAGGTCTACGACGACCGCGAGGCGGCGTCCGCGCTGCTCAATACGGCGACCCAGTGGGTCAAAGACGCGGGTTATCCGATCCTCCGGGGCCCACAAACGTTCACCACGCACGACGAATGCGGCTTGTTGGTTGAGGGCTTCGATAAGCCACCTGTCCTGCTTTATCCGTACAATCCAGCGCATTATGTCGGACACATCGAGGCGGCGGGCTTTCACAAAGCGATGGATACCTACGGCTTTTACATCAACCGTCAAGCGACGCTCGCACGTGGGTTGGATGATCGCCTCGCGCGCCTCGCTAAGGGCATCATGAAGCGCAATAAGGTCACGGTGCGCAGTATTGATCGTAAGAATCTCAAGACGGAATTCGCGCTGTTCAAGGAACTATATAACGTGGCGTGGGAGAGAAATTGGGGCTTTGTCCCAATGACACCGCGCGAACTGGATGCGTTGGTCGCGTCGCTTGGTACATTCTTCGATGCCGACTTGGCATTCTTCGCTTACGTCGATGGACAGCCCGCCGGATTTGTGCTGGCTGTGCCGAACTTCAACGAGGTGCTGATCAAGGCGTATCCACAGCCCGGCACGCCCGAACCGCTCACCTTACTTAGGGCGTTGTGGCATTGGAAGCTGCGACCGTCGATTCGCGGCGTCCGCGTGCCGCTCATGGGCGTGAAAGAAGCCTATCGTGGGAAGGGTGTCGATGTCGTTTTGTACAATCAGGCGCTGCGCGCGATGCTCGATAATTCGCGCTACGACTACTGCGACTCGGGCTGGATTCTTGAAAGCAATCAGAACATGGTCAGCATCGCCAAGAATTTTGGTCAGGAAATCTACAAGGTGTTCCGCTTCTACGAAAAGATGGTCTAGCTGAACAACCCATCCTTAAATCACTGCGCTCATAGGGTAAAACGTCAATTTGCGGTTACTTGGGCGAATTGACCATTTTTTCTTATATGAAATACACAAATGGTTTTGCTACAATCGTGTGTAAGAAATTTCAACGTCTTTTTGCAAGGATGGTTCTGTGGGAACAAACGATTTAGATCGTCCATCCGGCTCGCCGTCGTCGCGTTTATCCGAGTCCGACCTCTTGGATATGTTGTGGACGATGCTCTTGTGCCGTCGCTTTGATGAGCGTGCATGGCTGCTGCATCGACAGGGCAAAATCGTTTTTCACACCAGCGCGATGGGACACGAAGCGGCGCAAATCGGTGCGATCTATGCGCTTCAGCGTGGCGTCGATTACGTCTGCCCGTACTACCGCGATCTCGGCATGATGGTTGGACTGGGATGGACAGCGCGCGATTTGATGCTCGATGCGTTCGCCAAGCATCAGTCGCCCAGCAGCGCCGGACGCCAGATGCCGAATCACTTCAGCGACCGGGCGCGCGGCGTCGTCAGCACGTCCGCGCCTGTCACCACACAGGTCGTCCACGCGGCGGGGATGGCGTTTGCGATTAAATATAAACAGCGTTTTGGTTTGGCGGATGACAGCACCCCACAGCCACGACTCGCGCTGGCATCGCTAGGCGAAGGTTCGACCAGTCAGGGCGATTTCCACGAGGCGCTGAACTGGGCGGGCGTCCATCGCTTGCCGATGATTTGTCTGGTCGAGAATAATGGTTACGCGATTTCGGTCAAGCAAGACGCGCAAATGGCGATTACGAAAATATCGGATCGCGCGGCGGGCTACGGCATCTGCGGCGTGTGCATCGAAGATGGCATGGATCTATTGGCGGTCTACGATGCGGCGTGTGAAGCGGCACAGCGCGCCTACAATGGCGACGGCGCGACCTTGTTGGAGGTCAAGTGCTATCGTCTGACGCCGCACAGCAGCGACGACGACGACCGCTCGTACCGCACGCGCGAGGAAGTCGAATTGTGGAAAGGGCGCGATCCGCTCAATCGCTTTCGGGACGATCTTCTGCGTGCGGGTGTGTTGAACCAAGCCGCGTGGGCGGCGCTCGACGCGCGCGCCCGCGCCGAAGTCGATGCAGCACAAGCCGAGGTCGAAGCGCTGCCCGAACCGCCGCCAGAAGCTGCTATCGGCGCTGTCTATGCGTCCGGTGAGGTGTCCGCATGGCAATCATGACGTTAATCGACGCGCTGCGTTTGGGCATGGACGAGGTGTTGGCAGGCGATCCGCGCGCCTTCATCGTCGGGGAGGATGTGGGCGCGCGCGGCGGTGTGTTCCGCACAACGCAAGGCTTACATGAGAAATACGGCGGCGAGCGCGTGATCGACTCGCCATTGGCAGAGTCTGGCATCATTGGCGTGGGCATCGGCGCGGCGTTGGCGGGCTTGCTGCCGATCTGCGAGATTCAGTTCGCAGATTTCATCCATCCTGCGATGAACCAAATCATGAATGAAGCTGCCAAAATGTACTACCGCTCTGCCGGACAGTGGAATGTGCCGCTGGTCATTCGCTGCCCCTATGGCGGCGGCGTCGGTGGGGGGCTGTATCATAGCCAGAGTGTCGAATCGCTGTTCGCTCACATTCCCGGCTTGAAGGTTGTGATTCCATCAACGCCCGCCGACGCGCGCGGTTTGATCAAGAGCGCGGTCTACGACCCGAATCCAGTGTTGATGTTCGAGCCGAAGAAGGGCTACCGCGCGATTAAAGGTGAGGTGGCGGACGATGCGCTGCCCATCCCGATTGGGACAGCACGGATCGCGCGCGTGGGGCGCGATCTGTCGGTATATGCGTATGGCATGATGGCGCATTACGCCGTCCAAGCAGCGGAAACCGTCGCGGTTGAGGGCATCGACGCCGAGGTGATCGATCTTCGGACGCTGCTGCCCATCGACAAGGCAACCTTATTGGCATCGCTGCGCAAGACGGGTAAGGCGTTGATCGTCTACGAAGATACGCTCACGCTCGGCTATGGCGCGGAGATCGCAGCGATTTTGGCGGATGAAGGCTTCGAGCATCTCGATGCGCCGATCCGCCGCTTGACGGCGCCGGATGTGCCGGGCGTGCCGTTCAATCACGGGATGCAGGAGTATTACATGCTGAACCCGGACAAGATCGCCGCCGCGATCCGCGAATTGGCGGCATACTGATCATGCCCACCAACGTGATTATGCCGCAGTTGGGTGAAAGCGTGGTCGAAGGGACGCTCACGCGCTGGCTCAAGCGCGAAGGCGACACCGTGAAGGCGTTTGAACCGCTGTTGGAAGTCAGCACTGATAAAGTGGATACCGAAGTTCCCGCTCCTGCCGACGGCGTGTTGACACAAATCTTGGTACAACCGGGTACAACTGTGGCGAAGGGAACCGTTCTGGCGGTGATTGGTGCGCAAACTTCATCCCCCGTCCCCACTCGTCAAGAGCAACCTCATCCTCCGACGCCCGCTCCACTGCGTAGCGTAGGGGAACGCGCCGTTGAAACTTCCGCGCTCCACATGGAGACTTTTCACGTCACGCCCGTTGTGGCGCGCATGGCGGCGGAGAACGCGCTCGATCTCGCCCAGATCGTCGGGACGGGGCGCGGCGGGCGCGTGACGAAAAAAGATGTCGAGGCGTATTTGGCGGAACCATCGTCAAAGACGGGTATGGCACGCCATGCCTTTACACAGACCGTCGGTGCGGTCGAACCTCCCCCGTGGGAAATTCCGGTGGGCGGCGGACTGTTCAAATCAGCGGAAGAACGCGCGGCGGCGTTCGAGCCGCCTCCAAGCGAGGCGCGGGCGGACATGGCGCGCCATGCCCCGACACCTGAACCCATCACTGCGAACACGCCTCCCCTGCGTCTGCACCCCGTCGAAGCCATTCCTGCATCGACGCGCGGTGAACTGATCCCGCTCTCTCCGATGCGCCGTCAGATTGCGGAACACATGGTACTGAGCAAGCGCACATCCCCCCATGTGACCACGGTGTTCGAGATCGATATGACCGCCGTCACAGCGCATCGACAGCGGCACAAGGCGGACTATGCCGCGCAAAGCATCAATCTGACGCTGACGGCGTATGTTGTGGCGGCGGTCGCGGACGCGCTGCACGCCGTGCCGATGCTCAACGCGCGTTGGACGGACGACGGCATCATTGTCAACCGGGCGGTCAATATCGGCATCGCGGTCGCTATCCCCGACGGACTGATCGTCCCTGTGATCAAGAATGCGAACGAGCTGAACTTGCTCGGCGTGGCGCGCGCGGTCAACGATTTGGCGGCGCGGGCGCGCGACAAGAAGCTGAAGCCGGATGAAGTCAAAGATGGCACGTTCACGATCACGAATCACGGCGTATCGGGTAGTTTGTTCGCTACGCCGATCATCAATCAGCCGCAGGTCGGCATTTTGGGCGTCGGGGTGATCGAAAAGCGCGTCAAAGTGTTGACGGACGAGAATGGAAATGATTCGATTGCGATTCGTCCCTGTTGTTACATCGCATTGACGTTCGATCATCGTGTGGTCGATGGCGCGACGGGTGACGGCTTCGTGGGAACGGTCAAACAGACGTTGGAGGGGTGGCGTTAAGCACTGAGTGCCGCGATTCGCGCTTGCAGCGCGTCGAGTTCCAATGTTTCGTAGGGTGTCACGTCCAACGGCGCGGCTTTCCAAATCGCCGCCGTGCGCCGCTGTCTCCAAGACCGCCAGCATCCGGCGGGCGATACGCGCTTGATCGGCGGGCGTGTAGCGATTGAAATTGACCGGATATTCGGCGTCGTTCACATCGTCGCCATAGAATTGATGGTCGAACGTGCTTCGATACGGGCTGCCAAAATCAAATTTGAAGCGATCCACGCCCATCATTTGAATTTGCAGCGATTCTTCAGCACGCGCCCGATAGCCGAATGGATGCAAAACTTCGTTGATCACATCTGAAATATGAATGAGGGTGGGGCATGAGGTAGCGGTGTAAAACCAAAAGAGCCAATTCGAGTAAAGTTGTCGGTTAGGAGACCACAACCGTATCGAAAAGGCTCGACAGGATGATAACCAATGACCAT
>DAOTUQ010000072.1:0-44808 GCA_034437055.1 Anaerolineae bacterium
CACCCCCTAGCCCCCTCTCCACTGCGTGGAGAGGGGGAAGACGATGGGGAAACTCCCCCTCTCCATGCAATGGAGAGGGGGTTGGGGGGTGAGGTGAATCCAATCCGTGATTCACTGAGGTTAGATAATCAAAACTGAGGTGAAAGCAAAAACCTGATTTTGTACTTTCTCAGTCCTGTCTTTACCCGCCCATCCGCGAATACGTAGCGAACACCGCGTACAAACAGCCCATAATCAGCACCCACATCACAATCAGCGCCATATCGCGCCAAAAATGCAGCCGTGCGCGCCGCCGCTCCAGCTCCATTTCGGGGATACGCAGCCGATACAGCGCGCCCGCCGCCGCGCTGTTGCCAGGATTGACACGCAGCACGTTATCGAGGCATAACGACGCCTGATCCATGTTTTCGACGGTGACGCTCATCCACAACCACGCATCCTCGAAGTCGGCATCCTGTCCAATCAACTCGCGGAGGATGCCTTGCGCCTCGCGCATTCGATTTTCCTTGATCAGATCGATAGCATCGATCAAGCGGTCGATCCGCGCCGTATGGTCAGGCGCAGGTTCTCTGGCGTCGCGGCTGCCGCTCGATGGCGGCGCGGAGTCAGAAGCGGAATCCGTGTCGGACTCCGCGATGGGTTCATCCGGCGATACGCCCAATGTGGGTTCGCTCATGCCGTTACGGGCGTGTCCAGCGTCACGCCTGCGAACAAATCGCGCTCATCGAGGCGGTTGTGCTTTGGCGCGGGATAAACGCGCGTGAAGCCCTGCCAAGGGAGCAACCGTTTACGCAAGCGCATCGGCAAGCGCGGAAAGCCGCCGCCCAGTTGGCTGGCATGACATGCGCTGGCTTCATCCCACGCTTCATGATATGCGCTGATGTTGATTGCGGCATGAATCGGTTCGCAGTGATCGAGAATCGCCATCATGTCGATATCTTGATTGCGTCCGAGACGGCGCGGGTCTTTGCGTTGAGCGCGCAGCCGCAAAATGTTGACTTGCAGCATTCGCTTCAGGATGTTGGAGTAATACAGCTTTTGCGGGCGATACGGTGCTTGTCCAGTGGCGTAAGTCGAGTCGCCCGCCAGCGTGAACGCTTGCGTTGTCGCGCGCTGAATAGCAATGTGATCGGGGTGTCCATAGCCGCCATACTTGTTGAACGTGATCACGACTTGCGGCTGCGTCCGGCGGATCACCTCCACCACGCGCCGCGTCACATCCGCGACGGGGGCGCTCCACAAAGACGACGAAGCCGCGTTGTCCGGTGATCCCATCATGCCGCTGTCCTTGTAACCGAGCTTGATCACCTCGTGCAAACCAAGTTTGGCGGCGGCACAATCCAATTCCGCGAGGCGCACATCGGCAATCGTAGCGTGACCGTTCATCATTTCCGGCGCAATCGTGCCAACGTCGCCGTTGGTGGCGCAGATCAAATCGACTTCGACGCCGCGTGCGACATATTTGGCGATCAAGCCGCCCAAACCAAAACTTTCGTCATCCGGGTGCGCGTAGGCGATTAGGAGGCGAGGCGTTGCATTCATCTAGGTTGATATCCATACCGCTTCAAGGTTGCCTGATTATAATCCCGTGTGGGGGAACGCGAAAAGCCCTATCCAAACCCACCGCCGCGCCCCTATACTTTTGGGTTGGTACAGAATGAGGTTGATATGCGTCTATTCCCTTTTCGCTTTCTACGACGGGCATCCAGCGCAGTCGTGTTCATCGCGGCGCTGCTGCTCTCGGTTCGCATCATGGCAAGCGGATCAAGCCAAGTGAATGCCCAAGCGTTCAGCACCAATACGCCGCTTCCGCCGCCAGCCTTTGCCACCAACACCAGCGCGCCAAGCGCCACCGCACGCCCCGCGTCGCACACGCCATCGGTCACACCGTCGCCAAGCGCCACGCCGACTCCAACGCCAACGATTACGCCCAGTCCGACGTTCACACCGTCGCCGTCGCCCACTGTCGTCGGACCCGCCCAGTATCCCGATGGCTATAATCCGCTGACCGGGCTGCCGTATCCAAATCAAGCGGCAGCGGATCGGCGGAATTTGCTGGTCAAAATCTCGAATTACCCCCCCGTCGTTCGCCCGCAGAGCGGCATCAATGCGGCGGATGTCGTCTACGAATATGAGGTCGAGGGCGGTGTGACCCGCCTCGCGGCGATCTTCCGCAGCAACGCGCCCGATCATGTGGGACCCGTCCGCAGCGGACGCTTGACCGATCTGGAACTTGTGCCGATGTACCAAGCATTGTTCGCCTATTCCGGCGCAAGCGATCCGGTCACGCAGTTGTTCCGCCAAACCGATTGGTGGGGCTTGAACGCGATCACGCCGTCCCGCGGCGATAACTGTGAAGAAGCGGGCTTCTGCCGCTTCGAGCGCGCGGGCATCGCTTTCGAGCATACCCTCTATCTCGATACCAATTTGGCGTGGGCGCGAGCGACGGCGCGCGGCGTCAATACGGGCTATCGCGCGCGCGGCTTCGCGTTCTCGGACGTGCAGGACGCGGGCGGCGATCCCGCTGAAGCGGTAAAAATCGAATACTACGGACAAATCACCGCCGATTGGCAGTTTCAACCGGAGACGGGGCGCTATATCCGCTTCACCGATGGGCTCGCGCACTTCGACGCCGCCGAAAATCAACAACTATGGGCGGATAACGTCGTGATCATCGAGGCGGAACACATCGACCGCCCCGATTTATTCGAGCCGGAGAGCCGTTCGGCATCGCATCACATCAAATTGTGGGAGACAGGGCGCGCGATCCTGATCCGCGACGGCGTGGCGCACAATGGCTATTGGGAGCGCGCGTGCGACTTCCGCACCTACCCAGAGGCAACCGCGACACCCACGCCGCCGCCCGAAGCGCCACTGCGCGAATGCTACAGCAATCCGGGAACGGCGCTGCGCCTGTTCTACGGTGACAACACGCCGATGATGATGAAGCCGGGACGCTCATGGGTCATGGTGACGCGCTGGCTGAATTACGTCACGGTGTCGGCAGATGCGCCCGATTTGATGGCAACGTCGAACGTGATCACGCAGACGCCGACCGCGACACCGTGGGGACGCCCAGAACCGACGTGGACGGCAACGGCGGGGGCGTAGAACAGAACTGAGGACGGCGTAAAATAATGTCTGCACTCCGTCCTCAGTCCTTTTCTCTTTCTCTCACCGCGACGCCAGCAAGCGATCCCACAGCCGATCCGGCAACCGTGCGATAATACGGCGTCGGATTTGCAACTGTCATACCCTCAATCTCCATCTCACTTTGTTCACAGTGTAGCCGAACGAACGCTTAGATTCGTCTCATCTACTGTGCGACAACATCCGCCTTTCGTCGGTTGTCAGCCCCTCCGTTCGGGTCTATAATGACGTTCCGAACAAATGTCTTTGCGTTAGGTGCAGACTGCCCATGGCTCAGGATAAGATCATCGTGCGCGGCGCGCGCGAACATAACCTGAAGAATATCGATGTCGAGATTCCGCGTAACAAACTGGTCGTGATTACCGGATTGTCCGGGTCGGGCAAGTCGTCGCTGGCGTTCGACACCATCTTCGCGGAGGGACAACGCCGCTATGTCGAGAGTCTGAGCGCCTATGCGCGCCAGTTTCTGGGACAAATGGAAAAGCCCGACGTGGATCAGATCGAAGGACTCAGCCCTGCCGTGTCCATCGATCAGAAGGGCGTCAGCCACAATCCGCGCTCGACCGTCGGCACGGTCACGGAAATCTACGATTACATGCGCTTGCTTTATGCGCGCGTCGGCGTCCCGCACTGTCCCGTCTGCGGAACCGAAGTCGTCGCGCAGACGCTTCAGCAGATCGTCGATGAGATTCTCGCCCTGCCCGACGGGACGCGGATGCAAATCCTCGCGCCTGTGATCAAGGGGCGTAAGGGACAGCACGAAAAGGTTTTCGAGGATGTGCGCAAAGCGGGCTTTCAGCGCGTGCGTGTCGATGGTGACGTGCGCGATCTCGATGAGGAAATCAAGCTCGACCGCTACAACAATCACACGATTGAAGTGGTTGTAGACCGCCTGATCATCCGCGCACACGCCGACAAACAATCCGACGAGGCGCGCAGTTTCGAGACGCGCTTGACCGAAGGCGTCGAGACGGCGCTCAAACTCGGCGGCGGCATCATGACGTTGAGCAACCTCAACAGCGAGCCACCTGCGGACACGCTCTACAGCGAACAATTCGCGTGTATCAACGGACACGGCAGTTTGCCCGACTTCGAGCCGCGCACGTTTTCGTTCAACACGCCGAAAGGTGCCTGTCCCGATTGTCAGGGACTCGGCTTCCGGTTGGAGTTCGATCCGACGCTGATCGTCCCTAATCCTGATCTGAGCCTCGCAGAAGGCGCGATTCAGGCGAATGGCTGGAACACGGGCGAAGAAAACAGTTGGGGCATGAACCTGATGCGCGCCGTCGCGGATACACTCAAAATTCCGTTCGATGTGGCGTGGCGCGATCTGACGACCGAACAGCAAGATGTGTTCTTGAACGGATCGGGGACGAAAAAAGTCACCGTCCGCTACGAGAACAATCAAGGCAATTGGCGCGAGTATCAAACCAACTTCGAGGGCGTCGTGACCAATCTGCGTCGCCGCTATCGTGAGACCGAGTCGGAGTACATCCGCGAACAGATCGAGCAGTACATGGCGCAAGTCCCGTGCGACACCTGCAAGGGACATCGTTTACGCCCCGAAGCGTTGGCAGTGACAACGGCGGGATCGGGCATCCACCAGATCACGGCGCTCCCCGTGAATGAACTCGCCAATTGGGTGAAGTCGCTGCGCGGCGAAAACGGCGCGCTCAACGCGCGCGATCAACAGATCGCGCATCAGATTTTGAACGAGATCGAGTCGCGCGTGACTTTTTTGGTCAACGTCGGCTTGGGTTATCTGAGCTTGGCACGCGCAGCGGCGACTTTGAGCGGCGGCGAGGCACAGCGCATCCGGCTTGCCACCCAAATCGGCAGTCGGCTGACCGGCGTGCTGTACGTCTTGGACGAACCGAGCATCGGCTTGCATCAGCGTGACAACGCCAAGCTGATCCACACCTTGATGGAACTGCGCGATCTCGGCAATACGCTGCTCGTCGTCGAACACGATGAAGAGACGATGCGGATGGCGGATTGGTTGATCGATCTCGGACCCGGCGCGGGCGCGCACGGCGGACACATCGTCGCGCAAGGCACGCCCGAACAAGTTATGCAAACGGTTGGCAGCCTGACGGGCGATTATCTGTCTGGGCGGTTACGCATCGAAATTCCCGACGTGCGGCGTCCCGGCAACGGTAAATCCATCACCGTGCGCGGCGCGCGCGAGAACAATTTGAAAGGTGTCGATGTCGAGTTCCCGCTCGGCAAGATGGTATGTGTCACGGGCGTGAGCGGGAGCGGCAAAAGTTCGCTGATGGTCGATGTGTTGTACAAGAAAATCGCCCAAGTCTTGAACGGCACGCGCGAAAAACCCGGCTTACACGACCGGATCGAAGGCTTGGAACATATCGACAAGATCATCAACATCGATCAGTCGCCCATCGGACGCACACCGCGCAGCAATCCCGGCACCTATACCAAGATGTTCGACGCGATCCGCACGCTGTTTGCAGAGATGCCCGAAAGCAAGATGCGCGGCTATACCGCCGGACGCTACAGCTTCAACGTCAAGGGCGGACGCTGCGAGAAATGCGAGGGGCAAGGCGTCCTGCAAATCGAAATGCAGTTCCTCCCCGATGTGTACGTGCCGTGTGATGTCTGTCACGGCGCGCGCTACAACCGCGAAACGCTGCAAGTCAAATGGAAAACCAAGAGCATCGCGGAAGTGTTGGATATGACGGTCGGGGAAGGCATCGAGTTCTTCCACAACATCCCCGCGATCTATCCGAAACTGCTTACGCTCGATGAAGTCGGCTTGGGCTACATCAAGATCGGGCAACCTGCGACGACCCTTAGCGGCGGCGAGGCGCAACGTATCAAACTCAGCCGCGAACTGTCGCGCCGCGCGACGGGGCAAACGCTGTATATTTTGGACGAGCCATCGACGGGTTTGCACGCAGCCGATGTCAAGCGGCTGATCGGCGTCTTGCAGCAGTTGGTCGATAACGGCAACACGGTGCTGGTAATCGAACATAACTTGGACATCATCAAGGTGGCGGATCACCTGATCGACATGGGACCCGAAGGCGGTGACGCGGGCGGCTACGTGATTGCAACGGGAACACCCGAAGAAGTCGCGCGCGTACCCAGCAGTTATACCGGACAGTACCTCAGCCGGATTTTGCACACGGAACTGACAGCCGCCGCGGATTGAGCGGCGCGGAAAGAATGACCTTGTTCTATTCGATGGCGTATCCCGCTGGCAATTGAGGAAGCTGAAGTAGGGGTGCGTCGCTTTGTGAGCGGCAAAGTTCGACTGCGAAAAACAGTCAAGACGGAGCGCAAGACTGTCGATCAAGTGCGCGTGGTCGAAGAAGTCGTGTTGGGTAAAGAAGTGACCGAACACACCGAAACCATCCGCGACACCGTGCGTCGCAAAGATGTCGATGTCGAGACGGTTGGCGACACGACCAAGCGTAACAAATAATCACATCAGGGCTGATTTTTCGGTCGGGGACGAGTGAGACTCGTCCCCGACTTTAAATTTTCAATAAATTGCACAAAGGCTGATCGAGGTTAAAATGTGCAATCTGCACAGTCTTTTAATTCTTAATGTTCCGACAGCGCCTTTTTCGTCTACAATGACCAACAAGATAAACAGTCAATTTGATATTTCTGAAACGCTAGGAGTACCTCGATCATGGTGGTTGCGTATCATCCCCCGCCGACAATGAGCGCCTCGCACACGGCAAATGGCAGCGGCGCGCCCGATCAAAATCCGTATCACGTCGCGCTCACGCAGTATGACCGCGCGGTGCGGTACTTAAATCTGAAAGACAACACCGTCGAATATATGCGCTATCCCCATCGGGAATTCACCGTCAATTTCCCAGTCGTGCGCGACAACGGCAAGCTGGAGATGTTCACCGGCTACCGCGTGCATCACAGCACCGTCTTGGGCCCCTCCAAAGGCGGCATTCGTTACAGCACCGCTGTCTCACTCGATGAAATTCGCGCCCTCGCCATGTGGATGACGTGGAAATGCGCGCTGGCGGGCATCCCCTACGGCGGCGCGAAAGGCGGCGTCGTCGTCGATCCCAAGACGCTCAGTCTGCGCGAACTCGAAGCCCTCACCCGCCGCTACGCCGCCGAACTCGTGCCGTTCATCGGGCCCAAGAGCGATATCCCCGCGCCTGACATGGGGACGAACGCGCAAATCATGGCGTGGATCATGGACACTTACAGCATGACGATGGGCTATTCCGTCCCCGCCGTCGTCACGGGCAAGCCGCTCAACATCGGCGGCAGTCTCGGACGCAACGAGGCGACCGGACGCGGCGTGATCGCGTGCATGATCGAGGCGCTCAAGCGGCACGACATGAACGATCCTGAAGACGTTAGCCTCGTCATTCAGGGCTTCGGCAACGTCGGCAGCAACGCGGCGGCTTATGCGCATTCGCTCGGCTTCAAGATCGTGGGCGTCAGCGACGTGTACGGCGGCATCCACAATCCGCACGGGTTGGATATTCCGGCGCTGCGCAATTACGTCGCGGAAACGGGCGGCGTGCGCGGCTTCGGCGGCGCGGACGACATCAGCAACGATAACCTGCTGACGCTCTCGTGCGATGTGCTGATTCCGGCGGCGATGGAGGGGCAGATCAGCGAAGAAAATGCGCCCTACATCCGCGCAGAAATCATCGTTGAGGGCGCGAACGGGCCCACGACGCCCGAAGCCGACGACATTCTAAATGATCGCGGCGTCCACATCGTGCCGGACATTCTGGCGAACGCGGGCGGCGTGATCGTATCCTACTTCGAGTGGGTACAGGACTTGCAGGCGTTCTTCTGGGACGTGGGCGATATTTACACGCGGCTCGAAAAGCAGATGCAGCACGCCTATCGTTCGACCGAAGCGACGGCGGAAGAATACAACGTCGATATGCGCACCGCCGCGCAAATGCTGGGGATCCGGCGCGTGGCAGAGGCGTTCGAGACGCGCGGGGTGTACCCGTAGGGATTTTCAACGAGAGCGTGAATAGAAATACGGTAGGGGCGGCAGTATGCCGCCCTTTTTTGATACCAGTCACCAGCAAAGAAGGGGGGGTAGGGGCGATCCGGCGGGTCGCCCTCAGCGTCGGTGGACGCGCAGAACCCCAAATCCTAAAAAAATTTGATCCGCCGGAGGTGGAAGGGGGGCAGGACAAGAACATTATCCCGCCTTGACAATCAAGAATCAGAAAACAGAAACCCAGAGAACAGAAAACAGAGCTATCCCTCGCTTCGCTCAGGAAGAGCGGGCACAACGAAAACCGTAGTAATTATACTCGTTGACAGCGTACCTCCTGTTACGAGACGCACCGCGGAGATAAGTAACTGAGTTGTTCCACGAGCCGCCACGCACAACGCGCGCATTATTAGCGTCCTGAATATCCTCTCGTCCATCATCGGCGCGATACGGGTATGGATAGCGATCTTGATCGTAAATCGTGCTGACCCACTCCAAGACGTTCCCGCTCAGATCGAGCGCGCCGACCCACGACGCCCCCGCCGGAAGGCTGCCGACGTTCGCGGTTTGATCGCCCGAACTGCCGCTGTAAACTACGTTCGCGGCAATGAATTCGTTGCCCCATGGATAGATCAGCGCATCGGGTCCGCGCGCCGCGTATTCCCACACCGCTTCGGAGGGCAGGCGCATCCCGCGCTGTTCATCGCAGTAGCGGTATGCCTCGTACCAGCTAATGGTTTCAACCGGGCGCTGATCGCCCGTGAAATAGCTGTCATTCGCCGCCACCCCGCCGAATGCCGCAAACTGCGCTTGCGTGACTTCGGTCACGTCGATCCAGAACGGCGTATCGATGCACACCTCGTGGACGGGTTGTTCATTATCGTTCGCTTCGGGGGCAGCGCTGCCCATCAGGAAGCAGCCGACCGGGACGAGCGCCATCTCCACGCCGTCGAACGCGCGGATGATCGGCAGCCAATCGGCGTTCGCCCCGGTGAACGGCAAGCCCGCGATGTACGCTTCTTGCGCGATCAGTCGGTCTTGCGCTTGCGCCGTCGCCACAATTTCGGTGCTGATCGCGGCTTGCGTCGCCGGGAGGTCTGGTGACGGCGTGAGCGTGAATGTCGGGGTCGGCGTCGCTGTCGGCAGGGCGGTTAAGGTTTGTGCGCTTGCCGCTGTCACGCTGGCGACCGCCGCCGCGCGGATATCGAGTGTCGCTGCGCTCGGCGGTGTGTCCGTTGGCACGAACACGGGCGCATCCGTCGGCTTATCGGTCGGGAGTGCAGTGGCGCTCGGCGCGGAAGTCGACGCGGGCGTCAGCGTCGGCGTCCACGACGGCGGGATGTAGGTCATCGCACAGCCCTGCGCGCCGTTGGCGCACAGATCGAGATAATTCCCGCCCTGAAACAGCGTGACGATGCGCGCGTTGCCGCCGCTGCGGTCGTACCAGAACACATTTGCCGCTGCCATGTCGCGCGAGATCGTCCGATCCGATGGACATTCGGTCTCGCGCACATCACCATCGTTGGGATAGACCAAACGCAGGCACAGCGGCGCGCGCAGCAGGTCGAACCGCGTCTCGAAATAATCTTCCAAGTAGTAGATTTCGACGCGCGTCTGACTGTAGGTGATCTCGAAGCCGATCTGTGCCAGCGAGACGACCTGATTGCCCGGCACGTAAACCGTCAGGCTGTTGCTATCGGTGAACACGATGATGGACACGTCCGCTTGCGCGCCGACGCCGACAACGAGCGCGCCGAACAGAAGCCCAATGACGCCGATGATTATTCCACGCTGTACCATAATTTTCGCTCCCCCCACAACCCCGCGCGATTGTAGCCCACTTTGTGCGCATTCACCAACGCGCCCCTACCCAATTCGCCACAAACGCGCTAAAACTATCCCATACTCTCGCACAGCAGGACACGCAAATCCCCGTGACATGGCGAACCCGCCTCACCCAATTGATCAACCCGTCCCGCCCCGCCCCGCTCACGCCCGGACACCCCGCGCTGCGCGAAGCGGTCGATGCCGGACGGCGCGCCAAATTCAACGAAGATTACCCGACGGCGCGCGCGGCGCTGGATCGCGCGTATGAGATCGCCGTGCGCGAGCGCGTCGAAGCCGCCGCCATGACCGTCGTCGTCTTGCAGCGCGCCGAAGTCTTGGCACGGATGGGCGATTTCGACGCCGCCGAGACGATGATCACCGCGCGCCTCACCGCGCCCGACCACGATGTTCAGCGCGCCTTCTTGTTCGGCGCGGGCGCGATGATCGCCGCGATCAAGGGCGACAATGCCGCCGCGCGCACGAACGCCGAGCGCGCCATCGATCTGGCGAAGGCGCTCAACGTGCCTGGCGCGGAGGGGCGCGCGATGGGGACGATGGGCGAAATCTACGTGCGCGAGGGCAACGCCGGCTATGCCGAGCGCGTGTTCCGCGATGCGCTGCCGAAGGTCAACACGACGGGCGAAATCGAACTGAGCAGCGGCATCGTCGGCATGTTGGGCGAGGCGCTGATCGAAAATGGACAAGCGGCGGAGGGCGTCCACCTGATCGAGCGCGCGCTGGCGCTGGCAGAACAAATCGGCTATCGGATGTACGAGCGCCGCTGGAAAATCGCGCTTGGAACGCGCGCGCTGCGCGAAGGACGCTACGAGGACGCGCGCAACGCGATTCAGCGCGCGATCCCGCAGTTCAAGGCGGACGCACCGACGCCCGAATACATCGATGCGCTCGTCAAGCTGGCGCTGGCGTGCAGCGGCGAACGCGAATACAGCGACGCACTTGGTTACGCACAAATCGCCGTCCAAGCCGCAGAGTCGTTGGACGCTGATCCGAATGCGATCAGCCTATTGGCGGCGGCACGCGGCGCGCGCGGCAATGCGTTACGCGCGTTGGGACGCCACCTTGACGCGATCCCGGACTTGCAAGCGGCGATCTCCGTCAACGGCGCGGCGACCAGCGAGTCACTCCGTGCGTTGGCTGGCACGTTGATCGAGGGCGGCGACACGGACGGCGGCATCGCCGTCTACGCGCGCGCGCTGGACGCGGCGGAACGCGCGGATACCCCGCTGGAGGTCGCCGCGATCAAGCGCGATCTCGGCTTGCTGTATATGAAACAAGGGCAGACCGCCACCGCGATCCAAGCATGGACGGCGGCGCTGTCGATCTACGAGGCGCAGAAGGCGCACGCCCATACGGCGCGGCTGTACAGCGATCTCGGCTCGGCACGCAAGGCGCTGGGACAAGGCACGCGCGCGCTCAAAGACATCGAACAGGCGCTCACGCTGCTCAGTTCGCTCGATCCAGCCGATACCGAGACGCGCGGGCGTGTGCTGTCCAACGCTGCCAACGCCTACGCCGACAGCGGCGACGCCGAGTCCGCCGATGCGTTCTTCACCGAAGCGATCATGCTGGCAGAGCGCGCTGAAGATTCCGCCGCTGAAAGCGTGCGCAGCGGCAATTACGGCTGGTTCTTGCTCCAAGTGGGACGTCCGCGACGCGCGATTACGCTGTTGGGGCGGGCGCTGCAACTCAGCGAGGCGCTGAAAATACCGCTGCAACATGCTGTCCAGACCGACAACATGGGGCTGGCATACGAAGCGTTAGGCGATCCGACGATGGCGTTGGAATATCACGTCCGCGCGCTGGATGAAGCCGAACGAATCCGCGATCAACATTGGGCAACGATCTTCCGCGTCAATCAGTCACACGCCCTGATCGCCCTTGAACGCCATGACGATGCCCGCGCCCTGATCGAACGGGCATTGACCGATGCGCGCGCCGCCGATCATCCTGAATTGATCGTGCGCACTCAAATCGCGGCGGCGCGGTTGGCATTGGCAGCCGGGCAACCAGACGCGGCGGCAGCGGCGCTCGATGAAGCGATCTCGAAGGCGCGGCGCGCGGATTATCGGCGCTTCTTGGCGGAGGCGCTGCATGTACGCAGTCGTCAACACGCCATGCAGGGCGCGCGCGACGAGGCAGCGGCGGCATGGGAGGAAGCGGCGAAGCTGTACACGATGCTGCACATGCCAGAGGGTAAGCTCGTGGCGGATTGGCTGAAGGGCGCGTCGCTCGCATGAACTTTTGGTTCGTCTCCGCGCCGCTGTTCAGCCATCTCGATTGGGGCGGCTATCTGCGCACCGCGCAAGCGTTGATCGCGCGCGGTCATGAGGTGACATGGGTCAGCGGGAACGCCGTCGGCGGCGTGCTGGCATCAGCGGGCGTGCCGTTCGCGCCGATCCGCCAGACGGGCTGGCTGTGGCCCCCGCCGCCCGTGCCGGATATTGCTGCGTTGAAGCCTCAAGACGCCGTGATGCTGCGCTACCGCCGCGCGCTTGATACGTGGATGAGCGAAACGATTGTCGGAGAAGCGGTCGCGGCGCTGCTCGAACTGGCGGACGAAATCGGCACGCCGGATGTGATCGTGACCGATCCATTTCTAACGGCGGCGGCGCTGGCGGCAGAGGCGTTGGACGTCCCGCTGGCAGTTTGCGGCTGGATCGCGCAGCGCGAACTGACCGAAGATCGGCTGTTCCCGGTGCAAAAGGCGCTTGGTGACGAAAGTCAAATGCGCTTGCGGCGGCTGTGCGAACGCTTCGGCTTAACCGGATCGAACTTCAGCGGCGGCGCGACTCCGGCAATCCTCAGCCCACATTTGCATATCAGCTATTTCAACGCGCATTGGTACCAGTCGGATGCCGCCAATCTCTTGCCACAAACGGTCTTTGTCGGCGGATCGCGCATCCCGCCCGATGATACGCCGCCTATATGGTTGAGCGACATCCCCGACGAGACGCCGCTTGGGTTGATCACGCTTGGCACGACCTTCGCGGGGGAACTCGGCTTCTTCAGTTGGGCGGCGCAAGCGTTGGCGCGCAGCGGCGTTACGCCGATCATCGCGCTGGGCGGCACGCCAATTTCGCCGGAAGATAAACAGCAGTTGATCGCCGCGCTGCCCAAAAGCACACGCTTGCTCAACTTCGCGCCGTTCCCGCACGTCCTCCCGCGCGTCAAGCTGATCATCCATCACGGCGGCATGGGGACAACCCATTGGGCGGTCGTGTACGGCGTGCCACAGTTGGTCGTGCCACACGCCGCCGATCAGCGCGGGAACGCGCGCCGCGTCGCCCAAGCGAAAGTCGGGATCGAACTGACGGCGCACGATGTTCGGCAGGGGAAATTGTTGGACGGCACACGCGCCCTGCTCAATGATCCTGCTGTCACGGAGACGGCGCGCGCGTTGGCGGCGGATTTCGCGGCACTGGGCGGCGCGAACGCGGCGGCGGATGCGCTGATGCAACGTCTCAAGTGAACAGCTCGCCCTGAGCGCTTCGTGTTCACAGGGCTTCTTAATGTGCTTCTCATGTTGATGGCTTGACCTTGCCCCTACGACAACCGTTAGGCTGGAGACATGTTCGATCACCTCAGGAGTCGTTTCATGCTTACCTATCGTCAATTTGCCTTGTTCGTCGTTCTGGGCGCTATCTTCTGGTTTTCGGCGGCGATGTTGGTCAGGATCGGCGGCACGGCGATCTTCACACCAAGCAATCCTCTACTGATCGTGATGTACGTCGCGGCGTTCCCGGTTGGCATTGGGTTCATAGTTATCGCACGTGCGGTGAGTGGACTGCCCATGGGCGCGATGTTCGTCCCAACGGTTGTGATGACGTTTATCGCGCTCATGCTCGATGGGATCGCGGTTGGGTTCGTGCCGCAACTTTACGGTGACACGCCCGATTGGGTCATGCGCGGGGCAGCGCTGATCCTGTGGGGCGCGGGAGCGGGTCTGTTGTGTGCGATCTGGGTGTGCAGATCATCGCTGTTCAAGGCTGATGCGGTGAACGTATCGGTAAAAGACGCCGACAAGTCGGTCATCACGACCTAAACTCGCTTACAGGCGCAATTCAAAGGGCATCAATCATGCTCACGAAGCGGTTGCAAATCGGCGACATCGCGCACCTGCTCGGCATCACGCCGAAGGCGATCCGCCACTATCACCAGCTTGGCTTGCTCGACGACGCGCCGCGCGCCGACAACGGCTATCGGGTCTACGGCGTCGAACATCTGGAGCGCTTGCAGACCATCGTGCGCTTGCAGCGGATGGGTTTGTCGCTCAAGCAAATCGGCTTCATCCTACACGCCGATGACCCCGACGCGCTGCTGGAAAGCGTGCTGTACCAGCGTCACGCGGCGCTCACCGACGAGATCACCCGATTGCAGCACAAACAAGCGCGGATTCACGACTTTCTACAATCGGGTATCAGCGTGCAACGGCTCGATACACCGCCAGCGCATTCGGCGATGACGGTCATGCGCGATACGTTGAAGCCCATCTCGAACGGGCTGGCGGATATCCTCGTCGCCGTCGAGAGTGACACACTCGCACGCATCGATCACTACCGCTGGAGTGCTGAGTACGAAGCCTTTTGGGAGCAGATCGGAGTCCAGCTTGCCCAACGACTGCTTCCTGACGAACATATTTTCATCCTGTGGATGGAACGCTATCTCGCACTCGCTGCGATGCCGCTAGACGACTGGCAGGCACAGGCGTGGCTGGGCGAACTGCATACGAGTGCTGCATCCTCGCTGCTGGCGCGCGCCTTTCAGCTTCCGCCTTCGTCTATGCTGCCGCCCGATGAGCAATCACAACTGCAACGTCTGATGGCACTGATGCTGTACGAACACGCATCGCCGCTGCAAAAAGCCTTTATCGCCACCGCCTTATCCTCGACTGGATCAACATTCAAATGACTTCCTTGACCGACCTGCTGTTCGTAATCAGCCTCGCGTTTCTAGTCGCGCACGAATTGGACGCAATCCAGCAGCACGAATGGCGCTTCTTCCCCATCCTCAATCGGCTGGACGACACAAGCGCCTATCGGGTGTTCACAGCGGCGCACGTCCCACTGTTGGGATTGATCCTGTGGAGCCTACCCGTGCGCTCGTTTCAGGTCGGCTTCGACCTATTTTTGATCGGTCACGCGCTTTTGCATTTTGTGCTGCGCCATCAGCCCCGTTTGACCTTCAACGACTCCTTTTCGCGGCTGTGGATTTTCGGCGTCGTGCCGATCAGCGTGGCACATCTCGTCTTGGCGTCCCCACGTTAAAATCGCTACAGCAAATCCCCGTCCATCGGCGTAAATGCCACGTCGGGATAGCCGAACGCGGCGGGACCCACCACTTCTAACGCGCGCGGCGTCTTGAGTTCGCGCGCGGCGGGCATCCCCAACACCGCGACGCGCAACCCATAGCGCAGCGATTCTGTGCCGATGGGTTCGCCGTCGTCCAACTGGATCAAGCTGATCAAATCCGGCACAGTCGCCACAACCTCACCATCCAGCCGCGCGATCAAATTCTCGTTCTGGAAGGCGATATCCATCTGGCGTCCGTCGCCAAAGCCGACCAACGTCATGCGCCCAAGCGCGAACCCTTTGACCGTGCGCCGCTCCACATCCGCGATCTTGCCGCGAAACAGCACGCGCCCATGTCCGAGCGCCGCCACCGCGTCCGCCGCATCGTCGCCCGCCTTGCGCGCGGCGATCACCCGTGCGCCGATCTGCTGTGCCAGCGTCAACGTGCCGCGAATCAAGCAGCCTTTGACCTGTAAGCCCGATACCAACGGCATCGCCAGTCCCGCGCTTCCCCCCATCGAGATTGTGAGGATGCGCCCGAACTGCTCCGCGCGCATAATTTGATCGAGCTTGTGAAAAATGACCACGTTTCCGAACGCATCGCCCAACGCCATTGGCGCGTGCGAGATGCCTGCAATCGAAAACGTGTCCATTTGCAGTTCAGGAAACGCGCGCCCCATACCGTCGCCATCCACGACCGGCAGCCCCATCTGCAAACCGACGATCAGCGGCATGAGCGCGTTGCTGCCGCCGATTTCGCCAATCAGGATCGCGTCCATATGCCGATTGACGTGCTGTTCGAGCGCGCGGACGGCATTCTGCATCTCGTCGCCCTGTGCCAGCTTCTCGATGCTGACCGTCGGCGCGCCCATTGTGCCGACCGACACCGTGAGCGCCTCATCCGCCAGATCATCAGCGTCGATGATGCGAACTGCGCCACCGCGCTGACGCAATTCCTCGCGCAGCCACACGCGCCCCAAATACGTGTTGCCGCCGCCACCCGTCCCCAACACGCCCGCGCCGATAGCGATAGCGTCAATGTCGTCAAGTGTGATATGTCGTTCCATGATGGATTGAACCGCCAAGAATGCCAAGAACGCAGAGAAAAACGTGGTGTTCTTGGCGTCTTGGCGGTTACATTATTTATACCGTTCTTCTACGGGAACATAGTCGATGTCGTAGCCAAAATACCTGGGACCCACCAGCGCCAAGCCCGCTGCTGTGCGCCACGCGGGCGCGCACGGCATGGCGATCACCGCCACGCGAAAGCCGTAGCGCAAGCCTTCGGTCGTAATCGGTTCGCCCGTATCGATATCGAGCGTGGCGATCAAGTCCGGCACGGTCACGACCGGAACGCCATCGATCAGCGCGATCAGATGCTCATTCTGGAAGCTCAGTTGCAGGCGTTTTCCCGCATAAGCATCGATGCCATCGATGAACGCATCTCCGCGCGCAAAGCCGCCCTCCGTGCGCCGCTGCACATCCGCGATCTTGCCCCTGAAAATCACGTAGCCGCCCGCTGCCGCCCGCACGGTCTCGACGGGTTCTTGCTCCAACGCGCGCGCCACGCGGATCGTGCGCCCAATCGTTTCCGCCTTCGTGATCGTGCCGGCGACCGCGCATTCCTTCAACTGAGCGACCGTCGCCGCGTACAGCGCGATCATCGCCATTGCACCCATGTTGACTGTGATCGAGCGCGCGAAAATTTCCGTCCATTTGTTGTTGACCGTCTCCATCAAGACGGTGTTGCCGCGTTCGTCGCTCATGCTCATCGGCGTGGCGGTCAGCCCATAAATCGTGTGTGTGACCATTTGCAGTTCGGGGAACGCGCGCCCCATGCCATCAGCGTCCACCATCGGCAACCGCAAGCGCGCCGCCACATAGATCGGCACGACGGAATTTAGCCCGCCCGCCTCGATACTCATGGTGGCGCGAATCGGCTTACCGATGTACTTCCCAACCGACTTGAACGCATTGATGATATCATCGCCGTTGGGCATCTTCTCGACCATGACCGTCGGCGCGCCCATCATCGCCGTGGGAATGATCAGATCGTCGTCGTTCAGCTCATCGAGCGTGTACAGTTCGACCGAGCCGTAATCTTTGATCGCCTGCCGCGCCATCAACATGCCGATGTAGGGATCGCCGCCGCCGCCCGTGCCGAGTACCGCTGCGCCGAGCGCGATATCTTCGATGTTCTTCTCGGTCAACAGCCGCATTATGCTCCCTCCATCAGATCACCAACGGCTTTGACCATGATGCGTGTCGCGTTGCCGGGCAAGTATGCCAATGGCACTTCTTCGACCTCGACGATCTCGACCGATTCGCGTTTCGCGCCCGCCGCGACGGCTTTATCGGTCGCTTCCTGCTTCGCCGTCGCCAACGCTTGATCGCGCGTCATTTCTGCCAACGAGAAGATGCGATCCGTTTCCCCGCCGATCTGCGCAATCGCCGCGCCAATCGCGTTAGCGACCGCGAAATGCTCCGGCATGATGATCTCCGACGCGCCCGCGATGGGACGCTTGAGCAGGATGCTGCCGCCGCCGACAGCGATCACGGGCATTGGATTGGCGCTGGTTTTCATGCGATCAACCGCGTTATTGACCAATTCTTCGATGCGATCTTGCGCCGCCACCACGACCGCCGGATCGAGCGCCGCGAGCTTGGACTTGTCGCCAATATCGGCGTAACCCGCCGCAACGGCGATATCGGTGGTTGTCAGCGTATCGCCGCCAAACACCAACCCCTTCGTCGTGATCTCATAGCCGACGCTTTGGGGACCCACTTTGACCGGATCGACGCCGCGTACCAGCGATCCGCCGCCCAAGCCGATGGACAGCGTATCCGGCATCCGAAAGTTCGTGCGCACGCCGCCGATGTTGACCGCCAGCGCTGCCACGCGCGGAAAGCCGCGTTGCAGCACGCCGACATCGGTGGTCGTGCCGCCCACATCGATCACGATGGCATCTTTCAAGCCGGACAGAAACGCCGCGCCGCGCATACTATTCGTAGGTCCCGATGCGAATGTCAGCACCGGATAATCAGCGGCGAAATCGGCGCTCATCAGCGTGCCGTCGTTCTGCGAAATGTAGAACGGCGCGTCGATTTGCATTTCGACCAATGCCGCTTTGAATCCGGCAACCGTGCGATCCGCTAGATCGCGCAAACACGCATTCAGGATCGCGGCATTCTCACGTTCCAATAAGCCAATCCGCCCAATCTTGCTGGACAGGGTGATATTCGCTGTTGGAATAACCTCGCGCACAATTGCGGCGGTCTGTTCCTCGAAGCTGGTGTTGATCGGGCTGAACACCGACGAAATCGCAATCGCATCGATACCATGCGCCGCAATCTCAGCCGCGATCCGGCGAATTTCGTCCGGCACGAACGGCGAAATCTCGCGCCCGTCGAACTCGTGTCCGCCATGCGCCAGATAGTAATGCCCATTGATCGCCTCGCGCAGATCATCAGGGAAATCGACCATCGGCGGCAGGCAGACCGTCGCGGGCAAGCCGAGCCGGATAATTGCCGTTGGCTGCAAATGCTTGCGCTCGACAATCGCGTTGGTGAAATGAGTCGTGCCAATCATCACGCCGTCGATCCTGGCAGTATCGAGCGTCGCTGCCGCGATCAACTGCTTCAGCGCGGTCACGATGCCGTCGCCCACATTCGGCGTGGTCGGCGTCTTGGTGGCGGCGACGACGGTTGCCCCGTCCATGAGTACAGCGTCGGTGTTTGTGCCACCGACATCAATGCCAATCCGCATAAAGATTCCTTTCTAAGAGAAGTAATGAGTGACGAGTGATGCGTAACGAAGAAAAGCAAGGGCATTTGTCCCTACTCGTTACTCAAGCATGTAAATGACATGACACCCAATGTCCCTGCTCGACTTCAATCAGCGGCGGCGCGTCCGTATCGCAGCGCGCGATTTTGGCGGCGTGACAGCGCGGAGCGAACGGGCAGCCCTGCTTCGGCGCGCGCAAGTTCAGGTCGCCCTTCAGCAAAATCGGATCGCCCGCATTGTCAGGATCAGGATCGGGGATCGCCGCGATCAACGCTTGCGTGTATGGATGTTTTGGCTGCGTGAAGATTGTCTCCACGTCTGCGACTTCAACGATCTTCCCCAAGTACAACAGCGCCACCTGATCGCATAGATAGCGCACGACGCCCAAATCGTGCGAGATGAATAGATACGACAAGTTGAATTCTTGCTGCAAATCGTGCAGTAAGTTCAGCACTTGCGCCTGTACCGATACATCGAGCGCCGATGTGGGTTCGTCCAGCACGAGCAAGCGCGGCTTGACCGCCAGCGCCCGCGCGATGCCGACGCGCTGCTGCTGTCCCCCGCTGAACTCGTGCGGAAAGCGGTGATAGTGTTCCGGCTTCAGCCCGACGACGTGCAGCAGTTCCATCACGCGCTCGCGGCGTTTCGCGCTCGGCAGCCGCTCATGAATCCACAAGGGTTCGCCAATGATCTCGCCCACCGTCATGCGGCTGTTCAGCGACGCGGCGGGCGACTGATAGATCATCTGCATGTCGCTGCGGCGTTCGCGCAAATCACGCGCATTCAGCCGCGACAAATCGTCGCCGTCGAACGTGATCGCGCCCGCTGTCGGCTCAACCAAGCGGATCGCACATTTGCCAATCGTCGTCTTGCCCGACCCCGATTCGCCGACGAGTCCCAGTGTCTTGCCGCGCGGCACGCTGAAACTGACATCATCGACGGCGCGAAAGTCCGCCACGCGCTGATTGAGCAGCCCGCCGCGCACCGGGTAGTATTTCTTCAGCCCGCGCACCTCAAGCAGTGGAGTCAAAGCTCACCCCCAGTCATGGCATTGGACTCCCCTTCTCCGTGCCGGAGAGGGGATTGGGGGGTGAGGTTCTCATACAAATGGCACTCGACCGTATGCCCGGCGCTGACGCGCGTCCCCACTGGCACAACGCGCGTACAAATGTCCATGACATGCGCACAGCGCGGATGAAAGCGACAACCGGACGGCGGGCGCGCCAAGTTCGGGATCGTGCCGGGGATGCCTTCGAGTTCGCCGCGCCGTGTGTGCGTTGTGGGGACGGCTTTCAGCAAGCCTTGCGTATAGGGATGCTGTGGATGCTTGAACAACGCGCGGACGGGCGCGGTCTCGATCACGCGCCCCGCGTACATCACGGCGACATTTTGACAGGTCTGCGCCACCACGCCGAGATTGTGCGTGATGATCAACACGGACAAGCCCAACTGTTTGACCAATCCGACGATCAGCCGCAAAATTTGCGCTTGAATCGTGACATCCAGTGCTGTTGTCGGCTCATCTGCGATCAGCAAGTCGGGATTGCCCGCTAACGCCATGGCAATCAGCACGCGCTGGCGCATCCCGCCCGAAAATTGATGCGGATATTCTGCAATGCGCCGTTCGCCGTCGGGGATGCCCACCAACGCCATCAATTCGAGCGCGCGCCGCTCCGCATCAAGCCGCATCTGGCGCACGGACGCCTGCCAGCCGCGCCAGCGTCCCGGCACGCCGCCATCAACGTGACGCTGATATAACACGGCGTCGATCAACTGTTCACGGATCGTGTAAACCGGACTGAGGTTGGTCGTCGGGTCTTGGAAGATCATCCCAATTCTTTTGGCGCGGAATTGCTGCATCTGCTCGCGGGTCTTGGACAGCATATCATCGCCATCGAAATGGACGCGCCCTGCCGTGATATGTCCGGGCGGCATCGGAATCAAACCTAAGATAGCCAGCGCGGTCATCGATTTGCCGCAGCCCGTCTCCCCGACGAGTCCTAACACGTCGCCGCGCTGCATCGTCAGGTTGACGCCCGCCAACACTTTCGATACGCCGTCGAAGGTACGAAATTCGAGATGCAAGTCTTGGATATCCAACAGCATAAAGAACTCCAGTGCTGAGGTCAAAGGAATGAGGACTGAGCAAGGACGAATCTTTACTCAGTCCTCATTCCTTTCACCTCAGTCCTGTATTTATCGTCTTGCTCGTGGATCGAGCAGATCGCGCAAGCCATCGCCCAACAAATTCCAACTGAACACGAGAATGAAGATCGCCATACCCGGAAACGTCGCCACCCACCATTTATCGGGGAAGTAGTCGCGTCCATCGTTGATCATCGCGCCCCATTCCGGCGTCGGCGGCTGCGCGCCCAAGCCGATGAAGCCCAACGCAGCGGCAGTCAGCACCGCAAAGCCGAAATCGGTACTCATCTTGACGATGATCGGGGACAGCGCGTTGGGGATAACGTGGCGAAACAGCACGCGCCCATGTCCCGCGCCGATCCCGCGCGCCGCCTCGACGAAGGGTTCTTCGCGCAGTGCCAGCACAAGTCCGCGCGTCAAGCGCGCGAAGCCGGGCCACCATACCAGCGCGATCCCGAACATGACGTTCGTGATGCCCTTACCAAGCGCCGCCGTGACCGCGATTGCCAGCACGAGCGCCGGCACGGTCAAGAAAATATCGGTGATCCGCATCAGCACATCATCAACCCAGCCGCCGAAATAGCCCGCAACCGCGCCGACGGTTACACCAATTGTCGTCGCCAAGACGATGATCACGATGCCAACTTGCAGCGCCAGTCCTGTCCCCATCAGCACGCGGCTGAAGATATCGCGCCCGACGTGATCCGTACCGAAGTAAAACGTTTGGTTCGGCGCGTTCAGCCGTTCGAGCGCGCGGATTTTGCCCGTCGCATCTTCGGGGAACGGAACGATGAACGGCGCAAGAATCGACACGATTACGATAGCGATCAACAAGATCAGCCCGATCATGGACAGCGGATTACGGCGAAAGCGGTAGAAGCCGCGTCGCCAATTTTCCCCACGCGCGCCGCTGACGGATGGCACGGCGGGGGTTCCTTGCGTGATATTCTCTGTGCGTTCAGCCATAGCGGATGCGCGGATCGATGATCCCATAGGCGATATCAGTGGCGATATTGATGATACTGAACACGATCCCGTACAAGATCGTAATTCCCATGATTGGATTGAAATCCAGCCGCAGCGACGACTCGACCGCGTACAGCCCCAATCCCGGATAATCGAAAATCGTCTCGACCAAGACTGCACCAGCCATCAGCCAGCCAAATTCGAGCGCGATGATCGTCAGAATGGCGATGAACGCGCCGCGTAAGACGTATTTGGTCAGGATCACGCGGTCAGGGATGCCAATCGCGCGCTCCATGCGCACATAATCCTTATCGAGTCCTTCCAAGACCGCCGCGCGCGTGATGCGCGTCACGCTTGCCAGCGCGCCGAACGACAGCACCAGCGCGGGCGTGAGCAGATGCGATAAGGCGATCCCGAATGACCGAAAATCGAGGCGCAAGAGGCTGTCCAGCAGATACAAGCCCGTGATCGACGCAGGCGGCGGAATCAGCACGTCGAACCGTTTGCCAATCGGTAGTAAATCGAGCGTCACGCCGAAGATCGACTGAAAGATCATTGCCAGCCAGAATGCCGGAAAGCTGACGAAGAACAGCGCGATCAAGCGCGTCAGTTGATCCGGGAATTTGTCGCGGTAAATCGCAGAGACGATGCCGGCGGGGATGCCCAGCGCCGCCGCGAATAAGATGGCGACCGCCGTCAATTCCAGCGTCGCCGGAAAATACGTCCGCAGGTCGTCCGCCACCAAGCGCCGCGAGTACAACGACTGTCCCCAATCACCGCGCAGCAAGCCCGCGATGTAGTTGACATATTGGATCGGGAGCGGCTGATCCAAGCCAAAATCGCGCGCGAGTCGGTCGCGGATTTCGGGCGTAGACTGGGGACCCGCCGCCAGCCCAACGGGATCGCCCGGCAGCACGCGCGAAACAGTGAACGTCAGCAGGCTCAAGCCGATCAGCAGTGGAATGACCAGCAGCACACGGCGCAGGAGATAGAGGCGTAGGTTCATCAGATTTAAGCGAAGGACTGAGCGTGAAACGCCGCGCGATATTCGTATCGACAGCGTATTTTCTCAGTCCTCAGTCCTTTCAACTCAGTCCTGCGCTTTACGCCGGGCAGTTTTCCATCCACACATCTTGGAACAGCACCGACAACGACTCGAGCGGGCGATAAACATAGCCCTTGATGCAGTCGTTGACGCCCAAGACGGTGTTTTCGGTGTACATCCACATTGACGGCTGATCGGCGGCGATCATCGTTTGCGCTTGCGCATACAGTTCCAGACGGAGATCAACATCGCCCGTCACACGGGCTTGATCCAATAACGCATCGACTTCGAGATTTTGATAGAAGCTGCACGAATTGAAGCTGCCCCACTGCGCACTGTGATACTGATTGTACAGATGCGCATCGGGGTCGAGGTAGGCGGGCTGCGTATAGATGTTGATGATGTCCGGTCCCGTCGAAGGATCAGCGCACGACGCCACCATGTCGGGCCACAGCATCGGAACGAGGTTCAGGGTGATGTTCAATTCCGCCAAGCCTTCGAGCAGCAGCAAGCCCGGCACTTCTTCGCGCGGGAAGTCGGCAACGTAGACATAATCGAGCGTGATGCCGCCATCGGGGTACGCCGTCTGTGCCAAATATTCGCGCGCCATTGCTAGATCGTAGCTCGGCACGTCCAAGCCTTCGACCGCGCCCGGAAAGTTAAGCGGGGTGGGACCCGGCAGCACTTGCACGGGGATGTCCTGCACTTCGGGCAGCGCGGCGTAATTCATGGCATAAGCAATCGCCTTGCGCATGTTGATATCGCTGGTAAATTCGCCCTGATTGTTCATCTTGAGCGTGTTGATGAAGATGCTCGACTCGTTGACCACGGTCAAGCCGGGGTCTTCGTCAATCCGCCCCATATCCGATCCTGACGGCGTATCCGCAATGAGCGTCTCGCGCGCCAACAACGAGTTCAACTGGGTGGCGCTGTCACGCTGGATCAACCATAGGAAGCCGTCGATGTGATCGTCGCCCCTCCAACCGCCCCAATAATCTTCGACGGCGGTGAACTCGTACAGGTTGCCGATTTCCCAACGTCCCTGCACGAATGGGCCCGAGCCGGCTGCCGTCGTGCGCAGGTATGTCTGACCGAAGTCGTCGCCAAGATTCGCTTCGACAATTGCCGGATTCACAACGTACAACTGCGAGAGCGTCCCCAAGAACGGCGCGAACGGCTGTGTCAGCGTAAACTGAACCGTATCCGCATCGACCGCGACCGCGCTGGACGCATCGGTGATTCCTGCCCAACGATAGGTCGGGGGACCCGAAAGCTCAATTGTGCGGTTGAAGCTGTACACGACCGCCGCCGCATCGACCGGGCTGCCGTCGTGAAAGCGCGCTTCGGGCTTCAGGTTGAATGTCCACACCGTCGCGTCGTCGTTGACTTCCCACGTCGCAACCAAGTTCGGCTCAATATTTTCGCCGCGCACGATGAACAGCGCATCATACAAGCTCACCAATGCCGCGTTGATCGAATAATTTTCGCCCGTCGCCGGATCGATGTTATCGATATCTTGATTGCCGCCATATAACAAAATGTTCGGCGCGTCTTGCGCCGCCAACGGCACAACCGTCAGCGCCGCCAATAGGAACAACAATATCAGAGTGCGCAATGTGCGATACATACCCCTACCCTTTCAAAAATTACATCCGTGTGTAGTTTGTAACACACGCAAGACGCGAGGGCAAATCGAATTGTGCACAAGATGAACACGAATATATTCTCAAAGTCGTACAAATGGGGTGGAGGCTGAAGGGTCAAAATAAAACGCAGAGAAGGTTTTTCTAAACCGTTCTCTGCGTTCGGGTCTGGTGAGATTTTCTACGAACCCATGCGCGCTGAAATATCCGCAGCGATGGCAGATGGCTCGGCATTGTAATCGTAAGACACGACCAATCGCCCATCCTGATCGATCAGATACGACGATGTAGTGTGATCAACCAAGTAGTTATCGCCACGCCCCTCATCCGTCCGCAAGATGTAATCCAGCCCGTAATCGGCTTCAATCGTCGCCAATGTCGCCTCGTCGCCGGACATGCCGTAGAAATCGGCGTCGAAGCGATCCAAGTACGCGCGCATCACGTCGGGCGTATCGCGCGCGCCATCGACGCTGATAAACAGAAAACGGACGCGCGCAGCGGCATCGCCCAACGTGCGTTTGATCTGCGTAAACTCGGTCAGCGTGAGCGGGCAGAAATCCGGGCAGTGGGTATAGCCGAAGAACAGCAGCACATAGCGGTCGTTGAGTTCGCTCAAGCGCAGTTCGCGCGTCTCGCCGTCAGGCAGCGCCGCGTCGAGCGCGAAATCTTGCACCCTGAGCGCCGGCATGACGGGCTGTATGCCAAAGACATCGGGCGCGAACGTCGCAGTTGGAGACGCAGCGCGCGGCGCAGCGGTCAAGATGGGCGGCGCTTGCACGGCGGACGGTCGCAGCAGCAGCACCGCGACGATGCCGATCAACAAGAGCGCCACAACGCCAATTCCGAGCCAATTAGGCGCGCGACGCTTGGTTTCCTGAGGGGGTGGGGTTGTCATGATTTGAAGTCCCGTCCATACAATGCAAGCTGTTGGTTCATGATCATGTCCAAATCGAACATCCGCTGCGCGATCCGTCGCCCTTCCTGTCCATAGGCTTCGCGTTTGTCGGCGTCGCCCAATGCGCCCAAAATCGTCGCGGCGAGGGTGTCAGCGTCGTCCAATGGCACAAGCCAACCCGACTCCTCGTGACGGATGAACTCTGGCAAGGGGCCCATTTGCGTGCCGATCACCGGACGTCCGGCGCTCATGCCTTCTTGCAGATGCAGTCCGCTCGACTCGAAGCGCGTAGGTCCAACGTAGACATGCGCTTGATAGTAACGCTGCACCAACGTCTCGCGCGGGATGAAGCCTTCGAAGATCAGCCGCCCGCGATGGACTTCCGGCGGGATTGCTGCTTCAATTTGGGCGCGCCCATAATTGCCGTCCTTACCGTAAAACGTCAGCGTGGTTTCCGGCTCGTGTTGCCAGACTTTGGGCATAGCGGCGACGAGCGTATGCACGCCTTTGCGCCGTTCCAAGCGCCCAACATTCATCAGATGAAACGGGCGCTCATGACGTGGGATAGGATACAGCGGCGATGATTCGGGCGCGGGGAACTGCCCAAAATCGATGGGATAGCGGATGAGGTCGATCTGGTGCGACGGAATGCCCAAGGCGCCGCTGATGAAGGTGGCGTAGGCGTGACTGACACTGTGCCGCTGACGCGCGGCGCGCATCATTTGCGCTTGTAATGGCTCAAGCAGTCGGTTGTAAGACCCATCCTCGCAATAGCGACGAAACACCCATTCTGCGCCGTGCATTCGCACGATGAAGGGAAGCTCACGCAGCAAGCTGGGTCCGGTAAAGCCCTCTGGAATTTCGACGAAATCTAACCCTTCGGTCGCGCGCAGTTGCCGCACGAAGCGCGCTAATGAGGCTGTACGGGCATAGTGCGCAATCACAGACGACAGACCTTTGATGGTTTGGAAAGTACGGATCGCGTAGGAAAATCGGCGCGGAATGGACGCCGAATGAAATCGCAGGAGTGGATAGTGTTCGTGCGCTGAGGGCTTACTTCCCACGTAAATGATATGAACGATGTGACCCTGCTGTGCAAGCCACTGTCCGGCGGACAAGACATAAGTTTCTAAGCCGCCGCCGCGCGTGCCGACGAATGCAATTTTCATAGCGATACCTACAACCCGACAGACGCGCGAAGCGTTGTCTAGGCTATCCCTTCTAGAGAAAGCGTTGTTGATTTACATTTCCGTCAACAGCGCGTACAATGTTCGATGGTAAAGTGAAACCGTCCAGACTAGTTTACCATCGAAGAGCCAACCCATCTCGCCCAAACTTTAAGGCATACGAGTAAGCATCCCCACGCCTAAAGGCGGGGGCTTTTAGCCCTAATGCTTACCAGACGCAGCCTGTAAGGGCGACGTTACGACTGAAATAGGCACTTCGGGATCGCGCGCAAGTCCCGAACGCTGCGGTGAGCGATTAAACAGGGGATTGGGGAAACGCCCGTGTCGTTCATGTCAAACCAGTCGATAACCTTGTCGCTGCGAACTTTACCCGCGCAAGCGGAGCCGGTTTGACCGTTTTCCAGAGGCAACTTAAAAAACGGTCTCCCTTCGGGGATACGCCCGTCAGACGGCTACAATTATAAGAAAGGACAAAGGCGCTATCCCTCCCCATGCCTAAAGGCAGGGGTATTTCGCGCCGACTCGATGAGTGATGTTGCTATTCGTGTCGAGAATCTGAGTAAACAGTATAAAATCGGTGCTGCTGCGCCCCGCTATAATACCTTTCGAGACAGCCTCACCAATATCGTTACAACTCCTTTTCGACGTGCGGGGCGGCTGCTGCGTGGACAAGCCTCTGGTGCATCCGATCTGACGGAAACGATTTGGGCGTTGAACCATCTCACGTTTGAGATTAAACACGGCGAAAGCGTCGGCTTCATTGGACACAACGGCGCAGGCAAAAGCACGCTGCTGAAAATTCTTTCGCGCATTACCGAACCCACCGATGGCTACGCCGATATTTACGGGCGCGTCGGCGCGCTGCTCGAAGTCGGGACGGGCTTTCACCCAGAACTGACCGGGCGCGAAAATATCTATCTCAACGCTGCCATTTTGGGCATGAAACGCGCCGAGATCGAACGCAAATTCGATGAAATTGTGGATTTCGCGGAAATTGCCAAATTCATCGATACCCCTGTCAAGCACTATTCCAGCGGCATGTCGCTGCGACTGGGTTTCGCCGTTGCTGCGCATTTAGAGCCAGAAATTTTGGTTGTGGATGAGGTATTGGCGGTCGGCGATGCGCGGTTTCAGCAAAAGTGCATTGGCAAGATGAACTCCTCCGTCCAACAAGGGCGAACCCTCTTATTCGTCAGTCACAATCTAATGGCGATCCAATCGCTGTGCGAAAAAGTCATCTGGCTGAATCAGGGTGAAGTCATGGAAGTGGGCGATCCTACGACGGTCATTCATCATTATCTCGGCAGCCAAATCGACTCCGCGACCGAACAAGTGTGGGACAACAGTGACGAGGCACCCGGCAACCGACAAGTACGCATCCGACGCATCGCCGCACACCCCCTCAACGGCACGCTGCAAGACCCGCTGACGACGCACACGCCGGTTATGTTGGAATGCGAATATTGGAGTTTACAGCCGGATGTTTATCTCGATCCCCATATTGTGATCGAAACCGATCAGGGCATGGTCTTATTCGAGAGCTATCCATTCAACGAGCAAAACTGGCACGGCAAGCTCTTCCCGACAGGCTTGTACCGAAGCACCTGCGTGATTCCGCCGCGCTTGCTCAATGGTCAAATGTACTACCTGCGGGTGAACATCTTCAAAAATGAGCGTGAGATCATTTATAAAAGCGGCATTCTGCTGGCGCTCAATCTTCAACTTGAAAGTGACGAGGCGCGCATTGGGCTTTATCAGGCGAAAATGGCGCTGCACCCCCAGACGTTTGACTGGAATACCAGCCTGCTGCGCGCGGGCGATCCGGTGACAGTGAGCGATGCAGCTGATCCACCGCTGTTGGAGGCAGGAGCTAATGTGAAGAACTTCGTGCCAGCGTTGCCAAAAACGAGCGAACCCAGTACTATCTAATCAATTCATCCGTCTGCGCGGAGAGCTTGTCACCACCCGATACGGTGGGACGACGCCGAAGGGGCAAGTTCCGGTCGAGCGAACCGGTGCGAAACTCTCAGGTACAAGGACGCGCGGCGGTTCGGCTCTGAAAACGCGAGTTACAGAGCGCACAGCTACCTTAAACTGTGCGCTCTTTTTGTTCATGGATCATATGTAGGGAGCAGTGAACGATGGCGTTGAAATTCCCGTCCGATCTCAAATTTCTCAAGAGCGACGAGTGGCTGCGCGTCGAAGGTAACATTGGCACGGTCGGCATTTCCGACTATGCCCAAGACCAACTGAACGATATCGTTTATGTCGATTTGCCCGCTGTCGGCGATTCGGTCAAGCAAGGCGAACGATTTGGCGCGGTCGAGTCGGTCAAGGCAGCGTCAGATTTGTTTCTGCCCGTCGCGGGCGAGGTGATCGAGGTCAACACAGCACTGGAAAAGACCCCCGAAACCATCAACGCTGATCCGTTTGGCAAAGGCTGGATGGTCAAGATCAAGATCAACGACGACGCGGGCATCACGGGCATGTTGGATGCAGCGGCATACGAAGAATTCTGTAAAACCCGTTAAGTGACGTGCTGAGTGCTGCGTTAAATCGGCATTCGTACTCAGATGTTCCCGTTTATCGACTTGACGATTTTACGGACGAACTCAGCACTCGCTAATCAGCACCGAGAGGAATCTATGAGCTTTATCCCCCATACCGACGCCGAACGCCAGCAAATGTTGGCGGCGATTGGTGTCCCGACCATCGAAGACTTGTTCGATGTGGTGCCGTCTGCTTATCGGTTTCCATCGCTGAACCTGCCTGAACCGGGCAGCGAAATCGAAATCATGGCGGAACTGCAAGCCATGAGCGAAGCCAATGACCATGCGGGCGACTTCGCCATTTTTCGCGGTGCGGGCGCGTATCATCATTTCGTGCCATCCGCCGTCAATCATATGCTGCTGCGCGGCGAATTTTACACCGCGTACACGCCCTATCAGCCGGAGATGAGTCAAGGCACGCTGCAAGCGATCTTCGAGTTCCAATCGATGATCAGTGCGCTCACGGGCATGGATGCCGCCAACGCCAGCCATTACGACGGCGCGACCAGCCTTGCCGAAGCCGTGACCGTTGCACTGGAAGTTGGACGGCGTAAGCGGAACAAGATTATCCTCAGCCCAACGATTCACCCGGATTATCGCGCGGTCACGCGGACATATCATCAGGGACAGAACTTGAATATCGTTGGGGACGAGACGCCAGCCAGCGTGGACGATCTCGCCGCGATGCTCGACGGCGATACCGCGATGCTGGCAATCGCCTATCCCACTTTCTTGGGACAGATCGAAAATCTCGCCGGGCTTGCCGAAAAAGTCCATCAAGCGGGCGCGCTGTTGGTGTTCGTCGCCAATCCGATGGCGCTGGCGCTGTTCAAGTCACCGGGCGAACTCGGCGCGGATATCGTCGTCGGCGAGGGTCAGCCGCTCGGCATCCCATTAAGCTATGGGGGTCCCTACGTCGGCTACTTCGCTTGCAAACAGGAATATGTCCGCAAAATCGCCGGACGGATTGTCGGGGAGACGCGCGACTCGGACGGCAAGCGCGCCTATGTCATGACGTTGCGCCCGCGCGAGCAAGATATCCGACGCGACAAAGCCACGAGCAACATCTGCACCAATCAAGGCTTGATGGCGCTGGCAGCGACGGTCTATCTCGCCATGATGGGTAAGCATGGAATGCGCAAAGCCGCCGAACTGTGCTATCACAAGGCGCATTACGCCGCGGATCAAATCTATCGACTGCACGGATTTAGCGTGGATCGCAGCAAGCCGTTTTTCAACGAGTTTGTCGTGCGCTGCCCGCGTTCAGTGACCGATATCAACGCGGCGCTGTTGGAGCGCGGCATTATCGGTGGCTACGATTTGGGGCGCGATTATCCGCATCTGAAAAATCATATGCTGCTGTGCGTGACTGAAATGAACAGCCGCTATGAGATCGATTCGCTGGTCGATACCTTGAGGGACCTTAAATGACTGAACCGCTGATCTACGAGATCGGATCGACCGGACGGATGGGCGTGCGTTTGCCCGCGCCAGATGTGCCAACGAGTCCGCTGCCCGACGATCTTCTGCGCCACGAACTCGATTTGCCGGAAGTGGGCGAACTCCAAGCGGTGCGCCACTTTGTCAACCTGAGCCAGATGAATCACAGCATCGACAAGGGCTTCTACCCGCTCGGTTCATGCACGATGAAATACAACCCGAAGGTCAACGAGGACGCGGCGCGCTTGCCCGGCTTCGCGCAGCTGCATCCGCTGACCGACGAGGACGGATCGCAAGGCGCGCTGGCGCTGATGTTCCAACTTCAAGAGTGGCTGGCGGAGATCGCCGGATTTTCAGCGTCGTCGCTCGTGCCAGCGGCGGGCGCGCAAGGCGAACTCGCGGGTATTTTGATGATCCGCGCATACCATCTGCACCACAGCGATGCCAAGCGGACGAAAATCCTCGTCCCCAACAGCGCGCACGGCACGAATCCGGCTACGGTAACGATGGCGGGCTTGCAGGTGGTGGAACTGCCATCGGATGCCGACGGCAACGTCGATTTGGTGGCATTGCGCGCGGCGTGCGCCGAACACGGCGATGAAGTCGCGGGCATGATGATCACCGTGCCGAGTACATTGGGCTTGTTCGACGCGGGCATTATCGAGATCATCAACGTGGTTCATGCGTGCGGCGGCTTGATGTATATGGACGGCGCGAACATGAATTCGCTGCTGGGGATCGTCAAGCCCGGACAGTTGGGCTTCGATGTGATGCACTATAACTTGCACAAGACATTTTCAACCCCACACGGCGGCGGCGGGCCCGGATGCGGCGCGGTCGGCGTCAACGAGAAGCTGAAACCTTACCTGCCGGGTCCCGTCGTTGTGATCGTGGAAGATAAATCAAACGGTGCGCACCCTGACGATGCCGATACACTCATGCTCGACGATGCGCCCCTGTATCGCTTGCAAATGCCGGAACAGTCCATCGGGCGGCTCAAGGCGTTTTGGGGCAACTTCGGGATGCACGTCCGCGCGTATGCCTACATCCGCATGTATGGAACGGACTTGCGCGAGGTCAGCCGCCACGCTGTGCTGAACGCAAACTATATCCGCGCCAAACTGCGCGGCGTCTATCCGATGCCCTATGATCGAGTCTGCGCCCACGAGTTCGTTATAGAAGGACACTTCCCAGGGGTGGACAGCGTTCACGCGCTGGATATCAGCAAGCGGCTGATGGATTACGGCATTCACCCGCCGACGAACTATTTCCCGCTCATCGTGCCAGAGGCGCTGTTGATCGAGCCGACTGAAACAGAAGATAAGGCGACGCTCGACAATTTCATCGATGTCATGCGCAAGATCGCGGACGAGGCGAAAACCGATCCGACATTGCTCACGAGCGCGCCGCACATCACGCCTGTAAAACGCTTGGATGAGGTTCGCGCGGCGAAACAATTGGTGCTGTGCTGCCGCCCGATCCCGGAATGGGCAGACACGCAAGCGGGCGATTAAGTCATCATCAGTCAGGGGCGCGCCAACAAACGCGCCCCTACACCTCGCGTTGCAACCCACGCTGGACGCGCGTGTAGCGGATGCGCCATAGATTCACACGCAGAATGTGCAGTGGCACATACCGCCGTCCGTGCAAATCGTGGAAACGCCGCGCGTAGTGCAGCGGCGTGTCTGCGTCGGGGTGTTGGAGCGCGTGCAAGCGCGCATAACGCAGCCCATCATAGAGCGCGCCGCGTTTGCGATCTCCCGACGCGCGATAACGCTGCTCGATCTGCTCCCATAACGCAACAGGGGCAGCATCTAAGCGCGTGAGCGCGGTTTCTGGAACGGTGACACCGAGTTGATCGCGCAGCCAGCGCAGCATCGGCGCGACATACACAGTCAACCGACGCGCGATCACCGCATGAGCGAAGCGTTCCCAATCGATATCCGCGCAGCGTTCGATCAACAGCGCCGCGTCCAGCGTCCAGCGTGCGCTCACGGAGTCGGCGCGCGCTGCGTTGCCAAACGTCAGCAGCAGCAAATCCGTCGGTGAGGCAGCTTTCACGGGAACCTCGTTGAAGGTTGTCGGGCGCGCGTGCCGCCAGATATCAGCGTCCAAGCCTGGCAGCGTGCCGTCGAGCAGCGCAAACCAATGCACATCGATATCTTGTCCGCTGGCGTTGCGGAAGTTCACGCCGTGAACGAACTCCATCTGCCCGCGACGGGGTATCCAGACGGGCGTCCATCCCGCGCTATCGAGCGCGGCAATCGCGGCGGCACGCTGCTCCAGCCGAATCAAGATGTCGATATCGTCCATTGGGCGAAAACCAACGCTGTCATAGACGATCTGCGCGAGCGCCGCGCCCTTGAACAACAACGCATCGATGCCCGCATCTGCCAAGACCGCCAGCGCCCCCGACGTGGCACGCATCGTCAACTGATTGCGCGTCCACGAATAGCGCACAAAGCCGCGCAAGCGCGGCAAGAGCGGCTCATCGGGTGCAATTGCGTTTAGACGATGCGCCACCAACGGCAGCGCCGCAATGATATCGCGGTCAACCTCGCTGTGAATCAGATCGAACGCCGCCGACCACGCGCGATAGGCGCTCAATGCCCGCACATCGTCGGTATGGAGCGCCGCTTGTACCAACTGCATATACTGCGCTGATGGAAACCACGCCGCGCGATAGGGCGATTTCATGACGATCCTTTTTTCAGATGCAGCGAAGTGCGCAAGGCGCGGAGCATCTCGCGCGTGTTATCGAGGTTCTGAATTGATGTGTTAAGATCATGAATGCGCCGATTCAAAAGGAGATGGTCGATCTCACCCAAAACGGCGTTCATGTGCGTCGCTCGCGCCAACCATTCGACATCAGCCGCCGAGACGTAATCTGTCGGAAATATGCCAATCCGCGCGAATAATGTGCGCCGCACCATCATCACTTCCACACCACGAATCATGTGTTCGCCCTCAAGTAAATAGGTGCGAAAACCCGGTGGAACGCTGCAACCCGGCTCTAAAAAGAAGCGCGCTCGTCCAATGCTGTAATCGACTTCGGGATGGGCGTCCATATACGCCAGTTGGACGGCGAGCTTGTCGACTGTCCAATTGTCGTCATGCGAAGCGAAGGCGATATAGTCACCTTGTGCCGCTTCGATGCCGATATTGTACGCATCCCCAACCCCTTTCCCTGTTTGCACGATGCAGCGGACGCGCGGATCGCGCCCCGCGAACGCCGCGACGATATTGGGCGTTGCGTCTGTCGATTTCCCATCGATGATGAGAAGCTCCAATACAGGGGGCGTTTGATGCAGAATACAATCCAGCGATTCCGCTAAAAAGCGCGCCCCGTTCCGCACGGGGAGAACGACGCTGACCGCTGGCTTGCTGTCAGCCGCATGATCCTCGGTCATACGCGCCCGACCGTCAAATATTGACCAGCAGCTTTCAAGACCGGGTCCATATAGAACAATTCGGGCAGCGGCAGGATGCTGCCGTCCGGCTGGCGGCGGCGATCCGTCGATTTTTGCAGCGCCAGCGCGAATGAGCGCCGTCCACCCGCGTTGCGGTCACGCGACAGATTGCTGTTGTGCTGACGATAATGCAGGACGACATGCGCGCCCAATGCCACCAACACGCCCACTTCGCGGATGCGCAAGAACCAATCGATGTCCTCACTGGTACGGAAATCGATGTCGAAGCCGCCGACCTGATCCATCACCTCACGCTTGACCAGCATCGCGCCCAACTGCGTGACCACGCTTGGCGGCGACAGACTCGGCTCGGCGGGATTGAACATCCGCCAAAAGCGCAGCGTTCCCATGACGGTGCCGACTTGCGGGAACAAGCTGAACATCGCCAGTTGATCGCGCAGACAATTGGGCGTCCACACATCGTCAGCATCCAAAAATGCGATCAGCGATCCGTTGGCAATCTCCAAGCCGGCGTTACGCGCCGCTGCCGGGCTGCTGGGCGCATCGCGGCGCACGAAGCGCAGCATCTCGCCCAAATGTGCTTGATAACGCGCGATCACCACCGCTGTATCATCCGTCGAGCCATCATCGACGACGATGATCTCCAACGGCGAATACGCCTGTGCGATGATGCTGTCCAGCGCCTCTGGCAAAAATGGCGCGTAATTGTATGTCGGAATAATGACCGAAATCAGGGGTGATTCACTCATATGAGATGATTCCTTTCGACGTAATCAAATTTTATCGAAAATCTAACTTTAATCTACTGTACAGCGCGAATTGTCACGCCATCAATTTTCAATTCGCCCGGCGGATTATAATCAATGCCGATCATGGGCATCCGCCGTCGCAGTCGCAGCATGTCGTAGCCCTCCGCCAGATGCAGCCGCGCGTCGGGGCGGTCGATGTCCAGCATCGGCGTGTAGAAGGTGCGATACTCGCGCGCTCCCCCTGCCAACAAGTCGGTCACACCGCGACTGAGCCAAACGTTGGTTGTCGCATCAAAGATTTCCCACTGGTCATCGATTTGCACCTCGACCCACGCATGTTCACCGACGAATTCAATCACGCGCACGGGCAATCCCAACGCCCGCCCGATCTGCGCTTGTGCATGGGTATAGGTGCCGCAGTGAGCGCGCGGTGACTCTAGATACTCGACCAGTGACGCTGGAAAGGTCGCTTCGCCATAGGGATGGCTGATGTGGACGAGATACATGGCGTAGATTGCCGCCAAGCGCGTCGGATGATTTTCACGCCACAAGCTTTGAAGCTGATCGCGGTTGAGTTGATAATACTCGACCGCGCGCGCGAGGATCACGGCGTCACTGGTCGCGGTACGCGCAAACTCGTGCAACGTTGGCACGTCAGGACCCGGCACGCGCTCAAAGATGAGCGTGGTTTCGTTCCCTGACGCTGACGATGGTATCCCCTGATGCGCATCGGCGGGCGTGCCGCCCAATGCCAGCGTGAGCGCGACTGCCAAGAGGGTCAGACTGAAAACCAAGACAGATCGCCTATTCATCCACGCTATCCCTTTCGCTACCATGAATATCGTCCATTATAGCGCGGCTTGCGCTACAATCGTGCCAGCTTATCGACCAACAGGATCAAGCCGCTTGACTCGTCTTGCGTCCCATATTCCCCTCCGCGTTCGTTTACGCCGCCGCTTGCGTCCAATGTTCGCGTTTCTGCGTGACAGCCGCGCGCTGTGGCGAGAATTTCGGCGTCCACTGGTCGTGTTTTTCGTCGCCATCTTCGTCGGCGGCTTCATCTATGGCGAACTCTATGCGCTAGCGCGGGGCGAACGGATCGCATTCTTCAATCTGCCCTATATCATGGTGCAGCTCATGGCGCTGCAAGGCATCCCGAACGAGCCGCTGCCGCCTGAACCCTATTTGAGCATCTTCTGGTACATCATGCCAGCACTCGGCTTCTATGTGGTCGGGCGCGGCTTAATCGATTTCGTCCGCGTGTTCTTTGATCGGGGCGCGCGGCGGCGCGCATGGGAGTCGGCATTGGCGGCAGAATTTCGAGAGCATATTATCGTCATCGGCGTTGGACACGTTGGACTGCGCGTCATTCGTTCGCTGCGCGACATGGGCTTCGACGTGATCGCCGTCGATACCAAGCCGCCGTCGGATCGACTGGCGGAACTGCGCACGCTCAAGACGCCGCTGATCCAAGGCGATGCCACCGACGGCGATATTCTGATCGAAGCGGGCATCCGTCATGCCAGCGCAATTTCGATTTGTACCTCCAACGATTACATCAACGTCAGCGTCGCCATGCGCGCCCGCGATCTCAACGCGACAATGCGCATTATTGTGCGCATGTGGGACAGCCGCTTCGCTGAACAGTTGAAACGTTTCGTCGGCGTAGAAGCCGTGTTGAGCGCGTCGGAACTCGCCGCGCCAGCATTTGCAGGGGCGGCGTTTGGCGTCGAGATCGCGCAAACGCTGCATATCCGCGACGAGGCGTACACCGTGTTCCGACTCACGGTCGAGCGCGGATCGTTCATGGAGGGCGTGGCGATTGAGCGACTGCAAACGGAAAACAACTTCGATATTGTATTGGTGGAGCGGAACTCGCGGGTAGATGTGCATCCACCGGGCAATCTAGCGATTCAAGCGGGCGATTCGGTCGTGATCTTCGCGCGGCACGCGCAGATCATCGGCATTGTCGAGGCGAATCGAAGGAACGGGCGTTAGGGTTTCAAGTGACTGAAATACGGATCGACCTGTGCGGTGAGCGCGGGATCATTACGCTGCGCGACCCGTTTCATCCATTCCAGATAGCGTTTCATCGCGTCCTGCCGCCATGCAGCCCACGCTTTGACCTTGCGCTGTGGTGGCGCTTTGAACTTCGTCCCCATCAGATAGCGCGCGCCGCCGCAGTTCGGGCAGGTCGCCGTCAATTGCGGAAAATACAGCCAGCGGACGAGATGCCCGTGTTGGCGGATCGGTGGGTTCAGCTTGTAGGGGATCATATTGCGTGGACGGGCGAACACCTTCCGACAGTCGAAACACGCATATTTGTCCGTTAAATAGCGGCGCGTTCCCATCGATTTCCCCTTAATCAGGCGAACACGCCGCCCAGTTCCACGCGCACACCCAACGCCGGCGAGTCGAACGACTCCGATGAATCGAATATCCCCAAACGCTGATATTTGCCGTCGATCAGCGTGTAGACTTCGAGCAATCGCGCAAACGGATCGAGTATCCAATACTCACTGACCCCATGTTTTTCATAGAGATCAAATTTTCGCTTGCGATCATCGCGTGCTGTACTTGGCGATAAAATCTCAACGATCAGATCGGGCGCGCCTTCCCAATACGTTTCGCCCTCTTTACAGCGTCCACCCTCCTTCATCCAAAAGAGGTCAGGTTCAGGCGTGTTTTCATCATCCAAAATGACGCCAACTGGGGCAGTGCGCAACATGCCATTCGGGATGATCTTCAAGAGCAGTTGGATCAACAACATGACATAATTCGAGTGTTTCGCGTTTGCTCCCACGATGTCGTCTTTCCATCCTCCGAACGGGATCAGTTCACCATCGAGGAGTTCCCAATTTCCGCCCGCCTCTGTTGCCGCGATCCAATCCGCGACTGTTTTTTTACCAGTTTTGACTGTCGGCTCTGCGACCATCATTTGCCTTCCCATTCGCTGGAGGGGTTTGGCACGCCAAACCCCCGTTCCCTCGATTATGTGTCCGTTTACGCCTTCTTCGCCGTCGGGAAGCGCGTCAGGATCACGCCCTGCTCTGGCACGACCACTTTGTCGCCCAACGCCAAACCACTGAATCCATTCACCTTCAAATGTTCCGCGCTGCAGAAGACCGCAACGGGCGTATTCGCTTCGAGCGAACTCTCTTTGACATAGGCTTGCCCCAGTTGGTAGCCGTCGCTGTCGATGCTGCACGACGTGACAATGCCGACCACCCGCCCGCGCGCATCGACCAGCGGATCACCAGCGTGCGGCGGACGCGCGCCCTTGTTGACCAGCTTGAAGCGCGTGATCTGCGCATCGCGCGCGCGTTCGTGCGCTACAAACGCCGCCTTGCCGATGAAGAACGGCTTATACAGCTTGACATACGCACCAAAGCCCGCATCTGCCGGATTGAGATTGAGATCGCCCGCCAGTTCGTGTCCGTACAACGGCAAGCCCGCCTCCGTGCGCAAGCTGTCGCGCGCCGCCAAGCCGCACGGCGTCGCCCCCGCCGCGATCAGCGCCCGGAACAGCGCCGCCGCGTTGTCGGGATGGACGAACAATTCGTAGGCGATCCGTTCGCCCGTATAGCCTGTGCGCGAGACGACCAGATCGAAGCCGCCCAGTGTCACCTGTGCGACGCCCGCCCATGTCAGCGCGCTAACCGCCGCCTTATCCGCGTCCGAACCGCCCAGCGCCACAAGCATATGCTTGCTATTCGCGCCTTGCAGCGCGATATCCACGCGCTGATCCGCGCCGATGCTTGGGTCGCGCAGATCGCGCAGCGTGAAGCGATTTCCAGCCGGAACAGTCTGCGAGGGATTCGCCGGATTGATCATCACCTGCCCATTTTTGACCGCGTTCAGCCACGCCCAATTTTTATCGTTGTTGCTGGCATTGACGACGATCAGGTAATACTCATCCGCAAGGCGATAGATCATCAAATCGTCGAGCGGAATCCCGTTCGCATCGAGCAAATATGTATAATGCGACTCGCCAACGGACAGCGCATACACATCGTTGGTCGTCACCGCGTCCAAGAACGCCGCCGCGCCCGCGCCGCTGGCGTCGAATACGCCCATGTGCGTCACATCAAAGATGCCTGCCGCAGACGTGCCGTTACGTCCGCGGACGGCGTGATGTTCCTGCGTCACGCCGCCGTACCACAATGGCATGTCGTAGCCCGCAAACGGTGCCATCTTCGCGCCTAATTCGAGGTGGAGCGCGTGCAAGGGCGTCGTTTTCACGCTAGACAATGCCGTTTCCGTCCAAGCGAACGCGGGCAACCCGATTGACGAGTCGGTCAGCGCGTGGGCGGCGATGAAATACTTGACGGGATACCGCTCCGTCTCCGCAATCGGCAGCGGCGGCGCTTGGATCGTCTGCACATCGACTGGACCCGGTACTTTCGCGTAGACGTCAGTCGGATCGAACAGCACGAAGCCATCCGACAGCGCGCGCAACCATTGTGCGGCGCGCGATCCAGCCGCTTCGACATATAGTTGAACCGCGCCATCGTCCAACCGCTTGACCGCGCCGCGCGCCATCAGCGTGCCATCACGTTCGTAGAGCGCCGTCCCCTGCACTTCATCGACGCTCATGCTGCTGACATCGTTGATCAGTATCGCATCCAAGAAGCGCGCCGCTGTCACATTCCCAATGCCACGAATCAGCAGCGTTGCGCCGTGCGCGTCGTCCGCCATGTACGAAATGTGGGGATACTCGTCGCCCCCAGCGTCCGTATCGATGCCGATGCGCGCTGTCAAATCGCGCACGCGCCGCTTGGCGATCTCCAGCGTATCGAAATCGACTTTCGCGCGCGGTTCTTCGCGCTTGCGTCCGGTGTAGCTGAACGGCACGCACGCCTTGAGCAAATCCGCGATGATTGACGCTAATTCATCGATTTCCGCTTCGCCAAAGCCGCGCTGCGTAATCCACGGCGTGCCGAAGCGCAAGCCGGACGCACGCAGTGCCGCCACGTCGCCGGGAATCGTATTGCGATTACAGACGATGCCCGCCAAATCGAGGATGCGCGCTGCCATATCGCCGCTGAGGGTTGTTCCGTCCGCGCCGACGATGCTTTTGCAGTCCAACAAGACCATATGCGTATCCGTGCCGCCGTAGGGGACGCGCAAGCCATGTTCCGCAAACTTGAGCGCCAAGCGCGTTGCATTGGCAACCGTGCGCCGCTGAAGCGTCTGGAACTGATCAGAAAATGCCAATCGGAGCGCAACCGCCAGCGCCGCGATGGTGTTGACGTGGGGGCCTCCCTGTTCGCCGGGAAACACCGAGCGATCCACCTTGTTCGCTACGTCGGCGCGATGCGTGATGATCACCGCGCCTCTGGGTCCCGCGAGCGTCTTGTGCGTCGTGAAACTGACCACATCCGCGATCCCGACAGGCGATGGATACACACCCGCGATCACCAACCCGGCGACGTGCGCGATATCCGCCATTAAATACGCGCCGACTTCCTCCGCGATCCGCTTCAGCGCCGCCCAATCAGGCGCGAACGGATAGCTGGTATAGCCGCCGATGATGATTTTCGGGCGATGTTCCTTCGCCAGCGCCATAATCGAGTCGTAATCGAGTCGTTCCGTGACCGGATCGACGCTGTAGCTGACGGCTTTGTATTGCTTGCCACTGCGATTGACCGGGCTGCCGTGCGTGAGGTGTCCGCCTTGCAGTAAATCCAGCCCCATGATCGTATCGCCCACCGTGATCAAGCCGCTGAAGATCGCGCTGTTGGCGGGCGCGCCGGAGAGCGGCTGCACGTTGACAAACAGCTTATCGGCGGGGTATTTTGGCGTGGCGAACAATTCTGCCGCGCGTCGTCGCGCCAATGCCTCGACCACATCAGCGTATTCTGTGCCTTTGTAGTAGCGTTTGTCCGCGATGCGACGGTATTCAGGCAAGCGCGCGTTGTAATCGAGAATCTCGGTTTGCGACATGGTGCGCGTTTCATCGAGCGGGTAGCCTTCGGCGTACAAATTATGAAACGACGACGACAGCGCCTCGCGCACGGCGGCGGGGACGGTGCTTTCCGACGCGATCATGATCAAATAGCGTTCTTGGCGCGCGGTCTCGTGGCGGATCAATGCAGCGATATCGGGATCGAGTTCAGCGATATCGCCGCGAAACAAATAATCGGTCTTTGCGGTCATGACGGATGCTCTTTTGATTGGCAATCGATTTGAAGCTGATTCTAAACGAACGTTCAAACCACGACTAGGCGTGGTATCGTTCAAATTGTGGGTTAGCGACGTGGTGCGCCTGAATGAAGCTGATCTAGGACTATCTGACGTCGTAACGATGCACCGTTCCCCCACGCCTGCCCCCGATGCGCAGAATCTACTTGACTCCTTTTTTTTTTTTGCGGTATGCTGGGTTCAGTAAGATAAACGAGACCTGAACGTGCATGACCAATCGTAACGCTGAGACGCTCACCCACCTATACGCCGCGCGCACGGCGCTGACCGCATACCGCGCATCGCTCGATACCGCCAACGCCGCAACGCAGCCGAGCGCGAAATTGACGGCGCTCTAGGCGGCGCGCGCCCACCATGCCGATTATCTGGCGGCGCTCAAGCGCGGGCATTACGTCTATGAGGACGGCAAGGGGCGCATCAACACGAAGTTGGGCTTCGACTTCGAGAAGACGGTGGCGGACAGCGGCGCGGACAAATGGGCTGTGTGGCAAAAGGTCGAGCCACTGCCGCAGGGCGATATCACTGGAATTTTGAATACGCTGCAAGCGCAATACACGGCGTTCATCAATGATTGGCGCAGCCGATTGATCGTCGAAATCAATGTGCTGCTCGTTCCATTGCTTGGCACGCAGCTCATCGATTGGTCGTCCTATTCGTTTGAAAATATCTTTGGCATCCGCCTGCTCCTCGATGCGTGCAAAAATCAAACGGGTTCGGCATTTTTTACCTGTGTCGGTGCAATCGGTCTTGAAGCCTTCAAACTACCGTTCAACCTAAAACTACGCGAACTAGTTGGCGATACGTTCAATACAGCAAATACCTTGAACCTCGAGGCGCTTGTGGCAGGGTATGCTTTCCTCCTTGATGGCATGTGCGCACCCGACGATTTGAACTGCTTGAGCAATCGCCTCAACCAGCCAGCCGCGCAATCGTATACGGCTTATGCAGCCATGAATGCGGCATTGAAGGAAAAGATTATTGCAACCGTTGCCGACTTTGTGGGCTTCCCATACACGGGACGACATCCAAGCGGCAGTGAGTTTTCGATGCCAAATGGGGTCGCATGGGATATTTATACGGTGACAGCACGATATCTCTATGAGCATGTGCCGTTTCGCTACCATAGACAGGCGGCTGCGACAAAAGCAATAAATATGGCTAACGGCGCCGATACTATTATTGATGATTTTGCGGGTAGTGGTACAGATTCAGCTCGATTTATTTCCCTCGCTCTTCATGCTGGCGGCATACCAATGACAGTTCGACCGAATGAAACGGAGTGTAGAACGGATTTAAACGATCTTCCTGTGCAATCTTGGTGTGCTAAACAAGTTGGTGAACAGTATGAAGCAAATCGAACTTGGCTTGTACATAACAGTGTAACCGATACTGAAGGCAGTCCAATTCCAAATCTTCTGGACGATAAACGACTGGTTGGTTATCTACTTGGGAACCCAGAGGTATTGGGAGAAGGGATCACATTTCAAAATCCTGGACTTTATGAATTTATTTCGGTTGAGGAAATAATAGGAAAACCGACGGATTTATACGCAAGTTCATCTTATGGCGATACCTTTCCAAATTCTCAACAATTGCCAACGCTTGCCCCGCCAATTTACGATGTGTACGGAAATTCTGGTTTTGTCGGACGAGTAGAACAAGTTATGCAGAGATTATCATATTTTGATGTTGGTGATTATATATTTACTGGTGGTGCGCAAGAACATGGATTTTTGATCGTCAACAAGCTTAATATTGTCAATTGTGAATCTGGGGTTCACCTTTCGCCTTCTGAAGTATTTTGGGGCGCTGATTTGCCGGGAGAACAAGTCGGAACACCACGCCCATTTTATTGTTCGAGGTTAGTCGAAATTGATCCAAACACGGGACAACCGAAAACAGATCAAAATGGGAGAGTTAAATTTTTTGCCGCCCGCTATTGGTATTTCATCAAAGTGTCCGATGCAATGTGGGTAGCATTTGATCGGCTCTATAAAAATGATCCGTTTTGATTTCATGACCTTGATTTACTGTATACGAATACTGTGCAAATTTGTTTTCGTATTTGTCGTATTCGCAATGGGCGTTGCTTCGTTTGCCAATTCAACCATCCCCTACATTTATTATTATTCCTACGATGAACAAGCGTTTATCATGCAGCGTGCTGACGGGACTGACCATTCTATCTTGACCGCTTATCAAGTGTCAGAACCATATATGCAAATTGTAGGTACGGGTTGGTCGCCATCGGGGCGCTGGTTTACTTGGATGAATCAAGGAACAGGCGGCGGCAGCGGCGCGAATAATGTTTACGTTGTCGGACGTGAAGGACAGACAACGCAGACAATTTTCCCCAATAGGGTTGCCACCGTTTTTGAAGCAACGTGGTCACCACAAGGTAATTTTTTACTGATACGACTCGGCGAGACTCACGCTGTTGTTCAAAACATAGTAGTTTACGACCCAACTTCTCAGCAGATTGTGTTCGAGTTACGCGGCGTTGAACTCAATCCAATTGTTCTTGAGACGGTATTTTCTGCAAAATGGTCGCCTGATGGCTCAAAGCTTGCCATCATCGATTTTGTTTCACGACAATTGTTCCTCATTGACTCGACGACTTTTGAAGTAATGCGGACGATACCTGCATCTACCAGCCCAACCTTTGATGGGGTGTTTCCTTATTGGTTAACGGATACACAACTGCTTTATCTCTCGACAGAACAAAACAACCTTCTCATTCATGATTTAGTAAACGAGGAAATTATCTCGGTTGCTTTACCTGCAGATCAACGCGTTCTAGAAATTATCGCTTCTCAAGAGGACAGCAGTATTCTTTTTTATACCTATATCCCTCCACAACCGCCCAACCACGCGACCTATTTCTCGCTTTGGATGCTCTCCGTTAACGATGGACAATTGACGCTTGTAGAGGAAGATGTGGATTATTCTCTTCCGGTGAATCGTCCTATTCAACAAACCTCACGCGAAGGATGGTTTTTTCGAGCCGATCCCGAATTTGATGTTTCTTTGATCGAAATTGTCAATCCAACGCTGGGTATTCAGCAAGAATTGGGATTTTGTCCTGCAGATTCGCAATCGTGCTACGGGTGGTTGCCCGAAATCAGCCTTGATCATGTTCCGTAACGCCTACTTGTTGTCATTTGTTTGCTAGAGGAGAATCCGATGTCCACCCTCGCCACCCTGATCACCGATGCCGCCGACGATCCATCCAAGCTGAACGCCATCATCGCTGAAATCGAAGGCAGATCGCTCGACTCCGACAACCCAACGCGCTACCCTGCGCCGACCTTCGACGCCGCCACCACGGGGACGTGGTGCATTCCCCCACGCCTGCCCCCGATGCGCAGAATCTACTGGGTGCATTTCAAGTTGGTGCATAGCTATGATTTCATAACAAAATACTGAATTTAAGCCTCTGACTTAGTTCAAAATACACATATTTTGTCGTGAAACTGCTCGATATTGAGACAATAAGGCATGGAAAAACGGCTGTTTCG
>DAOTUQ010000073.1:0-61859 GCA_034437055.1 Anaerolineae bacterium
TTATTCACCTATCCATGGGATTAAGCTCAAAATCCACAAATTTGAACCCAAGAAACACATAATGAACCCAATAGGACTGGGGCAAAATGCGGTCTGCACGGGTAGGTGAATAAATACCAGCGTGGAGGGGGCTGGGGGGTGAGGTTGCTTTAAGAACTTTCTTCACGCACGTAGCTCGAATTTCCGTAAAAACAGCGATCTCAACCTTTGGGATCGCTGTTTTTATGTTTCGCGCGCGCACTTTGCGCTAGAATAAAAGCAGCACGCGGACTATCCAACCCAATCATCAGGAGCGCGAAACGTGGCAGGCGATCAAGCACGGGAAATGAGAGCGAAGGGGATCGCGGCGGCGAAAGCGGGCAGCAAGGACGAAGCGCGCCAGCTTTTGCAGCAGTCCGTCCGCTTGGAGCCGCGCAATGAAGCCGCGTGGCTGTGGCTTGCCAGTGTGGCGCGTGACAGTGCCGAACGGCGCTTCTGTCTCGAACAAGTTATTTCGATCAATCCGGGCAACGCGACGGCACAGCAGGCACTTGATGCGCTGACGACGGGCGCAATATCGCCCACACCCATGCCGCCAAGCTCGACATCCCGCGCGGACGCATCCGCGCCGAGCATCCGCTCGTTGTCAGGCATATCGCCCATCAAGCCATTGACGCCCACCACGCCAGCCTCAAGTTCGCCATTCACCAACCCGCCCTCGTCACCGCGTCCGCTTACACCGACACCAAGTACAGCCACGTTCAGCGCGCCCGTTGACGCCGAGTCGTCGTCGGTGCGCTTGAAGCGACTGCCCGGCGCTCCCGCCTACACACCAACGCGCCGCCTGTCTGAACAAGAAATTATGGCGCAACCGGCGGGCATCCCGCAGCCGCCACCAGAGCGGATCACAGACGCGCACAAGCAAATTGACCGCCTAATGTTGGAGCTGAACGAGCCGCTCCCGAATTACACGTGGACGCGCAAACGCGGCGGACGCGCGGGCGAAGGCGATATCATTGTCTATCGCGCCTATGTCACGGCGGGCATCGTCGCACTGCTCGTTATCTTGGGCGTCGTCAGCGTGTTCGTCTACAACACGAATGCTGATGTCCGCCTGATCGTATCAGGTCCGAGCGCCACGCCAACCGTCACGCCGTCGGTCACGCCGACCAATACACCCGGACTCACGCCGACACCCTCCCCGACGCCGCAGCGTTCCCCGACCGTCACGCCGACGCTGCCGTTCGATATCACGCCCGGCGATCCGTATGCGCCGCCACGCGCGACCGCCATCTATCCGCGCATCGAACAGCGCGAAATTGTGCAGGCGTTCAACGCGATCCAAGCCGGACAGCCGGAGAGCGCGCTGCCGACGCTGGCGGCGGAGCGCGAAAACGCGCCCCAATTCGAGCCGAATCCGTATTACTACGAGGCGCTGGCATATCTCGCGTTAGACGACGCGGATTCCGCGCTTGACACGCTCCAAGAAGCTGAGGGACGCCTCGAAGAACGTCCGAACGAAGAACTACGCTTCCGCCCGTTGATCGAACTCGGCTTCGCGCAAGCGTATTGGAAACAAGCCAGCGACGCGGACGCGGCGGGCAATACAGCAGCGGCGCGCGATCTGTTGGCGCTCGTGCGCGAATATGCCACTGCCGCGCGCGAAGGCGATGAGCGGCTCGAAGAACCGTACATTTTGTTGGCGAACGCCGATATCATCGAGCGCGACTTCGATAGCGCCGTGTCGATCATCGATGAAGGGTTAGCCGTGACGACGCTGCGCCAAAATACGCGCCTGATCATGACGAAGGCAGAGGCGTATTATCAGCAGCGCGAATTCGGATTGGCGACCTATCAAGCGTTCTTGGCACGCACCATCGACCCCGCCACCGAACCCGCGTATCGGCTGCAAATCCAGATTGCGCTGGATCAAAATCGTCCCGGACAAGCCGTGTTGTACGCGCAAGATTATTTGTACTACTATCCCGGCAGCACCCTCGCGTGGCAGCTTTTGGGCGACGCCCATGCGCGCGAAGGCAGCATCGATCTGGCGCTGCAAACCTATACACAGGGCTTGGCGGGCGAGACCGACGATCCTGCCAGTATCAATATGCTGGTCGGGCGCGGACGGCTGTACACCGAACGCGGGCGCTACGATCTGGCGCGCGAAGATTTCACGCGCGCGCTGACCCTCAGCGACGATGATCCGACCATTCAGGCGCTGCGCATGGAGGCGGCTTACCGCGACGGGCGCTATCAGATCGCGCTGGAGGACGTATTGGCGCTGCGAGGGAGTGGCGTTGTACCCGATGCACAGTTGGATTTGCTGCGTGGGCGGGCGCTCATCGACAACGCCAGCAGCAACACCGAGTACAACCAAGCCATCGGCATCCTGACCGCGCTCGACCGCACCGCGCTGGACGCCGCCAGTCTCGCGGCGCTCAACGAGTACACCGCGCGCGGGCAATACGCGCTGCGCAACTATACAGCGGCGCAAACCGCCATCGATGCGGCGCTAACGAACGGCGAAACAGGTTTCCGACGCTTCTTGCGCGGACAAATTCTCGAAGCATTGGGCGACCGCGCCGATGCGCGCCGCGAATACGAATGGGTGGTGTCATGGTCGCAGATTGTGCCGTTCGCGTTCGCAGACGAGGCGCGCGAACGCTTGGACGCGCTTGGATGATGCGCAAACGGGCTAGTCGGCGGAACATGTGATGAACGACGCGATTTCGATTGCAAAAGCACGTTTCTTCGACTTGGCATTGGGCATTCAATGTCTTGCCAATTTCCACGGCTATTTTGTTGCCGTCAATCGCCCCTTTATGCTCCTGCTCGGTTATGACGAAGGGACGCTCCTGCGCACGCCGTGGATGGAATTTGTCCATCCTGATGATCGTGGCGTTACGCACGCCGCTGTTCAACAGATGTTCAATCTGAAATCGTTAGCCAATTTCGAGAATCGTTACCGATGCAGCGACGGCAGCTACAAATGGCTGCGCTGGTCAGGCTATAGCGGGGACGATAACTTGAATTATGCCAGCGCCGTTGATATCACCGCGCAAAAGCTGCTCCGCGATGAATTGACGCGCACCGAACAGGACTTGCGCGAACGCGAAAGTTGGTATCGCAGCCTTGTTGAAAGTCAACTGGATATGGTGTGCCGCCATCTGCCGGATACAACGCTGACGTTTGTCAATGATGCGTACTGTCGCTATTGGAACAAATCGCGCGCGGACTTGATTGGACAGACTTTTTTGCGTTTTGTCGATGAGACCGAAGCCGACAAAGTTCGCATCAACATTGTCCAAATCATGACCAATCCACAGCCGCTGGTGTCTGAAGTTCAAGCGCGGGATGCGGATGGAGGTGTAATTTGGGTGCAGTGGCTCAGTCACAGCATCACCGACGAGAACGGGCAAGTCGTCATGATTCAAGCCGTCGGGCGCGACATCACGCAGCTCAAACAACTTGAATCGGAGGGACTGCGCGCCCGAACGCTGGAGATTGAACTCGACAAACAGCGCGAAATCAGCCACCTGCGTGAAGGCTTTATGTCGCTGATGACGCACGAAGTTCGCACGCCGCTGTCCATTATACTCTTGTTGGTGGACAGCCTTCAACAGTATTATGACCGCTATTCACGCGAAAATATCATGGACAAGTTGGATACGGTCGCCACGCAAGTTCATCGAATGGTTGACTTGATGGACGGCGTACTGACGCTCAGCCGCATGGATGCAACCAACGTAAAAATGCACCCCGTTAGCCTCGATCTCGTGGCGTTTTGTCGCACGATCATCAACGAGCTGCGACTGACCGACATGAAGCGTCATCCGTTCACGTTTCAGACGGATTCAACGCGCCTTGATGCCACAATCGACCGTCGGATGCTGGAATATATCATCATCAATCTGATTACCAACGCGATAAAATATTCGTTATCGACCACGTGTATTGACATCACTTTGTTTCGAGAAGGCGCGATGTTCGTGTTTGTCTGTAACGATCAAGGGATCGGCATTCCCCCAAATGAACTGCCGTACATCTTCGACCCATTTCATCGCGCGGTGAACGTCGGCGTCATCGAAGGTACAGGCTTGGGACTGGCGATTGTCAAGCAGAGTGTCGAGCGGCTCGGTGGAACGATTCAGATACAGAGTCAAGTCGGCGCGGGGACGCGCTTCACCGTCCAGCTCCCCATTCACTGGGAAAATAGCGTAGTAAAAATAAACGTTTGAACCGCCCTTATTCGAAGCGTGTCCCTAACGCGGCGGGCGGATCAGAACGCAAAATATTGCGCGTCCAACGCTGCACGGGACGCGGGAGCGCGCGCAGCAGCCGTTCCACTGCCCCACTGCTGACCAACAACAGCGTCACGATCATCAACAGCCACGGTAAGCCGTTGAGCAGCACTAACGGGATCGGGATATCGCTCCGCTGAATCGCAGATGCCAGCGCGCGCAGCCCAGCGAACAAGTACGCGCCGAATGCGACGCGGATCGGATGCCAGCCGCCGAAGATCACGATTGCCAGCGCGATCCAACCGTCGCCGCGCATCGCTGGCGGCGTTGACCAACCCGGCTTGATGCCCAACGAATACGCCGCGCCCGCCAAACCAACCAACGCGCCGCCGATCAGCACGTACAGATAGCGCGTTCGGTTCACGTTCGTGCCGCGCGCAAATGCCGCCGTCGGACGCTCCCCGACAGCGCGCAGCGACAAGCCCGCCCGCGTATAAAACAGGATATACCACGTCGCAAAAATGAGGATGTAGCTCAAATAGGCGGGCGCTTGATGATTGAACAAGATTTCGCCCACCGCCGGGATATCGTGCAAAATCGGCACACGAACGAACGGAAATTGTACGCCGGGCGTGCGGGTGTATTCTTGCCCCAAGAATTGTGCCAAGTCCGCGCACAACAGCGTCAGTACGAAGCCGATAGCGACTTGATCCTGCTTCAATTCGATGTCCGCCACCGCGATGATCAGCGCCACCAGCGCGCCCACCAACATCGCTGCCAGCACACCGGCGATCACGCTGCCCGTCGCCAATCCCACGACGAACGCCACCATCGCCGCGAGGATGATCGAGCCGTCGAGCGAGAGATTGACGACGCCCACCCGCTCGGTGATCGTCTCGCCAATGCCCGCGATCACCAACGGCGTGGCGTTGGCGACGAGGCTGTTAAAAATATTGATCAGTTCGTCGCTCAAGTGCCATCTCCCTTACTGCGCATCATCTCAACCGTCGTGGACGGCGTAACCGTTGGCGTTGGCGCGTCCGACGCAGCGCGGCGATCCTGCCAGCGCGTCCGCAGTCCGTTGGACAGCATGACGAACAGCACGACGATCCCTTGCAGCACGCCCGCCAACGATTGATCCAACCGGAGCGCGACTTTTACGCGCGTGCTGCCGCCCAAAATCACGGCGAACGCGAACGCGATCAGCGGCGTCCATACCGCGCGTATCCCGACCAACAGCACCACCAACAGCGCGAGAAAGCCGATCCCGCCAGAGATCAGCGGACGCAAACTGGTGTAGGTGAACAGCGCCCGATACGCCCCCGCCGCCCCTGCGACTGCGCCGCAAACCATGAACGCCGTCAAATAGCTGCGCGTCGTCGGCACACCGAGCAGCAGCGCCGAGCGCGCGTTCTTCCCCGTCGCTTTCAACTGCAAGCCCCAGCGTGTGCCGCTGAGTGCCAGCGAGAGGACAACGACCGCGATCAATGCCACACCCAAGCCGACGCCGCTCACCGGGAAATCGGCGGACAGCGGCGGCAGAATCGCGCCATCGGGGAACGGCGCGGTGGCTTGCGCGCTGCCATCGGACGGCGCCCACGGACCTGAAATCAAGTAAATCGTCGCCACATTGGCGAGCGCGTTGAGCGCCACGCCGCCGAAAATCTCATGCACGCCGAGCCGCGTCTTGAGAACGCCAACCAGCCCCGCCCACAGCACGCCGCCGAGCATCGCCAGCGCGATCTCCAACGGGATCAACAGCGGTGACGGCAGCGCGACGAACTGCGCCGCCCAACTGGCAAAGACCGCGCCCATCATCATCTGCCCTTCGACGCCAATGTTCCACAAGCCCGCGCGGAATGTCACCACCAAGCCGATGCTGCACAGCGCCAGCGGTATCCAGAAGTTGACCACGCCCGCGAACGCAGTCCCGTTGCGAAACGCGCCCTCCATCAGCTTGTCGAACACCTCGCGCGGGTCGCTGCCGACGGCAATCACCAACAGCGCCGTCAATCCGAGCGACGCCGCGATGGGCAAGAGGATGAAGGCGAACGCGGTTAGCCGTTCCGCCAGACTTTTATCGTTCATGGGGACACACCTGAAAAATCGCCGCCGATCAAACGCCCAAGCAGATTGACTCGCTGCCCGGAATCGTAGCGCGCGAAATCGGGAACGTCGATCATGCGTCCGGCGAAGGCGACGATGATCCGGTCGCTGTAGGTCACAATTTCATCCAAATCCGGCGACGTGAACAAGATCGCCGCCCCCGTTGCGCGCCGTGCGAGCAGTTGCGACCAAATCCAACGCGCCGAGTCGACATCCAAGCCGCGCGTCGGCTGTTCGAGCGCCAAGACGCGCGGGGCTTCGGGCAGCAGCGCCATCAGCACACGCTGTTGATTGCCGCCGGACAGCGTTTCGATACGGCTGTCCGGGCGTCCGCGCACTTGGTAGCGCGCGATCTGGCGTTCGGTCAGGTCGCGCGCGCTGTTCCAGTCGATCAACGGATGCCGATCCGACGTGAGCGCAATGTGTTCGGTCAGCGTCAGCCCGCCGATCAAGCCTTCTTCGAGGCGCCCCGCCGCGCCGAACGCCACGCCCGCACCCATGAACGCGCGATAGGGCTGTCCGGTTATGTCCTCGCCGCCCATCATGATGCGCCCCGCTGTGGGTTTGAGCAAGCCCGCGACAGCGCGCAACACCAATTCTTGTCCGCTGTACTCCAAGCCCGCCAAACCGACCACTTCGCCCGCGCGCAGTTGCAGCGTGAAATCGCTGACAGTGACGCGCGCGCCGCGCAAGGTGACGTGATCTAATGCCGCGACCACCGCGCCCGGCTCGATGGACGCGCGCGGCGGCGGCGTGAGGTCTGCCCCGAACATCATGCGCACGAGATCGCGCACATCAACTGGCATCGCCGCGCGCCCGACGAGCTGCCCCGCGCGCAAAACGACCGCTTCATTGCAGAGCGCGATCACATCTTCGAGTTTGTGCGAGACGAGCAGGACGCTCATGCCATCTTCAACTGCCAACTGCTGCAAAGCACGGAATAAGATCGCTTTTTGCTCGGCAGAAATGCCCGTCGTCGGCTCATCGAGGATCAGCATCTTGACGCCCAACGCCAACAAACGCGCGATCTCTAACTGTTGGCGCTGTCCAATGCTCAACGACGATACAGGCGCATCGGGATCGATATCGAAGCCGAAACGCGCACATTGTTCGCGCAGCCGTATCCGCGCCGCGCGCCGATTCAAGCGCCAACCCGCGCCGTTGTGCGCGCCATAGGTGAAGTTTTCCACGACGGTGAACGCGCCTACATCCAACGGGTCTTGCTGCAACATGCCGATTCCGGCGGCGAGTGCGCCTTGGGGATTGTGATACGCAGCGGGGACGCCGTTGAGCAAGATTGTGCCGTCGTCAGCGGGTTGGAAGCCGGACAAAATCTTCATCAATGTCGATTTTCCTGCGCCGTTTTCGCCCAACACGCCAACAATCTGTCCGCCGCGAAAGGTCGCGCTGATATCGTTGTTGGCGTGTACCGCGCCGAAGCGCTTGTGGATGTGCTGGAGTTGGATATCCATAACGAGAGTGCTGAGTACAAAGTGCTGAGTGCTGAGTAAAAACAACCACCAAGCGGATGCGCTACCTCAGTAGTGCGTGCCGCTTGGTGGTGATAATGGGTGACGGGACGCCCCGTAGAACGTCCCGCTCCATTGCGTAACTGAGTTTTTAACTCAGTCCTCAGCCCTCAGCACTCAGCACTCTTTTAGCTGCTTGCGCCGATCATGCCGCTGAGTAACTGCGGCAGATACCATACATCGAGCGGATCGACGGGCTGTCCTTCGGGCGCGAGTTCCGTCCCGTCTTGCAGCGAGAGGGGTCCCTGCCACAGCGCGAAGCTGTTCGGCGTCATCGGGTTGGTGGCATACGCTGCCAGTTCCGCGATGAAGGCATCCAACGCTTCGGCATTGTCGCCCAACGCTTCGCCCGAAATGAAGCCAATCGGTGAGGTATCGACGTTGTTCAAATCCGTCCAATCGGGCGCTTGCCACTCCCACGACTGTTCCCATGTCCCATCCGCGACCGCCTGCACCAAGCGCAGATAGTCGGGTCCCCAGTTGAAGTACGGGACGCCCAAGCAAACCGTCGGCGCTTCTTCGCACGCCCCGACATAATCGTATGGCACGGCGAACACCGCTTCGCCCTGTCCGCCGCGCTGTCCCGCCACGACGATCACTTCGGTCGTGTCGATGCCGCTGATGACCACATCCGCGCCATTATCGTAGAACGAATTGGTTTCTTCGGTCGGATCGAGCGTGACGCCAGGAATGTTGAACCAGAAGCCGATCCAAGTGACAGTAAATGTCAGATCGTCAGGGTTGCCGCCCGCGTTTTCGTAGCAGTAGCGCGCGCCCAGATACGCTGATGATGCCAAGCGGCGCGTCTCGCCATTGATTAGGGGGCCCAAGTAGCCAATGTTCCCCGTTTCCGTCGCCAAGCCCGCCGCGCAGCCCGCGATCAGCTTGCCCCACTCCATCTGCGCCATCAGGTTGCCGACATTCTCTGGCGCTTCGCCCGTCAGCGCGTTGTCGCCAGAAATGTTGATGAACACGACTTCGGGGAAGGCGGCGGCGACTTCATCGTTAAATTCCTCGAATTCGTCGGACGCCGTGAAAATCACCTGCGCACCCAGATCGATGAAATCGGTAGCGACTTGCATCAAACTCGTTTCGGGCGAATCCGCCGAGTTCAGGCTCTCGAAAACTTCCATCCGCGCGCCGGGCAGATTTTCTTCGACATACAGCCCGGCTTCATAATGCGCCTGACTCCAGCCGCGATCATTCTCTGGTCCGACCAGTACCACGCCGAACACGATTTCATCTTGCGCCAGCGTCGGCACGACGAACGCGCCGATCAACAGAACTGCCATGCACATGACCATCAATTTGCGTGCCATACTCACCTCGTTTTAACTTGTTGTTTATTGCAGCACAACGCATAACATTGTAACAAATATCGGCGGCGCGCAACATGGAGTCTCGACAACTTACGGGGCAGTCGCATTGTCAGAAACGTACAGCGCGCCCATCGAAATCCGCTGCACTTCCGAAAGTGTAACAGTTTGGTTGGTGTGCAGTGAAGGATTGACCCTTTTTGCGCCTTTACAGCAATTATATGGTAATCTTAAGCGTGTGAGCGTAGGCGAATTCACCGAGAGAAAATTGGAATGGCGCAACTTGGGCTGAAAGAGTACGTCGCCAAATTGGATCAATTGCTATCGTCAGAGTCTCCCGACGAAGCAATCCAACATAGCCGCCACATTTTGAAATATTTTCCGAAGAATGTCGCTGTCTGGCGTTCTCTTGGACGCGCACTGGTACAAACGGCGCGCTGGGAAGAAGCCGAAAGCGCGATTCGCCGCGTCTTGACCGTGCTGCCCGATGATTACGTCGCGCATCTCGGCTTGAGCGAGGCGTACACGTTGATGAATCGCGGCGACGAGGCGATCTCGCATCTAGAACGCGCCTTCGAGCAGAACCCCAACAGCCGTGAGCTGATCGATGGTCTGCGCGGGCTGTACCGCCGTTTCCGGCGCGCGGATCGGGTGAAGATTCAACTGACCGCTGCCGCGATTGCGCGCCAACACCGCCGCAACAACGCGCCCGGACAAGCGATTGATGTGCTGCGCGGCGCATTAGCGCGCACGCCTGACCGCCTCGATCTGCGGCTGCTGCTCGCAGAGACGCTGTGGGACAATGGCGCCCGTATGGACGCTGCCGAAATCGCTGTTGGTGTCCTCAAGACGCTGCCCGACTGTCTGTCCGCCAATCGCATCATGACGCGGCTCTGGCTCGACGCCGGACGCCCATCGGATGCGACGCGCTTCATCAATCGGCTTGAGGCGGTCGATCCCTACTTGGCATACGAATTGGTACAAGGCGAACCACCGCCTGATGATGCGTTCCGCGTCGATGAGATCGATTATCAAAGCTATGCGGAAGGTGAACTCGTCTCCCGTCGCCCCGATTGGCTGCAAAGCATCGGCGCGAGCGCCCCAACGACCGACACGAGCGCCGAAGCCGATCAACCCGCATGGTTAAGCGAGGCACTGTCGGGCTTACCGACGGATCAACGGACGCAGCGCGCTGCCGAACAGCTCGAAGGCGACTGGATGGCAGATGTGCAACCGGCGCGTACAGGCTTGACGGGCGCACTGAATTTGCCCAAAGAATTTTCTGCCAGCCAAAAAGATGTTACGACGGGCGAACTTGATGCCCTGTTCGGAGACAGCAAACGCGGCTTGACAGGCGCGCTGAATTTGCCCAAAGAATTTTCTGCCAGCGAGCGAAACGTTCCGACGGGCGAACTTGATGCCCTATTCGGGGACAGCGGCGACGATACGCTGCCCGATTGGATGCTCGATGCCCAGTACAAGCCGACTCCCCCTGCGCCGCCCGCCGACGAAACACCCGACTTGGATGTTTTGTTCGGATCGTTAGACGACGAACCCGGCGCAGCGACGGGGAGCAACGCCGATTTCGCGTTCAACTTCGCGCTTGACGATCAACCCGCGCAACCCTACATGCCCCAACCCACAGCGAGCGACTTCAACTTCGGTTTCGATGATGCGCTCACGCCCAATGACGAACCCGACGCCTCTGGCACGCCCGCCTGGCTCTTGAGCGACGAGGACGAGGACGACGAACCCGCGCTCGGTGTGTTGGGCAGCAGTCCATCGGCGGTCACAGCCGACGACGATATCCCCGACTGGATGCGCAATACGATGGAAGAAGACGACGCCATCGCTGTCGGCGCGCCACCTGCAACCGAACCCGATGAGGCGCTGGACTGGCTGGACGACAGCCTGTTTGAAGACAAGGTGAGCCAGCCTACAGCGACAGAAAAAGCGGACATCGATCCCGATCCGCTGGCGTGGCTACTGGAGGACGAGTCGGAGGACGACCGCCCTTTTGACCCTTACGCCGTGAGCGCAACCGCATCAACAGCGAGTGACTGGATATCGGAGATGGATATGAACGACGAGAAAAAACAACCAGACGCCTCGAATGACGACTCGCTCGACTGGCTTACCAGTCTCGACGAGCAGCCCAATCCGTCTCCGACGCAAAGCCCCGATCTGCCCGATTTGGATGCCCTCACGCCCGATGATGATCTCGCGTGGTTGAGCGACGCGCGCGCCGCTGCTAAGGATGCGGGCGCGGACGAAGATGATTTGGCGTGGCTGTCCGCCGACGATGATGCCGCCTCCCTGAACGACGTAGCAGCATTAGGCGATGCGACCGCCGCCGTTGGGAACGACCTCGAATGGCTGTCCGCCGACGATGACGAATCTGTAGATGAAGTCGTGATTGAAGCCGATATGCCCGATTGGTTGACGCAAATGCAGCCAGAAGGGACGTCGCTCAACGAAATGGCAGCCGCCACACCCATGGCAAATGCGGAAGCCGAACCCGACGATGAACTGTCATGGCTGAGCGAAGTCGAAACCACTGTCGAGTCCACGCAAGGTGGGGTACAGCGTGCAGCGCCGAGTGACGAGCTGTCATGGTTGAGCGAAGTCGAAGCCGCTGTCGAGTCCACGCCGACCGGCGTGCAGGGCGCAATACCGAGCGACGAGCTGACATGGCTCTCTGACGACGATGAGCCAGCCGCCCTCGCGTCCGAAATACCCGATTGGATGGCAGGGCTTGAGCCAGAAACCGCCATCAGTGCCGCTGTGGATATGCCCGCTGCGAACTCGCTCCTCGATGATGATGGCATGGATTGGCTGTCCGAAATCGAGAGTACAACGCCGCTGGACGAACCCGCCGTCGCGCGCCCCTCGACCGTCGATCTCGCTTGGCTGACCCCGCCAGAGGACGAACCCGTCGCGCGCCCCTCGACCGATGATCTCGCTTGGCTGACTACAATCGAGGACGAACCCACCCCCATGGCGCTGCCCACGACGGCTGATCTCTCGTGGATGCCCGACGAGGATACAGAGGAACAGCCCGCGATTGTCGATGCCGATATGCCAGATTGGTTGACGGGTGGCGATGATGTGGGCAAGCTGGACGAACCCGCTGCCGTTGCGCTCGCTTCGACCGACGATCTTGCGTGGATGCCAAGCGAACAAGATACCGAAGTCGAAGCCGCTGTCGAACCGGCTGAAATCCCCTCTTGGATGTCTGAACTCGAACCAGAGACCGCTGCAATGGCGGAGAGCGATGCGCTTGAAACGGATGAGGACGATCTGGCGTGGTTGTCGAATGATGCGCCAGCCAAACCTGCCGCCGTCAGCGCAAAAGAGGGCGAATTCGGTTGGCTGACGGACAGCGACGATGCGCCTGCCGCTGCCTCGACGCCCGAATGGTTGACGGAATTGGAACAACTCAAAGAGCCGTCGGGAGAAGAAACCTTACTCTCGTACAAGCCGATGTTAGAGAAATCTGACAACGACGGCGCAGCGATTGCCAGCGTGAACGATGCCCCCGCTTGGCTCACGGAGATTGAGCCGAGATTGGGCGACAAATCGAGCGAACCGGAAGCCGATGCGCTTGCCACAGGGCAAGATGATTTCGCGTGGTTCGACCGTGATGAGGAGAAATTGCAGCCCGTTGCCAGCGTGGACGATACACCCGATTGGCTGCAAGCCATTCGCGCGGAGGATGAACAAGCCGCCGAAGACGATACCCTCGTCCCCGTCGGGGTGCTGGACAGCGACACCGACGATATCGACGCGCTGATGAGCGAAATTGTGGGCGACTCGCCCGCCGACGACTTCGATACCCTCGTCATGAGTGAGATTGCGGGCGAGCCAGTGGGCGACGACTTCGATACCCTCGTCATGAGTGAGATTGCGGGCGAGCCAGTGGGCGACGACTTTGACACCCTCGTCATGAGCGCGGTTAGGGGCGAAGATACCACGCCTGGCGATGAATTCGAGACGCTCATGAACGAGATCGGGGGCGAACCATTACAGGATGAGTTCGATACGCGCGTCTTGGCAAATGCCGATCCAGAAGCTGCGTTTGCTTCTAGCGAAGTCGAGCTGCTTGATGGTATAACCGAAGCACAAGCAGAACCCATCGCAGAACTTGTCGGAGCGGACTTCAGCTTTGAAGACGAAGTGGGATCGCGTGCGCCCGCCGAAAATGCGCCCGACTGGCTCAACGCGATGGTGCCGGGTCTGGATGTCGATTACGAAGCGCGCGAAGACGAAGTTGAGGCGGTCGAGGCGCTGGAAGAACGCGCCGTACCCGCGCTCAAGCGCGATTACGATTGGGTCGCCGCGCTGGCAACCGCCGAAACTGCGCTCGATCAGCCAGCCACCACGCGCCCGCGCTTCGTGTTCTCGCGCCCGCCCGCATGGTTGAGCGGTGGATCATCGTCGTCAAAAGCGGACGATGGATTGCCCGATTGGATTTCTGAGGACGATAGCGCGCCAGCCGAAGCCAGCGGCGCGGATGATATGCCGTCATGGTTGAAATAATACGCAGATTAGGCGAAGGCGCGTCGGTGGACGATGCGCCAGACAAGGTGCCAGACGCGGTGTCGTCATTGGCGATCAAGAAAGGGATGAGCGATGGCTGACAACATGCCCGATTTCGACAAGATGTCGCCAGAAGAAATCATGGCGTGGATGGAGACGTTGGCGAAGCGTCAAGGTGCATCCGAAGGCTTCACAACCGCTGCCGATTCGTTGATTGCGGAGATTGATGAAAATACGGCTGTGATCGATGGACCCGGCTACATCCCTTATGATACCAAGATCGGTGACTTGAAACCCGGCGCTGTACCAAAGACGCCCCTTGCCCCGCCGTCGGCGCGCACTGCGCCGCCGCCGCCGCCCGCTGTGCAGCAGCAACCACCACCCGCGCGCACTGCCCCACCGCCGCCGCCCGCTGTGCAGCAACCACCACCGCCCGCGCGGACTGCCCCACCGCCGCCGCCCGCTGTGCAGCAGCAGCCACCACCCGCGCGCACCGCGCCGCCGCCACAGCAACCACCCGCGCGCAGCGTTCCGCCGTCACCGCCCGCTGTGCAGCAGCCGCCGCCACCCGCGCGCACTGCCCCACCGCCACCACCCGCGCGCACTGCGCCGCCGCCATCGATGCAGCAGCAGCCGCCACCCGCGCGCACTGCCCCACCGCCGCCGCCCGCGCGGAACGTCCCGCCGCCATCGATGCAGCAACCGCCGCCGCCTGCAGCGCGTGGTGGCAGCAGCATGGACGAAGGGGCGCTGGCATGGCTGGAAAATCTCGCCAGTGAACAAGAAGACAGCCTGTTCAACCTCGATCTCTCGGATGTACCCGGCGACAGCGGAGCCGATAATTCGATGGCATGGTTGGAAAACCTTGCTGCCAGCGCACCCGCCGAGTCCGCGCCCGTCCCCTCGAGGGGTGGCTCATCAGACAATGACGATCCGTTCGCGTCCGGCGGCAACCCGATTGCATGGCTGGAGCAACTGGCGCGCGAACAAGGCGCAAAATCTGAAGAAATGACCACCCCTGCATCGCCGCACGATGATTACAGCCGCGATATCGCCGCGCCAGATTTCTCCAACTTGGGCGCGGAACTCGAACTGCTGCCGCCGCAAGACCCGTCCGACTTCTTACAATCGTTGGCATCATCGCAAGGCTACGATGAAATTGGCGTGAGCGCGGTTCGTCCGCCCGCCATGCCCGAACCCATCACGTATGATCTGGATATCGACCAAGCGATTGCATCGGGAACCGCATCACGCGATCAGATGCAGCAGTGGCTCGAATTGCAGACCGACAAGCTGATGGAGTCGGAGGAGATCGACCTGCTCCCCGAAGACACCTTCGACTTGCTTGCAGAAGAAGATGCCGACGCACCCGCGATTCCGGCAGAACTCCCGTCGTGGTTGGTCGAATCGTTCGGGATGCCGCCGACTGCCCCCGCTGCCGCACAGCCGAATCGCCCATCGCTGGAGTCACTGTTCCCAGCGGACGACCCCGCTGAACTCAGCGAGATGCCCGAATGGTTAAAAGCCGAATCGGGTGCATCCGCTGTGATGGACTTGGACAGTATTTTCGCGGACGACGAGCCGACCATGCCCTACGTTGAGATCGACATCGTGCCGTTATCCTCCCCCAGCATCCAAGTACCGACCAACCAAGCCAAGCCCGGCGGTGATCGATGGGCGGAGGCGTTCGACGACGAATACTCGCAAGGCGCGGTCGATATCAACAACGTACCAGACTGGTATCAGCGCAATCTCAACGATGCGGAGCGCGTCGCCGCCGTCGAGCGCATGGTTACGTCCGAGTCGCTGCCTGACGAGGATCGACTCGCCGCAGGACAGCCGCAGTCCGTGCCTGATTGGCTGGCAGAATCGGTTGTTGCGCCGCCCGCGCCGCCATTTGAAGCCGCGCCTGTCGCTGAAGAGCCGACGGATTGGATGAAGGACTTAGAGACAACGATCTCGCCCGACGATATTCCGGCATGGCTGCTGGAAACCATCGATGAGCAGCCGAGCGTCGATGATACGATTGACTTGTTCGATATCGACCTCGAACCCGAGCCGCCTGCGCCCGAACCTGTGCGCCAAACGCCGCCGCCTGTTCGCGCCGCACCGCCGCCGCGTGCGCCTGAACCCGTCCGCGCGCCCGTTTCACGTGCGGGCTTATCACTCGGAGAAGCGCGCCGCTTGAGTCAATCGGGCGCGCTGGCAGATGGCTTGGCACATTATGAAGGCATGATCCGCGCGCAGGTCGAGCTGGATGATGTGGTGGACGATCTCTCGTCGCTCTCTCGTCAGCATCGGGACAACCCGACGATCTTCCGCGTGTTGGGCGACGGGCTGATGCGTCAGGGTAAATTGCAAGCCGCCTTGGACACGTATCGACAGGCGCTCAATCAACTCTAAAGATAAGCTGAGTTTTGGATAGGCTCTAAACCGTTCACCTCACCCCCCACCCCCCTCTCCACGCTGTGGAGAGGGGGGTGAGGTGAAGCGATCCAAACCTCAGGTTAAAGATAGGACTGAGGACGGAGTGAAAACTAAAGACGATAGCTCGTCTTTCACTCTGTCCTCCGTCCTTTTACTTTGTTTTAGCGATGGTGATAGGTCGCCCAGCCGAGATACTTGTTGAACGCCTCATCAATGGCGCTGGCGACGCGCGTCTGATTGATGGTGACATGATGTTCGTAGCCACGTTCGCAGATGTATGCCAACAAGTCTTGGAAGCGCGGTAGGTTGACCACGCCGTAGCCGCCAAACGTGTCGATGGGGTCGTCGGTGAACGCGCCCTCGCCCACATAGGCGCTGATTTTCCCCTCTAAATCGTCGGTCGAGATGCGCAGATAGGTGAACGGGTTTTCGCGCACGCGCCCGTAGATCGTGCCATACGTCCCCTCGCGCCCGACGGTGCCTGCGATGATCTCTTGATAGTACATGACCGGGATTTCGTCCACGAACACGTCTTTCGGTAGATTGGAACAGTGGAACACGACGCCCTTATCGGGGTCGTCGCCGTAATTGTTGTTCCAATCGACCAGCGCGCTCGGCTTGCCCGATGCCAACGACAGCGCCAGCATCGCCAGCGTGCCAACGATATCCGTCTCGCACGCCGACGGCATCAGCCCATTGCTCGCCATGCTCATGATCGTGCAGGGGACGACGCCGAAAAATTCTTCCATCGATGTCCAACACTGGATCGCGGTCGCATCCATCGCGTTGTCACTCATCCAGCGATCCAACACGACGCCGAGCTTGCTCATCTTATTCAGCGACTCGGCGGGGACGCCCGTCGTGCGAACATAACGTTCAATCGAGCCGAGTTTGGCGACAACCGCCGGATCATCGTCTGACAAATGGTCAATCCGCCCGAACACCTCCGACAAATCGAGCGTCTCAACGCTGATTCCAGCGCGTTCGAGCAGTTTTTCGCTGTAGCGCACGGTCTTGAACGCTTCCGGGCGCGCGCCCATCATGCCCAAGCGCGCGCTGCGCATCCCACGCACGACCCGACAGATTTGCGCGAACCGCTGCAAGTCGCCCTGAAACGATGCGCTGGTCGGATCGACGGTGTGCAGCGTGGTGAGCGTGTATTTGATGCCGTATTGACGCAGATTGTTGCACGCGCTCATCTTGCCGCAAAAGCTATCGCGGCGATCCGCGATGGTCATGCGCGTCGCATCGTCGGGGAAAGCATGGATCAGCACCGGAACATTGAGATCGGCGTAGCGGAGCGTGTTGGCGATGGCGCGTTCGTCGCCAAAATTCGGCAGTGTGACCAGCACACCGTCGATTTGATCGCGGTGAGCGCGGAAGAACTCGGCGGTGGCTTGCGCTTCCCGCAGCGATTCGACCGCGCCGTGATCGGTATCGTTTGCGTCAAGGATGATCGCGTTCATCCCGGCTTTCGCCAGGACTTCGATGATCGTTTCGCGCCCTTTGACGACGAGATGCTTGGGGAAGAAGCCGCGATTGCCGACGATCACGGCGATATTGACCGGACGGCGCGCCAGTTGGGACGCGGGTGAAATGTAGGTTTCGGGAGCTGCGAGTGTCATGATTTATCCTTTCAGATAGCTTCAAATAGTTTTGACAAGCTCAATTCAAAGCCGGGAACGATATCGCCGGCGTTCAGGGCGGCGTCGCCTTTGACGACGACGGGGTTTTCGAGATCGGGTGCATAGATAATCACTTGGCGATTATGCGGCTTGATCACCCCGATCAGGCGCACGCCATCCGCGTTCCAGCAAACACAGCAAGATCGGGAATGCGCGATCCCTTGACCCAATCTTTCTTGATCGTGTCGGGCATAACAAACATCCCTTGCGTGTAAACTGTACCAAGTTCACGCGGGCGGATGTAATCGGATAGCCAGTAGAACAACAGTTGGAGTAATTCGTCATGCTCAAAGAGATGTGCCAATTTAGGTATCGTTTTGCCATGGATGAATTCAGTCCGCTCATCGAGCGCGAGAAATTCCGCCAGCGACATGCCTTCTGGTTGGCTCTCAAGCGGTTGATCAATCGCGGGTTCAATTACCGCTTCCATGACGGGTGCGCTTACCATCAGTCTCTCCCCGTTCTACTTTTGTCCGTACACATGGGTATAACGATGATGCAGCTTGTCGATCTCGCTCTGCGGGATCGAAATCGGCGTCCCCAATTGCAGCGCCAGCCACACCGTCGCGGCGTTGTCCTCCGTCATCACGGCGGCTTTCACCGCGTCGTCAACCGTCTTGCCGATGGCGAAGACGCCGTGATTTTGCAGCAAGCACGAGGGTGATTTCGAGTTCGCCAGCGTCTTGACGACTTCTTCGCCAATCTGTTCGCCGCCGATCAGTTGAAAGCCGCCGCACGGGATCGCGCCGCCGAATTCGTCGCCCATCGCCGTCGTATAGCACGGGATTTCGCGCCCGACGACCGCGAATGCCGTCGCGTAGCGCGAATGCGTATGCACCACGCCGTTGATTTCTGAACGTGCGCGATAAATGACGCAGTGGGACGCCGTATCCGACGACGGCTTGTAATCGCCCTCGACCAGCACCCCATTGATATCAACCACGACCATCTTTTCTGGCGTCAAATCCGCGAACTTGATCCCGCTCGGCTTAATCACGACAAGCTGCGTTTCGGGATCGCGCGCGCTGATATTGCCGCTCGTCCACGCGACCAAATTGTTACGCGGCAGTTCTGCGTGCAGCTTGCAGACTTCCGCGCGCAGTTCGGGCAGCAGCATCGGCTAGACTCCCCGCGCCTGATTGCGAATCTTCTTCAGCCGCTTCATCACATCGTTATGCCCGCGCCCAAAATAATTGTAGAGCGCCTTGTAATCCGCGTAAAGCTGATTGTAGACGGTTTGATTCGCCGCAATCGGACGGATGGTCTCATCCTTGATCTTCGCCATTTTCACCGCCGCCGCGCCGATATCGGGGTAGACGCGCGCCGCAACCGCCGCGTGCATCGCCGCGCCCAACGCGGGGGCTTGCGCCGAGCCAGCGAGTTTGAACTCGCGTCCGGTCACGTCGGCGTAGATTTGCATCAACAACTTGTTGCGTTCCGGCAGTCCGCCCGCCGCAACGATGCTGTGAATGGGGACGCCGCGCCCCTCGAACGCCTCGATGATCGTGCGCGTGCCATATGCGGTTGCTTCGATCCATGCGCGATACATTTCATGCGTTTTCGTCGCCAACGTCATGCCGACGATCATCCCTGTCAAGTCCGCGTCCACCAGCGTCGAGCGATTGCCGTTCACCCAGTCGAGCGCCAACAAGCCGTGTTCGCCGGGCTTCTGGCGGGCGGCTTCGCGCTCCAAATAAGCATGAATATCCATGCGTTCGCGCTGTGCCATCGCGTGATCGACGGGGGTAGCACCATTTTCCACGAACCACGCGAAGATATCCCCGACGCCGCTCTGCCCCGCCTCGTAGCCGTACAATCCCGGCACAATGCCATCTTGGACGACGCCGCACATGCCCTCGACCTCTTGCAGCGTCTCGCCCATGACCATGTGACAGGTCGAAGTCCCCATGATCATCACCATCGTGCCGGGTTTGGTCACGCCGACGGCGGGAACGGTGACATGCGCATCGACATTGGCGACGGCGACGGCGATTCCCGGCTGCAAGCCCATCCACGCCGCAGCTTGCGCGGTCAGCACGCCTGCCGCGTCGCCCAACCGCGCGAGATGGCGGCTCGTCTTGGTCTCGACCACATCCGCGAAACGCCGATCCAGCGCCGCGAAGTAGACTTCCGACGGATATTGTCCGTCTTGAACGATGGCTTTGTAGCCAGCCGTACAGGCGTTGCGCGTCTCGACACCCGTCATTTGCCAGATCACCCAATCCGTCGCTTCGATCAGGCGGTCAGCGGCGTCGTAGATTTCGGGGGCTTCTTGCAAGATTTGCAGCGCCTTGCTGAAGAACCACTCCGACGAAATTTTGCCGCCGTAGCGATTCAGCCAGCCCTCACCCATCCGCCGCGCCGTCTGGTTGATCTGATCGGCTTGCGGTTGGCTGGCGTGATGTTTCCACAGCTTGACCCATGCGTGCGGATGCTGGCGGAACAGCTCCAGCGTACAGAGCGGGGTGCCATCGGCTTTCGTCGGCAGCATCGTACAGGCGGTGAAGTCGATGCCAACGCCGACGATTTCGGTGGGGCTAACGCCGCTTTCGCGCAGGACGGCGGGGACGGCGTTTTGCAGCACAGCGATGTAATCCATGGGGTCTTGCAGCGCCCATTCGGGCGGCAGCGGCTTGTCGCTGCCCGGCAGATGCTCGTCGATCACGCCATGGCTGTAACGATGGACGGCGGTGGCGACTTCGCGTCCGTCGGCAGTATCGACCAGCACGGCGCGTCCGGATTCGGTCCCGTAATCAATTCCAAGTGTATAGGTTGGCATGGGAGATTTACTCGTTGGTGAAAAATACATGCTTTTGAAAACACAGGATAGCGCGTTTTAGGCGGACGGGCAAGAATTACACTGCGGTAGGCGTTCGAAATTGGTAGTACAATCGGTATCGATTCAGGACTCGTGGAATGGCTGGTTCAAATGGTTGCAGCGAAACAAATCCCCTCGATTACGCAGCTTGAAATGTTCAAATTGGAGTCTGCGCTACGGGGAAATTCATTCTCAATCGACGGGGTTACGCTCCATTGGGGTGATGTTCTATCCATGTATGCCGACTTCCCCGCGCCAAGTGTGATTGTATCGGACGGCGCGTATGGATTAGGTTTGTTTCCTGGCGATCCCAAAACCGTTGCCGGATTGATAGATTGGTATCGTCCCCATGTCGAAGCATGGTCGAAACATGCGACACCCGAAACAACGCTGTGGTTCTGGAACAGCGAACTCGGTTGGGCAACGGTTCATCCCCTACTGTTAGAACTCGGTTGGCGCTATGTATCCTGTCATGTCTGGGATAAAGGCATCGCCCATGCAGCCGGCAACTCGAATACGCAGACCTTGCGTAAGTTCCCGGTCGTGACCGAAGTTTGTGTCCAATATGTACGCGATGTAAAAATTCACGGATTGACCCTGAAGGATTGGCTGCGTAAAGAATGGGAACGAAGCGGACTAGCATTATATAAGTCAAACGAAGCGTGTGGGGTCAAAAATGCCGCAACACGAAAATATTTGACCAAGGATCATCTGTGGTATTTTCCACCACCTGATGCGTTTGAACAGATGGCAACCTATGCCAATCGATATGGCAAGCCCACCGATACGCCTTATTTCTCGCGTGATGGTAAAACACCGATCACGGCGCGAGAATGGGAGCGACTGCGCGCAAAATTTTACTGCAAGCCCGGCATCACCAACGTTTGGCAATCGCCGCCGCTGAACGGATCGGAACGCATTAAAGCTGCAAACAAAAGTTTACATCTCAATCAAAAGCCGTTAAAGTTGATTGATGTCATTTTAGAAGCTTCATCGGATCAGGGGGATTTGATTTGGGAGCCATTCGGCGGATTGTGCAGCGTCGCCGTGTCAGCGCATCGTCTGGGTCGAAAATGTGTGAGCGCAGAACTTCAGCGCGATTTTTTTGACCTTGCCGTAGGACGATTTTCATGACCCCGCCGCAGCCAGAAACGCCACTTTCAAGCTGGGAACATGTGGGTGTCTACGACCAAATTGGAAATTTACTCGCCCGTCTGCCCGCAAATTTTCAGAGCGCCATCAATGTGAAGGGAATTCGAGCAACCGAAATTTATGCGTTCAGCAGCGTTCTGGGTTTGACGATAGAGCAAGAAGTGATTCGCACGTTGAATGAGCTGCATTCGTTCTGGGATGTTGATGATCGCTATTTCGGCTATCGGTTTACTCGACAAGCACAAACTTTTCCCGACGCGCTGCTCATAAACCCCCAAACGCGCCATATCATTATGGGGCTTGAATTGAAATCGTGGTACTTGTTGGCAAAAGAGGGTGAACCCAGTTTCCGCTATCAGGTCACGCCCAATGCCTGTGCGATTCAAGATTTGCTCGTGATCGTCCCATGGGTACTATCGAATGTGCTATCCGGTTCCCCCATCGTTTTTAAACCCTTCATCGCGCCAGCTCGATATGTCGCCGAATATCGCAATTATTGGTGGCAATCGCTGCGAAAGACGCTCGATCACGCCGACATTTTATCGCCGAAAAACGTAACCCCCTATCCAAGAGCCAGAGCAAAGATGAGCGACAAACCCGTTTATGACGATGGCAAAAACTTTGGCAGAATTGCCCGAATCGGAATGCTCGATGAATATGTCAATAGTTTCGATCAGGTCGATCTTTTGGGAATTGACATCAAATCATGGCGAACGTTTTTGAAAACCAAGACCAATCTCGCCGAATAAATCCGCTTTTCGAGCTTAAACCCTCACTTTACGACACGCATGGCTGAGACCGTCCCCCGCCGATCCGCCTATCTGAACCGCGTCCATCGACCCGCCTCCGAAACGCCCACATGGTTCTGTTGTGTCCGCTGCCGATGGCATACGATAAGGGCAGTGTGATTGACATAACTATGGAGTACAGAACCATGAAAGCAGTGAGCGGATTGTTCAACGATTTTGCGACCGGTCAGCGTGTGGTCGATGAATTGGTGAGCGCGGGCTTCGCGCGCGACAACATCAGTGTGGTGGCGAATGATGCGGCGGGCGAATATGCACGCACCGTCACGACCGACCAAAAGGATGTCAAGGGCGGCGAAGGCGCGAGTTTGGGCGCAGTCGCGGGCGCAGTGATTGGCTTGGGCGCGATGTTGATCCCCGGCATCGGACCCGTGATCGGCGGCGGCGCATTGGTCGCTGGCTTGCTCGGTGCCGGCATTGGCGCGACCGCCGGCGCGGTCACGGGCGGCATCACTGCCTCGCTCGTCAAGTTGGGCGTCGATGAAGAACATGCTGGCTATTATGCCGAAGGCGTCCGTCGCGGCGGCGCGCTGGTGGTTGCGCATGTCGAAGACAGCGCGATGATGCAAGCCCAGACCATCATCAACCGTCACAACCCCATCGATCTCAAGACGCGCGCCTCTGACTGGCGCACGAGCGGTTGGAAAGGCTTCGATGCGGCGCGCGATCCGCTGACCCATGAAGAAATCAACACGGAACGCGAACGTTACCTCAGCAACGAGACGATCCGCTAACGGACGCGCTCAAACGCTGATCAACAATTTTACCGAGCAAGTCTCAAGTTAAGATTTGCCCGCTAGTTTGACCGGACACGCCGTCTCGAAATTTCGAGACGGCGTGTTTTGCGTTCTGTTGCGATCAAAGAAATAATCGCCCTAAATTTTGAAGCGGTGATGTAAAGGGATGTTCGATTGGTTGGACGATCACCCATAAGCGCCACTTAAAGCACCCTCACTCGTTTGGGGCGGATAGCGTATTTCGCGGCGCGGGGGGACAATGGAGCGATTATTCGCGCAATCGATGAGGAATGATGGTGACAATTCTCATTCTCGATCTCGGCAGTTCATCCGTCCGCGCCCTGCTCTACGACCACGATCCCGCCAGCAGCGCGCTGCGCCCCATCGATGGGGCGGTTGCCGCGCGCAATGTCCAATTCGACACCGAACCACCCGGCGCGGCGACCTTCGACGCCGAAACGCTGTGCGCCGCCGTCGAAATGTGCATCGATGAAATCTTGACGCATCCTGCCGCGCGCGATCTTCACGCTGTCGGCATGGATACGTTCGTTGGCAATGTGCTAGGCGTCGATGCGGACGGGAACGTGATCACGCCCGTTTATCTCTACGCCGATACGCGCAGCGCCGACGATGTGGAGTCGCTCTCGGCGCGTTACGACGGACACGCCGTTCACGCGCGCACAGGCTGCCGCCACGCAACGGCGTATCATCCTGGACGCTTTGCGTGGTTGGCGCGCACGCAGCCCGATACAGTGGCACGCGCGGCGGCGTGGCTCGACTTCGGGACGTATTTGTACCGCCGCTGGTTCGGACGCGCCGAGATGCCATGCAGCTATTCGGTCGCGGCGTGGACGGGGCTGCTGAACCGCGCCGATGCAACATGGGACGCCGAATGGCTGTCGGCGCTCAATTGGGACGCCGCGCTGCTGCCCACACTGGCGGAATACGACACTGCACCCATCGGCTTGGCGGACGCCTATCGCGCGCGGTGGACGGCGCTGGCGGATATCCCGTTCATGCTGGCAGTGGGTGATGGCGCATCCGCCAACATTGGCGCAGGCGGCGATACCCCCACGCACGTCGTACTGACCATCGGTACAACGGCGGCGCTGCGCGTGGTCACGGACAATTTAATCGCGGAGGTGCCAGAGAGCCTCTGGAATTATCGCGTCGCGCGCGCTGAACACCTGATCGGCGGCGCAACCAGCGAGGGCGGGAGAGTCTTGGCGTGGCTGACCGAACTACTCGGCTTCCCCCACAACCGCGAGTCGCAGGCGACGCTCCAAGCCGCGATGATGGAACGTCCGCGCGCCGGACATGGGCTGACGTTTCTGCCACTGTTGGCAGGGGAACGAAGTCCCGGCTATCGCGCCGATGCGACGGGAACGATTCACGGCTTGCGACTCTCGACAGACGCCATTGATATCGCGCAAGCGGGCATGGAAGGCATCGCGCTGCGCCTCCGGCTGATCCTGAATGCGCTCGACGGCATCGCCGCGCCGGATGCACCGATCCACGCGGGCGGCGGCGTGTTGGCATCGCCCATCGTCGCGCAAATCGTCGCGGACGCGCTGGATCGCCCGCTGCACATCGTGGCGGAGCGCGAAATCACGGCGCGCGGCACGGCAATCTTGATCGCGCGCGCGCTGCATCCCGCGGCGACGTTCACGCCGCCCGCCATCAGCGGCGTGGTCATGCCCGATCCAGCAGGCGCGGACGCGATGCGCGCGGCGTTGGAACAGCAAATCGATTTGTACGGGCGCTTGTATAACCTCACCCCCTAACCCCTGCTCCATGTGGGGAGCGGGAACAAACCGCCTGTCCTATCGTACAGTCGCCGCCTGTACGCGCACCGGATGCAACTCAGCGCCCCTTTCTCGTATGCTAGAAGCATATCGAAGGAAACAGACGATGCGTGAAAACAAAAACGCGCTGATCACGGGCGCAAGTCGCGGCTTGGGCGCAGTGTTGGCGGCATTTCTGGCGGGGCAAGGTCATGATCTGGTGATCACGGCGCGCGGTGCGAACGAATTGAAGGCGGTGCGGACGCGCCTCGCGGGCTTTGGCGGCGCGGTGACAGCGATTGAGGGCGACATGACCGATCCGGCGCATCGCGCGGCGCTGATCGACGCCGCCGCTCGGCTCGGCGGGCTGGATATCCTGATCAACAACGCCTCCGATTTGGGCGCGACGCCCCTCCCACCGCTGGCGGCTTATCCGCTCGACATATTGCGCCGCCTGTACGAGGTCAACTTGATCGCACCGCTGGCATTGGCACAAATCGCGCTCCCGCTGCTGCAAAAACGAAACGGCTTGATCGTCAACGTGAGTTCGGACGCGGCGAAGGGCGGCTATCCCGGTTGGGGCGGCTATGGCAGCACGAAAGCGGCGCTCGATCTGGTCACGCTCACGCTGGCGAACGAGGCGGACGGCTATGCGGCGGTGAGCGTCGATCCCGGCGACATGCGCACCGTCATGCACCAAGCCGCGTTTCCCGACGACGATATTTCGGATCGCCCGCTGCCAGAGGTGACGCTGCCGTTTTGGGCGTGGCTGTTCGGGCAAAATCGCAGCGCCATCAACGGCGGACGTTACGGCGCACAGTCCGAGAAGTGGCAACCCGTCCGCGAGGTGACAGATGAAACGGTCTGAACTGATCTTCGAGCGTCCGGCGCAGCTCGCCGCCACCACGCCGGCGGAGGCGCGCGGCGTCGAGCGCGACAGTGGACGCTTGCTCATCAGCACGCCCGCCGGACACACGCACGCGCAGTTCAACGAACTGGCGTCATTCTTGCGGCGTGGCGATTTGCTGGTCGTCAACGACAGCGCCACGCTCCCCGCGAGTCTGCCCGCGCGCGGCGCAATTGGCGCGTTCATCGTGAACATCGCCACCGATTACGGCGGCGGAACGTGGCTGGTCGAGCCGCGCCAAAGTTCGTCGCAGCCGGGCGCGCTGCCGCTGTCCGCCGGAGATCGCATCGTGATCGGCGCCGATGATGGCATCGCCAGCGATGGACGCATCGCCGCGCGCTTGATCGCGCCGTATCCCGGCTTGCCGCGCCTGTGGTTCATCGTTGCCGACGGCGATCTGCGTCCGGTGATGGCGGCGACGGGCGCGCCGATCCGCTACGGCTACGTGAGCGAACGCTATCCGCTGTCCGTTTACCAAACCGTGTTTGCAAATCGGACATGCGGCTGTGGCAGCGCCGAAATGCCATCGGCAGCATATCCATTCACGCGGCGCGTGGTGGACAGTGTGCAGGATCGCGGCGTCGAAATCGTGGCGATCACGCTGCATACGGGCGTATCCAGCTTGGAAGTCGAGAGCGAAACCGTCGAACAGCATCCACTCTATCCCGAACCGTTCGCGGTGTCGGCGGCGACGGCACAGGCGGTCAACACCGCGCACGCATCGGGGCGGCGTGTGATCGCCATTGGGACGACGGTCGTTCGGGCGCTCGAATCGGCGTGGGACGGGAACGAAGTCCATCCAGCGCGCGGTTTCACGCGCGCGTACATCCATCCGGCGCGCGGCGTCCATGTGGTCGATGGCGTGTTAACGGGGCTGCATGATCCCGTCACGAGCCATTTGGCGATGTTGTACGCGATTGCCGGACAGGATGTCATCCGCGCGGGCTATGCCGAAGCCGTGCGCGCAGGCTACTTGTGGCACGAATTTGGCGATTCGCATCTGATCATGACGAGATAAAGCCAGAGAAAGAGATTTTAACGCAGCGAGCAATTGACACAGAACCATGTCATCAATCTTTATGTATTTCTGTTTTTTTCTCTACATCTGCCGTGAATTGAATTTGGAGGGTTCAGCAATGAGTCAACTGCATGGCAAAATTGCGGTGGTGGCGGGCGCGACGCGCGGCGCAGGGCGCGCGATTGCGCTGGCATTGGGCGCGGCGGGCGCGATGGTCTACGCAACCGGACGCAGCACGCGCGGCAATCCGTCCGATATTGCGCGCGCCGAAACCATCGACGAAACCGCCGAGATCATTCAAGCGCGCGGCGGGAGGGCGACCGCCGTCCGCGTCGATCACACCGATGGGGACGCCGTGCGCGGGCTGTTTGAACGGGTGAACCATGAACATGGGCGGCTCGATATCCTGATCAACGATATTTGGGGCGGCGAGGCGCTGTTCGACATGAGTCAATCGTTTTGGGAACATTCGCTGTCTAAGGGGCTGATGATGATCGAGCGCGGCATCTTCACCCACATCATCACCAGTTACTACGCCGCGCCGCTGTTGATTGCGTCCGGCGGCGGGCTGATCATCGAAGTCACCGACGGCGACAATGCCGATTATCGTGGCAATCTGTACTACGATTTCGTCAAGACTGGCGTGATCCGGCTGGCACTGGCACAGTCGCACGAATTGAAGGACAAGGGCGTAACCGCGCTGGCATTGACGCCCGGTTTCTTGCGCTCCGAGCAGATGCTCGATTATTTCGGCGTGACCGAGGCGAATTGGCGCGATGCGGTCGCTAAAGAACCCTACTTCGCGGAGTCAGAAACGCCGTATTTCATTGGGCAAGCGGTCGTTGCGTTGGCAGCCGATCCGAACGTCGCCGCGAAAACGGGTCAAGCGTTGGCGACGTGGAATCTGGCAGAGGAATACGGCTTCGATGATTATGATGGGCGGCGTCCCCATTGGCGGCACTTTTTCGAGGCGATGCAAGCTGAAAGGCAGGACTGAGGGAAAACCGATTTAGAGTGAGCGCGATCTCGTAGGGGCAGGGCGTGCCATGCCCGCCCTGCGCGGGTTTGACACGTCAATTCAACGGCGTTTCTCGATCAGTCCTCAGTCCTATATATTCCCGCTTGGATCGCCTTCGTGACCGCTTCCGTCCGGTTACCCGCGTCCAGTTTGCTCAAGATCGAACTGACGTGAAATTTGACCGTGCGCTCACTGATCACCAGCCGCACGGCGATCTCTTTGTTCAGCCAGCCGCGCGCCATCAACGCCAAAACTTCATGCTCGCGCCGCGATAATGTATCGTTCGGCGGCACAGGCGCGCGATCATCGCGTAATCGGGTGAACAGTTTGTTGGCGACGACCGGCTGCAACAGCGATCCGCCCTCGAACACCACGCGCACGGCGTTGAACAACTCATCACGCGGCACACCCTTCAACAAATAGCCCCGCGCGCCCGCCTGAATCGCGCTCAAGATGCGCTCGTCGGTGTCGAATGCGGTGAACACAATGGTGCGCGGCGCGTCCGCGCCCAAGCGCCGCAGCACCTCGACGCCATCGACATTCGGCATTTCGAGATCGAGCAGCAGCACGTCGGGATGCAGCGCCGCCACCATGCGCAGCGTCTCTGCGCCATCCGCCGCCTCGCCCACAACGTTGAAATCAGACTGTGTGGACAAGATCGCCGCCAGTCCATCGCGCACAATCGGATGATCGTCCGCCAGCAAAATTCGGATCGCGTTGATCATGAGGTTTCCGTTTTCGCTTCCAATGGGACGACGATCCGCATGAACGTCCCCTCATCCGGCGCGCTGCAAATCTCCAATGTCCCGCCGAGCAGCCGCGCGCGCTCGTTCAGCCCAATTAATCCAAAGCGGTCAGTATTCGCCGTCTGGTCGGGATCGAAGCCGCTCCCGTCGTCCTCAATGGTCATTCCAACACTGCCCGGCTGCACAATCAAGCGCATTTCGACGGTGTGCGCGGCAGCATGGCGCGCAATGTTAATGAGCGCCTCGCCCGCGATGCGATACAGCCCCGCCGAGACACGAATAGGCAGCGGCGTCGATGCGCCGACCGCCTCGAACGACGCGCGCCAGCCCCATTCGGCGGCATAATCCGCTGCCAACGAGTCGAGCGCCTCCGCCAGCGTCCGCCCTTCCAGCGGCACGGCGCGCAAATCGAGGACGGAGCGGCGCGCGTCCTCCATGTTTGCCCGCGCGACGGTCAGCGCCTTACGAATCGCAGCGCGCGCCTTGTCGGACTGTCCGGCATCCATCAGCGCGTCGGCGGTCTCCAATTGCAGCGCGATTCCGGCGAGTCCCTGCGCCAACGTGTCATGAATCTCGCGCGCCAGTCGATTGCGTTCTTCGACCGCGCCCAATTGGACGCTGCGCGCGAACAACTGCGCCCGCTCGACAGCGATACTGAGCATATCCCCGACGGTATTTAACAGCCGCAGATCGTCGGCGGACAGCTTGCGCCAATCGCGGCTGACGACGTTCAACACGCCGACGCGCTTTTCGGACGCCTCGTGCCGCTGATACAACGGCACACTGGCATGGTAGCGCAAGCCATCCGCCCCTTCGAGGTCGCTGAGGCGCGTACAGGCGATCACGCTGATGTTGGCGGGCTTCGCCATCTCGCCCAATTCATATTTTTCTAAGCAATAACAATAATCGTCGCCCGCCATGCGCGCCGGATCGCCCGCCAAGCCCGGCGGCAGATGCAGCGCGGCGGCGAGGTACCCGCGCCCGTCCTCGTCGCGGCGCAGCCACACCCACGCCGTCTGCACGTCGAACAGTTCCGCGATCTTGACCAGCGCCGCGTTGAGCGCGCGCGTCACATCGACCTCACGGTTGAGCGCCTCCGCAATCGCGTTCAAGATCGAGAGTTCGCGGTTACGCTGGCGCAGTTGTTCGGCGTCGTGGTCGGACATCCAGGGTCATCATTCCGTATTGTATTTTACTGCGAAAATAAAATGACCGAGCGTGCAGCCCGGTCACAATCTTCATCGAGTTAGTGCATCTAGCCCAGATAATCGCGCAAATTGTGGGCAAGGCGCGGGTGACGCAGCCGCCGCAAGGCTTCTTTTTCCAACTGGCGAATACGTTCGCGGCTCAAACCGAACTTGTTGGCGATTTCTTCCAACGTGTGTGGTTCGCCGCCGCCCAGTCCGAAGCGTAAGCGTAAAATGTGGCTCTGGCGCGGCGTCAATTCGGACAACACTTCTTCAATCGTTTCTTGTAATAGATGCTGCGTCGCGGATTCGACCGGGCTGGGAGAATCTTGATCTTCGATGAAATCCCCAAATTCGCTGTCGCCGTCGTCGCCAACTGGACGTTCCAACGCGATGGCGTGCTGGCTGGCATCCATCATGTTGCGCACGCTGTCGGCGGGCAAGTCCATTTCGAGGGCAATTTCTTCGGGGGAGGGACGCCGTCCGAGATTTTGTTCGAGCAGTTGGGCGGCGCGGTACATTTGGCGGATACGTTCGGTCATGTGGAGCGGAATGCGGATCGTGCGCGTCTTCTGCGCCAGCGCGCGGGTGATGGCTTGGCGAATCCACCACGTCGCATAAGTGCTGAAGCGGTTGCCGCGCTTGTAGTCGTATTTATCGACCGCACGCATCAAACCGACGTTGCCCTCTTGGATCAAGTCAGGGAATGGCAGCCCTTGACCCATGTAGCGTTTTGCGATGCTGACGACCAAGCGCGTGTTGGCGCGTCCCAGATGTTCGCGCGCCGCCTGTCCGTCCGACACCAAGCGCGAGAGGTGCAGCGCCCACGTCTCGTTACACGATTCTTGTGATCGCAGGCGCGTCAGGGTCTCGCGCGCTTGCTTGCCCAGTTCGATCCGCTTGGCGAGGTCGATTTCCTCTTGTGCGCTCAACAGCGGCTCTTGCGCCATCTGCCGAAAGTACAACCCGACCGGATCATCGGCAGAAACCGCGTTAATATCACCTACGTGCGGATCGTGTAAGACTTCTTCCGACTCGAACTCCATATCGCCTTCTTCCGGCAGCAGCATCCGATCATCGGGGTCGTGCGATGGGCGCAATTCAATCCCGAGTTCGTCTACTTCGTACAAAAGCGACTCAAGGGTTGTTATATCGTCTCCGTCTTCATCCATAACTTGAAGGACATCTTCAATCGTGACGTACCCGCGCTGCTCGGCGCGAATCAACAATTTTTGTAAGACAACCACGACGTATCTCTGCCTCCTGAATATGTGAAGGGAAAAGACGGCGCATTCTGTCGTGCCGTATATAGTTTAACACATTTAATCTCTCATTGTGAATTACGGTACGTACCAATCTGAAAAGGTTTACAGATTTCATAGGTGAGTTGGTCGATTTGCGCATCCACAGAATCGAGTATAATCATTTTTCATTGCACGCTGTTGCGCGTAAGGCGAACCTATGAGTACACGACGTTTTACTGAGCCGCTCCCTGATCCCGACGAACCGCAAGTTCGGAAACGCGCGACGTTTGCAACGCCCGCTACCCCGACTTCGCCCACCGCCCCCGCCGGACAGCCGACCGCGCCCCCTGTGACGCCGCGCGGTGCCAGTTCAGGCACAAGCACAGCCTCAGAACAGCGTGGACGCGCGCATCTGCCGCGCACGCTGACGCAAGTGCTGAACGAAGCCGATGAGCGTGTGGTACGCGGCGATCTGGTCGATTTCGTGCCAATCCCCACTGGCTTCGATCCGCTCGATGGCTTTATCGGCGGCGGATTACGCAAGACGGAATTGGTCTTGCTTGGCGGCGCGCAGGGCATCGGCAAGACGATTGCGACGCTGCAAGTGGCGCGCAACATCGCCATGCGCCCCGATCAATATGTGTTCTATCTCTCGTATGAACACACCGAAACGCATCTGATGCACCGCTTGCTCTGCCTCGAAAGTGTCAACCCGCCAGAGATCGACGCGAATCGCGGGCTGAAGCTGCGCGATCTGTATTCGATCATCGTGGCACAGCGCGCGAAGGGCTTCATGGGCAAGGAAGAAGGCGCGATCTCGCTGCAAAACATTTTGCGTGACAATCCCAAGACCGCGCCGAGCCTCGCGCGCATCACGCGCTACGCGGATCGCCTGATCCTCGTGAAAGCCAGCCCCGCCGTGACGACGCTGCGCGCGATCAAGGAAATGACCGCGCGGTTAGCCGATGCGACGGGCGGCAATGTGGTCGTGTTCGTGGATTATCTGCAAAAGATCGCCGTCCACCCCGAACGTCCGCGCGATGAGAACGATAAGGTGACGATGATCGTCGAGGGGTTAAAGGACATGGCGCTCTCGCTCGATGTCCCCGTCTGGGCGATTGTTGCGGCGGATCGTGAAGGACTGAAAAGCAAGCGCATCCACTTGTTCCACTTGCGCGGCAGCAGCGCGCTCGACTACGAGTCGGATATCGCCATCATTATGAACAACAAGTACCAGATCATGTCGAAAGACCATGTGTCGTTCAACCCGTACACCGCCAAGCAGTTCCGCGATTGGGTCGTGTTCACCATCGAGAAGAATCGTGCGGGCAAGGCGATGCAGGACATGGAATTTCAGATGTATGGACAGCACTTCGCGTTCGACACGCGGGGACAGAAAGTCCAACAGCAGTTGATCGACGATAAGGTGATCGAGTCGTAATAATGATACCCAATCCCGACGCATGGCGGCGTTTAGTCGATCCTGCCCACTAGAAAGAAGGTCATTCCGCGCAGACGTTAGCCCACTGTTGGCACGCCGCACAAGGATTCCCACCAGAATTTGTGCGTTTGTTTGCAACAGTTCCAGCGTTTGTCGATTTTAAGATGCTTCAGGCGACTCCTGAACGCCATGTTGCGCTGCCAGGTGGCAATCGCCCCTCACAAACCGATTTATTCGTGCTGACTGAAACTGCTAACGGTGAGCGTGTCAGCATCGCAGTAGAAGGTAAGGTGAATGAGTCGTTTGGCGAACCACTTTCCACTTGGAAACAGGGGTGGTCGAACGGGAAACAAGAACGACTTGCTTTCCTACAAACGAAATTAGGGCGGTCATTTCCTGACACGATGCGTTATCAGTTAATTCATCGTGCTGGATCGGCTGTTCTCTTGGCGGAGCAGTATCATGCAAAGTATGCCATGATGATCGTTCAATCGTTCAGCCCAACACGCAAACACTTCGACGATTTTGCGGCGTTCGTCAGTTGTTTCGGCGCCCAAAGTGCAATCGGAACCCTCGTCCAGTTGACGAAAGTCGGTGAGATCGAAGTTTTTGCCGCTTGGGTTCAAGGTGATGTTGCGTTTTTGAAGCAATAAAGGGCGTTGTGAAACGCCCTTCATTATTATTCCGTCGCCACAGTCTCCCGCACGCGAATATAATTGAGCTTGCTCAACTCGCGCACCTGCTGATCCGCCTTGAGCTGCTGCGCACGAGCGCGCCGCTCTCCACCCACTATTACTATCTGCCAGCACGAAATTGAGCGAGGTGAAGCGTTTCCCGTCCAAACGAGTGCGATTCGTGCCATGCGATAACATTCATTGCGCGAAAATAAAATAGGCTGATCGGGCAGTCAAAATGAGCCACACAGTGGTTCACCTAGATTTTAGCCGGACATAGAATAGACGGTAGTCTTGCTACCTAATTGTAAGGTGAACACCATGCTGCGTCGATTATCCTTCCTGTTCATCATGGGCATCGCGCTGTTCAGCATTCCCATGATCGCTGCCCAAACTGAAAACCCACCCCAGCAAGTTTCTGCGGCACTCGCGGCGTTTAACAATTACCTCACGCAGCCGATCAGGATTGATCAGCTCGACAGCTATCAGGTGACACAAGGTACTTACACCGATACAGCGTTGGGCTGCACGTTGGTTGCTGGCGCGCCCGTCGCTGCGCCCGTAACAGCGTTCAAAGTGCAGCTCATTTATCAGAGCATCATGTACGAGTTTGAAGTATCGGCAGATATGGCGCTGATTATCCCGTGCAGCCCGGCGCTGATAGCAGCACAACCCGCCCTCATTCAAATCCCGACTACGCCGCAAGCGATGATGGGCATGACAGGCTGCCCGGTCGATTTTGCCGGGTATCTCCCGCCGCGCTTGACCATTGGCGGTTTTGCGCGAATCGGCGCAGAAGGACAGCCCAACCGGATGCGCGCTGCGCCGAGCATCGACGCTGAACAAGTGGGCTTGATCAACCCCGGCACAACGGTTGAAGTGCTGGATGGTCCGGTCTGCGAAGCGGCGACGAACATCATCTGGTGGCAGGTTCGTGACGGAAGTTTAGTCGGCTATACCGCTGAAGGATTTGAAGCCGATTACTTCTTAGAAGCAGTCGAGGTCGGTGCGCTGCCGATACTGCCCGCCGTTCGTGAACCGATTACCGCCAACAATGCCTCACGAGTGGTCGCGCTTGCCACTATCCCCTTTGAAGGCGGCGCAACCGTCGATTTTGGCGGCACGGCGCAGCTTTTGGTCGCTGGCACAGCGGGGGTCACGTTCTATGATCTCGACGCGCAGACCGTTGGCAATCTCCCGCTTCAGCCCGACACATCGGTGCTGCACGTGAATTACAGCCCGGATTCGCGGTATATTGCCTATTCGACCGAATTCAACGCTCTGTTTGTCTACGATATAGTCGAAGACGACACATACCAGTTCGACATCGAAGACGGCACGTTTATCAATGATCTCGACTTCAACCCGGATAATCTGCTGGCAGTCGCCATCGGTGATCCGTTAGGGGGGCAAGAGTCGGGCAATGGCTGGAGTCTATACAGCCTGTTCGATAACAGCCGCTTGCTGCAGTACCCGACCGAGTCGTGGGTTGGGGATGTGGCGTTTGGACCCGCCGGGACTCGGTTGGCGTGGTTGACAGATACAATCAACATGGCGCTGTTGCAGGACGATTTGCCCGTCGTTAGTGGGCAGATTGAACAGCCGACGCGCACGGGTCTAGCCTGGCTGCCTGTCGAAGATACGACGGATCCCAACGCGATGTATCAATTGGCATATGCAGATGGCAACGTGATCGTGTTATTCGATGTGACAACATCGCAGTTGTCGAGCTACACCAACGAGCCGGATTATCTTCCCGGTACACTCGCGTTTAATGAAGATGGATCGGTGATTGCCGTGCTGAACCGTGCGGTCAGCGATGAACCGACGCCGCGCGCCCTTAAGTTGTTCGACGTGGCGTCGAGTGATGTGCTGTTTAGCGAAACATTGGAGACAGCGCGCGGCATGACCTTCAGCCCGGATGGCACACTCGTTGTCGTGCTGACGGATACTACGCTGCGCTTTTACGGCATTGCGTCGTTTGAAGACGCGGTTGGGTAAATCATAAATCGCATGGTGCAGGATGAACAACGGGCTTGTGATAGGGCGTGGAGCAATCCACGCCCTTTTTGATTCGCGTAGGGGAAGTGGCGCAACGTTGTCGGTGAATCGGGCTTGGCGTGCCACGCCCCTACACCAAAGGGTGCAGCACATTCATTCGCCGCCCTACACGCCCTCCCGCACGCGAATATAATTGAGCTTGCTCAACTCGCGCACCTGCTGATCCGCCTTGTAGCTGCTGCGCACCAGCGCGCCGCTCTCCACCCACTTGAAGCCCATCTCCAAGCCGATGCGCCGCACATCCTCGAACTCGCGCGGCAGATAGAAGCGGTCAACGGGCAAATGCTTGGGACTGGGCGACAAATACTGTCCGACGGTCAGAATATCGACGCCACACGCGATCAAGTCCTTCATTACGTCCACGACTTCATCGAAGGTCTCGCCCAAGCCGACCATGATCCCGCTCTTGGTCAGCACCAGCGGATCCATCTGCTTCGCGTGGGTCAGCGTCGCCATCGCCCATTCGTAGTGATCTTGCGGCTGCACCTTGCGGAACAGGCGCGGCACGGTCTCGACATTGTGATTCAAGATTTCGGGCTGCGCATCCATCACGATCTTGAGCGCCGCCGCGTTCCCCTTGAAGTCCGGGATCAGCACTTCGATGCTGCATCCGGGCTGAAGCTGGCGGATGCGCTTGATCACCATCGCAAAGATCGGCGCGCCGCCGTCCGCGCGTTCGTCGCGGTTCACGCTGGTGATCACGACATGGCGCAAATCGAGCGCGCGCACCGACTCCGCGATCCGGTTCGGCTCTGCCCAATCGAGCGGGCTAGGGCGTCCGGTCTTGATGTCGCAGAAACCGCACGAGCGCGTACACGTATCGCCCATCATCAGGAACGTCGCCGTCCCGCGCCCCCAACATTCGCCGATATTCGGGCATTGCGCTTCTTCACAGACGGTATGCAAGCGTTGTTCGCGCATCAAGCCATAGACGCGCTCATACGTCTCGCCGCTCGGCGCGCGGACTTTGATCCACGGCGGACGACGGCGGGGGTGTTCGGGATCGGGCTGCCACTCCGCATCGCTCATGGGAATGGCATCGGGGCGAATCAAGTCAGTCACGGTAAAACTCCACAGGCTATGCCTCAATTATACGTCAGAGAAAGCGTACCGCAGTGATCCAAACCAGCCCAAACGCCACCAAGACGATGATCAGCGCCATCAGGAACGCCTCGGCATTGGGCAGCGCGCGCCGCTGAACTTGCATGTAGCACGCGCGCGAACAGAACGACTCCAGCGCCAGCCCGTCCACATCCGCGACTTCAAAGCGCAGCGCGTGCCGCTTACAAATCCAATTGCGGCAGCGCGGATTCGCGCACTTGGTCACGTCCTGATCGCGTTCGCAGACCGTACATTTCGCCATCTGTCACCCCGACTCCATGCCCCTCAATCATCGATCAGCGATGCCAAGATATCGCCCTGAGGCATTCCGTACTCGCGCATGGTGTTGCTGGCGTCGGTTTGACTCTCGGCGCTGTCCCAGTACATCGAGAACTGACCATAGGTCAGTGCCGTCCCAACGTAATCGCCCAACTTGTCGCGCAGCCGCCAGCTTTGTTCGAGCAAATCGACGCCCTCATCCCAGCGTTGAAGCTCCACCAGCGCGATCCCCAAGTTATGCAGCGTGAGCGCCGTCTCATACGCCCGTCCCTGCTCGATCCACAGATCGAGCGCCTCGCGGTAGTTGCGCGCCGCCACATTCCACGCCCCCGCCACCGATGCCAGCACGCCGATATGTCCGCGCAAGAGAGCGGCAAGTTCGGCATCATCGTCCACGATATCGAGCGCGGCTTGCAACGCCAGCGTGCCGCCCTGCCAGTCGCCGCTGTCCGCCGCGACGCACGCTTCATCCAGCTTGCGTGTGAGCGCCGAATCATCGACACGCACAGCGCACGGGCCCAAGCCCCACGCGCGCCAATCAATGAACACACCCTGATATTCCAAGTCGCCCAAGCGCGGCTGAATCAGCGTCACATCTTCCGCCGCATCGATGGATTCAGGCGGCACGAGCGCCATGAGTTCCGTCTCGAAGTTGGCAGAACGGGTATCCTCGCCGTCGTCGTCGCGCACCGTCACATCGACTTCCGCCGACACGCGATACGCGCCCGGTTCAGAAAACCACAGCGTCGAGTCGAGCAGTTGCAGTTGGTAACTGCTGCCCCACCCTTCGACATCATCCGTCGAAACCCAATCCCATGACTCGTACTCCGACGCCCACGGCGGCTGCACATTGACCGCCATCGTCAGGTTGGCAACGCCATGCGCATTCGCCAGCCATAAGCCGTTCCACTGCACGCGCAGCCGAAATCCGCGCTCGATCAGCACGTATTCGCGCGCCGAAAAGCCATCCTCAAACAGTTCAATCGCGCGCCCACCGTCCGCGAATACCAAATACGGCGATGCCATCGTGATCAGGGTCACGTCGCCATCGTCCCATTCACTCGGACGTTCGCCCGCGCCCTGCGACGACTGTGCGATGATATCGGGCGTCGGCGTCGGGATGGGTGTCGCGGTGGGCGGCGCAAGCGTCGGCGTGGGTAACGCGCCGACCTGCACATCGATTGCCCCACAGGCAGATAGGGAAACGAGCAGCAAAAGATGAAACGCAGAAGCAAAATTCAACGCACAGATCGCAGAGGAGCGCAGAGAAAAGAAGGAGGATTCGCTCTTTTTTCTCCGCGTTGAATCCTTTTCAGTAGCTTGACCAAGCGTTACTTCTATCATCGCGCGCTTGCCCCCGCCTTATTCAGCCGGACGATCATGGTCGTGCCTTCTCCGACGCGACTCTGCGCGCTGATCGTGCCGCCGTGCATCTCGAAGATTTTGCGTGCAATCGACAAGCCCAGTCCGCTGCCGCTCTCGTGTGGATGCGCGCGCGTCAGCGGCTGAAAGATGCGATCCGGCAGGTATTCCGCCGGAATGCCGTAGCCGTTGTCGATGAAACGCACGAGATAATCACCGGCATCATCGCTCAACTGCACACGCAAGCGTCCATCATCGCGCGAGTATTTCAAGCCGTTGTCGATCAGGTTGCCGAAGGCGCGCACCAGTAGATCGCGGTCGCCGCGCAAGCGCATCGCGCCCGGCGGCACATCCATCTCTAACGTTTTGCCGAGTCGCTCGGCGGTTTCGTCATGCGCGTAGACCGCTTCTTCCATCACCGCGACCAAATCGAGCGTCTGCACATCCAGCGGCACATATGCCAAGCGCGCATCGAACAACATGCTGTCCACCAGGCGCGCCAACCGCTGCGCCTCGTGTTCGATGGTCGCTGCCGCCTTACGCCGCGCCTCATCGTCTACGAATGGAGTCTCGCGCAGGTTGGCGGCGTGTCCGATAATGCCCGCCAAGGGATTGCGCATGTCATGGACAATGCGCCGGATGAAATTTTCGTAGAACGTGTTGCGCCCGCCGTCCGTCGTCAGTGGATGCAGAATCAGCGCCAGTAAGCCGTTATCGAGCGGGAGTGCCTGTACGGAGAAGCGCTGTCCCTCACCTACACTCATCGTCTGGAAGGCGATCCGCCGCGTATCGCGCGCCCGCGCCAATACGGAGAGCGCCGTTTCGGGCAGTTGGCGCGAATCGCTCAAATGCGCAGCGTCCAGCACATCAGACGCGGCAGCGTTGCGCCAGCGAATCTTCCCCTTCGGAGAGCAGATTAAGATTGGCTCGTTAAGATACGCCGAGATCGCCTCGAAGCGATCCGCTTCCCGCGCGCTGAGCGAACGCCGCCGTCCGATGGCGATCAGCAGCAGCGCCACAATGCCGATGCCCGCCGCGAACCACACAACCGCCAACCACGACGCGAAGCGCACCGCGACGGGCGGGAACAGCGCCACATTCTCCGCCGCCAACAGCGCGCCCGACGCGATCCACAGCCCCAAGGCGACGATGATCAGGACACGATAGCCCCACACGATACGTTTTATGCCCCCACCAAGCGATAGCCGACGCCATGTACCGTTTCGATCAGTTCGTCGCGCTCCAAGCCGAGCTTGCGCCGGAGCGCCGCAACGTGCCGATCTACCGTTCGCGCATAACCTACCCAAGTATAGCCCCAGACTCGGTCTAACAGTTCCTCGCGCGTCCAGTGGCGATTCGGGTTGCGCGCGAAAAACGCCAACAGCGCGAATTCGATGGGCGTCAGGTCAAGCTGTGCGCCGCGCCGCGTCACGCGCAAATGATCGAGATCGAGCGTGATATCGTGGGGGAGTTCAATCGTATTGGACGGCTGCGCCTCGCGCCGGATATGCGCCACAGCGGCGAGCGTGGCGCGAATCTGGTTGGCGAGCGCGTTGTTATCCCAAGGCTTGGTCACGAACGCAATCGCGCCCTGTCCGAGACTTTCGACCTGCCATTCGGGATACGACGTGAGCATGATCACGGGGACGAACCGCGCGCGCTGGCGCAGACGGCGCAGCACGTCGAGTCCGCTCAAGGTATGGGATGCGCCGCTCTCGTCCAAGACCACATCGAGCAGGACGAGCGCGGGTTCGTCGGCATCGACGGCTTTGAGCGCGTCCTCGCCCGTCGCCGCCGCCGTGACGACGAAGCCGACGCGCCCCAAGAACGCGCTGAGTGCGGAGCGGATCGCGTCCTCGTCGTCAACGATTAAGATGCGCGGTTTGGTTTCCATCCATCAATCCAACTCGGATGGGTCGATAAGGATGCTATCCAATTTTTCGACCAGATCGGAGCGTTCAGTTGTCACGACATGCCAAACGATATTTGGATCGATATTAAGATAGTCGTGAACAATCCGATTGCGCATACCAATAATCGCTTTCCATGCCACCAGCGGATAATGATCCCGTGCAGCGTCCGATACCCGTGCCGCCGCTTCGCCGATCACTTGTAAGGCATGGACGATTGCATACAGAACCATTTTATCGGTATCAAGATCATCGCGCGCCTTCCCGGCTGAAAATTGTATTGCCATCTGTGCAGCATCGCGTATGTGGCGGAGACGGAGTTCATCCTGCGCGTTCATAAATGACCTTTGCGGTTCGCATCACCGAGTCGCGGATGTAGAGATCGAGCGACTCTGGGGTTGCCAAGTCGATCTCCCGTCCAAAAATGAGTGCCAATTCATCCGCCCAAGTGAAGAAATCCCATCCCGGAATATGCGCCGGATCGAACTCAACGAGAACATCGATATCGCTCTCCGAGCTGAAATCGTCGCGCAAGATCGAACCGAACAGCGACAATCGAACCAGATGATGGCGTTCGCAAAACGCGGTCACGGCGTCCATTGAAATCGGTATTGCTGTCTGAATCTGTATCATGATTACACCCACATCACCCGATCATCCGCAATCACATACACCTGATCGCCGCGCGCGGGCGTCACCACGCCCGAATCGGTGAAGCCGCCGAACGACGGCAGCACCCCCACTTTCGCCCCGAACCAGAAGCATGGCAACTTGAGCGTCTGCCGTCCCGCGCCGACCATGCGCACCGCCGGATGCAGATGCCCCGCCAACGCATAGCCGTGTTTCGGCTTGATTGGCTCATGACACAGCACGAACACGGGACTCGGCGTCGGCGGCATTTGCAGCGCGTTCGCCGTGTCGCCCGCCAACGCGCGCATCGGCGTGATCCACAAGACGGTGAGCGGCGGCGTGTGCGCAGGTTTGACTTTCACCTCACCGCGGCTTGCGCCTCTCGACCGATCCGAATCGGGGGATGCGTTCAAAAATTCATTCAGCGCCCCGCTCCACGCTCCATACGTCTTGCCCGTCCCCGTCGGCGCATGGATCACGCCGCTCTCGCCGTTGAAGTACGCTGTCCAAACTTCCTCTTGGAAGGGGAACGGCGTCCACCCTTGCGCCGTGAACCAAGCGTGAAACGCCGTATGTAGCCCGCTCATCGGAGCGGCTCGCGCACGATCAAATAATCTGCGCCGTCCGTCGTCGGGTAGCGCGCGCCGTCCGTGTACGTGTAAAGCTGCACGCCGAGCGCCACGCGCCCGACGGTCAATCCATCGACAGGCAGCGGATGCGGATCATAGACGATCTCGCCCGTGCGCCACGTCGTCGTTGGGCGCGCATTCTCGAACGGAAACGAATCGTGTTGTGCAACCAGCGTTCCAGCAGCGTTCAGGGCGAACGCGCTCACGCTGTAATCGACGGTCAGGGGTGCATCCGCCGTCCACCACAGATCGACCCGCACCTGATCAGCGGCGGGATCGACAACGACCTCTGCGCGCAGCAGGATCATGCCGTTGACGAACGTTGCTAAAGGCGCGTCGGTTGACACCCGATCATAGCGGTATACGTTGAGCGCGTTGCCCCAATGATCGGTCGTCAAGCGCGCCGTCTGGACGTGTCCGGTCTGTGCCAAGAAGTCGAACGCCGATTGATCCGGACTCCAATGTCCCAACCAGACCGTATCGTAAGCATCAATCACATCGAGAATGCCCGTCGGCATCAATTCCGGCGTGTATTCGCGCCACTTGCGCAGCGACTCGACGCGCGTTCCCGCCGGCATCCCATGATCAAGATAGTAGGTCAGCGGGTTGTCGCCGCGATACACCTCCAACAGCGCCAGTTCGCCCGGTTCGGCGTAGCGTGCCATGTTCGCCGCCATCGCGTCCCATGGCTCTTTCGGATAATAATCATCGGTGGTCGTGACGCCATACACGACGATGGCGCCGACGATCAGCGCGCGCCCGACGTTCGGCACGTTGCGCAAGCCGCGCGCGATCAAGATCGCCAATGCGGGCGTGATCAATAAGATGCGATGCGGCGCGAGGACAGGCGCGAACAGATTGAACGCGAACGTCACGATCACCGTCAGCGCGATCCACAGCCATAAATACGCTGTCCATCCCGCTTGGCGCACGCGCGCGCGTCCGTCAAGCCATGCGACCGTGCCGAACAGCAGCAGCGCCCCCATGATCGCCCACTGTGACGACAAGAATTTGTAGACCAGTTCGCGGAATGTGTTCCAATTCGACGGGAGCGCCGCCCAAATGCCCGTATCGTTATCGCGCTGTTCCCACGTCACGCCGATGAACCACGGCGCGAACAGCAAGCCCGACAACGCCAAGCACAACACCGCACGGACGCGCACCGCCCCACGCAACACGATTAGCGCGTGGATGCCCTGCACCGCCGCGATGTACAAGCCCTGATATTGGACGTGATACAACAGCACATTGGTGAGGATCCACGCCAGCGCGCGCCCAGTCGTTGGCGTGCGCGTCCACCGGATATAAAACAGCGTGCTGAGGATGATGAGGAACGTCCGCAAGGCATACATGCGCGCATCTTGCGCCAAGACGACCTCTGGATCGGACAGCGCGAGGATCAACGCCGCCAGTACGGGGACGCCCGCCGCGCCGAACCATGAATCGCCCTTGTGGATTGCGCGCGCCAACGGCACGACCGCCGCCACACTCAAAAGGCTGAACAGTGCCGAAAACAAGCGCATTGCCACGACCGAATCGCCCATCACGCCGAGCCACGCGCCAAGCATCAGATAATACGCGGGCGGATGATGATCGCGCGTCGTCAGCGCCGTGACCAAATCCGGTTGATGCAGGATGAAATAAGTCGCGCCCTCGTCGATCCACAGGGCTTGCTGTCCGATATGCAGGATGCGCGTGACCGCCGCCAATACCAAGATCGCCGTCAGCGCGATCCACACGCGCTGCCGCGCGAAGCTGCCGTTGCTCTGTATCTCTGTGCTTCTGTGGTTCAATCCTTATTCCTCTGGCAGCAGCGCGCGGATCGTCGCCAAGCTGTCCGCATCGTGGATCGTCTTGTCCTTGCGCCAACGGAGCATACGCGGAAACCGCACCGCGATCCCGCTCTTGTGCCGCGCCGACCGTTGAATGCCCTCGAATGCCAATTCAAACACCAGTTCCGGCGTGACGGCGCGCACGGGTCCAAATTTCTCTTTGGTGTTCGCGCGGACGAAGCGATCTACCTCGCGGATTTCAGCATCGGTCAAGCCGCTGTACGCCTTCGCAAACGGCACCAGTTCGCCCCTCTCATCCCAAATGCCGAAGGTGTAATCGCTGTACAGGCTGGCGCGCTTGCCACTGCTGCGCTGTGCGTTGATCAACACCGCATCGACCGTAGACGGCGCGATCTTCCATTTCCACCAATCGCCTCATCCAGTTCGAGCGGTTGCAGTGGCGCGGGATCAGCGTCCAATGAGTCGCCGCGCGCCGCTATGTCGAAAATTGCCAGCATCCGCGTGAGGATGCGCGCGATCCGCCGGGCTATCGGTGTCGAAACGCGCGGGAAGCTGCGCATAATCGATCCGATTACCCAAGTACATTTCCGCAAATGTCTTTCGATAAACTTGGTTCAAATCGAGTTCAACGCTTTCACCTTGATTGAGCGGAATATGAGGAGCATGATTGCATCAGCGGTCACAATACCCGAACGGGGTGACGATGCAGTGTCACGTGGAGAGGGCGCTTCTCTAATCAGCCCATCCGCGCGCGGTCGCCACAAAACATCATGATCTGAACGTCGAATTTGCAACGATGCTTCGCTGTTGACGCTGTAACCCATATGCAAGAGTTCGCGCTGCAAAATGCGCGCAAGATCGGGGATGTGTTGGTAGTGAACCGACTCCCAAGCACTATCGTTTTGCAATGCCCTGTTCAAATGCAGATTGATCCCACGAAATTGATTGGTCAGCGTCTTGATCGCGTCCATGCTCGCCCTCACGCGCCCATTCACCCGATCATGGACGAAAGCGCACAGATGAGCAAGGGTCAGGCGTCCTATGCACTCACCCTTTGAGCGCGCCTTCCAACATCGCGCGGAAAAAGACGCTGCGCAGCGCCAAGAACACCGCCAGCACCGGAATCACGATCACAATGGACGCCGCCGCCCATACGTTGTACGCAATCTCGAACGACGACTGAAAGTCGTACAGCCCGACGGTCGCCGTCTTGTCGCTGACCGCCAGCACGACCGCCGCCAGAAATTCGTTCCATGTATCCACAAAATTCAGCAGGAACGCCGCGAACAAGCCCGGCAGCGCCAACGGCACGACGATCCGCCACAGCGCGCCCACAGGCGTACAGCCGTCGATCATCGCGGCTTCTTCCAGTTCGTGCGGGATCGCATCGAAGAACGAGCGCACGATCCAAATGCTGAAGGGCAAGCCGCCCGCCGTATAGACCGCGATCATGATCTCATTGGTGTTGAGCAAGCGCAAGTCGCTCGCCATGCGATACAAGGGCAGTAAGTTGGTCAAGCCGGGAATCATCATCAAGCCGAGTACCAGCAGTTCCAATGCGCGGCTGCCGGGAAATTTGTAGCGCGAAAAGGTATAGCCCGCCAAGCCCGCCAGCGGCACGATGATGATGGATGAGAAAAACGAATTGATGAAGGTATTCGGGATGTATTCCCTAACCATCGGGCTGCCATTGATCACCGTGTCATACGCCTCGAACGACCATTCGCGCGGGAAGATCGTCGGCGGCGTGGTCAGCACGTCGCCGCGCGATTTGAACGAGGTCATGAGCGTATAAAAGACGGGGAAGATGAACACCAACGCCAGAATCAAGAGCGTGGTATGCGTGGTCAACAGGTCGATGCGTTTCTCCGAATTGCTGCGAACCATGTTTACGCTTCCCCTCGGCGCGTGACCAAGCGCAGATAAACGACGGTCAAAACGATATTGATGGCGAACAACAAGACCGACACCGCCGCGCCGCGCGCGAAGTTGCCCTGCCCCCATGTCACATCGTACAGGAACACCGATGCCGTCTCGGTGGACGTGCCGGGTCCGCCTTTGGTCGTCGCCAAGATCAGCCCGACGCTGTTCACGCTGCGGATGCTGGTCAGCAGGACGGCGATCAGAAACGTCGGACGAATCAGCGGGAAAATCACATAGAAGAAGCGTTGGAAGCGATTCGCGCCATCGAGCGACGAACTTTCGAGGACTTCGTTCGAGACCGTTTGCAGCGCGCCCAAGAACAGTACGACCGTGAACGCCACCGCGCGCCAGACTGATGCCAGAATCACAATCCCCATCGCACCGCTTGGCGTGATGTAGATCGAATCCCCGAAGATCGGGCGCAGCCATGCTTGCAGCAAGCCGTAATCCTCCAAGAACATCCAGCGCCAAATCGTCCCGGCGACCACATCTGACAGCACCCACGGGATGAAGATCACGACCAGATACCAACCCGTGAATTTCAGCCGCCGATTGATCAACAGCGCGATCAACAAGCCCAAGCTGACCGTCAGAACGACGTACCAGCCGGAAAACGTGACGGTACGCGCCAAACTCTCGCGGAAATCGCTGTTGTTGAGCAGCAGTTCAAAATTGGTCAGCCCGACGAACTCGAAACCGCCGCGCCGCTGCCGTTGAAAGCTCAAATAAATTGAATAAATTGTCGGATAAACTTGAATGACCAATAATACAATCATGGCTGGCAGCAGCAACCACAGCGGCGTGAGGCGTCCCAGCAGCGGACGCTTGGGGCGTGATGAAGCGGTCGAACTGAGCGTGCTGGCGGTCGTCATGGCAGCTATCCTAACAATTAGAATCGTAGGGGCATGGCGTGCCATCTACGGCGTACCATGCCCCCTACAACGACAATGAGATTGTGGTGTACTGCGCCCTACATCATCGCTTCGACTTCGGCATTGTATTCGTCTTGCGCCGTTTGCAGCGTCGAGACAATATCCTTGTCCGGGTTCAGGATCAGATCAACGACCGTCTCCGCGAACTTGGTCGATCCCGCCACGTAATCGAAGAATGCGGGCGGCGACATGCCGTAATCGTTGAGGATTGCGGACACACCCTGCCAATACGGGGTCTGGAACGATTCGGTCTCCAGCGACGAAATCAGCGTCGGCAGCCCACCATAAGAGGCGGCATAGGCGGCGTTGCGGTCGGTCGTCATGTGCCAGTTGATGAAGTCCATCGCGCCCTGTGGATCGGCGCTGTTGTACGGAATCGACCAGCCGTTGACGTTGATGAAGCTGACCGGATCGCTGCCCGCCAGGTGCAGCGGCGGCGCGAATGCCAATTCGCCCGCTTCGAGCGCCGCCGGAATCGACGTGGAATCTGCCGGGAACGCCGTGCCATCGGGTGCGGTGACCGGATTCAAATAGACATATGACCACGATCCAGCAATGAACGCGCCTGCCGAACCATCTTTGAAGCTGTTTTCGTAGTCGAAGCCCGACGCCAACGACGTTTCGGGGATCGCGCCCGCAGCGTGCAGCCCGCGAATCCACTCAATCGCCGCCACCGTCTCTGGCTGTGTCCAGGTCGCAAAGCCGCTTTCGTCCGCCAGCGTGCCGCCAAAGCTGGCGATCAACGGGAACATGAACACCTCGAAGCCGAACTGCTCCGCGCTCTTGCCGGTGACCTGATATTCAGTCGTCGCGCCCGCCAACTGATCGATGCTGCCGTCGAAACCCTCCGGGTAGGCATCCGTCCAGTAGTACGACAGCGTGCCTTGACTGATCGTCGGCACACAGACGATCATGCCGTCGGGCGTCGTACATGCCGCCAATGCCGACGGGCTGAGATCGGCGTACCACTCCGCCGACGTGACAAATTCGGTCAAGTCCATGAGCGACTCGTTGACGATGAACTGACTGAGCGCCGTCACATCGATGTACGACACATCTGGCACGTCGCCGCCCGCCAAGATCGCCAAGTTCAAGTCGGTGTTGATGGTATCGAACGGACGAGTCACGTTTTCGAGCGTCACGCCCGTATCAGCGGCGTATTCCGCGATCAGCGCCGCCATCCATTCGTCTTGCGAATTCTGCGGACTTTCCGAATTGAATTTCGTCCAAATCGTCACTGGGTCTTGCGCCGACACCACGCCCAGTCCCAACACGAATACCGCGATCAACAGCGACAAACGAAACCATTTAGTCATCTTGTCTACGATCCCCGTTTTAGTCAAAACGAACGACGATAAAACCATTCGAGCCGCGCACAGCATCGATGGATCACAGTTTAACACATCGAAACGCGCAGACTTGAGGGCGATTGTGACACAAAGTGATGAACAGCGTTAGTGACTTTCCACAAACCCTAATCTGCGAAGCGGCTCAAGACGGGACGATCAGTGTTCACGCCGTCCTCCCCCACCCCATCGAGACGGGCGCCGCTCTGCCAATCGTACACGACAACGCGCAGCGTCGAGTCGGCGGCGGCTGGTGCTTCGAGTGCGAACACTTGGCAACCGCGTCCATCCGGCGGCAAGCCCGCGTCCGCTTGTGCAATTATCGCCCCCCCCGCATCTTCCCAGTGCAGCGCGACGGAATACGTGTACGGTGGCAAATCGTGCCGCCAGCGCAGCACGGCGACGACGCGCCCCGTGTTCTGCATGACCGACGCGCGCAGTTCGGCGCGATCTCCGAACGCGACGCGCGTACTTGACCGCTTAAGTTGTCCATCGATGCGCGCATAATAGTGCAGCGAGAGCGCGAAATCACGCGCCTGATCCGGCGCAAGATTGACGGCGATGTTGCCCGCCATGTCACAGCGCGCGAACGGACGGGCAGCGCGTTCCAATGCGGCGCGCACCAACGGCGACGGCGGATACGCCGGACTCAGCGCCAACCAAAAACCATCCGCGCGTTCTAGTGGACGCTCGATGCGCTCCAATGCCAGGGGCGGCGGACTATCGGGCAGCGATTCGATGAGATGGGCGGACAGCAGTGGAAAGGCACGCGGTGGACGCATCCATGCGAGATTGGGGTAGGCGCGTACAGGTAAATAATGTTCGATCACGGGCGCATAAAACCAATACGGATTGTTATTCGGCAAGAGCGCGATCAGGTCGTCGCTCGCGCCCGGATACGCTGCCAGCGTCGGCGCGATCCAGTCCCAACGCAGCCGCAGCGCCCCCGTCGTGTTATTGATCGACTCGGCAAGTGGCAGATTCACGCTGATGAACGCCCCACCCGCCATGAACAAGGCGATCCACACCGCCGGACGCATGTTCCGCCGCGCCATCGCGTCCGCCCCAACGCCGACCACCAGTGCCAACAGCGGGAACGTGCCGACCAGATAGCGCGCGCCGATCAAGAATTGAAACTGGACATTAGCGGCGACACTGATCGCAATCGTGACCAGCGCCATCCAGCCGATGTAGCGCGCACCCATGCGCCGCCGTACAAACGGCAGTGCGAACCACGCGAACGCCGCGATCCACACGACCGCGCCGTTGCTGAAGGTGTGCAATAATTTCCCCATCAACGTGATTGGATCATCCGCGAAGGCGAAGCGCGAATTCGTCTCCCCGACGGCGTTGGCGGCGTCAATCGCGGTCAGCGCCCACGGCGCGAGCGCCAACCCTGCGACAATCGCGCACGCCGCCGGAATCAGCCAGCGCCGATCCTTGCGCGCGAACAGCAGATGATACGCGCCTAACGCCAACAGTACCGTCACACCCATATAATGCGTGTAAATCAGCGCCGCCATGCTCACCGCCAAGCCGACGGCGTGAAGCAGTGTCGGCGGGCGACGCGACAGGGCGACGCGCCAATATGACCACACCAGCGCGCAGACGATCAACGGATAGAGCGTATAATTGCGGACTTCGTGCATGTGAAAGATGATGTAGGCGGACAATCCGAACGCTGCCGCCGCCGCGAGTCCTGCTGTCCGCGAATGCAGATCACGCCCCAAGCGATAGACCGCCGCGATCCCCAACATGCCGCAGAACAGCGAGAACGCACGCATCGCTATCGCGTCATAGCCCGCGATGCGCCCCCAACTGTGCAGCAGCCAGTAGTAGCCGGGCGGCATCGACTCGCGGTCAGCGGCGACGCGCTCCCAAATATGCGTGAGTGAATAGCCGTCGTAACGCGCATCGCCATCGGCGTAGAAGATCGAAAACCATTCGTCGTACCACAGCGCATCCGCGTTCAAGCCGCGCGCGCCGAGCCAAAATGAGAATAGGATGATGGGGATGAGCAGGAAGGGGAAAAATCGGAGTTTGGAAGTCACAGGGAAGCCCATCCGATTTTAGGCGCAAAAAATGGGCGCGCTGGGACTCGAACCCGGAACCTCACGGATGTGAACCGTGCGCTCTAACCAGTTGAGCTACGCGCCCATAGTATGATAAAGAGTATAGTTGAACTTTAACGATGAGGCAAGACTCGATTGACAAATTGGCTGCGTAACCTACTCACGCTGTCCGGCGCACAGCCGCCGCGTTCGATGGGCTGGTTGCATCGCGTGCGACTCGCCCCCTTCTTGACGCCGCCGCTGATGGCGATTCTTTCGCTGCTCGGCGGCTGTATGCTCACCAGCGCGACACCCGCCCCAAGCCCAACTACAACGGACGCATGGCAGTCGCTCGCGCCGGGACTCGAACGCCGCTTCCTGAATCCGGCGACGTTTGTCTCATTCACCGCGCTGCGCATCGATCCAGCTTTGTTTACATTTCGTGTGCATTACAGTCCGGGCGACGCGCTCAATCTGACGGAATGGCGCGCGCGACTGCTGGATGCCGTCGCCATTTTCAACGCCAATTTCTTCGACCGAAACGAGAATGCGCTCGGTCTGGTCGTCGCGGATGGCATCGCTTACGGCAGTGCCTACACGGATCGCGGCGGGATGCTGCAAGTGCAAAACGGCGTTGTGCGCGTGCGCTCCACGATTGAGGAACCCTATTTGGGCGAGCCGCTCGAACAAGCGGCGCAAGCCTTCCCCATGTTGGTGACGAACGGCGCGGCAGCGTTCTCCAACCCGCGCGGCGATTATGCCGCTCGGCGCACGCTCGTCGCGCAAGATACCAGCGGGCGGATCATCGTGTTGGCATCGTCGTCGCTGCTGGGCATGTCGTTGGTCAATCTCAGCGCGTATCTACCGACAACGGATTTTGACATCGCCAACGCGGTCAATTTCGACGGTGGCGGCTCGACGCTGTTGGCAATCTACCCGCCGGACGGGAGCGCGGCGCTGATCCCATCGTTCGATCCCGTCACCGTCGTGATCGCGGCGTATCCGCGTTAAAGAGAGGACTGAGCCAGCAAAACAGGTGCTTGCTTTGCCCTCAGTCCTTGAATTGTGACCAAATCGTCACAAGCGCGTCAACATTCCCGCGCATTTTCCGCGCTATCATCAGGCATATCGAGACACGGGGGATGAGATGGAATGACACTCTCCAGACGACATTTTCTCAAGTTGGGCGCGGCGGCAGCGGGCGGGACAGTCACCGCCGCCAGTCTGAGCGCATGGGGCGCACCCGCAGCATTGGCGGCACGACGCGATCTGACGGCGGCGCTGCCCGCTGCACAAACGGGCGTGGTCGATGAGACGGGTATCATTCACCTGCTCAATCGGCTGACGTATGGTGCGCGTCCGGCGGACGTGGAACGAGTGGCGCAGATGGGCATCGAAGCCTATATCGAGGAACAGTTGAATCCGGCATCCATTGACGATGCGGCAGTCGAGTCGGTGCTGCGCATGAACCCGATCTTGGAGATGGATCGCCAGACCATCCATCGCTTGCAAAATAAAGAGTATCGAGCGTATATGGCGCTGGCACGCGGCTTCTTTGACCGCGCCGTTCAAAGTAAACGCCAGCTTCACGAACGCATGGTCGAGTTCTGGACTGATCATTTCAACGCCGTCCATGACGACATCTTCCCTGACTTGGTGATCATGCACCGCGAGGCGATCCGTCCGCACGCGCTCGGCACGTTCCGCGATCTGTTGTTCGGCACAGCCCATCATCCGGCGATGCTCTACTACCTCGACAACTATTTGAGCGACGCTGAACACCCCAACGAGAACTATGCGCGCGAACTGTTGGAACTGCACACGTTGGGCGTCGATGGCGGCTACACCGAGCGAGATGTGACCGAAGTCGCGCGCGCGCTGACGGGCTGGACGATCTTCAACGGCACGCAGGACGGTTTCGCCTTCAACCCGGACATGCACGACAGCGGCGAAAAGGTCATTTTGGGGCATACGCTCCCCGCCGGGCGCGGCATCGAGGACGGGCTGCATGTCCTGAGCATCCTCGCCAATCACCCTTCGACGGCGCGCTTCGTTTGTTCCAAGCTGTGCCGCCGCTTCATCAGCGATTTTCCGCCAGAGTCCATCGTGGCAAGCGCGACCGATGTCTGGATACAGACTGAAGGCGATATCGCGTCCGTCATGCGTCACATCGTCTACAGCGATGAATTTTGGGCGTCTGGCGGGCAAAAGCTGCGCCGTCCGCTCGATTTCTTGACGGCGGCACTGCGCGCGACCGGGACGGATCTCTACGACTGGGGAACACTCGACGCGATGGTCGATGAACTATCGCAGCCGCCCTATGGCTGGCAACCACCCAACGGCTATCCCGATGTGGGTGGGGCGTGGATCAATACGGGCGCGTTGTTGGGGCGTTGGAACGCCGCCATGGCATTGACGCACGACGCCAACAGCAATCCCGACAGCGGCGCGACGGTGCGCTTGAACGAGCGCGTCGGCTATCCGCAGACGGTCGGCGAATTGGTCGATATCGTGGCGAACCAAGTCTACGCCGCGCCGCTAACCGACGAGGCGCGCGCCCCGTTCATCGATTACGCCTCCGACGGCGGCGACGCGGATACACAAGTCGATGGGCGACTGTTGTCGCGCAAGACCGCTACGCTGTTCGGCTTGATGATCGCCGCGCCCGGCTTCCAGTGGCGCTAAACGCTCAGTTGAAAGTGCTGAGGACTGAGGGTTGAGCAAGCACATTCCGCCCACACTCAGTCCTTTTGTCTCAGTCCGGTTGCATGTTTGGCTTGAAGGATAACGATGATGAACCTTCTAACGTCTCGGCGCGGTTTTCTATCCGGCGCGGCGAAACTCGGCGTGATTGGGGCGGCAAAATCGCTGTTCCCCTCGTGGATGCCCCGACTCGCATTTCGACAAGATGCACAAACGGCGGGACGCGGCGATGTGCTGGTGGCGATCTTCCTGCGCGGCGGCATCGATGGCTTGAGCGCGATTGTGCCATTTGGTGAAGGCGCGAACTACTATGATCGCCGCCCGACGCTCGCCGTCCCCGAACCCGGCAGCGGCGACCGCGCGGCGCTCGATCTCGATGGCTTCTTCGGGCTGCATCCGTCGCTTGCACCGCTCCATGACATCTATACCGCCAACGACCTGTTGGTCGTCCACGCCACCGGATCGATTGATCCGAGCCGGTCGCACTTCGATGCGATGCAGTTTATGGAATATGGCACGCCCGGCAGCAAAACGTCGGGGACGGGCTGGATCGGGCGGCACTTGGAATCGCTCGCCAACCAGAATGACTCACCGTTCCGCGCCGTCGGCATGGGCGCAATGGTTCCCAATTCGCTGCGCGGATCGGTCGTGCCACTGGCGCTCAAGTCGATTGCCGATTTCCACCTGCGCGGACGCGAGGACGAACTGCGACGCGCACAGGCAACGCTCGGTCAAATGTACGGCGTGCAAGCGCCCGCCGATCTGCTCGGATCGCAAGCGAAAGCGGTGTTCGATACCGTCGATATGTTAGGGACGCTCAACGCGAGCGGCTATACCCCCAACAATGGCGCGGTCTACCCGGAGGATGAACACGGCTTCGGCATGGGCTTGCGCCAAATCGCGCAGTTGATCAAGGCGGATGTCGGGCTAGAAGTCGCGTGCGTCGATGTCGGCGGTTGGGACACGCACGAAAATCAAGGCACACTTGATGGGCAGTTCGCCTCTCTGTTAGACACATTGGGGCGCGGCTTGGCGGCATTCTACGCGGATATGGGCGCGGGGATGCGCAATGTGTCGCTGGTGACGATGAGCGAGTTCGGGCGCACCGTGGACGAGAACGCCAGCAGCGGCACGGATCACGGTCATGGCAATTTCATGTTGGTGATGGGCGGCGGCGCGGCAGGCGGACAGGTCTACAGCCAGTGGCCCACGCTCGATGAAATGGCGCTTGATGAAAGCGGCGATCTGACTATCACGACCGATTACCGCGACGTGTTATCGGAGATCATTCAACATCGGCTGCACAATCCGGCATTGGGCGACGTGTTCCCGAACCACACGATCACGCCGCTTGGCTTGATCCGTCCACGCTAAATCATGGACACCGTATCTGCACATTCGACCGAAGCGACGATTAAATCGAACGCGCCCACGCTGGCGCGCGAAAGGACAGAACACGATGAACCGCTCTCTCAAACACGGGTTGAGCCGCGCCGCGTTTGCGCTGGCACTTGCGCTGGCTGCGTTATCGCCGCTGCCCAGCATCGGAACAGCGTCCGTCCACGCCCAAGAGGATGAGGCGTACCTCAACGCCGTCGTCCAAGTGGCGGCGGCATCGGAAATCATGGCGGATTGGCTGCCCAATTTCGAGAATTGGATCGGCAATGCCAGCGAAACCGAATACCCGGACGTATATTACGTCGAGTTCTACGACAACGCCGAAGAAGAATGGCTCGGCTATGTCACCATCAACGGCACGACAGGCGAAATCTACGACGCATTCGCGCCCAAGCCGCTCCCGCCGGATGTGTACGCCGAACAACTGCCGTTGGTCGAAGAAATCGTCAAAAACGATCCCGAAGTCGCCGCCATCTTGGACAACCCGATCTTCTGGGATGTTTACACCGATTACAACCGCTGGGAACGGCTCTGGGAAACGCGCTTCTATCGTGGCTTAGAGGGCATCCTCGTGCGGATTTACTTCGATGCCGAGACCAACGAGTTTTGGGTGGACAGCATCATCGACGAGAACCATCTGAGCGAAGAACAAGCATTGAGCGACGCCCGCGACCGCGCCATCAGCCTTGCCTACGAGGCGGACGGCATCGACAGCGCGCTCAACGGCATCGACGATTGGACGACGATTGTCCAGCACATGCGCGGTTCGCAGTGGAGCGTCTCGTTCGTGACGACCGAGCAAGAATGGTTCTACGCGCTGGTCGATCTGGCAACCGCGCGCGTGGTCGAGAGCGCAGCGCGCTAAACACGCACTCCGCATCGGTGTACGGGCGATCCGCTGGATCGCCCGTTTTGATCCCAGATAATTTTAGACAATCCTAAAAATCAGCCTTTTGATGGACTTGACAGCGCCTCGAATTTCCACGTAAAATTAGACAAGTCTAAAATTCATATTGGACGCGGCAAAAATCCGCGCGAGAGGATACCCCACAATGAAGCACCCCCTAAAACAGCGCGCTATCGCGTTGGCAGTCTCCGCAGGCTTGACCTTGAGCGCATTCGTCGGCACGAGTCACGCGCAAGACCCGATCAATGTCGTGACGACCGTCGGCATGATCACCGATGTGGTCGCCAACGTCGGCGGCGCGCGCGTGACCGTGAACGGGCTGATGGGCGCGGGCGTCGATCCACATCTGTATCGCCCCACTGCCAGCGATGTCGGCACGCTGCAAGATGCCGATATCGTCTTTCGCGGTGGGCTGCATCTCGAAGGCAAGATGGACGAAATCTTCGACCGGATCAGCACGCGCATCCCGGTCTACGCGATGGCGGATGATCTCACCGTCGATCAACTCCTCGACTTCCCGCAGTTTCCCGAATTTCATGATCCGCATATTTGGTTCGATGTGAGCCTCTGGTCAAGCGGGGTCGGTGTGGTGGAACGCGCATTGTCCGAGTATGATCCAGTCAATGCCGCCGAATACGCCGCCAACGCCGCCGCCTATCAAGAAAAACTGACCGCGCTCGACACCTATATTTTAGAGGCGGTCGCCACCATCCCCGAAGGGCAGCGCACGCTGATCACGGCGCATGACGCCTTCAAGTATTTTGGGCGGCGCTACGGCATCACCGTCGAAGGCTTGCAGGGTATCAGCACGGAAGCCGAAGCGGGCGTCCAAGATGTGCAAAATCTCGTTGCGCTGGTGGTCGAAAACCAAATTCCAGCGATTTTCGTGGAAACGAGCGTTCCGGCGCGCACGATTGAAGCCGTGATCGAAGCGGCGCGCGCGCAGGGTTGGGACGTCCAAATTGGCGGTACGCTCTACAGCGACGCACCCGGCGATGCAGGGACGCTCGAAGGAACGTATATCGGCATGGTGCTGCACAATGTCATTGTGATGGTCACGTCGCTCGGCGGGGAACTGCCGCCGCTGCCGGACGCCCTCGCGGATTATCAACTGATGCTCGAAAGCTAGACCTCACACCCCCGTTCGCAACGCGAACTTCCCCCTCTGCATATGGAGAGGGGGACTGAGGGGCGAGGTTGTTGAATAAGGATGAATAGCATGACGCCCAACCCCACCACGAACGCGCCCGCGATTGCCGTCAACGATTTGACCGTCGCCTACCGCGAAAAGCCCGTTCTCTGGGACATCGATTTGCAAATTCAGCCCGGCACGCTCATGGGCATCGTCGGACCCAACGGCGCAGGCAAAAGCACATTGGTCAAGGCGATTTTGGGCTTGGTCAAGCCTGCCGCTGGCGACGTGCGCATCTTCGGCAAGCCGTATCATGAACAACGTCAGCTCGTCGGCTACGTCCCCCAGCGCGGCAGCGTCGATTGGGACTTCCCCACATCGGTGCTGGATGTCGTCATGATGGGCTTGTATGGCAAGCTCGGCTGGGGGCGCCGTCCGGGCAAGCGCGAACGCGCCTTGGCGCTGGACAGCCTCGAAAAAGTTGGCATGGCATCGTTTGCGTCACGGCAGATCAGCCAGTTATCTGGTGGTCAACAGCAGCGCGCGTTTTTGGCGCGCGCCATCGTGCAGGACGCCGCGATCTACCTGATGGATGAACCGTTCGTCGGCGTGGACGCCACCACTGAGCAGGCAATTTTGACGCTGCTGCGCGAACTTCAGCACGTGGGCAAGACCGTATTGGTCGTGCATCATGATCTCGAAACCGTCTCCGAAGCCTTCGACGAGATCGCCATCCTAAACGTCGAGTTGATCGCTTACGGCGCGATGCACGCGACGTTCACGGCGGAGAATTTGCGCCGCGCGTATGGATCGCGGATTATGGCGCGCCTGTCCATGCTCGAACCGGCGTCCGAAGTCGCGCCGGCGAGCGCATGAAAGGCAAATGCTGATGGAACTCGGTGAACTGCTGCGTCAACTGGTGTTCGATTACACCCTGCGCACGATTGTCTTGGGCTGTGCGCTGTTGGGCATTGCCAACGGCGCGTTGGGCGCGTTCGCGCTCTTGCGGCGGCAAAGTCTAATTGGCGACTCGCTGTCCCATGCGGCGCTGCCCGGCGTCTGCATCGCATTTTTGCTGGCAGGCGAGACGAAAAACCCGCTGATTCTGCTCATCGGCGCGGCGATCTCCGGCTGGCTAGGGAGCGTCTTGGCGGCGGTGATCACGCAGAATACGCGCATCAAAGATGATGCCGCGCAAGGGATCGTCCTCGCCACCTTTTTCGGCACGGGCTACGTCTTGCTCTCGCTCATCCAGTCAAGCGCGGGCGCGGGGCAAGCGGGACTCGACAAATACCTATTCGGCAGCGCCGCCTCGCTGATCGAGCGCGATGTGCAGACCATCGCCGTGTTGAGCATCGTGGCGTTGAGCGTACTCGGTTGGTTCTACAAAGAATTCAAACTGCTGGCATTCGACGGTGAATTTCTGGCGAGTCTTGGCTTTCCACGTCGGCGCTTGGAACTGCTGCTGACCAGTTTGACCGTGATTGTGGTGGTCGTCGGCTTGCAGATCGTCGGCGTGATCTTGATGGTCGCCATGTTGATCGCGCCCGCCGCCGCTGCACGCCAGTGGACGAACCGCTTGAGCGCGATGATCGGCATTTCGATGTTCGTGGGCGCAGCGGCGGGCGTGATCGGCGCGGTTGTCAGCGCGCTCGAAGCGAATACGCCGACCGGACCCGCGATTGTGCTGGCACTCACGGCGATGGTCATCTTCTCGTTCGCTTTCGGGGCGGAGCGCGGCTTGGTCTGGAACGCGCTGCGGGCGAGACGCAATCGGCGGACGGCATTGGCGCACGGAAGCGATGCGCCGGTCTATGCGGCAGGAGATTAAATCATGGAACTCGATTCGAGTTTAACCATCATCTTGGTGTGTTCGCTCGTGGCGGTCTCCGGCGCGGTCTTGGGGACGTTCTTGGTCTTGCGGCGCATGGCGATGTTGAGCGACGCGATCAGCCACAGCATCGTTTTCGGCATCGCGGCGGGCTTTCTCGTGTTTCGTTCGCTCGATACGGTGCCGATGCTGATTTCGTCGGGGCTGACGGGGCTGCTGACGGTCATGCTGACTGAACTAGTCTTCAAGACACGCTTGGTCAAAGAGGATGCCGCCGTCGGCTTGGTCTTTCCAGCGCTGTTCAGTCTCGGCGTCGTGCTGATCACGCGCTATGCGTCGGATATTCACATCGACATCGATGCCGCATTGGTCGGTGAGGTGATTTGGACGCCGTTCGATACGATCACGTTGGGCGCGTGGGAAATTTCGCGCGCGCTGGTCACGATGGCGATCCTGACGACGATCAATCTGGCGTTCATCGTGATTTTCTACAAAGAACTGAAGTTGGCGACCTTCGACGCAGCGTTGGCGGCGGCGTTGGGCTTCGCGCCCGGCATCATTCACTACGCATTGATGGGCTTGCTGTCGGTGACAGCGGTCGGCGCGTTCGATGCGGTTGGCGCGATCCTGTTCATCGGCTTCGTGATCGTGCCACCTGCCGCCGCTTATCTGCTGACGGAACGGCTGTCGCCGATGATCGTCGTCGCCGCCATCATCGGCGTGGTGGGGAGCGTCGTCGGCTATCAGATCGCGCTGGTGATCGATGCGTCGGTATCGGGCTGTATGGTCATGACATTGGGCGCGATCTTCCTGTTGACGCTGATTTTCGCGCCCAATCGCGGCTTGTTGGCGGGCTGGCGGCGGCGGCGGCGGCAAAAATGGGAGTTCGCCGTACAACTGCTGACGATGCACCTGCTAACGCACGAGGGGCAGCCCGAAGAAGGCATCGAGTCGAGTGTGCGCGCGCTGCCGGAGCATCTGAACTGGGGCGCGGACTTCACCGGGCAGATCGTGGCACGGGCGCGCGCGTCTGGCTGGATCGCGCAAGACGGCGACCGCTTGCGGCTGACGGACGGTGGGCGGGCGACGGCGCGGTCGCTGCGGATGGGGGCGGCGTAGCAGCCTCCCCCCACGCTCTATGTGGAAAAGAGATTTAAGGCTTGTCCGGTATTCGATTTCGTGCTGTTCCGCTATTTCCGCCAGTGGCTTCGAGCCACTGGCGGCGCTAACTTGGCAGCATACATAAGGCGTGATGCGCCATGCCTATACAAGAGAAACATGCTCAACTGCGCAGCCTAAACTTATAAATCACATCGATTTAATCATCTAACCCCTTGACAGCCCCTCCCCTTTCGCGTTATCGTGTAATCGTTGCTGAAAATCATGCGAAATGACTGACTGTGAATTCGTTCCGCGCGCTGTGTTGTTCGATGTGTTGTATGACCACTGCCAAATTAGGCTGTAGTCGGACTGCGCATTGCTAGGAACATTACTCCTGTGAATTGCGCGCCCTGTCTACAGCGACGGGGCGTTTTGTTGTCTGCCGCCCGCCCCGTCCTGTTCGACGGGGCGTTTTTATGTGTGGAGGACAATGATGGACAACGATTTACGCTGGCTCAACCGCAGTTTCGAGGCGCTGTACCCGCAAGAAATTCTCCAGTGGGTGGTCGAACAGTACGGCTGTCGGATGTCCGTCGTGACCAGCTTTCAGCCGACGGGGATCGTCACGCTCCACATGCTGCACGAACTCGGCGCGGATATCGACGTGCTGACGCTCGATACCGGGCTGCTGTTCCCCGAAACTTACGCGCTGATGGACGAACTCCAAGCGCGCCTCGACTTGAACATCGTGCGCGTGCGTCCCGGTCAGACTGTGCGCCAGCAAGCGCTCGCTTACGGCGAAAATCTGTGGGAAAGCGACCCCAATCGGTGCTGCAATCTACGTAAAACCATCCCGCTCGGCGCGGCGCTGTCGAAGTACGCGCTGTGGATCACGGGCTTGCGGCGCGATCAATCCGACGGACGGCGCGGCGTCCCGATCATGGCGTGGGACGACAAATACAACAATATCAAATTGTCACCGCTGGCGACGTGGACGGAGGACATGATCTGGACTTATATTCAGGCGCACGATCTGCCCTACAATCCGCTGCACGATCAGCAGTATCCAACGATTGGCTGCGCCCCGTGTACGCGCGCGGTCGAAAGCGGCGGCGATCAACGCGCCGGACGGTGGGTCGGTCAGTCAAAGACGGAATGCGGCATCCATTTACCGAATGCAGCCGTACAACCAGTCCTATAAGGAGAAAAACTCCATGCAACGGTTCGCTCGAATTTTCGTTCTCGCATCCTTAGTGGGAGTCGTGAGTCTATCCGTGGTAAGCGCGCAAGATGCGCCCATCGAACTGACGTTGGCGGGCTACGCTGTCCCGCGCGAAGCGTTGGGCGATATCATCCCTCTGTTTGAGCGCGACTGGCAGGAACAGACCGGGCAGCAGGTGATCGTCTTGGAGTCGTATCAAGCTTCGGGCGCACAGTCGCGCGCGGTGGCGGGCGGCTTCGAGGCAGATATCGTCGCGCTCTCGCTCGAACCGGACATTACGCGCTTGGTCGATGCGGGCTTGGTCAGCGCGGATTGGAAGACCGACAACGATTACAACGGCTTCGTCACACAGTCGGTCGTCGTCTTGGCGGCGCGCGCGGGCAACCCCGACAACATCAACGGGTGGGCGGACTTGGCGCGCGATGGCGTCGAGGTTGTCACGCCCGATCCGGCGACGAGCGGCGGCGCGCAGTGGAACATTCTCGGCGCGTATGGCGCGGCACGACGCGGGTTCGTGGAGGGATACGACGCGGGCGACGACGGCGCGACCGCGTTCCTGACCGGGTTGATCGGCAACATTGGCGCGCTGGATCGGGATGGGCGCGAGAGCTTCTTGACCTTTGAGCGCGGCATCGGCACGGTGGCGATCACCTACGAGAATGAAATCTACGCAGGGATCGCGGCGGGCAGCGACTATCACGTCGTCTATCCCACCTCGACCATTTTGATCGAAAATCCGGTCGCCGTGGTCGATACGTATGTCGATTTGCACGGTACGCGCGAGGTCGCCGAAGCCTTCGTTGAGTTCTTATGGACGCCCGACGCACAGCGCATCTTCGCCAACAAGGGTTTCCGTCCGGTCAACCCGCTTGTGCGCGCGGAATATGGCATCGTTGATGCAGGCGTCGAACTTCCAACCGACACCGCGCCCGCGACGGTTGAGCGGGACGAAACGATCAGCTTCCCAGTGATTGACGATTTGTTCACGATTGCAGAGTTCAATGGTTGGATTGAGGCGCGCGCGACGTTCTTTGGCGACGAAGGGCTGTTCACGCGGCTGCTGGCAGGAGGGCAAAGCTAAAGCAACGCACAAGTAGGGGGTTTGGGGCGGGCGACACACACGTACCGCGCCCCTACAGCGTTGTAGCGCTATAAAAAACGGATCGGGAACACCCGATCCGTTTTGATTTATGAGGATAGCTGGTCTTCCAAAGCCTTCAAATGCTGCATCGCTTGCGCGCGGCGTTCTTTTTCGGAGGTTATCTGCTGCGTCAGCGCCGTGACGCGCCGTTCTGATATCAAACGTGCGCTCTGCTCCAACACCAAGCGTTCTTCGAGCAGCAAGCGTCGCGCTTGTTCTTCCAAAAGCATCTTTTCGATATATACGCGAATGCGTTGTTCCGACAACCATTTTTCTTCGATTTGCATTCGCTTCTCGCGTTCCGACAGCGCCTCAAACAGGGTCGCTTCGTCCGACACCGTGTCCACTACAAACGGCGGCTGTTTTGCGCTCAAGTCAACCGTGCCATCATTGGCATCCGTATCCACGCCGAAAGTCGCGCGCTTCATCTCGGTTGTGTCCATCGAGAACAACTCGCGCACGCGCTCTGGCACATTCGAGGTCGGCGCAATGTAGGCTGCGCGACGGTGTACGGAACGCACGGCGGGCGTCGTCGATGTGTCGATCACGGACGGTGCGCGCGGCGGCTTGGTGGCGTCAAGATCGGCATCCGTCAAATCATTCATCAGCACTGACAAGAGGCTGTCCACATCCAAATGCGGCGTTTCCGTTGCGCCTTGTGGCTGCTCAATGTTGCGCGTTTGCGTCATTGGGTCTGGCTCCCTGTCTTATTCGCGGGCAATCTCTGTCAACCAGAAATCGCTTTCAAATTTCAAAAGTCGTTCATGATTTACGTTCTTCATCCATCTTAGGGGGTGTCCAGTGAAAACAAAAGTCTTTGTAACAATACTGAGAGACGACTTTCGTACTAGCCACGCGGAGACGTACCATTGACATTACAATGTTCATACATTAAATGACCAGTAGAGCATGAGATCAGGGCAATCGCATCAAAAGTATTTATTCACCTACCCGTGCAGACCGCATTTTGCCCCAGTCCTATTGGGTTCATTATGTGTTTCTTGGGTTCAAATTTGTGGATTTTGAGCTTAATCCCATGGATAGGTGAAT
>DAOTUQ010000074.1:0-27410 GCA_034437055.1 Anaerolineae bacterium
CCATGGGATTAAGCTCAAAATCCACAAATTTGAACCCAAGAAACACATAATGAACCCAATAGGACTGGGGCAAAATGCGGTCTGCACGGGTAGGTGAATAAATACGTACGGAGAGGGGGTCAGGGGGTGAGGTGAATTCTTCAATTGAGACCTCGTATCTTGATGCAATAGTCCTGCCCCCCAATTATTGGGAGCTACAGCCGCTTGCCTTTATGATACTATTTGACTGGATTAGCTAATCGGGTCAAATAGTCAAAACGGATAGCACAGATTTGGCAGAACCCAACACCGAACGCTCAGAATGCATTCTTGCCGCCGCCGCCGCGCTGATCGCGCGCTATGGCTACGATAAGACGACTGTCGATGAGATCGCGCACGAAGCGGGCGTCTCGAAAGGCGCGATCTACCTGCATTACAAGGGCAAAGAGGCGCTGTTCGATGCCCTGCTGCTGCGCGAAAGCGAAAGCCTGGCGCGCGAACTGCTGGCAAGACTCGATGCCGATCCGCGCGGGGCGACGCTGTTCAACGTGTATCGCTACAGTCTGATCGCGCTGGCGGAAAATCCGCTGTTGAAGGCGGTTTACGCCAAGGATCGGCGCGTCTTGGGGGATTACATGCGACGGTTGCGTGGACAAGGGATGATACAGAGCGGATTCGGCGTCAGCGTCGATTTCGTCAAGAAGTATCAGACATTGGGCTTGATCCGCGCTGACATCGCGCCAGAAATAGTGGTCTATATGATGTCGGTGATCCGGCAGGGGTTTTTCACGCTCGACGAGTTCTTGCCGGGTCTGCCGCTGCCACCCCTTGCGGCGTTCGGGGCGGCGTTGGGCGATTTGCTCGAAGACGGCTTGGGCGGTGACGCCGACGAAAGCGTCGGGCGTGAAGCAACGGAAGAACTGCGCCGCTTGTTGGCGTGGGGGGTGGACGCGCTCAAATCGATGCGAACGAAGGGGGATGAAACACCATGAACACAGCACTAATCCAAACGGAAGGGCTGACGAAAGCCTATGGACGCGGTGTGAAGGCGCTCGATGCGCTCACGCTGACGGTCAATCAAGGGGAAATCTTCGGATACTTGGGTCCCAACGGCGCGGGCAAGACGACCACGATCAAGCTGCTGCTCGATCTGATCCGCCCAACGGCGGGGCGCGCGTCGGTGTTCGGCTTGGACGTGAATCGGGACAGCGTGGCGATTCGGCGGCGCGTTGGCTTTTTGCCCGGCGAACTCAACCTGTGGGACAACCAAACGTCGATGCAGATCATCCGCTATTTCAGCAAAGTACGCGGCGGCGTCGATCTGGAATACGTCCACCAACTGGCGGAGCGGCTGCAATTCGATCTGAACAAACGCATCCGCGCGTATTCGACGGGCAACAAGCGCAAAATTGGCTTGATTCTGGCGCTGATGCACAAGCCGGAACTGCTGATCCTCGATGAACCGACCAGCGGACTCGATCCGCTGATGCAGCAGATCTTCAATCAGATGATGATCGAAGCGCGCACGGCGGGGCAAACGGTGTTCTTGTCGTCGCACGTCTTGGGCGAAGTCCAGACGATCTGTGACCGCGTGGCGATCTTGCGCGGCGGGCAGTTGCAAACCGTCGAGCGCGTCGATCATCTGACGCATGTCGATTTCCATTGGGTGACGCTGCGCTTCCGCGATACCGCGACCGTGCCGCGCCTAACGAACGTGCCGGGCGTGAGCGAGGTCACGGTTGACGGGCGGACGCTCAAACTGCGGCTGCAAGGCGATTTCGATCCGGTGCTGCGCGCGTTGGGAGATCGCTATGTCGAAGACATCCATGTACAAGACCCGACGTTGGAAGAAATCTTCCTGACGTACTATGGGAATGGCGCGAACAATCATGCCAAAGTGGAGATGAAATCATGAACAGTTTCAACAGCGCGCTTTTTAACGAGACACTGCGCCGCCATTGGCGCGGGATGTTGTATTGGGGTGTGGCGCTCGGCGTGCTGACGTGGATGCAGGTGGTCGTGATTCCCGACGTGGATGCGCTGAAAGATGTGGCGAACTTGATCGAGTCGATGCCCGCCATCGTCACAGCCATGCTTGGCACATCGGACGCGGCGTTCTTCGGCACGCCAGAAGGCTACCTCGCCTCGCAGTATTACGGCATCATGATGATCGTTTTCGGCATCTACGCGGTGATCAGCGGCTTGAACGTGACTGCCAACGATGAGGAACGCGGCATCATGGATGTGCAGATGAGCCTGCCAATCACGCGGACGAGCTTGGTCTTGTCGAAGTCGGTTGCCTATGGGCTGATGTTGATCGGCGTGATCGCATTCTCGTTCGTGGGCTTGGTGGTTGGCGTCGCTATGACGCCCGCGCTGGTCGTAGACATGGGACGGCTGACGCTCGGTACGCTGAACATGATCCCCGGTTCGCTGGTGATGTTGGCGTTCACGGTGCTGGCGGGGACGCTGTTTCGGCGGCGCGGCACGGCGGCGGGCGCGGCGGCGCTGTTCATCTTCGGCAGCTATTTCTTGGACACGCTCGGACGTTCCGCACCGGGCAGCTTCGTTGACAGTCTGCGCGCGATCTCGTTCTACAGCTATTACGACGGAACGAACGTGATTCAGAACGGCTTGTCGATTCCGAATATAGCACTCTTGTCCGTGCTGGCGGTCGGGCTGATCGGGGTCGGTATGGCAGCGTATCAGCGGCGCGATATCGGCGTGTAATCCCTAGCAAAATTCGATTGAACAAATCCCCTGTCGGCTGCGAAATAACTGGTAATCGCATTCGAGAGGGGATTGGCTCATGTTCACGCACGAAAAAGACATCCTGACGCTGGAAGATCGCAAACAACGCTTGCTGCAAGAAGCGGCGCTGCAGCGGCTGATCCGCGAGGCGCGCGCCCAACCTGAACAGCCGCTGCGCGGTTGGCTGCGGTTGTTGGCGGACTTAACTCACACCTTGAATTTGTGATCGTGTCGGCTATAATGATGATTGTGTGACCTCGTAGCTCAACGGCAGAGCACTCGCCTTTTAAGCGAAGGGTTGTGAGTTCGAATCTCACCGAGGTCAATATCCGAACACCCCGCGTATAAACTTTAGCTTCTCCACAAAATGCAAATCGCCGCCACCCTCATGCTTGTTGAACGGATAGACCGCGATCTGCTTCGGCTGCGTCGTGGTCAGCGCGTTGTACGCCGCGAACACCGTTGACGGCGGGCAAACGTCGTCCATCAAGGCGGTGCTGAAAAAACAGGCTGCCTTGATGCGCGGTGCGAGGTTCACGCCGTCGAAATAATCGAGCGTGCGGAACGTCGCCTCGACGCGATCACGCTGCGTCTTGAGATAGCCGGCGATTTCGTTGTACGGACGGGTATCGATCAGCGTCACCGCGCGCCGGAAATGGCACAGGAACGGCACATCGGGGACGCACACCTGTACCCCATCGGGGACGAGCGCCGCCGCCGCAATCGACAACCCGCCGCCCTGACTGCCACCCGTGACCGCAATCCGCCCCCCATCGATATCGGCGCGTTCGCGCACGGTTTCGACGGCGCGCGCGGCATCGGCGTAGAAGCGGCGGTAGTAATACTGCTGCGGATCATGAATCCCCTGCGTCATGTAGCCGGGCATCGCCGGACTGCCGCCCGCGTGCAAGTCGGGCGTGTCGCCCCTGCGCCATTCGCTGCCCTGCCCGCGACTGTCCATCACGAAGTGCGCGTAACCCGCGTTCGCCCAATCGAGCCATGAATGTGGAAAGCCGCGTCCGCCGCCATAGCCGATGAATTCGACCACGCACGGGAGCGGCTCGGTCACGCCCGCCGGACGGATATACCACGCCTTAATCGGCTGCCCACCGTAGCCGGAGAACGTCACATCGTCTACGTTCACCAAACGCAGCCCGCTGTCGATGCGCGCGAAGATCGGCGGCGTTTGCAGCGCGCGCGTTTCTGCCAACGTTTGCGCCCAAAACGAGTCGAAATCATCCGGCGCGGACGTTGGCGCGCGGTAGGTTTGCAGTTCCTCAAGCGACAGATCAAATAAAGCCATTTTAATGTTCCCCCCAAAACGCGATTCGTTCAACGTAAAACGGCGTAATAATACATCGTCGCGCCGTTCTGTGCGATCCACTCGCGTGTAGACGATAGGTGAGTCGGCATTGGCACGCTGGTGCTTTTCTCGATTAAAGACCCCATACAGCGCATTGCGTAGCGGGGGCAGACAGTGATGACGAATCAAATAGACTTTGAGCCAGTCGGTGGACGATATCAGCTCCCCGAAAAATTGGGCGAAGGCGGTATGGGCATCGTGTTTGCCGCGCGTGACCGGCTCACGAAACGACCGCCGCGCTCATGCGCGGCGGTCGTTTCGTGTTTTGTGAATGAAACAGGCTTAACTGGCGTATCGGCGTCGTACTGGGATGCCCGCCCACACATACCCCTCCAAACTATAAGCGCGGCTGCGGCTGCAAATAGGCGCTCGTGAGCGATTGTGGCGCGCTGATCAGTTGCGTTGGCGTCCCCTCGAACATCACTCTGCCGCCTTTGTTGCCGCCTTCGGGACCCATGTCGATGATCCAATCGGCATTCTTGATCACATCCAAGTTGTGTTCGATCACGATCACGGTGTTGCCCGCATCGACCAGGCGATTCATGATCGCCAACAAGTGACTGATATCGGATCGGTGCAAACCCGTCGTCGGCTCATCCATCACGTAGATGCTGCCTTTTTTGTGCAGTTCGCTGGCGAGCTTGATCCGCTGGCATTCGCCGCCAGACAGCGTACTGAGCGGCTGACCGAGCGTGAGATAATCCAAGCCGACATCGCTCATCGCCTTCAGCTTGCGGACGATTTCTTTGATCTGGAAGTATTCGAGCGCCTGCCGAACCGACATGCCCAACACATCGCTGATCGACTTGCCGTTGAGCTGGTAGGCGAGGACTTCATCCTTGAAGCGTTTGCCGCCGCAGGTCTCGCACGGGGTTTTGACTTCATCGAGGAACGCCAGATCGGTGTAAATCACGCCCAAACCCTGACACGTCTCGCACGCGCCCTTCGAGTTGAAGCTGAACAACGCCGGGCTGACTTTGTTGGCGCTGGCAAACGCTTTGCGTACATCGTCCATGATGCCCGTGTAGGTGGCGGGATTCGAGCGGCTGGATGTGCCGACCGCCGCCTGATCAATGACAATCGCTTCGGGATGTTGGCGCAAAAACATTTGGTTGATGAGCGAACTCTTGCCCGAACCCGCCACACCTGTGACCACCGTCAGCACGCCCATCGGAATATCGACGCTGACGTTTTGCAGGTTGTTCAGCTTGGCGTTGGCAATCTTCAGCGCGCCCTTGCCCGCGCGGAAACTCGCTTTAATCGGCACCGACTGGTTGAGATGTTTGCCCGTCAGCGTGTCAGCGTGGAGCAGTTGGTCGAAACTGCCTTCATAGACAATCGTGCCGCCGCGACTGCCCGCATAGGGACCCACATCGACGATGTAATCTGCCACCTTGATCACATCGGGATCGTGTTCAACGACGATCACGGTGTTGCCCTTGTCGCGCAGCTTTTGCAACAGTTCGTTCAGGCGATGAACATCGCGCGGGTGCAAGCCGATGCTCGGCTCGTCAAAGATATACATCACATCGGTCAGGCTGCTGCCCAGATGCTTGACCATCTTGATCCGCTGCGATTCGCCGCCCGACAGCGTATCGGTTTCGCGGTTGAGGCTCAGATAGCCTAGACCAATCTCGCTCAGGTCTTGCAGTCGTTCGCTTAAGCTGGCGACCATCGGCGCGGCGATGGGATCGCTGATCGCGCGCACAACGTCGATGAGATCGTCCGTTTCCATCGCGGTGAGCTGCGCGATGTTATAGCCATCGATTTTGCAGCCGAGCGCCGCCTGACTCAGCCGCGCGCCTTTGCACAGCGAACAGGGTCCGAAGGTCATGTAAGGCGCGACCATCTTCTGCGTGCGCTCGGACATCGTTTTGATATCGCGCGTGATGTATTTGCGGCTAAATTCTTCGAGAATGCCTTGAAAAGTCAAATTGAATGGCTTACCCGCCATCGTCGTCTCAATTTTGATCGGTTTGCCGTGTAATAGGCGTTCCATCTCATCATCGCTGTAGTCGGACAGTTTCTTATCGTTATCGAACAACCCCGACTGGATGAGAATACTCCAGCCCCAACTGTTGAGCGCGTAATCGGGGAACAAGAGCGCGCCCTCGTTGATCGATTTGGACGTGTCGAGGAAGCGTTCCATGTCTACGCCAATTTTGCGCCCGATGCCATTGCATTCTGGACACATGCCTTGTGGATCGTTGAACGAGAACATATTCCGGTTGCCGATAGCGGGCTGTCCGACGCGCGAGAACAACAGGCGCAAGATGGTGTAAATGTCGGTGATGGTGCCAACGGTCGAGTGCGATCCGCCACCCAAGCGTTTTTGATCCACGACAATCGCCATGCTCAGGTTTTCGATGGCATCTGCGTCAGGTTGCGTGTAGCGGGGCAGAAAATTGCGGATGAAGGTGCTGAATGTTTCATTGAGCTGTCGGCGGGCTTCGGCGGCGAGGGTGTCAAAGACGATGGAGGACTTGCCCGAACCCGAAACGCCCGTGAAAATGGTGATCTTCCGTTTGGGAATGCGCAGAGACACATTCTTCAGGTTATTTTCGCGTGCGCCGCGGATTTCGATGTATTCTTGGGACACTATTCGCTCCTCTTTAGAACGCCCGTACACCTTCATCATAGCAAAAGATGGGTGGCAATTCAAAGGCGAGTTTCCTTAAAGAACCCTCATGCGCTCTCAAACTACTTTCCGCCCCCGTCCCATCGCCACGCGCGCCGTTTGCCCGTGAACGAGCGCCGTTCGCACATCGCCGTCACGCTCATACAGCGTCCCGATCCACACGGGCAGCAGCATCAGCGAAAATGTCATCTGAATCGGCAGCGTGAACGTGTTGACCTCCATCTCCGACGGGATATCGCGCTCGTAGCGTTCGCGCATCAGTTTCGAGGCGATGCTCTGTGCATCCAGCGCGGCGTGGTCGAACTCGATGTCGTACAGCGCGGCGGGGCGTTCCGCCAACAGCGCGGGCTGATACGGGACGGCGCTGCTGAGGTCAAAGCGTTCCAAATCGCCCACCACGTCCGCCGGCAGCGCCTTCATGCCCGGCACGCACAAGCCCGTCATGCTGTCGGTGTATTCGATCTGTTCGTAGGGGCGCATCGTCTCGCGTTCCTGATACGAGCGCGGCGTGCGCTTGTTGATGCGCGACTGGGTGACGCGCAAGAGCGCATCGAAGACCCAAAACGGCGCGTACACGGGTTCGACATCGGCGCGCACGACTTGATTGTGCTTGAAGATGCCGCTGACCAGTTTTTCGCCAAACGACTTGAGCGCCACGCGGATCGCGGCTTGCGCGCTGTCTTCATTCACGCGGAATGGGATGAGATGCGACGGCTGGCGCAGCGTGTTGAGCGCGTCGTTTAACACAACGTGATTTGAGCCGCAGAAGCGACAGCGCATCGACATTTGTTGCAGATTGCCCACATCCGCGCGCGTAATCGTGCGCGCCGCGCCGCATTGATCGCATTGGAGAATACGCTTGCCGACGACCCATTTAACGGGCGTGGCGCGCTGTTCCAACAATGCCATGCCCAACACGTCGCCCCCGCCTGCTGATCGGTTTTCGATGGGTTCGGTATGCCCGCAGAAGGCGCAGACGACGCGACGATTGGTCGCATCGACGGTCAGCCGCCCGCCGCACATGGGGCAGATCGTCTTGTGCGTCGTGACGGCGGCTTCATCGACAGCGCGCACATCTGGCGTGGCGTTCTCATCGCGGCTGCGTTCGGCTTGCGCAGCGGTCATGCGTCCGGTGATGATCATCATCTGGCGCAAGCCTTCGGCGTTGCCCGGATCGTGCGCCAACACCTGCTCGATATGCTCGCGCTTCTGCTGGGGCGTGTCCGCGATGGTCGCCAGCGCCAGATACGCATCGACGAAATCGTGCTGCATCCCTAGCGCGCGCTCGAAGAAGCCGCGCGCCGCTGCCGGATCATCGTTCCAGAGCGCGTCGTGTCCTTGCTCGAACAACGTGAGTGTGCGCGCTTCGACCTCGCCGCGATAGGTGATCGGCACAGCGGGGCGCGCGCCCTTGTCGCGGATGCGCGCTGCTGCTTGTTCGAGCGTCTCGCGCGCTGCCTCGACCCGATGCAAACATTTGGGACAGCGATATAATCCGGCGGTCGTGTCGTAATTCATGGTCGTGCCGCATTTTGGACAGTCCATCGATGGTTTCCCCCCCCGTGTGCAGGCATGGCACATCATGCCCTACGACTCATTCTACGGTACAATCATCATGGCACAGGAGTAGGTATCATGAACCCCCAACCTCTGGCGCGTTTCTCCAGTCGCGCGCCTTATTATCATTCGTCTCATTTGTATTACTTGCGCGCCGTTCTTGACGCAATCTATTTTTGGGGCAATTGACATGACGACGCTGGAGTCATTGGAAACGACGGTCAGCCGGATGGCACGCATCGGCTACTGCCATCAAGCGCGCTTTTCGCCGGACGGCGCGCGCATCGTTTTTCTATCGAATTTGAGCGGCAGCCCGCAAGTCTGGATGATGCCGACGGCGGGCGGCTTTCCGGCGCAAGTGACCGCGTTGGATGATCAGGTGATCGCGCTCGATTGGTCGCCCGATGGTGTATGGCTTGCCATCGGCGTCGCGCCATCGGGTGGGCTGAATACACAGCTTTATCTCGTGCGCCCCGATGGAACCGATCTGCGCCGCGTCACCGACGGCGGGCGCGATAACAATTGGCTCGGCGGGTGGGCGGACGATGGGCGGCTGTACTTCGCGTCCAGCCGCCGCACGCCCGATGCGATGGATGCGTGGTTGTACGATCCCGAAACGGGCGATTTGCACATGGCGGCGCAAAATCAGGGCATCGGACAGATCGAAGCGATCAGTTATGATGGACGTTGGGCGCTGTTGTATCGAATGGTTAATCGCGGCGACAGCAATTTGTGGCTGGTCGATCTGCACACGGGCGCAGAGACGCTGCTCACGCTGCACGACCCGCCGGGAAAATGTATCAGCGGCGAGTTTGCCTACCACGAGGACGGATCGATCAAGGCGATTTGGTTGATCACCGACATCGGGCGCGAACGAGCGGCGCTGGCGCGGATTGCTATGGCGAAGGGCGTGCCGGACACTGCGGAAATCATCGCCGCGCGTGACGACGCTGAATTGAGCGATTGGACGCTGGCGGGCGATGGAACATGGGCGGTTCTCATCTGGAACAAGGGCGGTTTGAGCGAATTGGAACGGCTGGACATGACGACCGCTGCGCGGATGGCGTTTCCGCCGCTCCCCGCCGAAATCATCACGCAAGTTCGCATCGCTGCTGATGGACAGATCGCCGCCACCGCCATCGGCGCGAACAGCCCACAAAATATTTGGCGCTATGACGACGATTGGACGCAAGTGACCGCCGCGCCGCACGCGGGCATCGCGCTTGATGCGCTCGTGCGCCCCGAATATGTCGAGTTCCGCGCGCATGACGATCTGCCGCTGTCGGGCTGGCTGTATGTGCCGCCGAATTTCAATGCGCCCGCTGCGGTTGTCCTCAGCTTTCACGGTGGACCCGAAGCGCAAGAACGCCCGACGCTGAATGCGTGGTATCAATCGCTGTTGGGGCAGGGCATCGCGGTGTTCGCGCCAAATGTGCGCGGCTCGACCGGCTTTGGCAAGACGTATGCGACGCTCGATGATGGCGCGAAGCGGTTCGACGGCGTGCGCGATATCGAGGCGTGCGCGCGTTACGTGCTGGATCGCGGACTCGCGCAGCCCAAGCGGCTCGGCATCATGGGGGGCAGTTACGGCGGCTATATGACGATGGCGGGACTGACACAGTACCCAGAACGCTTCGCGGCGGGCGTCAATATCTGCGGCATTGTCAATTTTGAGACGTTTTTTCAGCATACCGAAGGCTGGATGGCGGCGGTCTCCAAGATCGAGTACGGCGATCCCGATACCCAAGCCGAACTGCTGCGCGCGCTGTCTCCGATCCACCAGATCGACCGCGTGATCGCGCCGACGCTGGTGCTGCACGGGGAAAATGATACGAATGTGCCGCTGATCGAAGCCGAGCAGTTGACCGCCGCACTACAAGCGCGTGGCGTCCCAGTGGAGTTGATGGTCTTTCCCGAAGAAGGACATATGATTTTGAAGACGCCCAACCGCGTTCGCCTCACGGTGGCGCTGACACGTTGGTTTGTCACGCATTTGAAAGGCTAATTCATGCCGATCCGTCTCTTGGTCACAACGGCGACCGTCCCCCATGTTAACGCGGCGGACGACACGATTTTCATGCGCGTCCATCTGCCCGCCGAGTCGGATAAGGTGACGCCGCCGCCGTATCCTGTTGTCCTGCTGTTGCCCGACATCATGTGCAGCGCCGCCTCCTACGGTTGGCTGGCGATGCGTTTGGCGGCGCGCGGCTTTGCCGTCGTGACCTACGATTGGGTTGTCCAGTCGGATCGCGGCATTGGGCGGCTGACGCCGGGCATCGAGTTCGCGGCGCTCGATCCGACGATTTATGGTACGATGCCGAGCGCGCCCGCTGTTCCCGCCGTCCTGACGGAATTGGAACGCATCAACGCCCGCGACATCCTCGACGGCGAGCTTGACACCCATCGGCTGATCTTGGGCGGACACGGCACAGGCGGGTGGTTGGCGCTGCACAATGCGACGCGCCGCTTCTTCTTGGGGGTCACGGCGGCATTCGCGTTCGCGCCCAACGCGCTCGATCTGCTGGATCGCGCTGGACATGAGCCGGGTGGGCTGCCCGTCCTGCCATCGGATGTGCCAACCCTGGTTATCGCCGCGTCGGAAGATGGCATCGGAACGCGCTTGAACGCTCAGTTTGGCGCGGCGGGCGAAACGGGGGCGGTGCTGGTGCGGCGGCTGTGGGATCGCATCGGGGGTGGGCATGGTCATGCGTATTTCATGGCGCTGCGCGGCGCGAATCACTTCACCATCACGCATCCGCTCGACACTGCCGCCGAAGCCGCCACTGCGGACGACCCCGAAACCGCATCAGGCGACGCCCTGCGCGATCTGCTGGCAGAGATTGTCGGCGCGTTCGCATCGGGCTACGTGCAGCGTCCGCACGGTGATATCGACGCGCTGCGCCGCTTCATCGCGCAGCGTCCGCCGCTGCTCGTGGAGGCGCGGCTGAAGTAGGTGCAGCGCGCGCCATGTCAAACATCATTCATGGTGTAGATTATTTAGTCAACCGCTCAAAATCGAAAGATAAACACATGGCACACTGGCAGACCTACATGCTCGACAAAGACCCCGCACAGCACAGCGTCGTCGGGAACTTGCTCGTCACCACCGGATTTTACAGCCCCCAGTTGAACAATTGGCGCGATATCTTCGTGCTGCTCCCGCCGTCGTATTTGCGCGGCGACAAACGCTATCCGGTGCTTTATATGCAAGACGGACAGAACTTGTTCGACTGGGCGTCGAGCTATTCCGGCGAATGGGAGGTCGATGAGACGATGGTGGCGCTGGAGCGCGTCTTGCGCCTCGAATGTATCGTCGTCGGCGTCGCCAACGGGGGCATGGATCGCGTCCACGAGTATGCGCCCTTCATCGACCCCGATTACGGCGGCGGGCGCGGCGATCAGTATCTCGACTTCCTGATCGACACGCTCAAACCGTGCATCGACAGCGAATTTCGCACGCGCTCCGAGCGCGCCGCCACGGGCATTGTCGGCTCATCGATGGGCGGGCTGATCAGCATCTACGGTTACATGAGCCGCCCCGAAATCTTCGGCATGTGCGCGTCGATGAGCGGGGCGTACTGGTTTGCGGACAAGGCAATTTTGACCTATGTCGGGCAAACCGAACCGCCGCCGCCAGGTCGCGTGTATCTCGACTCTGGCACGGGCGAAAAATACGAGCCGCCGGGCAGCACCCTTCGCGGCTTGGCGCGCTGTTTCTGCGACGATGTGCAAGCCGTCCATGCGGCACTGATCACGCAGGGCTACCAAGACGAGACGGATGTCCGTTATGTGCAGGAAATCGAAGGCGTTCACAGCGAAACCGTGTGGGCGCGCCGCTTGCCGCTGGCACTGCGCTTCTTGATGCGCGATTTTATCGGCGGGTGACACTGGCACGGCTTGAAACGAAAAAGACTTGAGCGCAGAGACAAGTTTGAGGGATGCTCGCTTTTGCGGGTCATGTTCAAGTTGGTGTCGGGGCAAGCCAGCGGCTTGACTGATTGCGGCGGGCGTCCCACCTGGACGCGCCTACAGGCACTCGGTTTGAACATGAGCCTCTTTTTTTCCTCTGCGTTGAAATCTTTTTCAGTTTTTTAATCTATCATTACGTCTGCGAAGTCTTTTTCGGTTCAGCATGAACAAGAGGCATATCCTATGCGCTTGACCTTTCTCGGCGGGGCGGATGAAGTCGGCGCGAGCGGCACGCTCATCGAAATCGCGGGCAAGCGGCTGTTGGTCGATGCGGGCATTCGCATCAGCAGTAAAGCGCGCCGCGCCATCGAGGACGACCAACTGCCCGATCTGCAACTCATCAGCGCGGCGGGCGGCGTCGATCATATCCTCGTCACGCACGCGCACACCGATCATACGGGCGCGCTGCCGTTGATCGTGGAGCAGTATCCCGACGTTCCGGTGCTAGCAACCGCGCCCTCGATGGCGCTGATTCGCGTGCTGCAAGCCGACGCACAGCGCATCATGAAGTCGAAGCAAGAGGAAGAAGGCGAACTGCCGCTGTTCGATGCCGTCGCGGTGGATCGCTTGCTGGCGGCGATGCAGCCCGTCGAACCGCGTCAGCCGATCCGCTTGGGCGACGAACTGCAAGTCACGTACCACACCAGCGGACACATCGTCGGTGCGGCGTCGCTGGTGATCGAGAGCGCGGAGGGGACGCTGATCATGTCCGGCGATCTGTCGCTGACGCCACAGCGCGCCGTCACCAAAGCCGCGCCGCCGAATATCAAAGCCAACGCGCTCGTGCTGGAAAGCACCTATGGCGGCAGGCTGCACGCCAACCGCGCCGCCGAAGAAAAACGCTTGATCGAGACGCTCAAGCGCGTGACAGCGGCGGGTGGCAAAGTCTTGATTCCGGCGTTCGCGCTCGGACGCGCCCAAGAAGTGCTGCAAATCATCCTCGCCTACCGCGATCAAATCGATGCGCCCGTCTACGCCGATGGCATGGTGCGCGCCGTCTGCAAGGCGTACAGCCAGTTCGCAGACTGGCTGCCCGAAGCGACAACGCGCGCGGCGGGCGACGAGCCGCTGTTCTTCCGTGACCGGGTGCAAGCGGTCGAAACGCAGTTACAACGCGACGAAATCGCCCATTCCGCCAGCCCCGCTGTGATCGTCGCCTCATCGGGGATGCTGACGGGCGGCGCGTCGGCGCTGTACGCTACACACCTTGCCGGTGAGGCGCGCAACGCGATCCTACTCACCGGCTATCAGGACGAAGAATCGCCGGGACGCGCGATCCAGAAGGCGATCAAAGATCGCGCCGAGAGCGAGGAAGTCACGATCCGGATCGCCAACAAGCCCGTTTCCGTGCGCTGCGAATTGGGGACGTATTCACTGTCCGCGCACGCCGACGAAGCCGAACTCGTGAGCCTCGCGGAGGCGTTCGGCGCGGACGATATCATGCTCGTTCACGGCGATCCGGCGGCGCGCGACAGCCTCGCGCGGGCATTGCGCGCACGTTCCAAGCGCGTTCTGCTCCCGCAGTCGGGCGGGACGGTGGAATTGACGTACAAGCGCAAGGCGTGGGGGATCGGGCGCGCGGCGGCGGCAGCAGCGGGCGGCGGACGCGCGGCGGTGGTCGATGTGCCGACACTGTGGGAGGCGGTCAAGGCGCAAGCGGGCGGCTTTTTCACGGCGCGCGAATTGGCGCACGTCTGGACCGGTGACGCGAAGGACGCCGAGACCGTCGCCGCCGCGATCCGCGCGGAAGGGATGCACTTCACCGCGAATGGGGCGCGCATTCAAGCGCGGACGCGCGCGCAAATCGAGGCGATTCAGCGGCGGCGCGCGCTGATCGCGGCGTTCCCCGACTTGCAGGGGATGATCGCCTACATGCGCGAGGACGGCAAGCCGCGTATCGGCGTGATCGTCAAGGTGGGCATCGATTCGTTTGAGGCGATCATGTCCAACGGCGCGACCAAGCCATTCCCCGCCGATGCGCTGATTTATCCCATCGCGCCGTACACGGGGGATCGCAAAGCGACGGCAGCCGCGATTCGCCACCTGATTGGCGTCGCGCGCCAATACTCGGATGTGCTGCTGCCGCTCGATGTGCGCGAAGCGTTGGCGGCGGAGGGCGGCACGGTCAATCCGCGCGCGTTGATCCCACCCGCGCCGCTGCAACCCCAATCGACGCGCGGCATCGCGTCGGAGGACATGGCGCTGTTGGCGATCATCATGCGCATGGCGGCGGACGGCGCGACGTTGGAACTGGATCGCACGCTGCGTCCCGCGCTCACGCTGCCGACCGAGCGCATGGAGCAGAATGCCGCGCGCCAAACGGCGTTGGAGGCGTTCCCGGCGGCGGCGGGGATGCGCAAAGCCGGGATGGAGGTGGCGGCGCTGCGGCTGATTTTGTATTTCGATTATCCCGATGTGGCGGCGGAACAGTACATCGAGAATATCGAGGCGTTGGGCGAGGCGACGGGCTGGGAAATCGTCGTCCATCCCCTCACCACGCATCAGGCGCTGCAAAACGCGCTCGCTGAACGCGTTCCGGTGGGCGCGACGCTCAAAGGCATCTCGTTTTTCCCCGATAAGCGCGAACTGCACGCCGAATTGACGGGCGCGTTCGATGCAGATGCCATGACGCGCGCATTCGCCGCGACGACCGGCTATACGCTGCGCATCAACCCGAAGCAAGCGCCGAAGCCCGCCGTCGAAGCGCCGTCCGACGCGCGCGCGCCCATCGAAATCAATGCGGCATACGCGGTTGTGCGCGAGGCGCTCGAACCGTTCGGCTTGATGCGCGCGGGATTGAAGAACGGGCAAATCGTGCTGACGTTCATTTCGCCGCAAGTGGGCGCGCGCTTTGCCGCTGCGATTGCGGCGGTTGCCGCTGAAACGGGCTACGCGATGACGCTACATCCGCATCCCGATCAGACGGCGATTTTGGCGCGCGTCAACGCGATTTTGCGCGCGGCGGGCTGGCTGCCGCGCAAAAATCCCGGCTTGCGCACGGATCGCGGCGAAGTGGCGGTCGCGCTGGCGACGGCAGTTGATTCGACACAAATAGATGCAGTGGCTCAGAACATCGAGGACGAAACGGGGTATAAATTGATCGTGATGTAGAAACAGGGCATGGCTTGACTGTGTAAAGGCGAGAATCAATGCGATATTACGTGACCGGAGCGACAGGATTCATCGGCGGACGCTTGGCGCGCGCCCTCGTAGAGCGTGGGCATACCGTCGTCGCGCCCGCGCGCCATCCCGACAAGGCGAGCGATTTGGTGGCGCTTGGCGTGACGGTGCATCGAGGCGACGTGACCGAGAAAGAATCGATGCGCGACGCCATGACGGGCGCGGACGGCGTATTCCACGTCGCCGGCTGGTACAAAGTCGGTGTGCGCGACAGCAGCATGGCGCAAGCGATCAACGTAGACGGCACGCGCAACGTCTTGGAACTGATGCGCGATCTGAAGATTCCCAAGGGTGTCTACACCAGTACGCTGGCGGTCAACTCCGATACGGGCGGAATCATTGTCGATGAAACCTATCGCTTTCATGGGACGCACATCAGCGAATACGACCGCACGAAAGCCGCCGCGCACGCTGTTGCCGAGTCGATGATCGCGCAAGGGCTGCCGCTGGTGATCGTCATGCCCGGCTTGGTCTACGGTATCGGTGATACCTCCAGCACGCGGACGGCGTTCGTCCAGTATTTGCAGCGCAAACTGCCGATTTTGCCGGAAAAGACCTCGTTCGCGTGGGCGCACGTCGATGATATCGTCAATGGACATATCTTGGCGATGGAGAAGGGGACGCCGGGCGAAAGTTACATCATTGCGGGTCCCGTTCATGGCATGATCGAGGGTTTCCGCATCGCAGCGGGCATCACGGGCGTTCCGATGACCAAGCTCCATATTGCGCCTACGATGATGAAGTTGTCGTCCGCGTTGATGCGTCCGCTGGCTGCCATCATGCCGCTGCCGGAGATGTTCCACCCAGAGACGCTGCGCATCACGGCGGGCGTGACGTACATTGGATCAAACGCGAAGGCGAAGCGCGAACTCGGCTACGATCCGCGCCCGCTGGACGTGGGAATGCGCGAATGGCTGGAGTATGAGATGGGGCTGTTGGGGATCAAGAAGTAAAAGACGGGTTGAGGACGGAGTTCAAAACGGGTGATTTGACGGCAGGGCGCGCCGCTGGCACGCCCGCCGCAATCGGATGTTCCAGCGGGACGCCCCCTACTCAGTCCTCAGTCGTTCTTTTAACTTACGCCGGATCGAGCCGTGCAATCGTTGACTCGATCAGCGTCAGGTTGTCGGTCAGCGTCTCGACGTCCCACGCGAAGCGCGCTCCCGCTTCCGCGAACAAATCGGGCAGTGGGCGCGTGCCGCCTAACGCCAGCGCGCGCCGATAAGCCGCTACCGCGCCCGCTTGATCCTGCACGGCGTTGCGCCACACTTGGGTTGCGCCGACTTGTGCCAAGCCGTACTCGACGTAATACAGCGGATAGCGGAAGATGTGCTGCTTGCGATGCCAGCCCGTGACCTTTTCCGCCTCCAAGCCACCCCATTCGACGCCGCGCATGAAGCGCTCCCACAGCGCGCCCCATGCTGCATCGCAGTTCGCGGCGTTCATCGCGTCGTCAGGGTGACGATATGCCCAGAGTTGAAACCCGTCCACAACCGCCATATACGGCAGGAACAGGATCATGCCCTCCAAATGCTCGACGCGGGCGCGGTTGGCGTCGGTCTCGGTCGCGTAGAAGCCACCTTGATCGCGCGTGAAATAGGGCGCGGCGAGCAGTTCCATGCTCATCGACGCGACTTCGCAGAACTCAATCGGAATATCGCCCTGCAAATAGGTCGGCAGATGATACGACTCGAAATTATGAAAGGCATGTCCGCCTTCGTGCAGCATCGTTTGTACATCGTCGTGCAAGCCGACGCTGTTCATGAAGATGTATGGACGGCGTGAGGCGCAGAACTCGGTGCAGTAGCCGCCGGGCGCTTTGCCCTTGTGATTATCGAGATCGAGCAGTCCCTCGCGGCGCATCGTGTCGAAATAGTCGCCCAGCTGCGGATCGACGCGGCGGAACAGCTCGGCAGTCGTCGTCGCCAACTCGTCGCCCGCTGTGAACGGACGCAAGCGGTCGAGTCCGAGTGGGTCAACGTCCAAATCCCACGGACGCAGCGACTCGACGCCCAACCGCTGACGGCGTTTTTCGTAGATGCGCTCCGCCGCCGGGACGATCACCCGTTCAATCGCGTCGTGGAAGGCGAAACAGTCGTCCGGCGTGTAATCGAAGCGCGCGAGTTCATCCCAGCGAAACTCGATGTACGACGGCTTGCCCGCATTGGCGGCAAGCTGACGGCGCAGCGTCAATGTCCGCGCCCACAGCGCGTTGAGCGTTTCGCGGTCGGCAAGCTGACGGGCGGCGCATAATCGCCATGCCGTCTCGCGCTGTTCCCGATCCGGATCGAGATAGATGGGGCGCATCTGTGGGATCGTGCGTTCCGCGCCGTTCCAGACGACCGTTTGCGCGCCTATGATCGCGTTGTATTCCGCGTCCATCTTGTCGTCTTGAACCAACAGCGGCAAGTTTGCCTCGCGGAACAGTGCCGCCTCTGTGCGCATCGTTTTCAGGTAAACGTCGAATCGTTCGGGTTCGAGTTCGCTGGCGATCAACTTCTCTTTCAACCGCTGTGACGCTTCGCGCGCGGGGCTGACGATGTACTCGCAGTAGTCTTGATAGCGCTGCGTCGCTGGTTGATCGGCGGTGTCAAGGTCTTTGGCGACGCTCAAGCGTGATTCGATTTCACTGATCAATTGTGCGAGGTGACGCCATTCAGTGAGCCAATCGACCACCAACGCATCGGTCAGCGGACGCGCTTCGAGATCGCGGAAATGCGGTTCGATATCCGCCCATTTCCAATCGACGAACGACAGCGGGTCTTGCGGAAGGGGAGTCGTCATGAATTATCCTTGTGAAGTGGTCGGTATCGAAACAACGATGTCGGTCTGGACAGCGGCGCGCGTCGCCGGACGCAGGGCGCGTTCGCTGCCCACTTCATAGCCGCGCGCGACGCCAATGCTCGACATGCCATCGTAGGGCGCGCAGTCATTCGGGATCAGCAGGATCGCCCCGGCGGGGATACGCTGCGGGTTGGGGATGGCGTTGGCGTCGATCAGACATCTAATCTGTGCATCGTAATACACAGCGATCAAATCTAGCACGTCGCCAAATTGCAACACATACAGCCGCCCCGCGCGCGCGGCGCTCCGACTTTGCGCGGCGTTCAAATCGTCGCCCGTCGGCGCGACATATCCGAATGGCGGCGCATTCTGCGGAATTTCCAGCACGACGCCGGGAAAGACGACGCTCGACCGCGCCAAATTGTTGACATCCAACAGCGCCTCAACCGAGATGTCGAAGCGGCGCGCGATGCCCTCGAATGTGTCGCCAAAGACGACCGTGTAAGTCGTGGTTTGTGCGCTGACCACCAGCACCCCGATCAACAGCGCGCCGATGAGTCCGAGTGCCGCCAACACGCGCGCGCGCGTTTTCCATCGATTTATGTGATTCACTGTCATTCGCTCCACAATAGACGAAGGTTAAGTTCCCCAATTTTAACAGATATCCCTCCGCCTTTGGGGGTGTGCGCATAGGCGCTTTCGGCTATTCTGATAGATGTAAGCTGCACATACAAGGGAAAAACGCATGAGACGCGGGACGATTTTCGTGATCCTATTCGTGGTAGTGGCGGTCGCTGTCGTCGGTGTCAGTCAGTTTTTGCGTTCGCAGCCCGCCGTGACCGTGACCGTCGCCGCGTCGCCCGTGGTGGCAGATTGGACGCGCGCACAGATCGACGCGCTCAACGCGACGCAGCCGCTCACGGTGACCGGACAGCGCGTCGAATTCGTGCTGCATCCGTCGCAGCCCGACGATCTGACGCTGTGGGCGGACGCCGAGCGCCCGTGGACGGACGCCAATCACCCGGATGCGTGGATCGCGCTGTCGGCGGCGTCGGTCGATTATGTTGTCGAAACGCGGCTGCCGTTTGTGACCGTCACGCCATCGCTGGCGCAGACCACGCTCGTTTGGGGCGGCTTCGCGCGTTACGTCGCGGCGCTCACCAGCGACGGGGCAGCGGCGTTCGACTGGGCGCGTGTCGCCGAAGCCGCCGCAAGTGTCCGCTGGAATGCGGTCGCACCGTCGAGCGGTTTGAATGGTAACGTCAATCTCGCATTCGAGTCGCCGACGCGCGATGCCGCCGGACTGCTGACGATGGTCGCCGCCGCCGCCAGTTATAGCAGTACGGACGCCCCCACCGATGCGACGTTGAGCGGATCGGGTTTCCGTGACTGGCTGCGTCCGCTGTTGGACAGCGTTAACTTCACGACGTTGGGGGCGTCACCGGCGCAGCGTATCGCCGCCAGCGGCGCGACGGTTGCCCAAATTGCGCTCTTGCCGGAGAGCGAATGGCTCAAGCAGTGGAGCGGGGCGCTGGTCGGCAGCGATCCGTTCCAAATCGCGTATCCGACCTACGCGGTCGTGTTCGATTTCCCACTCGCACGCTGGGATACTGGTTTAACGGCGGACGAAGGCGCCGCCGTCGATCTGCTGGCGACATGGCTGACGGGCGATGCGGCGCAGAACGCGCTCGGCACTTACGGTCTGCGCCAGCCAGATGGGACGGGCGTCGGGGGGCGGTTTGCGGAGGCGGCAGCAGCGGGCGTGTCTGCGTCGTTCGTGCCGGATCGCGTGGTGGCGTTCCCGGAACGCGCCGATCTCTTGCGCTTCCAATCGTGGCTGAGTACGAATGGGGGTTGAGCGCCAATCGGCACGTCGATAACTTCGCAAAAAGGACATTTACCGCAGAGGCGCAGAGGCGCAGAGAAAAGAAGGAAGACTCTTGCTTCTTTTCTCTGCGTTGCTCTGCGTTGATTCGTTTTCAGCTTTTTGACCAGTCATGACTTTTGCTCGCCTTTGCCCATGATCGCTGACCATGATATTTTGGGGATGATTTTGACGCACGCTTATAGGATAATGCGCACATCTGTCCCTTTGGTGATTTTGCGAGGGACGTGTTAAAATAAACGATTATTAAGAGTAAGGCAAATTCCGCATATTTGAATTTCACGGAGACGGCGGTGCCTGAGCATATTCCACCTGAGCCGGACGCCGAACGAAGCCCGTTCGACGATTATGTGAACAATCATCTTGATCTCGGCGGATTGGGCGATCATGCGTCGAACGAGGGTGACGATCTTCCCGCGTTGGGCGCAGGGGGAACGCCGGGTAATGTCCCACCTGAGGCGGGTCGAAGCGGTGCGCTCGGTTTCGATTGGGATCGGGTGGACGCCAATTGGCGAGCGATGCGTGGCATGAGCGGTGGCACCCTGCCGAGCAGTGATGACGATGCGCGCCCCACGCTTGGCGACGAACGTCCAGCCGGCACACCCCTGCGCGGCGCAGGATTTTCAACCTTCGGTGGGCGTTCAGCGTTCAGCGGACGCAGTCCGATGCCGTTCCCGAATCTCGATGATCCGCGCTGGCGGCGCGGGACATTCGAAGTGGTGCGCGATTTGCGCGTCCACAAGATGCCCGTTTTAGCGCCGGGCGGTGTGGGCATCGGCTCAAACGTGATGGTCTTTACCAATGCCTTTCGCTATGACATTAAAAAGAAACGTTTGCGCTACATCCCCGATGTCTTTCCCGGTTGGTCTGCCGTGTATCTGCTGTGGGATAAGCCAGTTTTGGGCTATGTCCATCAGAATGAAGTTCGCTTGACGCCGCAGACGCCGCGCTTGCAGGAACATTGGTCAGAAGTGCTGCTGATCATCGGCTTGTGTCTGCTGCTGTTGGTGGCGATTGTGAACATGACCGCGCCCCCTAACAGCGCTGAAGCGCGCACCATTGAACAGCTTAACGAGGAGATCGCCACGCTGCAAGCGCGCGTCAATGTGCTGGAGTCTGGCGCGCTGGACACCAGCACGCCCGAAGCTGAGGCGGTAGGGGAAACATCTACGTCTAGCAGCGGCGGCTGAGCGTGGCGCTGATACGCCGCTGCAACCCGCTTTCGATAGGTGGCGTGCGCGCGGCGCGAACGCTTGACAAGCGCGCAAAACCTAGACTAGACTGTGCGTAGCCATGCACTTGTCCAGCACTTCCTGAATTCCATTGGCGGGCAGTCGAGGCGCTGGTCATGCGGGCGTTCTCGCATCATTTTTTTAGCACCATTGGAGTTTTTCAGAATGGCTCAACGCATTCGCGGCGTCGTGAAATGGTTTAGCGTTGAAAAAGGATACGGATTCATCAAGACCGACAACGGTGCCGAGGTGTTCGTTCATTACAGTGCGATTCAGATGAACGGATACAAAAAGCTCGAAACCGGCGTCAAAGTCGAGTTTGAAATCGCAGAGGGTCCCAAGGGCAATCAAGCCAGCGCCGTCACCGAAGTTTAATTCCCCGCCTCCCCATTTGAATATGCACGTAGGGGCGTTTGATCATTTCAGACGCCCCTACGATTATGTTGAGGACACGCCATGATCGATTTGCAAACCATCCGCGCCGACGCTGAAATCGCCGCGCTTGCTGCTGGCTCCGCGTTGATGCGCCATTACAATCAGCCGCATACCTTCAACTACAAGACCAGCGACCGCGATTTTGCGACCGAAGGCGACCACGCTGCCGAAGCCGTGATCCTCAAGCTGGTGCGCGCGCTCTACCCGGATTTCGCCGTCGTCAGCGAGGAAAGCGGCGCGGACGCGGACGTGGAGTCAGCGGCGTATGCGTGGCACATCGATCCGTTGGATGGCACGATGAATTACGCCGCCAATCTGCCGTTGTTCTGCACCAGCATCGCGCTGGCAGATCAGACGATGCAGCCGCTGGTCGGCGTGGTTTACGCGCCTGTGTTGGATATGATGTTCAGCGCGGCGCGCGGCTTCGGCGCGACCCTCAATGGGCAGCCGATGCGCGTCTCGGCGTGCGAAACGCTGGATCGCGCGCTGATGGTCACGGGCTTCGCCTACGACCGTCACAGCATGGCGGACAACAATCTGCGCCAATGGGAAACGATGCTGATGCGCACGCGCGATTTGCGGCGCTATGGCACGGCGGCGCTCGAATTGGCGTTGGTGGCGGCGGGACGCTTCGATGGCTTCTGGGAGCAGCAGATCCACTCGTGGGACTGTCTCGCAGGGCTGCTTCTGATCGAGGAGGCGGGCGGGCGCGTCAGCGATATCGACGGCGCGCGTTCGCGGGCGCTGTGGGACGGCGCAGATATCGTCGCCAGCAATGGGACGCTGCACGAGGCATTGATAGCGGGGCTGCGAGAGTAGGGCAGCCCCTCCGCCCAACTCACCTCTCCCACCTGCGTGCGCGTTGTGCTATCCTGATTGTAAAAGTGAGACCATAAAGCGTGGTTTACAACGAACGTGATTGAACGCGAACGCATCGAACAAATCGTGAAATCGAATGTTGGCACCCTCATTACCGCTGAAATCGACGGCGATGTGTGGCGATGTCACCTCCAAATCCCCAAAAACGTGACCGGGCGGCTTTCCAGCCTGAAAAGCACCTTTCCCAATCTCGAAGTCGTCAAGCGTGATGGATCGGATGTTCACATCACTATCCCCGTGAGCGCACAGAAACCGCGCCGTCGCGCCCGCTCGTCCAGCGCCGCCCCTGAAAGGGCTGCGCCGAAAATCGCTCCATCATCGAACCGCCGCGCCATCGTCCCCACGCGCTCGATGCCGCCGATTTTGCCGCAGTCGTGGGAGCCACTGTTGTTTCGGCTGTCAGAACTCTACGAGACGTTTTTCGATGAGCCGGGCGAAGTGTTACGCATTGACGACAGCCATTACAAGCTGACCTTTGCGGGCGACATGAATTTCCCGTTTGAGCATCCATTCATGAGCTTGCTCACGGCGATCATCCCGTATTTGACGCCCGTCGCCGTCTCGACCGAGCATTACGGGTTGCAAAAACGCACCTCAATTTACCTGTCCACCTCTGATGAGCGTCCGCGCGCGCCGGAAAACGGCATCGTGATTTACATCGATGGCTCGTATCAGCAGGGCGTGGGCGCGTATGGCGTCTGCTACTACAAAGGTGGGCATCCGAGCGGCTATCTGGTCGGCGCGTTACAAGGCGCGGACAACAACGGCGCAGAGTTGATGGCGTTTTTGCAAGCGATTGCCCATCTGGACAGCCGCGCGCAAGACGTAACGATCTTCACCGACTCGATGTACGTGACCGAGTGGGCGGCGAACGAGGGACGCGAGTGGATGGAGCGCGCGCAAAATCGGCACATCCGCATCAGCGTGCAGTTGGTCAAGCGCGACGCGAACCCGGCGGCGCACGCGCTGGCGTACAACTTTTTGATGCGGCTGTTCATGTAGCGGCTCATCCACATCGATGATAGCGGATATCAAAAAGGAGATGTGGGCAACGAGTCGGTAGGCACTTGAACGAATGTCAATACCGTCGTAGGTTCGCCCCCATAAGCCAATTGGCTGCTGTTCAAATTAGGATGCCACGCTAGACCGAGTGATGCGACGCGGCTTTCGTTCGGGTAGGTGGCAACGTGCGCGCCTGTGGCAGCATCCCAAATCTTGACCCTATGATCTTGTGAACTGATGCTGGCAATGCTATCGCCACGCGGACTCCATGCAATCCCTTCAACAACTCCGCTATGTGCTGTGATTGCCCACACTTGACGCCAAGTGAGCAGGTCCCAAACCAGGATTCTGTCTCGATAGCCAATTGCAACGCGCGTACTCTGTGGATTCCAACGTATGGAAAAAGCTTGTTTACGCCACCCAACAGCATAATCTGAAAGCTGACTGAATGATAATGGCGTCGCGCTCGGAACGATGAATGCACCCGTAGGGGTTCCGAAAGCGATCCGTGCGCCATCCCGACTCCAAGCAACGTTGGAAGCATAGGTTACATTCCAAGCAACTATAGGAATCGGGTCATAGGTGGTCATATCCAAGACGCGCACGCTGTCCGTCTCGCCAACAGTCGCAATGACGAGCTGTGTTCCGTCGGGACTCCAATCCACAGCTTGAACCAAGTCGTAAAAATCCGAAAATGTTGCCAACAGCGCGCCAGAAACATGCCAAATGCGAATCACATTGAGGTCGCCATACGCGGTATTGACTTGTCCATCGGGCGCATCATCCGTACCACTCGTGGCGAGACGCTGACTATCGGGACTCCATGCTAAACCAACCGCGATTCCAGAATAGGCTGCAAGTGATGTGACCGCGCCCGTCGTCCGATTTTCAAACCATAATGCGTTCTTACCTGCGGCGGCAACGTACTGACCATCTGGACTCCAAGCAACATTGATAACCCCGGGTGGCACTTGTGCATACGCTGTCTCGAAATGTGATCCGATACCCGCCACTAAAGCGAACCAAGCGATCAAGATAACCTTATACATATGCAGCACACTCCACGCGAGTTTTAAGCGTCCCCAGCTTCATCGTCTGCCTCCACATCCGACGCTGCGCGTGGCTTCATCGTCGGGAACAGCAGCACATCGCGGATTTTGCTCTGGTTCGTCAGCAGCATCACCATGCGATCCAGCCCCAAGCCCAAGCCCCCGGCGGGCGGCATCCCGTATTCCAACGCTTGAATAAAATCCTCGTCGATGGGATGCGCTTCAGCGCCGCTTTCGTCGGTCATGAACTGGCGCTGCAAGACCGGATCGTTGAGTTCCGTGTAGCCGTTGCCGACTTCCATGCGCGCGATATACGGTTCTAGGCGCTCGATCAGCGTCGGATCGTCCCGATGCGGCTTGCACAGCGCCGTCGTCTCACGCGGGAAATCGATAATGAACGTCGGCTGAAGGTAGCGATCTTCCGTTGCCTCGAACAGCTTGGCAATCGCCAGCCCGCGCACGAACGGTTCGGACGTTTCGTTCGGATGGCGCTGGCGGAGTTCCGCGCCCAATTCCGCGTCGGACAGCGCATCGACATCGATTTCCAAATGCGTCTTGATCGCGTCCTTCATCGTGACGCGCGCCCACGGATCGCGGAAATTCAGTTCGACGCGCTCGATGATCGCTGTGCCATCCTCGTTCCGCCCGATGACCATATCGTAGGGGACGATATCGCTGCCCGTCGCGGCAATCGCCGCATCTTTGTAGATTTCTTCGACCAAACGCATGATATCGGCGTAATCCCAGTAGGCGGCGTAGCACTCCATCATCGTGAATTCGGGATTGTGTCGATAGCTCAAGCCCTCGTTGCGGAAATCTTTGTCGATCTCGTAGACGCGATCCAGCCCGCCGACGATCAGGCGCTTGAGATACAACTCGTCGGAGATTTTCAGGTACATTTCCATGCCGTCATAGGCATTGATGTTCGTTACGAACGGGCGCGCGTTCGCGCCGCCGTACAAGGGTTGCAGCGTCGGCGTCTCGACTTCGAGGAAGCTGTGCCGTTCCAAGGTGCGTCGTACCGACGAGATGATCAGGCTGCGCTTGCGGAACACGGCTGCCACGTCTTTGTTCATGATCAAGTCGAGATAGCGGCGGCGGTAGCGTTGTTCTTCGTCCGCCAAGCCGTAATAGCTGTCGGGCAGCGGGCGCAGCGCCTTCGCCAACAGTTCAAACGTCGCGGCTTGGACGCTTTCTTCGCCCGCTTTGGTGAGGAAGCGCGTCCCGGTGGCGCGCATGAAGTCCCCGACTTCGATATCCGACTTGAGGCGCGCGAATTCGTGCGTGTCGTCGCGGCGCAGCAGCAGTTGGATCATGCCGCTCTCATCCTCGATTTTGACGAACGCGAGCTTGCCCATCTCGCGGATCACGCGTACGCGCCCGGCGACAGTCACAGTCGTATCGTGCGGCGCTGCCAGCGCGGCGGCGTTGGTGTGCGTGCGGTGTCCGTCTTGGGGATAGGGCGCGCGCCCCTCTGCCAGCAGTCGATCCCGCACGGCGCGGCGTTGGGCGATCAACGTTTGCAATTTCGACATGGGATGATCCTCAGGCGTGTGTGAATGGATAGGGAATGGGGCTGATTATAGCGGATTTTGGGGGCGGATTGCGGGTGGGGGCGGCGCGATGAACCTTAACACAATCTGACTTGACAACGCGCAAAAAAAAATAGTACTATCATCAGCAGTCGTTACTGTTGCATAAATGGGTAAAAGCTCATGCGTCGTCGCATCCTCGTGGTTATGCTGCTGCTCATCGTCCTCTTGGCGCTCAATCTCATGTCGGTTGGGTCGCAAGAGGGGACGATCACGGAGGGCGAGACGCCGGGTTATTCGGGCGCAGCTATTACACCTCTTATGCCTCCTGAAATGCCGCTTTTATCTACAGCGACACCTTTGCCCGACACAAACGATGGCATTTCACTATTTAGTCAACCCATCGAAGGCACAATCTCTGAAAATCCCGTCAGTACGCCAATCGCGCTTCCAGAAAACTTTATACTACGCTCGATGAATACATTTGACTTTGCCCCGATGGTTGATTGGGCTATCAATGAGTCGTGGCGAATCACACCCACTGATAGTGGAAATATTCTTGTGGGTGTGGTTGCGGCTGAACCTTTATATTTTATGTATCCGAATATACAAGATGTATTTCTTCAGTTCAATTATTTTGGGGGCGCGACTCCCATCATCGTTCGCGCTCGCCAGAGCTATACAGGTAGTTATGATCTAGTGATGGATACAAACGGTGTTTTTTCGTTATTCAAACAAAATATTCTACTGGTTAGCGCTGCTGTAACATTGCCAAGTGATGCGTGGCAAACGCTGCAATTATCGATTGTCGGTTCGACAATATCGATATCGATTAACGGTTCGCCCATAATCAGCTATATTGACAGTGCGCCGCTCCCAAATGGTACCGTTTCCATCGCTGCCGATGCAAATACGAGTTCGTCAAAACTACAGCTAGACAATTTACAAATCTGGCTGCCTAACGGTACATTGCCGAGCATCGAGAATGCTTCAAGTCTCATGATTGAGCCTGAAACGGTCAACAATCCGTTGCTTGGATTTGAATTTAGTCGGCGCATTGGTAACTACTCAGCCGTCATTTGAGGGAGAAATAGGTTGTTTTCGACAAAAACCCTCAATCTTTTGAGGGAGAGCCTATTCTCATCGCAGACAAATTTGGCGTTTCAATTTGCCAA
>DAOTUQ010000075.1:0-64410 GCA_034437055.1 Anaerolineae bacterium
TTATTCACCTACCCGTGCAGACCGCATTTTGCCCCAGTCCTATTGGGTTCATTATGTGTTTCTTGGGTTCAAATTTGTGGATTTTGAGCTTAATCCCATGGATAGGTGAATAAATACACGGACACAGCGTTTCAGGGTAATCCATCTGCACCTCAATCCACGATTCCACATAATTTGCGGAAGAGCCAAAATGTCGGCACAGGACAGCGAAAATCGGCAAGATGTGACAATCGACCCTGCGGAATTTCGCTCATGCGCGTTATACTTATTCGTAGTGTGTGCTGAAAAAAGATGGAAAACCAACATGAGCGATCAAAACAAACAGATCATGGCGGCGCTCAGTACCGTGATCGAGCCAGAACTCCACCGCGATATTGTCACGCTGAATATGGTGCGCGACCTGAGCGTCGCGGGCGATACGGCGCGCTTCACGATTGTGCTGACGACGCCTGCCTGCCCGCTGAAGAATGTCTTTCTAGAACGCTGCCAAGCGGCGCTCGTCGGCGTCGTGTCGGGCATCCAGCGCATCGATATTAAGTGGGATGCGCAAGTACCGACCGACAAGAAGATGTTTGGACGCATGGACGGGCTGCCCATTCGCAGCATCGTCGCGGTGGGCAGCGGCAAGGGCGGCGTCGGCAAGAGTACTGTCTCGGTCAATCTCGCGGTTGCGCTGGCAGAAGCGGGCGCGCGCGTCGGCTTGATCGACGCCGACATCCTCAACCCCAACGTCCCCATGATGACCGGACTCGGCTATGGTCGTCCGCGCGTCATCGACGACAAGATGATCCCGATTGAGGCATATGGCGTCAAAGTGATCAGCACGGGCTTTCTCATTGACCCCAACAAACCGATGATCATGCGGGGTCCGATGCTGCACAGCGCAATCCGCCAATTCTTCATGGATGTGACATGGGGCAATCTCGATTACATGATTGTGGACTTGCCGCCGGGAACGGGCGACGCGCCGCTGTCACTGGCACAATCTTTCCCGCTGACGGGCGCGATTATCGTCACACAACCGCAAGATGTCGCCGTATCGGATGCGCTGCGCAGCGCCGCGATGTTCGACCAGCTTAATGTCCCGGTTCTCGGCATCGTTGAGAACATGGCAGGCGATTTCTTCGGCACGGGCGGCGGCGAACGCTTAGCCAAGGAACGCGGCGTTCCGTTCTTGGGGCGCATCCCGCTTGACGCCGAAGTGCGCAAGGGCGGCGATTTGGGGCGTCCTACCGTCATCCACGCGCCAGAAACGCCCGCCGGGCGCGCCTTCACCCAGATGGCGCAGAACGCCGCCGCGCGCATCAGCGTCGTGATGCTGCAAGCCGCTGACGTGATCCCGCTAACGGTGATTGGGTAATTTCTGCGTAAGGGCGTGCCAGCGGCACGCCCCGCCTGTCTCAGTCGTCCATGCCGATCACTTGGATCTGATCGCTGTTGGCGACGGGGTTGTACCGCCCAACGAACAGATAGAACGCGAAGTTCAGGATCACCGCTAGGACGAACGCGATCAACCCCTCCGTGTCGACTTCACGGAACATGATCAGGCGGCGCAGTAGTTCAGCCGGAATTAACAACACGAACAGCACGATCAGGCGCTTTTTCGGCTCGGCGCGCTGCAAAATGAACAGCAAAAACGTGAATAACAGCGTGAAGGTCAGGATCGTTGTCAAGTTCATCATTCTCGATTCCCGAAAAGTTCTCTAGAATTGTATCAAGAGCGCATGAGTCGCGGATAAACGCATCAAGCCATTCTTGACACAATACACGCAATCTGGGATTCATGATGAGCGTTTTTGCTTCCCTCTCCCGATCAAATTGGAGGACGGGATGATCAACATCCAAGTTTCAAATCTTCAAGACGTGACACTGGTGCAAGTCAATGGGCGCATCGATAGTACAAACGCCAATCGCTTGGGCGCGGCGCTGACGGACGAAATCGATAATGGACACACGCGCATCGTCCTCGATCTATCCAGCGTGGAGTATATGAGTAGTGCCGGACTGCGCGAAATCGTCATGGCGTACAAACGAGTGCAGCGCAGCGCAGGCGATGTGCGCATCGCCCACCCTTCCGACCGAGTGATGGAAGTCCTTGAAGTCTCTGGACTGGATTCGGTGTTTCAAATTTTCCCTTCGCAAGGCGAAGCAGTCGGTAGTTATTGAAAAGGTGAGCGCGCATGGATGTGCGTCAATTGACGATTGCGGGCGTCCTTGAAAACGTGCCGCGCGCGTGCGATTTCGTTATCGGGGCGGCGCGCGACGCTGGACTGAACGAAAAAGCCATCTATCACTGTCATCTCGCTGTCGATGAAACCTGTACGAATGTGATCGAACATGGCTACGCACTGCGTCGCATCGACGGTGTGATCGAGATTGTGTGCAGCGTGGAATATAATCGCTTCGTGATCACCATCACCGACGACAGCGCGGCATTCGATCCGTTGCATATCTCGGAACCCGTACACGGACTACCCGCCGAAGGTCGCACGCCCGGCGGTTGGGGCATCACCTTCATCAAGCGATTCATGGATGAAGTTAGCTATCGGTATGCCGATCAGCGCAATCATCTTGTCATGAAGAAGATCATCAACGCGCCGCACGCTGACTCCGCGCCCACTTTCAACCAACCCTTGCGCATCAGCGTCGCCAGCTTGACCGACAAACTCCGCGTACTCGTGCTGTCGGGGCGCTTGGACAGCTCAACCAGCCGCACGCTGCAAACGGTGCTGGCGTCGGAACTGTCCGTCGGCAACTGTCGAATTGTTGTCGATATGGCGCAGGTCGATTACATCAGCAGCGCCGGGATCAAAGTCCTCGTCAGCGCATGGCAGCGCACGCGCGCATTGGACGGCGATGTGATCTTGGCGACGCTTCGTCCGCGCGTCCGCGAGGTCTTCGAGATCATCGGGCTGGATTCGGTGTTCGCACTCGTGGAAACGCCAACCCACGCCATCGCACTCACCCAAATGCGCTAACTGCACCTTCCATCGCATCAGTTGCAAACAAAAAAGGCGATCCCGATTGGGATCGCCTTGTGTATGAACAGATTGTGCTTACGAGTCAGCTTTCGCCTTCTTGCGCGCCAAGGCTTCATCGCGGCGGCGCTTGCGTTCTTCCGGTGATACCTCGCCGGACGCCGATACGGCTGGTGTAGCTTCGGCGACGGGTGCAGGCGGTGCAGACGCATCTTTCGGCGCGGCGGCGACGACAGCCGCCGCTTCGGCGTCCGCCTTCTGCTTGGCGACGAAAGCGGCACTGTTGAGGTTCGCTTGCGACGATGCTTCGCTAACCGGCGTCGGAGTGCGACCGGACTTCTTGAACTCTTTGATAATGTCTGGATGTTCCCAACCGCCGCGATCTCGCGCTTCTTCAAACGCGGTCGTCGGCGCGATGCTCGTCCAATAGCTGAACGGCTTGCTCAGTTTCGCCTTGTCATGAATGTGATGCTTGGTACGGTCGTAGCTCGCCATTTCGTAATCGTGATCCATCTTGATCGCGTCGAAGGGGCAGAACTCGGCGCAGTAGCCGCAGTTCATGCAGATATCGATGTCGATGAAGAACGCTTCTGGCTGCGGGACAGGGCGCTTGGTCACCGGGTCTTCGCCGCGCACGATCCAGATACACTGCGGCGGACACACCTTCGCGCAGATGCCGCACGATGTACACCAATCTTCGCCAGCACGCTCTGGATGATCGGCGTCCTCAACGACGAGGAACGGCACGAAGCGGAAGCGTTCTGGCACGGCGAGCTTTTCTTCGGGATACATGACCGTGAACGCGCCATCCGCCTTCAAGCCCTGACGTTCCTCAAAGTTCTCTTGGCGCAGATACTTGCGTCCAGCGTACTTGATATCATCGACATACGTGCGGACGAGATGCTTGAGCGTAACGCTCAATCCTTTTAGAATACCCATTCCGTACATACGTTACTCCTAACGGTCGGTCTCGCCCAACACAATATCGATGCTGCCCAAGATCGCCACGACATCCGCGACTTTTTGCCCGCGACACATCGCGCCCAACGGCGTCAAGTTGATGAACGACGGCGCGCGAACATGATAGCGCCACGGGTTCTGGGGCCCCTTGGGGTCGCCCTGCGAGACAACGTAATAGCCCAGTTCGCCTTTGGGGTTTTCGACGCGCCCATATGCCTCGCCAATCGGCACGCGCGGCATATAGATCGCCTTGTTGCCCGCATACGTGCTTTCGCCCTTTGTGCGTTCGAGGCGCGGCAAGATTTGCTTGAGAATACGCACGCTCTCGCGCATTTCGTCGAGGCGAATCAGATAGCGGTCGTAGATATCGCCGTTGTAGCGCACAGACACATCGAAATCGAGTTCCGGGTAGATGCTGTAAGGTTCGGCGCGGCGCACATCATACGGCACGCCTGACGCGCGCAGCAGCGGACCCGCCGCGCTGTACGCAATCGCCATTTCGGGCGGCAGATAACCCACGCCAATCGTGCGCTCCTTGATGATCTCGCTGTCGGTCAGATAGCGGTCGAGTTCATCGATGGAACGCGGAATGCGCTCGTTGATCAGTTCGGTGAGGTAATCGAGCGTGTTAAAGTCGCGCAGCTTGTCGTTGACCAGATTGCTGACGCTGCGAATGCGTTCCGGCAAATCTTTGGCGATTCCCTGAAAGCGCATGTAATTGCACATCATACGGCTGCCCGCCGTCGCCTCGAAGAAGTCGAGGATTTTCTCGCGTTCGGCAATCGCGTACAGCGCGGGCGTGAAGAACGCGCCCAAGTCGTTGAGCAAGAAGCCAATCGCCCAATAGTGATTGACGATGCGCGTCAGTTCGACCATCAACACGCGAATGACTTCCGCGCGATACGTCGGCGGCTGATAACGCGCGCCCGCAGCCATCAGTTTTTCCACTGCCAGCGCGTAGCCCAGATTGTTGCTCATGCTGCTAATGTAATCGAGGCGATCCGTGAACGGCATGTTGTGATTCCATGCGTTGCGTTCACCAATTTTCTCGTGATTGCGATGCAGATAGCCCATGACCGGCTCAAGCTGGACAATGGTTTCGCCTTCCAGTGTCACGACCATGCGGAATACGCCGTGCGTGCTGGGGTGATGGGGACCCAAGTTGACGATCAGCTTATCGGTGTGGATGCCCTCTTCGTCCTCGATCCCCTCAACATCGACGCCCAACCCCATGCCGCTGTAGAGCGACTGCTCCGACGTATCCGACAGTTTGGACAGATCGAGATCCGCTGGATAGCGCACGTTCTTGCCAAACACGTTTAGTTCTTCGGCGCGGCGCACATAACCCTTCGGCCAACGGCTGTCGAACGGCTTGGTTTCTTCTTCGTAGTAAGCTTCTTTCCAGTCCTTGCGCATCGGATGCCCATCGAAGCCGTCCCACAGCAAGATGCGCTTGAGATTCGGGTGTCCGGGAAATTGGATGCCGTACAGGTCATACGCTTCGCGCTCTTGGAAGTCCGCGCCGGGATAAATTTCAATCAGCGACGGCACTTCGGCATTTTCGCGCGCCGTCTGCGCCTTGAAGACCAGCGCCGAGCCGCCCGCGATGCGATAAGCGTGATAGACCATTTCCATCGAGTCTTCGACGCCGAGATAATCGACTGCCGTCGCGCTCGATAGATAATTGAAGCCGAGTTCGTCGCGGATGGTGCGCGCTACATCGACCAGATGGGCGCGATCCACGATGACGCCGCTGTACCCCTGCCGCGTATCATCTTTGATCGCGTCTGGGTATTTGCGCTTGAGATAATCGACCGCGTTTTCCAGCGGCATCGTGTTGGCGCGTTCGGGCGCGAGAGTCACTTGATCGGTCATGAGTTACTCCTACTGCATCATCGCGCGTTTGCGGGCGAGGGCTTCTTCACGCTTCTTGCTACGCAGTGCCGCCAACGCTTCATCGTCTGCCGTTGTCACACCCGCTGCAATTGCGGGAGCGGCGCTCGACTTGACTTTCATACGCTCTTTCGCCTTCTGCACGTCAGTGATCGCGGCGGGGGGCAGTTGGCGCACGCCGAAGGGCTGCCCTTGCGCTGCCAATTCCGCTTGACGGCGGATCAATTCCATTTGGCGCGGATCGATGATATCGGGTCCCAGCACCGGAATCGGCACGGGGTCAGACGGACCCACCCCATACCACGGCACATCGTCCATGTTCGTGATGGATTGTCCATCAATCTTCTTTTGCAGCGCGATCAGCCCGTTCAACAAGGCTTGCGGGGTCGGCGGGCATCCGGGAACGTAAACATCAACGGGGAGGTATTGGTCGATGCCGCTGACCACATTATAGCCCTCTTTGAAGGGGCCCCCGCCCGACGCGCACGCGCCCATCGCCAAGACATATTTCGGTTCAGGCATTTGGTTGTACAGGCGCACAATCGGCACGAGCATCTTTTTCGTGACGGTGCCAGATACAATCATCAAATCCGATTGACGTGGGCTGCCGCGCATGACTTCCATACCGAAGCGCGAAAGATCATACCGCGATGCCGCCGTCGCAATCATTTCAATCGCACAGCACGCCAGCCCGAACAACATGGGCCACATCGATGAACGGCGGCTCCAGTTGTAAATCCGGCTCAAACTGGTGATCGCCACATTCCCCTGCATCTCGTTCGGAACGGGAAATTCCGTGTCATGCAGTTGCTGCAAATTCAAGTCACTCATCGGCTGCTTATCTCCTCGAACCACTCTCTGAGTACGTCGCTGAGTATCTGCGCATCGTACAGGGTCGGATCGTCGGCAAATTCTGGCAGCGACACGATCCAGCGATGCAATTGTTCCACTCCCACCGTTTCCACAGCCACATCGGGATAAACGTCGATCAACCGCCGCGCAATCGCGTAGGTCGCTTCCCAATAGAGCGGGTTGGATGTTGGATTAATGCTCATTAGCATCTATTTTAACGCAAGTTTCGCTAAATCGACACATCAGGTTGTGCATTTTCGCACAATCTCATCAAGAGTTTAGCCAGCAGCATCAACCTTCGCGGTTATCGATCTGCGCGCGCTGCAAGCGTCCGCTGTAATCGATGTAGACGGACTTCCATTCGGTGAACGAATCGAGCGCCGTTGTTCCCGCTTCGCGCATCCCATTGCCCGTACCGCGCGTCCCACCGAATGGGAACTGTATTTCCGCGCCCGTCGTGCCATGATTGACGTAGACAATGCCCGTCGTCAAATCACGGATCGCGCGGAACGCCGCGTTCACGTTCTCGGTAAAAATGCTGCTCGATAATCCGAACGGCACACCGTTATTGACCTCAACAGCTTCTTCGAGCGAGTCCACGTCAATCGCAGACAGCACGGGTCCGAAGATTTCTTCGCGCGCGATCCGCATATCGCGCGTCACGTCCGCAAACAGCGTCGGTTGGTAGAAATAGCCGTTTCCGACGGCGGCGCGTTCGCCGCCAACAACCAAACGCGCGCCTTCCTCGCGTCCGATAGCGACGTATTTTTCGACTTTTTCCAATGCCTTCGCATTCACGAGGGGGCCCACTTCGATCCCGTCGTTCAAACCGTCACCGATGCGCAGCGATTTCGCCCGTTCCGTCAGGGCATCGATCAGCGCGTTTTTGATGCCGCGCTGGACGATTAGGCGGCTGGTCGCCGTGCAGCGTTGTCCAGTTGTACCGTAAGCGCTCCACGTCACTGCTTTTGCGGCAAGCTCAAGATTGGCATCGTCGAGGACGATAATCGCGTTCTTGCCGCCCATTTCGAGTGACACTTTTTTGCCGAGCGCAGCGGCTTTCGCGTAGACTTTCAAGCCGGTGTCCGTCGATCCAGTGAACGAAATCACGCGCACCCCCGGATGGGTCACCAGCGCATCGCCCGCCACGCCCGCACCATGCACCAGATTCAGCACACCGTCGGGGATTCCGGCTTCGATGAACACATCCACGAACGCAGCCGCAATGGCAGGCGTGAACTCGCTCGGCTTCCAAATGACCGCGTTGCCAGCGACCAGCGCGGGGAGCATCTTCCAACTGGGGACAGCAATCGGAAAATTCCACGGGGTGATCAAGCCGACGACGCCAACCGAATCGCGCAGCGCCATGCCGAACTTGTCAGGCATTTCGACAGGCGCGGTGTAGCCGAGCAAGCGCCGCCCTTCCCCGCCCATGTAATATGCCATGTCGATGGCTTCTTGCACGTCGCCGCGCGCCTCGCTGAGGACTTTGCCCATTTCTTGCGTCATGAGCCGCGACAGCGCCTCTTTGCGCGTTTCCAGCACGCGCGCGACCTGATACAGGATTTCGCCCCGACGCGGCGCGGGCAGCAGCCGCCACGATTGATATGCGATCTGCGCCGCTTCGACCGCCGCGTTCACATCGTCGGCGGCGCTCTCTGCGACGTGCGCGATCAGGTCGCCGTTCGCGGGATTGGTCGTCTCGAAGGTCGCGCCGGAGCGCGCATCGATCCACTTTCCGCCGATGAAATTGCGTACCGCATCCGTTGATGTCAGTTGGGACATTGAGGAACACTTTCAGTGACCGAAAAAGGCATGTTTTCGGGCAAGTATAGAGATCGGGCGCGGGCTTGTCAACGATTTCACAATCGCGCGTCGGACGGCTAACATACCGCCAGTACGCGCGCCCCGTTCACGCTGATGGGCGTACAACGCGCCACGCCACCGATGCCCGCGTCGTCGTACAGCGCGCCTAATGCCAACGCAACCCGCGCCGCCACCTCTGCATCAGCGCAGACCGCGCACAGCGTCGGACCCGCGCCGCTGATCACCAAGCCATAAGCGCCCGCCGCTTTCGCCACCACGCGCGCCGCCGCCAATTTCGGCATCAAATGGAAACGCGCGGGTTCGATAATGCCGTCCGCCTCCATCGCCGCTGCCATCGCGGGGATATCGCCGCGATAAATGGCGTCGATCAACCGCGCGATCTGTGCCGTCTGCGCGACCATCGCTTTCAGCGGAACATCGGTCGGCAAGACGGCGCGCGCCTCGCGCGTCGCCACTTCGACATTCGGCGTCACTAGCGCAAGCTGCAACCCGTCAGGGATCGGGAGCGACACAATTTCATGCGCGCGAATGCCATATGCCAGCGTGATCCCGCCGAACAAGCACGGCGCAATGTTATCAACATGGTAGCCGCTGGCGACGGCTTCACCATCCAAGCACGCAGGCAGCAGTTCGGCGCGCGTCAGCGGTTCACCCAACAGCGCATTGACCGCCAGCGCCGCCGCCACCGCGCTGGCGGCGCTGCTCCCTAACCCACTCGCGCGCGGGAGTCCTTTGTGGATTGTCAGGCGCACGCCGACGCGCTCCCCGACGCCCGCCAAGCGCAGCGTCGAACGCGCCGCGACGCCCGCTGTATTGCGCTCCAGTTCAAGCGGCAGCTTGCCGTCGTCGCCCTCAATCGCGGCGATGATCACGCCGGGCGTGTCCGCACGTTCCGCGATCACGGTATCGCCGGGGTCTTGGAACGCCAACCCCAACACATCGAATCCGACTCCAAGATTTGCCATCGTGGCAGGTGCATAGGCTTCGGCTCTGGTAAATTCCACTTTTTTCAATACCCTCATCAATACGGGTCGATTAAGCAAACCTACCGCGCCCGCGCAAACAATATATACTTACAGACAGAAATTGCAAGGCACGGTTGTCACATTGAATCTGACAAGCGCACCCCAGCGTGCTTGAACATTCATCGATGAATTCAACATACGTCAAGGATTGATATGAGCGCACAGCTATCGAGCATCTTACAATGTATGGATTGTGGACGGCAATACCGAACCGATGCTGTAATTTACACCTGCGAAACGTGCAGCGGTTTGCTCGATGTGCAGCATGATCTGGACGCGCTGCGGCGCAGCGTCAGCCGCGAATTGTTTGACCGCCGCTTGGGGACGCTTGATGCGCCATACAACAGCGGTGTATGGCGTTACAAAGAACTCGTCTACCCCAATGCGCCCGACGAACTGATCGTCAGCCGTCCCGAAGGCAACACGAACCTGTATAATGCGCCGCGCCTCGCACAATGGGCAGGCATAGACAAACTTTACTTGAAACATGAAGGCGAAAATCCAACCGGATCGTTCAAAGATCGCGGTATGACTGGCGGCGTCACCCAAGCGCGCATCTTGGGCAAAACGAGCGTCGCGTGCGCCTCGACGGGCAACACATCGGCGTCGCTGGCGGCGTATGCGGCGTGGTGTGGGCTGCGCGGCATCGTCCTGTTCCAGAATAAACAAGTCGCGCTCGGCAAATTGGCACAAGCTATCGCCTATGGCGCGCTGTGTGTGCGCGTCAACGCCGATTTTGACCGGAATTTGGCGCTCGTGCGGCAAATCTCCGCCGAACTCGATATCTACGTTCTCAATTCGATCAACCCGTTTCGGCTCGAAGGGCAAAAGACGATCATCATAGAGGCGATCCAGCAGCTTCGCTGGAACGCGCCCGATTGGATCGTATGTCCGGGCGGCAATCTCGGCAACAGTTCGTCTTTCGGTAAGGCGCTGCGCGAATTGTGCGACTTGGGGCTGATCGACAAGATGCCACGTTTGGCGATCATCCAAGCCGAGGGCGCGAATCCGCTGGCGCAAGCTTACAAGCGCGATTTCGACCAGATCGAACCGATGCACGCCGAGACCGTTGCAACGGCGATCAAAATTGGCAATCCGGTCAATTATCCGAAAGCGGTGCGCGCCGTGCGCTGGACGAATGGAGTGGTCGAACAGGTCAGCGACCAAGAAATCATGGATGCGAAGGCGCAGATCGACGGCGTGGGTATCGGCTGCGAACCTGCGTCGGGCTGTACGCTGGCGGGGATACGGAAACTCGTGGCGAACGGCATCATTCAGCCGGGCGAAACCGTGGTCGGCGTCCTAACCGGACACGTCCTCAAAGACCCCGATGCGACGTTGGATTATCACGCGGATCGCCTCGATGGCATTCATCCAGCATATCCCAACATTCCCATCGAGGTCGAAGGCACGCTCGAAGATTTGCGGCGCGTATTGGGGACACCCATCAGCGCATGACCCGATACAAGCGCTAAGGGCATGGCGCGCGCCATGCCCTCAAAAATAGGACGTTATGCCTCAAAATGAGACCGCAAACCGATTAACGCGCACCTTTAAGCGTACACAACGCTTGACGAATTTCGCCTAAGTGATACGCGGTGTGCGCGACCATGCCAATCGCGCCGCCAATCGCATCGTCGTTGTCCCACTGGTCGTAATTTGTCGCCATATCGACGATACGGACATACGTCTCACGGAGGCGCGTTTTGCTCGCCTCCCATTCGTCCGACGTGACCGCGTGGACCGTGTTCCAGATGTGATCCCAATCGACTTCACCCGGATTTTCGCCGCGAACGAACTTCTCCAAGGTATCGAGGTAGAAGCGCGTATGCTCAACCTGTGCCGCCAATGATGCGCAGGTCGCAGACACGGGGCGCGACGCCTCTTCCGCCGAAATGGTCGCCAACGTCTCGAACATTGACGTGCCGCGATCCAAATAAATGCCGTTGACCTTCTCGAATGTCTCGGTCAATACAACGAGTAACCCCTTGCTGAAATTTTCTGATGCAATCGTATTGCTCATGATTCCCCCTTCATGAAATCGAACGCATGAGCGCAAACATAGCGCAATTCATGATGATTCCAACAATTGCAGCGCCAAGCGCATGGTTAATCATGCCCTGTTTGGACAAACGACTGGTTTCCATTCGCATGATGGTGCGTCACCAATGGCGCGAGCGCCTGTTCCAAATCGTCCAAAATATCGTCCGTGTCTTCGATGCCGATGGCGAAGCGCACCAGATTATCTTTGATGCCGAACGCCAAGCGTTCTTCCGTCGTCTTTTCATAGTAACTCATCAGCGCGGGCTGCTCAATCAAACTCTCGACGCCGCCCAAACTGGGCGCGATGTAGGGGATACGCAGACGGTCGATGAATTGTCCGGTCGTCTTCAGATCGCCCTTGACCTCGAACGTGACCACACCGCCGAAGCCGTTCATCTGCTCGGTGGCGACGACAAAATCAGGATGCGACTCCAAGCCCGGATACCAAACGCGCTCGATGGCGGGATGCGACTCCAGATAGCACGCCACCGCGTGCGCATTCATATTTTGCTGTCCAACGCGGATGCCGAGCGTTTTCATGCCACGTTCGAGCAAATACGCCGTATGCGCGTCCACCATGCCGCCGAGAATGCCGCGACTATCGCGCAGCGCCTTAATCCGATCCGCGTTCCCAATAACGACGCCTGCCAGCAAATCGTTGTGTCCCGCCAGATATTTTGTCGCGCTGTGGACGACCAGATCGATCCCGAACTCCAATGGGCGCTGATTGATCGGCGTGGCAAAGGTACTGTCGATCATCGTCAAAACCCGATGTGCTTTGCCAATCGCGGCGATCTTGTCCAAGTCCGCAACACGCAAATATGGGTTGGTCGGGCTTTCGGAGATTAGGATGCGCGTCCGTTTGGGGATGATCGCCGCTTCCATCGCCTCGTAATCGCCCATTGGAACCACCGTCGTCTCGATGCCGAATCGTTTGAGAAACGTCAAACAGAATTGGCGCGTGCGACGATAACAGTCGTCGGTGATTACGATGTGCGCGCCGCTCGGCAGCACCGTCAGCAATGTGGAGGTGATCGCGCTCATGCCCGACGCGAACAATACGGCATCCCCGCCCCCATCCAGGGCAGCCAAGCGCCGTTCCACTTCCGATAAGGTGGGATTGCCATAGCGTCCGTATTCCTCGCGGTCGTCGCCATCGCCCCACGTCTTGCGTTCCATGAAGTCGATCAAATCTTGGGTATCGCGGAAGGTATAGGTCGCCGTCTGGACGACGGGCGTCGTCAGCGAATTGAAGGCGCGCTGCCGTCGCGCACCGCCGTGTACCGCGCGCGTCTTGTCGCCCAAGGGTCGCGGCGCATCGCTATCGCTGTCGATGAGTGGGTCGAACGTATCATTCAGCGTCATGGTTCGTCTCTCCATCCTATTCGCATCAAGTCTCTACGCGCCCTGATCCAGCAGCGGTGCGTCCAGCAGCGATAGGTAAAATGGAGTGATCACAACCCGGACAACAAAAAAGACTTCGGCATGAAGTCTCTCTGTGAGTCGTGTGTCGGGGAAAAGGCTTGCCCCATCTATCACTCTCATCTTCCAGAATATTCTGCCGGATTTGGCACCGTCCTAAGGCTTTAGGGGTTGCCGCGGTTTCATCGAGCCGATCTCTCCACCGCTCTGGATAAGAGGTTGCGTATGCAGTTGTAAAAGTACTAGCGTACCATCATGCAGTATGCTGTAAAAAAACATAACACGAGTCTGCATAAAACGCAAGCGGTTAAAATGCGGTATGATTAGCGTTAGAATGCGTCCGTGCGGGGCAAAATGTTGAACGCGAAACTCGACTTGACGATTATGAGCGGGGTACGCGACGGCACACCGCTGTCGCTGTCCAATACAGTAGGGCATGGAATCTGGGAAAACGGCGTTTGGGTCGTGCGGGTGGGCAGAAATTCCGATAACGATCTTCCGCTCAATGACGACGATTTCAGTTCTGGCTATCATGCCAAGTTGATACAACGTTTGGATGGTTGGTGGTTGCAAGATTGCGGCAGCACGAATGGCACGTTCATCGACAACGGTATCGACGATGAACGCATGGCAAAATCGGCAATCGCGGCACTGGAACCCGGACAGCTTTTCCGCATCGGACGAACGTGGATGCGGATCGACCCCCCTCAAATCGACAAATAACGGGTTAATTGCATGTTTCGAGACATCGAAATCAGCGCGCGCCAAGAATCAGCGCGGATGCGCCATCATTACTTAGGCGTGGAGCATTATTTCATCGGCTTGCTCGATTTATCCGATGGGCTGCTGGGGCGGCTGCTCGATCTGCATGGCGTCACGCCGGATTACGTCAGGGATACGCTGCGACGTTATATGGGACGCGGAGCGCGCAAACGCCAGCGCTTCGTCGGGAATCCGTCAACGCCGCGCGCCGCACTCATGCTCAACCTCGCTTACGAGATTGCGCGTGATGCCAAGCGCGACGAACCGAACGAACGCGACATTTTGCTGGCGATTCTCGAAGAAGGCGACAGCATTCCAATCCGCATCTTGCGACGGCTCAACATCGCCATCGACGAACTCGCGCGCCAAGCCAACGCCGACTCCAGCGGCTCGTTCCCGCGTCCGTCGATCCTTAAGTTGGATTTCAGTCCCGCCTTCGACTCATCATCCGGCTTGAATGAAGAACACGTTTTCATTCTACGGCGCATGTTCAATACCTACGCGACCTTACGCATCGAACGGCAACTGACAGGTGGCTATTCGGGTGCATTGGTCTTGCTGGTCACGCCGATTCAGGCGGACGGCGCGGAAGATGCGTCGGTCGTGGTGAAGATCGCGGATGCCGCCAGTATCTTGGATGAAGAACGCCGTTATAATCAATATGTGCGGAATACACTGCCGCCGTTAACCGCCCGCCTTGAAGATAAGACAACGGCAGAAATCTTCGATGTTGCAGGGTTAAAGTATACGTTCGTACCCGATCACAGCGGCGGGGCGACATCGATGCGCGTTTTGGCGCGCGAGATGGGCGCGGCACAGCTTGGCACATGGCTCAAAGAGCAGTTGTTCCCTTATTTCGGCAAAAATTGGTGGATGCAGCGGCGCAGCTATCGCTTTCAAGTCTGGGAAGAATACGATTGGCTGCTGCCTCCCCTGCTGACGCTCGATTATGTGTCCGACGAAGAAGCGAAAGCAGCGAAATCGCTGTCGCTGGTCGTGGACAAGCAGATTCAGCGCGGGCGCGCCGAGGGCATCGAATACGGCGCGTTAGTCGGCGTGCATCATTTCGTCGTCCAGCGCATCTACCGCGAAAAACGCATGATTCAGTTGTCATTGGGGCTGAACACGAGCGAGACGATCTATCGCGCGTACCCTATCCTAATTCGCAACGTGGATATCGCCGCCGGGGGTTATTTCCACACGGAAATGATCGAACGCCAGTACGGACGGATTTGGAAGACGCGCCGCGACTCGTTCTTCGAGGCGTTGAGCCAGCTCGCCGCCGATTTCGATCCGCGCGGCTCTGACATTCCCATCACCAACACCATCGCCCTGCCCAACCCGATCCTGACCTACGATAACTTGTTGGATCGCCAAGTCGATGGAACGCTCAGTCGCATTCATGGTGATCTCCACTTGGGAAACATCCTGCGCGGCGCGGCGGATATCCCGTTTCTGATCGACTTCGCGCACGCGCGCAGTGGGCATACTGCGTTCGATTGGGTATCACTGGAGATCAGTATCTTGGCGGAGATCGTGGTGCCAGAAGTTGCAGGCGATTGGGCGTCGATCCGGCAGATCGCCCCATATCTGGTGCTGTTGTATCGGGGCGAACCGCTGCCCGATGACCCGATTGCGACGGCACTGCTGCCCGTGATCGCTGTGCGCGAAATCGCGGCGCAATGTTTGGGCGATCCCGACGATTGGACGGAATATTACATCGCGCTGGCGCTGGCATCACTGCGCGCGCTGATGTGGAATACGATGAGCGATCCGGCGCGGCGGCTGATGCTGCTGGTCTCGGCACTGGCACAGTGGATGCTGCGCGCTGAGGGCGATTCAGAATCAACGCCGATGGACAGCACCGCGCGCGATCTGGATACGGGCTTCTCGAAAGTACCCTGAAGAACACGACTGAGTGCTGAGTGCCAAGTACTGAGTAAGGGCAAAAGCCCATGTTCAAGATGGGGTGATTTGGTGTTGCGGGTGTCCCAACAGACGCCCGCAACGCCTTCTAAACCTAATCAGTCTTGGTTGCGTTCCCCGTGAGTACCGAGAAAAACATCATCTCGCTTTTACTCAGTCCTCAGTCCTGTTCTTTATATCCCTGCCAGTACTGCCGCCGTGTACTCGCTCGTGCTGACGAACGCGCCACGCTGACCATTAATGCGCGGCGCAATGTCCGCCGTGCGCGCGCCCGACGCCAACGCGGCATCGACGGCGCGTTCGACGGCATCCGCTTCATCGTTCAAGCCCAGACTGAAACGGAGCAGCATGGCGGTACTCAGGATCGAACCGGTTGGATTCGCCTTGCCCTGTCCGGCGATATCGGGCGCGGTGCCGTGAATCGGCTCGTACAGACCAAACTTGCTCGCACCAAGCGACGCAGACGGCAGCATCCCCAACGAACCCGCCAACACCGACGCCTCATCCGTGATGATATCCCCAAACATATTGCTGGCGACCAACACATCGAACGAAGATGGGCGCGTGAGCAGGTGCATCGTGGCGGCGTCGATCAAGATATGCTCGACTTCGACATCGGGATAATCCGCTTGCATTTTGATGACGGTGGAACGCCATAAGCGACTGGAAGCGAGAATGTTAAATTTGTCGATGGATGCCAATTTTTTGCGCCGCCCCTGCGCTGCGCGGAACGCGACCTGCGCCACGCGCTCGACTTCTGGCACGCTGTAAATTTCCGTGTCATACGCCACATCACCGTCGCCCTGCTCTTGGCGCGCGCCGAAGTAGATACCGCCCGTCAGTTCGCGCACGAACAGCATATCGACGCCCGTCAGCAAATCTTCGCGCAATGGGGTGTACTGCGACAGCGCAGGATACGCCTTGACCGGACGCAAATTGGCGAACAGATCAAAATGTTTGCGTAATCCAAGAATGCCTTGCTCCGGGCGCGCCTTCGCCCCCACGATATCCCACTTGGGCCCCCCGACTGCGCCAAACAGGATCGCGTCCGTCGCTTCGCACACACGGATCGTCGCATCGGGGAGCGCCGTACCAGTCTGATCGATGGCGATCCCGCCGACAAGCCCCTCATGATAGGCGAATTCATGCCCAAACTTGCCCGCGACTTTGTTCAGCACCTCGATAGATGCCCCAGTAACTTCGACGCCAATGCCGTCGCCAGACAAAACAGCGATATTTGCCTTCATGTCGTGCGTCCTTACTCCACAATAAATGAGCCGGATTGTCTTATCCGGCTCCCCGAAACAGGCTGTGATTATACCGCGCCACTACCCCACTTGAGAAACGGCGACGATATTGCCCTCGCTGTCTTTGAACCATGCGGCGATTTCGCCATCCAGTTGAGCGATACCGTCTTCGGTTTTGAGTCCGGGCAGATCGTATTCCTCGAAAGTCACGCCCTTCGCACGCAGCTTGATGAGTTCCGCGCGCAAATCTTGAACGAGAAAGCTGACAATCGTGTGCTGCGCCGTCCCCGCGCCGGCTGACCCGTACAGAAAAATCATTTCTGCGCCATTTAACCCATAAACGACACCGCCGCCCACTTCCCGAATCGGCTTCAGACCCAATTTTTCTTCGTAAAAGCGCCGTGCGCGTCCAACGTCATGTGCCGGAATGATCGGATAGACACCGTGATACGAAAACATGATAATCCTCGTAATCTATTTCATCGCATTTCAGTATATGCGAATATCAAACGAGGGTCAACCAACGCTCGCATTGTCACGATTACAACCGTTGCAATTCTGCGACGGTGCGTTCGTTTTCCACATCCCCTGTATTGAGCGTGCCTTTCGGTTCAAACAGCATCAAGTGGACTTCTTCCGGCGCGACGGGGAGATGCTCAACGCCGCGCGGGATGATGATGAATTCGCCGGCTTCGATCCACACATCCCCATCCCGCAGTTTCATCAGCAGCCGCCCTTTGAAGACAAGGAACATTTCATCTTCGTCGTCATGTTTGTGCCAGACGAACTCGCCGTGCAGCTTCACCAATTTGACGTGGCAATCTTGCACGTCTCCGACGATTTTGGGCGAATAGTGATCGCTGAACTGGGCGAACTTTTCCGTGAGATTGACTTTGGCGATCATTCGGGGACTCCTTCGGTCTCAGTTTCACTCACACATAACCCATATTCCACGCTGTCCACCAGCGCCAACCAACTTGCGCGGATGATGTTCGCGCCCGCGCCGACGGTGTTCCAGCGCCGCTGTCCGTTCTGCGTCTCGATCAGCACGCGCGTGACCGCCGCTGTACCGTTGCTGCCGTCCAAAATGCGGACTTTGTAATCGGCAAGCTGAAAATCGACAATCTGCGGGTAGCGCGGCATGATCGCCTTGCGCAGCGCCATGTCGAGCGCATTGACGGGCCCGTTGCCCTCCGCCGCCGTATGAATCACGTCGCCGCCCATGTCGATCTTGACCATCGCTTCAGCAATCGAGCCGCGTCCGCGTCGATCCTCCACAATCACGGTGAAATCGATCAGCGTGAAGATCGGCGTATAACCCGGCTTCGCGCGGAATAAGCGCACGCCGACCGACGCTTCTGCACCCTCGAACACAAACCCTTGACTCTCCAACTGCTTGATTTCTTCGAGAACTTTGACTGCTTCCGCTTGTGACACATCCAAGCCAAATTCCGCCGCCTTGCTCAAAACATTGCCCTGCCCCGACAAGTCCGAGACGAGGATGCGCATTTCGTTGCCGACCAACGTCGGATCGATGTGCTGGTAGCTGTCCACGTTGCGCCGGATTGCTGCGACGTGAATCCCACCTTTGTGCGCGAACGCGCTCTTGCCGACATACGCCAGATGCTCGTCCGGCGCGAGATTGGCGATTTCTGCGACAGCGCGCGAAACGTGTGCAAGCGTCCGCAAACCACCTTTCGGCAGACATTCATAACCCATCTTGAGTTCGAGATCAGGGATGATACTGCACAAGTTGGCGTTGCCACAGCGTTCGCCGTAACCGTTGATCGTCCCCTGCACCTGCGTCGCGCCCGCACGGATCGCCGCCAGCGAATTGGCGACGGCGAGTTCGCCATCGTTGTGCGTGTGAATGCCCAACGCCACGCCGGGAAATGCCTGTGCCGCCGCTTGGAAATAGCGCTCGATCTCCCAAAACATCGATCCGCCGTTGGTATCGCACAACACGAGCCAATCCGCACCGCCATCGACCGCCGCGCGCAGCGTATCGAAGCCATATTCGAAATCGAGCTTGCAACCGTCGAAGAAATGTTCCGCGTCGTAGATCACTTCTTTGCCGAGCGCCTTCAAATAAGCGATGCTCTCGCGGATCATACGCAAATTCTCGTCGGGCGTCGTTTGCAGCACATCGGTGACGTGCAGCATCGACGTTTTGCCGACGACGGTCACAACGGGGGTGTGGGCATCGACCAGCGCGCGAATGTTAGCATCGTCCTCCGGGCGCGCGTGCTTGCGACACGTCGAACCGAATGCCGCAATTTTGGCGTGTTGAAGTTTCAGTTCGCGCACTGCGTCGAAATACGCCGCGTCTTTCGGATTCGAGCCGGGCCAGCCGCCCTCGATATAGGCGACGCCCAGATGATCGAGCATCTCGGTCACGCGCAGTTTATCCGCGACGGACAGCGAAATGCCTTCGCGCTGCGTTCCGTCGCGCAGAGTCGTATCGTAGATGGCAATTTGCATGACGCCTGTCCTCGGTCTCATCATTGAAGGTTCAATCGGCTGTGGGCATTTCGATGGGCGGCACAGGACACGGATCGACCGCGCAAACCGCCGCGATCACCCATGTTGTCTCCGCCGTCAAGATTACATACGCAGCGGGCGCGGCGGGACGTTGACTGGCGAGCGCATCGTAAAAACCATTGTCCACATAACCCGTCAGCATTTCAATCGGCACGTTCGGCGGATGATATAGTTGAAGTCGTCCGCTGTAACCCGCATGGCGCAAAAACAATGTGACCGAATACGCGGCTTCGTATTGATCATAATTCTGTCCCGGATCGACTTGAATCACGACAGTTTGAATGTCCGATGCGGCAAGTTCGCTCGTCACCCCGCGCAGATTTTCCGTCCCCGCCGCGTAGGTCGCCGCCGCGCTCCACTGTCCAAACACGTTGCCCACAAACGGAACACACGTCAACGCCCACAAGCCCCAGATCACGCCGCGCCAGCGAACCGCGCGCAGCGATGCCAGCGCGATCACCGCGCCGACAGCACTCCCGACGACTGCCGGAAACAGAAATCGTTCGGCGATGCGTTCGTTGTACAGCACCACCTGGGGGACGAGCCACAAAACGAGCGTCCCACAGGCGCACACCATCAACAGCGGACGCCGCCGCTGCACGAACACCGCCGCCGCAAGCGGAAGCAGCAGTCCAGCGGGCAAAATGACTCGTCCCAACGCTTCCAACCCGGGCAGTGTGTCGGATGAGATGGTTTGTCCGTAGCCATCGGGCGTGCGCACGAAAATCAAGCCGATGATCGCCATCAGCCCGCCGAACGACAGCACGACGAGGAACAACGCCGGAAAGACCGTTTTGAACGGACGCCGATATCCGAGTTGTAAGCAGACGCGCATCCCGATCAGCGCCGGGAGCAGCAGCGCGTAGTTTTCTTTGATGAAGCCCGACGCAATCGCCGCCAGCGCGAACAGCGCATCCCAACGACGATCCCCGTCCGCTGCCGCCCGCACCGCCGCGTACCCCGCCAGCGCGATCAACAGCGTCCCAATGGTTTCCTGATAGACCAAGTTGTACCAGATCGCCCCCGCGCGCGGGAAACACAGCAATAGGAGTACGCCCAACGCCGCCAATGGCGACCCGACGATCCGACGCAGCGCGCCGAACATCAAGCACAATGTCGCCGCGCCGATTACCGCTGCGCTCAGATGCCATAACACGGCATCGTCGCGCAGAAGCGCACGCTGTGCGTGCCAGATCAGCCAGAACAACGGGCGAAAGCGTCCGAAGTTGACGAGATCGGACTCGATGCGCGCCGCTGTCGGGGCAATGATTTCGTAAGGCGTCGGCTGGACGATCTCCCACTCGTTGATGATTTGGAACCAAGCCCGAATGCCCGGCAGGATCAACACCATGACCGTGACAACCGCCATCACGCCGATCCAACGTCCGCTACGCTGCGTGCTTGGTTCGATCATCGTGCGCTCTACCCGTGCAGACTCACACGCGCGGCGTGATCGTTCTCGTAGGCGACGATTGCCGGATCGAGATCGATCAAGAAGCCGAGTTGATCGACGCCCTTCAGCAAGCATTCTTTCGAGAACGCATCGATGGGGAATGTCACTTGGCGTCCGTCGGGCAGCGTCAGCGTTTGCGTCACCAGATCGACGGTGACGCGCGTTTGCGGGTCTTCTTGCGCGAGGCTGATCAACTGGCGGTGCGTTTCTTCATCGACCTGGACGGGCAGCAGTCCATTCTTGAGCGAATTGTTACGGAAAATGTCCGCGAAATAGGTGCTGATTACCGCCTGAAAGCCTGCGCCGATCAGCGCCCACGGCGCATGTTCGCGCGAACTGCCACACCCGAAATTGTGTCCGCCGATCAGCACCGCCGCGCCCTGATGTTCCGGTTGATTCAGCACGAAATCGGCTTTCGGCGTGCCGTCGGCGTTATAGCGCCAATCGGAGAAACACGCCGCGCCCAAACCCGCCTTATCCGTCACTTTGAGATAGCGCGCGGGGATAATTTGATCGGTGTCGATGTCGTTGTTTGGGATGGCGACGATCTTACCAGCAAAATTCGTGACCTGACTCATGTTAGGCACGCTCCACTTCGATTTCGAGGCGCGGATCGCTGATGACACCGTAAATCGCGGTCGCTGCCGCCGTCAGCGGGCTGGCGAGGAAGGTCCGTCCGCCTTTGCCCTGCCGCCCCTCGAAATTGCGATTGCTGGTGCTGACCGCATATTGTCCCGGCGCAAGTTGATCGCCGTTCATGGCAATGCACATCGAACAGCCCGCCTCGCGCCATTCCGCGCCCGCCTCTTTGAAAACACGATCCAGTCCTTCGGCTTCGGCTTGCGCTTTCACCTTCTGCGAACCCGGCACGACCATCACGCGCACGCCGTCCGCGACTTTGCGTCCGCGCATAATCTTCGCCGCCTCGCGCAAGTCGCCAATCCGCGAGTTGGTGCAGCTCCCAATGAACACTACATCGACCGCTTTACCAAGCAGCGATTGTCCCGGCTGCAAGTCCATATACTTCAGCGCCTTGTCGAGCGCCATTTTCGCGCTCACATCCGAAGCACGATCCGGATCGGGAACGGTCGCGTTGATCGCCATGCCCATGCCTGGATTCGTGCCGTAGGTGATCATCGGCACCAGTTCGTCAGCGTTCAGCACAACCTCGTTGTCGAACGTCGCGCCGTCGTCGGTGGGGAGCGTGCGCCATTCGGCAACCGCGCGATCCCAATCCGCGCCCGTCGGGGCATAGGGGCGTCCTGCGATGTACTCGAAGGTGGTATCGTCGGGAGCGACCATACCCGCGCGCGCGCCGCCTTCGATGGACATATTGCAGATCGTCATGCGCCCTTCCATCGACAGCCTGCGCAGCGCCTCACCCATGTACTCAAACACGTAGCCTGTGCCGCCGCCGATGCCGATCTTGGCGATGATGGCGAGGATAATATCTTTCGCCGTCACGCCGGGATGCAGCACGCCGTTGACGCGCACCGCCATCGTTTTCGGGCGATATTGCAGCAGACATTGCGTCGCCAGCACATGCGATACTTCACTCGTGCCGATGCCGAACGCCAGCGCGCCGAACGCGCCATGCGTGCTGGTGTGGCTGTCGCCACAGACAATGGTCATGCCCGGCTGCGTCAAGCCTTGTTCGGGTCCAATCACATGCACAATGCCCTGATTGATCGTCCCTAAATCGTAGAGTTCCAGCCCGAAATCGGCGGCGTTCTTGCGCATCACATCCAACTGCGCGGCGGCTTGCATATCCGTCACGGGAATCAAGCCATCGAGTCCGCGCGGCGTCGTCGGCGTGCTGTGATCCATCGTCGCCAGCGTGCGATCTGGGCGGCGCACTTTGATACCCCGTTCGCGTAGTACCGTGAACGCTTGCGGCGATGTAACCTCGTGGACGAGATGCAAATCGATGTACAGCACGGCGGGCATTCCCTCGCTGCCGGGCTGTACCAGATGTTTGTTCCAGACTTTCTCGAAGAGCGTTTGTAGTCGAACTTGATTCATACTTCGCGTTCCTTACGTTTTTTATAACGGAACATTGATGTGTTATCACCATCTTTGAGAGTCGAAGCGGCAATCTCGGTTGCACCATCAAGCCGAAAAGACAATTCGTTTATGTGATGACTGTTGAGAAACGCCATTTCGATGTTCAACTCATTGATATGACCAGATAAGTGACGAGCTAGATATTGAGCAAGACTGTTGTACTTGCCTGTCCCTCTGCCGCCGGGGTCTTGATTGATCTCATCAGCTATCATTGGGTATTGGCGATAAAATTCAACAGCAATTTGATAGGCTGTCCAAAATTGGTGTTGTCCATGATCAGTAGGTATTGCTTCAAGCATAGTTTGCACCAGCTCACCTACTTGATGATTTCTCCAGAGACTTTCGCTCATCCATGTTTACCTAAAATCTCGACGGTCGCCGCTTCGCCTTCCGGCTTCACCGCGCCTGCACCGACGCCCGCGATCATGCGATTGAGCGCCGCCAAGTACGCCTTGACGCTCGACACGATCACATCGCTGTCCGCGCCATAGCCGCCGAATGAGCGCGTGCCGTCCGGCGTCATAATGCGCACGGTCACTTCGCCAAGCGCGTCGATGCCAGCGGTCACGCTGTGGACGCTGTATTCCATCAGGGTATTGGGCATGTTCACGACCAGATCGACCGCCTTGTAGCACGCATCGACGGGTCCGACGCCGACCGCCGCGACAATCATTTCCAGTCCATCTTCGTTGACGATCTTCGCCGTCGCCGTCGGCATTCCCATCGTGCCAGAGGTGACTTGGATATCGACTAGCCGGAAGAATTCTTGCGGCTTGTGGAATTCGTCCGTCATCAAGGCTTGCAGATCGGCGTCGGTGACGTTCTTTTTCGCATCCGCCAACGTTTTGAAGCGCGTGAACACCTGTTGCAGCGCGTCTTTGTCGAGTTGGTAGCCCAATTCTTCCAACCGGACTTTCAGCGCGTGCCGTCCGCTGTGCTTGCCCAACACGAGACGACTCTGCGACCACCCGACGCTTTCCGGCGTCATGATTTCGTACGTCGATGAGTTTTTCAGCATCCCGTCCTGATGAATTCCAGCTTCGTGCGCGAACGCATTGTTGCCGACAATCGCCTTGTTCGGCTGGACGTGAATCCCCGTGTAATTGCTCACCATGCGGCTGGACTTGACCAGTTCGCGCGTGTTGATGTTCGTGCGCAGCCCGAAATACGACTGGCGCGTCTGGATCGCCATCACGACTTCTTCCAAGCTGGTGTTGCCCGCTCGCTCGCCGATGCCATTGATCGTGACCTCGGCTTGACGCGCGCCCGCACGAATGCCCGCCAGTGTGTTCGCCGTCGCCAAGCCCAAATCGTTATGGCAGTGCATCGACCAGATAATGCCGCTGCCGGGCTGTCCGCCGGGCGTCTCGGCGATCAGGTTGAAAATCGTTTCGTACCACTCGGTTGGCGTGACATAGCCGACGGTATCGGGGATGTTCAGCGTCGTTGCACCGCACTCAATCGCCAGCGCACACACATCGATCAAATACTGTGGATCGGTACGCCCCGCGTCCATCGGGCTAAATTCCACATCCTCACACAGGCTGCGCGCCAACGTCACACCCTTACGGATCGCTTCTAAACCTTGTTCGCGCGTCATGCCCGTTTGATATTTCAAATGGATATCGGAAGTGCCGAAAAACGTGTGAATGCGCGGATACGCAGCGTCCTTCACGCCTTCCCAACACGCCAAGATATCTTTTTCAACGACGCGCGCCAAGCCCGCGATGGTGGGACCATCAGCCGTGCCGACTTCGCGCGCCACGCGCTGTACCGCCGCCAAATCGTCGGGGGACGCCGCCGGAAAGCCCGCTTCGATGATATCGACGCCGAGCCGTGCCAACTGCCGCGCGATCTCCAGCTTTTCGGCGCTGCTCAACGTCGCGCCGGGACTTTGTTCGCCGTCCCGGAGGGTGGTATCGAAAATCAGGACGACATTTTCATCGACAATTCTGCGTGCCATAATGGGGTGATCCTCTCTTGAATGACAAACTACTCAACGGAATACCGAAAGACACCGGAAGATCGCTAAGACCATCGTCTGACAAGACGCATCACCCCCTTTCATGACAATCAGGCAACCGAGACAGGTATCGCGCCTACACGCCGCAAACGGCAATGTTCAGGGCATGGCGCGCCATGCCCCTACGCCCGCTATCGGCGATTACGACTCTTTGCGGATCGTCTTTGCCTTCAAGAACGGCATCATCTGGCGCAGATTCGCGCCGACTTCTTCGATCAACAAATCGTGTTCCGTCCGGCGACGCGCGCGGAACTGGGGCTGTCCATCTTTGTTCTCTTGAATCCACTTCGCCGCGAATGAGCCATCTTGGATCGCCGTCAGCACGCCCGCGAACATCTCTTTGACTTCGCCTTCGATCATGTCGCCCGTCGTGTAACCACCGTACTCCGCCGTATCGCTCACGCTGTACCACATATACGACAACCCGCCCTCGTACATCAGGTCAACGATCAGTTTGAGTTCGTGCAAGCACTCGAAATATGCGACTTCTGGCTGATAGCCCGCCTTCACCAGCGTCTCGAACGCGGTACGCACCAACGCCGTCACGCCGCCGCACAAGACGACCTGTTCCCCGAATAAATCCGTCTCGGTTTCTTCTTTGAAGGTCGTTTCGATCACGCCAGCGCGCATACAGCCAATCGCTTTGGCGTATGCCAGCGTCAGCGCGTGCGCCTGCCCCGTCGCATCCTGATGCACGGCGATCAAGCCCGGCGTCCCCGCGCCCTCTTTGAACACCTCGCGGACGCGGTGTCCCGGCGCTTTCGGGGCGACCATCGACACATCAATCGTCGGCGGCGGCGCGATTTGCTTGTAATGGATGTTGAAGCCGTGCGCGAACATCAGCATCGCACCGGGCTTGAGATTGTCGGCAATCGATTCGGCGTAGACCTTCGCTTGCAGCGTATCGTGAATCAGAATCATGACGATATCGGCGTGGCGCGTCGCGTCGGCAACGCTGTAAACCGTGAAGCCGTCGGCTTGCGCCTTCGCCGCGCTCTTGCTGCCATCGTACAAGCCGATGATCACGTTCGCGCCGCTGTCGCGCGCGTTCTGCGCGTGTGCGTGTCCCTGACTGCCATAGCCGATCACTGCAATCGTCTTGCCGTTCAACAGCGACAGATCGCCGTCTTGCTCGTAATACATCACTGCTGCCATGAGGCGTTATCCCCTAATGTAAAGAGTAAAAAAAGATTGAGTGCTGAGGACTGAGTTTTTTGACTCGGTACTCAGCACTCAGTACTTAGAAAACGTGATGTCCGTTCGCTTGCGTCGGCGTCATCGCGGGTTCGTAGTCCGTTTCCAAGATGCGCACACCGCGCCCCATCGCTACGACACCTGTGCGCACCATTTCGACGATGCCGATGGGCTGCAAGGCGCGGATGAAGTCCTCGACCAAATCTTCTTGCGCCGTGATTTCGACGATGGCGAACTTGGGCCCGATATCGACAATGCGCGCCGGATAGCGTTCGCACAGTTCCGTCAACTGATTGCGCGAATCGGCGTCGTCAGAGCGCACTTTGACCAGCGCGAGATCGCGGCTGACGTGCGGCTCGGTCGAGACGACTTCCACGCGAATGACGTTGATCAGCTTGTACAAGTTCGCTTGGATGCGCCGCGCGTCCGCCCGCGTCGCGTCTACCGTGATCGTCATGCGCGAGATGTGCGGCTGATGCGTCCGCCCGACGGTGAGGCTGTTGATATTGAAGTTGCGCCGCCGGAATAAACTGGCTACCCGGTTCAGGACGCCGGGCTTGTTCTCCACCAGCGCCGCGAGAATCTGATTATTCGATTTCGTCTCAGTCATGAGCTTATTCCTGAACTGGTTTCGGACGACGGATCATCGCGTGCAAATCCGCGCCGGCTGGCACCATCGGATAGACCATATCTTCTTTCTCGACCACGAATTCGATCAGCGTCGGACCTTGGATGCTGCGCGCCCACTCCACTGCTTCCGCGACCTCCGCGCGCGTCGTCACACGCCGCGCCGGAATGCCGTAGGCGTCTGCGAGCTTGACGAAATCGGGACTGAACATCGGCGTCGAATTGTAGCGCGATTCGTGGAACAGTTCTTGCCATTGGCGTACCATGCCCAAGAAGCCGTTGTTGATCACCGCGATGTTGACGTTGACGTTTTCTTGCACCGCCGTCGCCAATTCGCACAGCGTCATCTGGAAGCCGCCGTCGCCGGCGATTGCCCATACTTCTTCGTCGGGGCGTCCGAGTTTCGCACCAATCGCGGCGGGCAGCCCAAAGCCCATGGTTCCCAGTCCGCCCGACGTGATCAACGTCTTGGGGCGCTGATGCGGATAATACTGCGCCTCCAACATCTGATGCTGACCCACATCGGTGCAGGTGACGGCATTTCCACCCGTCGCGTGCCACAGATCGTTGATCACTTGCGCCGCCAACAGACGGTTACCCGTGTCTTGGTTGAGGATTTCGCGTTCGTCGCTATCTTCCTGCCAATCGCGGATTTTGTTCAGCCATGTCGGATGGGTCGTTTCGCGCACACCGGGCAAGAACTGTTCGATGACCGTTTTCACATCGCCCGCGATGCCGACGGTCACACGCACATTCTTGTTGATCTCCGACGGATCGATATCGACGTGGATTTTCTTGGCGTGCGGCGCATACGTCTTGAGATTGCCCGTCACACGATCATCGAAGCGCATCCCCAACGCGATCAACAAATCCGCGTCCTGAATGGCGAAGTTGACCGCCGCCGCGCCGTGCATCCCCATCATGCCGAGCGTCATCGGATGATCTTCAGCCATCGCACCCTTGCCCAACAACGTGAGTGCAACGGGAATTTGTCCGCGTTCTGCGAGGGCTTTCAACAGTTCCGTCGCGCCCGCCCGGATGATGCCTTGCCCCGCGAGGATCAGCGGACGCTCGGCGGCGTTGATCAGTTCTAACGCCGCGCGCACATCGTCATCGAGGGCGCTGTCCGGCGGCGCGTAACCCGGCAGCCGGATTTCGCCTTCGGGGTACACAAATTCCATCTTCTGATTCTGAACATCTTTCGGGATGTCGATCAACACTGGACCCGGACGCCCGGTGCGCGCGATGTAGAATGCCTCGCGGATCGTGTACGCCACTTCTTCGATGTCAGTGACGAGATAATTGTGCTTGGTGATCGGGATGGTGATGCCCGTCACGTCCGTCTCTTGGAACGCATCCGAGCCGATCACCGCACGCGGGACTTGCCCGGTGATGCACACCACAGGCGACGAGTCCATCATCGCCGTCGCAATCCCGGTGACCAAATTGGTCGCGCCGGGCCCACTGGTCGCCAGCGCCACGCCGACTTTGCCCGTCGCACGGGCGTAGCCGTCCGCCATGTGGCACGCGCCCTGTTCATGGCGCACGAGGACATGGCGAAGTTGGGGGTACTTGCTCATCGCATCATAGGTCGGCAGGATCGTACCGCCGGGATAACCGAACATGACTTCCACGCCTTCGCGTAGCAGACATTCGAGAATGATTTCTGCGCCTGTGAGAATCATAAGGTGTCCTTTGCTCGTCTTTCAGTACGGAGTGCTGTGTACCGAGTACTGAGAGACGAATACGGCGTTTTGCTCCGTATTCAGCACTCGGCACTCAGTACTTTTTTTTAATCGCCGGGTTCGGTCTGCTTCACATACGTGAGCCAGCCATACGGATCGGGTTTCTTTCCCGACGTGATGGCGAAAAATTCGTCCTGTACCGCTTGCGTGATGGGACCGCGCGTCCCCTTGCCCACCGGGATGCGATCCACCGAACGAACAGGCGTGATCTCCGCCGCCGTCCCCGTGAAGAAGATTTCGTCCGCCACGTAAAGCATGTCGCGCGGGATCGTGTCGAAGCGGACTTCGTAGCCCAAATCGCGCAGCAAAGTGAGGGTACAATCGCGCGTGATGCCCAACAAGATCGATGAGCCGCGTCCGGGCGTGTAGACGATGCCATCGTGAATGACGAAGATATTTTCGCCCGCGCCCTCGCTGACCGTGCCGTTGTAATCCAGCGCGATCCCCTCGTTCATGCCGTTGTCGTGCGCTTCCATCGTGATGAATTGGCTGTTGACATATTGTCCGCCGATCTTCGCCATCGACGCGAACGTATCCGGCGCGATCCGCCGCCATGAACTCACCTGTACATCGACGCCTTGTTCGAGCGCCTCTTTGCCCAGATATGCGCCCCATTCCATCGTCATGATGAATATCTCAGTCGGATTCTTGCGCCCCTCGACGCCCAACGCGCCCGCGCCGCGCAGCGCAATCGGGCGAATATAACAGGCGTCGTGTCCATTTTCGCGGACGAGATCGGTCATGGCGGTGCAAAGCTGATCGAGATCGTAGTTCATCTCCATGCGCGCGATCTTGGCGGAGTTCAGCAGCCGCTGCATGTGCGGTTGCAGGCGAAAGACCGCCGTGCCGCCCGTCGTGTTGTACGCGCGCACGCCCTCGAACACGCTGGAGCCGTAATGCAGCGCGTGCGTCGTGACATGAACCGTCGCATCTTCCCACGCGATCAGTTCGCCATTTTTCCAGACATATTTGCCATAAGTTGTCATAATGCCCCTCATCCTCCCCGACGTTATCAACAAAAAAAGCCCCCGATTTGGGGGCTTTTCTGATGTATGGTTTCGCTTGCGCGTCCGTCAGCACCCAAACCGCTATTGCTCGACCCCAACAATAAGGACGAGTCCAACGACGATAAGGCTAATCGAGACCGACAAATCGCGGTGCATGGTGATCTTGCTCACTCGCACAATCCAACGTAAGTAAGCGTAACGATTCTGTACAAGCCTGTCAAGCCCTCTGCATACGAAATCACGCCATACGCGCAAGTTCGTATATTGTCGTCAGTCGGCATTGTGCGAGTTGTCCAAGCGTAGTTGCACCGTTCGTCTTGCCAGAGCAATTTGATCGCGCACGGTTTCGGGCGCAGTTCCGCCGATGCTGTTGCGGCGTGCGACTGACGCTTCAAAGTCGAACACCGCGGTTACGTCCGCATCGAACAGCGGCGAGAGTCCACGCAAGTCGTCCAATGTCAAATCGGGCAAGCGCACGCCCTTCTCCGCTGCCAGTCGTACCGCGCGCCCGCTGACGCCATGTGCCTCACGGAACGGCATCCCCTTCTTGACCAGATAATCCGCCAAATCCGTCGCCAGCATGTCGGGATCGAGCGCCGCGCGCATCTTGTCGGGATTCAGCTTGAGCGTCCGAATGACAGCGGTCACGACTGGAAGAATTTTCATCAGCGTGTCGTAGGAGTCGAAAACGGGTTCTTTGTCCTCTTGCAGGTCTTTGTTGTAGCTCGTCGGCAGCCCTTTGAGCGTCGTCAGCAGCCCGGTCAGGTTGCCGATCAACCGTCCGGCTTTGCCGCGCGCCAGTTCCATCGGATCGGGGTTGCGTTTCTGGGGCATCAGGCTCGATCCGGTGCTGTAGCGATCATCGAGCGTGACGAACCCGAACGCAGGATTGCTGAACCAGACGATATCTTCCGCAAGTCGACTGAGATGGATGCCCAACATCGACGCCGCAAACAGGAATTCGGCGGCAAAATCGCGGTCACTGACCGAATCGAGGCTGTTCTCGCTCAACGCATTGAAACCCAGTTCCAGCGCCAACGCATTCCGATCAATCGCAAACGGCGTCCCCGCTAACGCCCCCGATCCAAGCGGCAGGAAATCGTCGGCACTGTTCGCACCTTGATGTTCCATGCGGACAGCATCGCGCTGAAACATCCAAAAATAGCTCATCAGCCAATGCGCTGCGGTCACCGGTTGGGCGGGTTGGACGTGTGTGTAACCGGGCATGAGCGAATTGATGTGATGTTCGGCTGTCTCGATCAACGCGGTTTGCAATTGTGCAATGAGGGCGCACAAGCGGTATGCCATGTTTGCGGTCACCATGCGAAAGTCTGTCGCCACCTGATCGTTGCGGCTGCGCCCCGTATGCAGCTTGCCGCCGACTGCGCCGACGATCTCGGTCAGCCGCCGCTCCACCGCCGTATGAATGTCCTCGTCGCCCGCCTTGATCTCGAACGTTCCAGCGTCAAATTCGGCTTTCACCTGATCCAAGCCCGCGACGATCTGCGCCGCCTCGTCGTCGGTGATCACGCCCGCACCCGCAATCGCGCGCGCCCATGCGATGCTGCCGCGTATATCTTCGGCGTACATCCGCTTGTCGTAGCCGATGCTGTCGTTCAACGCGCGCAGATCGTCGTCCGTCGGTTCGCTGAACCGCCCACCCCAAAGCATAATGATTCCCCTTGAGAAGAATTGAACCGCCAAGTCGCCAAGAGCGCCAAGGTGTATTTTCTTGGCGTCCTGTGTGTCTTGGCGGTTCAAATTGTCATTAATCAGTCGCGTTTGAACTTGCTGTAATCCGGCTGGCGATAACGGCTCACCCCGCCGCCGTCCAAGCCCAACAGCGCCTCGACCTTGAGCGGCAAGCCGAACAGTTGGATGAAGCCGTGCGCGTCCTGCTGGTTGTAGACGTTTTCCTCACCGAACGAGGCATAATCCTCGCGGTAGAGGCTGTGCGCGCTCTTGCGTCCGGCGATGATGATGTTGCCCTTGTACAGCTTCAGCCGGACGTTGCCGCTGACATTTTCCTGCGTTATGGTCACGAAGGCATCGAGCGCCTCGCGCAAACGGGTGTACCACAAACCGTTGTAAACCAGTTCGGCATACTTGACGGCGAGAATATCTTTGTAGTGCATCGTGTGTTTGTCGAGCGTGATCGATTCGAGCGCCTGATGCGCCTTGCGCAAGATCGTGCCGCCGGGCGTCTCGTAAACGCCGCGCGATTTCATGCCGACGAGCCGATTTTCGACCAAATCGATCCGCCCGATACCGTGTTTCGACCCGATCTTGTTGAGCGCGATGAACAAGTCCAACGCGGGGATGGTTTCGCCATTCAAGCTGACGGGCGTCCCCTGCTCGAAGCCGATTTCGACGTATTCGGCTTCATCCGGCGCATTTTCCGGGCTGGTCGTCAGTTCGTACATCGATTCATCCGGCTCGTTCCATGGATTTTCGAGCAAGCCGCCCTCGTGGCTGAGATGAAACAGGTTGCGATCCCGGCTGTAAATTTTCTTCAAGCTGGCGGTGATCGGCACGTTGAATTCTTGTGCGTAGGCGATGGCGTCCTCACGGCTGCGAATGTCCCACTCACGCCATGGGGCGATCACCTTGAGTTTGGGATTGAGCGCCATTGCGGTGACTTCAAAGCGCACTTGGTCGTTGCCCTTGCCTGTGCAGCCGTGCGCGATGGCATCCGCGCCTTCGCGTTCCGCCACTTCGACCAGATGTTTGGCGATCAGGGGACGCGCGAACGACGTGCCGAGCAGATATTCGCGTTCGTAGATCGCGCCCGCGCGCATCGTCGGGAAAACGAAATCGGTCAAAAATTCTTCGCGCAGATCGCGGATATAGAGCTTGCTCGCGCCCGTCTTGATCGCTTTTTCTTCGAGTCCGTCGAGTTCTTCCTCTTGTCCGAGATCGGCGGTGAAGCAAATGACTTCGCAGTTGTAATTTTGCTTCAGCCACGTCACGATGATCGACGTATCTAAGCCGCCGCTGTACGCGAGAACGACTTTCTTAACTTCATATTTCGGCATGATTCTAACGTTCCTTGCGTTGATAGTGGAATGATTTGTGCATCATGTGAAGGAATTTTAACGCAAGTTGAGCGAGGGCGTCAGGGGGAAGGGCAATTCAGATGTTGACGAATAAGCCCCCCCCCTCTCCACATGGAGAGGAGGTTGAGGGTGAGGTTGGTCTTTAGTTCATGCCGATTTCAAAAATCGTGGTCGTGCCGCTGACTTCGTTCGCCGTAACCAACAGCGCCGCGCCCGTCGGGCTGTCTTCCGCGGCGATCACGATCAAGCCTTCGACGCCCAAATCGCCCGCCGTTCCCGCCGCCGCATCGCCGCTGAAATCGCGGTTATTGACGTAGGTGACGAACACAGGTGCCATCGGATCGCTGATGTTGAACACCACAACACCGCCGATGCGTTCCAAGCCGACGAACGCATAGATTTGGTCGTTGATCACTGCCAGCGCCAAGCCTTCCGGTTCGGGACCGGCGTTATCGCTGCGATTCTCGAACGAGCCGTTTTCATCATGGGTGGAATTGAAATCGTCGGGGTACGTGGCTGCCGTGATTTGTTCCAACTGGTCGCCGCTGTCGTAGACCTGCTCGATGCTCGTGTTCCAAATCGAGAACGAGCGCGAACCAAAGGCGTACAAAGCGTCGTAATCGCCATCGGCATCGGTGTCGCCCCATGTCGTAGTGACTTCCAGCCCGCCCGCGTTTTCTTCCAGTTGCAATTCCGCTGCCGTCGGGAATGCCGTCGCATCGAGCGTCAGCTCGCCCAAGTCGGCTTCTTCGCTGTAACCGTCATAATCGCGGCTGTCGCCTTCGTTGGCGGTGATCAGATACGTCTCGCCGTTCGCCTCGAACGCGACAATCGAATCGGGCAGATACATGCCGAACACCGGATAGGTCGTAATGTTGATCGCACCATCATCGCCGCTGGCATCAATCCCGTTGCCCTCGACGCTGAAATCCTTCACGCCCAAGGCGGTGATCGCGGTGATCGTCGCGGACGCGATATCGATGGTGACAATCGCGTTATTCTCTTGCAGGACGACATATGCCGTCGCGCCGTCCGCGCTGATGGCGATGTATTCCGGCTCGAAATCCTGTGCCGCCGACGAACCGGGTCCATAGACGCGGACGCCTTCCGGCACTTCGACGTCGCCAAACGTCACGTTCGTGACCGTCGCATTTTCGACGCCGCCGGAGATATCGATGATGCTGACCGAGCCTTCGGGATCGACGGTGTAATCGTCGCTCGGTTCGCCTTCGTTCGCCGTCAGCACCTTCGTGCCATCCGGCGTGAAGATCGCCATGTCGGGCAGAACGCCGACTTCAACCATGTTCAAATAGGCACCTTGAGCGTCGAAGAACAGCACGGCACCCGCGCCATCCGTCTCATCCGCGTTCGCGGCGACGGCGACGATATCGCCATAAATCGCTACGCTGTTCGGGTTGAATTCAAATTCACCCACGCTTGCCTGAGCCTTCAGTGTCGGCGTGGCAGGAACAGAGATGTCGATCAGATCAATCGCATCATCCATGCCGTTCACGACGAACAGGGTTTGAGTTCCAGCGTGGTAGGCGACGATTTCCGACGCGCCTTCATCAAACGCACCAGTCGCATACGTACCGACCGGGGTAATCGTCAGTTCGTCGGATTGCGCCGACACGGGCAAAGCAAGCGCCAATAAGCCAATGAGCAAAAACAATACTCGCAGCCGCATTGTGAACTCCTCAAAATGGTTTGGAATGGATAACGCCATTTTGAGGATGTGAGTTTAAGCAGAGATTGTGTAAATATTAAGCCTGTGCCGAAACTCGTCACAACTTCAGGGCAATATGGGGCATGACGCCGCTGTGCGCGCCGCGCAGATAGCGCATGGCACGAGCGAAACAGCAGCGGGCGCGGCGTGCCACACCCCTACTGCTGCTGCTGCTGTTGTTGTTGAAATTGAAGCTGCTCATCTATTGGCACCCAACCGCCCATCGGCGTAAGGTCTTGTGTCGCGCTCGGCGGTTCAGCTTCGTTGACACGAACTTCAACTTCAAGATCGCTCTCGGCTGTCCCTTTGAATATGCCATGTGTCGGCGGCACATCGGCATAGTCCCGCCCGACGGCAGCGCGGACATGGCGCTCCGCCGCAATCACATTGTTGGTCGGATCGAAGCCCACCCAACCGAGCGACGGCAAATACGCCTCGATCCAAGCGTGCGTCGCATCGGGATTCGAGCGATCTTTCTTGTTGCGCTGATGATACAGATAACCACTGACATAGCGACATGGGATGCCCAACGTCCGCACCAGCGCCGCCATGATGTGCGCGTAATCTTGGCAGACACCGTGCCGTGTCTCCAACGCTTCATCGATAGTAGAATCGACGGTCGTACTCGTCGGGTCATAATCGAATGCCTGATAAATGCGCGTGTTCAGTTCGCGCAGCAGCGAGAGCGGATCGCGCCGTCGTTTCGCGTTGATCTCGTCGCGGAACTGCATCAGACGCGGCGTCAATTCTGTGCGTTCGCCGGGATGCAGCATGTCCCAAAAATCGACGCCCGCTGAGAACGTGTCGATGTCGTCCCAGTCGCTATTTGGCAGCGCATCGGGAATCAGCGGGGGGTAAGACATTTCGACTAAGGCTTCTGCGGTAATGGTCAACTGATCGTGCGCGCCGGGAATATCGAACGTGTGAACTGCGTTGCCCAAGTAATCGCGGTATTCCATGATGCGCGTGCGCGGCGTGGTGATCAGCTTGAAGCGCAGACATCGTTGAAAGCCCTCGGTGAGTGGCTGCATCCGCGTCTCGGTAAGGCTCTGCGTGATCGACTCGCTGTAGTGAAATCGCGTATTGTGCTGAATTGAGATGTACATGCCGATTGTGCCTCGACCCGAAACCGATCAGGATAAAACGCTAAGAGACGAATTCATCGGCTGGATACGTGATATACGTTTGATAAATCGCGTCGTGGATGAGATCAAGTACCCGATCCACTTCGATCAGCACCGACCCCAAGCCCCCGCCCATAATCTCGTCGATCTGTCCATAATCGAGCAGCGCGCGCAGCCGCCCCACCAAGCGATTGACTTGGCGTGCGCGCTTGCTCTCGGTGAACTTTTCCAATTCCAAGAGTGCCGCGTGCGCGCAGTGGACGGAAAAGCGAATCGAATGTGGGAATTCGGCGTTGAGCAGCAAAAACTCCGCGATCCGACCCGGACGCAAATCCGCTGTATAAACTTTACAGTATGCCTCGAACGCGGTACAGGACTTGAGCAGTCCAATCCACTCCGCCGTATCACCAAGCACCGTCTGATGAAATGGCGTCTCGGCAAACGCGGCGTAATGCACGTCCAACAAGCGCGCGGTGGCGTGGATGCGCTCCAGATAACGTCCCAATTGGATGAACTGCCAACCCTCACCATGATTCATGGTCGAGTCGGTGATGCCCTGAAATAGATGGCAGCCCTCTTTGATCGCTCGGAAAAATTCGTGCGGCTGATCGTTCCAAATCTCATCGATGGTCGATTGGCGCATCCGCAGCGCCATCAAGTTGACCTGCTCCCACATCTCGGAGCTGATCTGCTCGCGGACATAACGTGCATTCTCGCGCGCGGATACGATACAAGAGAAGATGGAGCTTTCGTGCGACGCATCGAAGGTCAACCACTCCGCCATCGTGTAAGCATCGCGCGCTTCGGAAGGTTTGACCCACAAGCCGTCCAAGATGCGCTGCCAGCGTAGTTCTGCCGATGCGGGCGATTCGAGCATCATGTTCAACTGCAAGTCCAAGAGTCGCGTGGTGTGTTCGGCACGTTCCAAATAGCGGCTCATCCAATAGAGCGTATCCGCGACGCGCGAAAGCATTGTCATGATCGAACCCTCTTGTGCGGGCATAGCGCGCCATGCGCTGCCCCCATTAATCCATCAACACCCATGTATCTTTGCTGCCACCGCCCTGCGACGAATTGACGACCAGCGATCCGCGCCGCAGCGCCACGCGCGTTAAGCCACCCGGCACAATCGTGACGCGCTCGCCATAGAGGATGTAAGGGCGCAGATCGATATGGCGCGCTTCGACCTGATCCTCAATAAAACAGGGCGCACGCGACAGGGCAAGGGTGGGTTGGGCGATATAGTTACGCGGATCAGCGATAATGCGCTGGCGAAATTCTTCACGCTGTTCGGCGGTGCTGTGTGTGCCAATCAACATACCATAGCCGCCCGATTCCCCGACCGCCTTCACGACCAACTTATTGAGATTTTCCAGCACATATGCGCGCTGTACATCATTGGTCATGAGATAGGTCTCGACGTTGGGCAAGATCGCGTCCTCGCCTAAATAGTACCGGATGATCTGCGGCACATAGCTATAAACTGCTTTATCATCCGCGACGCCCGTGCCAATCGCGTTGGCGAGCGCCACGTTGCCCGCGCGATAGACGTTGAGCAAGCCCGGCACGCCCAACATCGAGTCGGATCGGAACACCAATGGATCGAGGTAATCATCATCGACCCGCCGATAGATGACATCGACGCGCTGCAAGCCGCTCGTTGTGCGCATATACAACACGTTGTCATGCACGAGCAAATCGCGCCCTTCGACCAGCTTGATGCCCATCTGGCGCGCGAGGAAAGCATGTTCAAAATAAGCGGAGTTGAACACGCCCGGCGACAACAGCACGATATTCGCCTCCACTTGGCGGCGTGGTGCAAGCGCGCGCATCGTGCTGAGCAGCGCCTGTCCATAGTGGTCGATAGGACGCACGCCATACTCGGTGAACAAGCGTGGAAAGGTGTATTTCATGACTTGGCGATTGGCAAGCATGTATGACACACCGCTCGGCACGCGCAGATTGTCCTCCAAGACATAAAAGTAACCATCCGCGCCGCGTACCAAGTCCGTCCCCACGACCGAAACATAAATATCGCCCGGTACGCGCACGCCCCGCATCTGCCGCCGATAGTACTTGCAGCTATAGATCAGATCGCCGGGAACCACACCGTCACGAATGATTTTCGCATCGTGATAAATATCTTTCAGAAACAAGTTGAGCGCCGTGATCCGCTGTGTCAGCCCACGTTCAATGATATCCCACTCGGCGCTTGTGATAATGCGCGGCAGCAAGTCGTAGGGGAAAATACGCTCTGTGCCTTCATCATCGCCATAAACAGTGAACGTAATACCCTGATTGAGAAATGATACATCGGCGGCGTGCTGGCGGCGCTTCAATTCATCGGCGGGCAGCTCCATCAACCGCTGAAAGATACCCTGATAATGTGAGCGCACCGATCCATCCGCCTCGAACATTTCATCGAATGCGCCCACAATGTCATACTGGGTGAAAGGATCAGAGAAAGTCTGAAGTGATTGTGACTGCGATTGTTTCATGCGATTTGCTCATGCGCGCCAATTGCGATTGAATGTGAGATGAATTTTAACCAATACTACAGCTTGAACGATAGCGCACTTCACCAATACGCGCACGCCCCCACTGTCCAAAGTGGACAAGGTTCGACAAGCGCGCTCGAAAAATATATAATGTAATTAAAGTAAAACGATTTGCGTTTTCACAGATAGTCGCTATCGAAAGTATATTTCTGATGAGTCGTACTCTGCTGGTGGTAGAAGACGAAGATACAACGCGGCGTTTGGTCGCCTTCACGCTGCGTCCGCTCGATATTCAAGTGATCGATGCGATTGATGTGCCAAGCGCGGTCGAGTGGCTGCGCGAGAAAAAGCCCGATCTCATCCTCGTGGATATCAGCTTACCCGTCATTGACGGCTTCGCGCTCATGAACTGGCTGCGTCAAACGCCAGAGACGCAAAACATCCCGTATATCGCCTACACCGCACGCAGCAATCCCGACGACGAACTGCGCGCCTATGAGTTAGGCGCGGTCGCCTTTTTGTCCAAGCCGTTCAGTACAACCGAACTCCGGGCAATCGTCTCGCGTCATATCGGCTCTTGACTCCCTTCCGTGCCGTGCAACAATCGATCACGATTCATATGACACGACCCCGAAGGCGACATCATGGCGTCAGCACTTTATGACATCCTGCTCATCGGCGATTATTTCTACGATCTGATCTACAGCGGCTTGCCGGAATTTCCGACGCTCGGACGCGAGATCTACAGCACCAACATCCAATCGACGGGCGGTGCGATGTTCATCACAGCGGCGGCGCTGCGCCGACTGGGGGCGCACGTCGGCTGGGCGGGGACGTTCGGCACGGACGAATACAGCCGCTTCGTCCGCGAACTGGCGCTGGACGAAGATATCGACTTGGCGCTGACGCGCACACTGGATCATCCGTATCGACAGATCACCACCGCCATGCCGTTCAGTGGCGAACGCGCCTTTGTCACGTTTGCCGACCCCGAACCGCCCGACCGCTACACCTACTGGCTGCACATCATTGAATCGGCATCGTACAAACATCTACATCTGGGCGGGCTGATGCCGACGGACAAGATCGCGCCCCTGTTGGCAACCGCGCGCGCACGCGGCGCGACGATTTCGATGGACTGTCAAGACGCGCCCGCGCTGATTTCGGCGTGCGATTGGTCGTGCTTGCTCGAATCGATTGATATTTTCATGCCCAACGCCCGCGAGGCGCGCATGGTCACGGGGCAAACCGACCTGTATGGCGCGCTAAATCAATTGATGGAATGGGTCGAACTGATCGTGATCAAGGATGGCGCGCGCGGTGCGTGGGTGGGGCGGCGCGGCGAAATCGTCCACTCGCCCGCCGTGTGCGCGGGGAATGTCGTCGATACCACTGGCGCAGGGGACTGCTTCAACGCCGGCTTTCTCTATGGCTGGATCGTTGAACAGCAGCCGCTCGATGTCTGTGGACGCTACGGCAACATCTGTGGTGGCATGTCGGTCACAGGCGTGGGCGGCGCGACGCACGCGCCCACACATCCCCAATTAGACGAATGGATGGCAAAGGTAGAGGACTGAGGGCAAAGGACTGAGTTAAAAACAAGAACCTGATTTTACCCTTAGTCCTTGCCCTTACTCAGTCCTTTGCGCTCAGTCCGCAGTCCTGCCCTTTTCCCTCAGCACTCAGTTCTTTATTTCCAATTCTCCGCGCAGCACGCCGTCACGATCCGTTGGGTAGACTTTGAAGCCGAACGAGTCGATCAGCGTGATCATCTCTTTATTTTCTGCCAGCACATCGCCATAGATGCGCGTGATTTGCTCTTGGCGCGAGACTTCGATGAGCCGCTTAAGCATTTCACGTCCCAAGCCCTGCCCCTGAACCTTATCGCTGACCAACACCCCGAACTCTGCCGCTGCGTCTCCGTCGTCAAAGTAGCGCGTCTTGGTCAGGCGTCCAATCGCCAGCAGTTCGGCTGTCCCCTGATCGCGCCGCTCTACCACGAGAACCATCTCACGGCTGTAGTCGATGAAGCTCAGGCGCGACAAGCGATCATGCCCGATACGCTGGCTGAGGTTCATTGCCTTCAGATAACGCATATAAACGGTGCGCTCCGACAACGTTTCGTGGAACACCGCCATCAACGGCTCATCTTCCGGGCGAATCGGGCGGAATGTGACCGGAATCTGATCTTTCGTCGTCCACTGTCCAACATATTGAATCGGGTACGGGCGGATCGCGGGATGCGGCAGCTTATCGGCGTTCATATCGGCGTCATGCAGCACGACGCGCGCATCCAGCGCGATGATCTGCTCATGCGATGCCACCAGCGGATTGATATCGATTTCTTTGATCCACGGCTGTTCGACGACCAACTGACTGAAGCGCACCATCAGGCGCTCAATTTCCGCCAGATCAACGGGCGGACGCCCGCGCACACCCTTCAGCGCCTTGTAAATCAACGTGCGCTCCATCATCAGCCGCGCCAACGTCGTGTTGAGCGGCGGCAAGCCGAGCGCGCTGTCTTTGTAAACCTCGACCAGCGTCCCGCCCGATCCGAACAGCAAGACGGGTCCAAACTGGGGATCGAGGCTGCTGCCAATGATCAATTCATAGCCGTCGAGTTTGACCATCGGCTGCACGGTCACGCCCTGAAAATGTTCCGCGCCCGCCGCCGCCGTCACCGACGTTTGGATCGCTGTATAGGCGGCGCGCACCGCGTCCGCATTCGCCAAGTTCAGCTTGACGCCGCCCACATCGGTCTTATGCGTGATCGTCTCAGAATTGAGCTTCAGGACAACCGGATAGCCGATCACCTCTGCCGCGCTGACGGCTGCTTCGAGGTTCAACGCCAACTGGGTCGGGACGGTGGGGATATGATATGCCGCCAGTACGCGCTTGCTCTCATATTCGGTCAAGATCGCGCGCTTCGTCGCGCGCAGATGGGCGAAAATGCGCGCCACTTCGTCGCGTTCGGGTGTATCGTTGCCACCGCCGGGAAACACGGGCGTCTCATAGATGCTGCGCAGATTCTCGGCGTAGCTCCACATATAATTGAAACTGCGCACGGCAAGATCGGGGAACGGGAACGTCGGAATATTGGCGGCGTTGAGGATCGACTCGCCCGCTGCCACGCCGGGCCCACCGATCCAGCTTGCTAACACAGGTTTTCCTTCGATGTGGGCATAGGGGCGCATCATCTCGGCGGTTTGCGTTGGATTGGTCATCGCTTGCGGCGTCAGAATGACGAGCAGCCCATCGCTTTCGGGATCATGGGCGGCGATCTCCAACGTCTTGGCATAGATTTCCGGGCTGGCGTCGCCAAGCACATCAATCGGGTTGCTGTGACTCCACGACGCGGGCAGAATGCCGTTGAGCGCCTGAATTGTCGCGTCGGAGATTTCCGCCAGTTCGCCGCCGCCTAAGATCAGCGCATCCGTCGCCAACACGCCGGGCCCGCCCGCGTTGGTGATCATCATCAGCCGATTTCCACGCGGACGCGGCTGTTTGGACAGCACTTCGCCCATATAGAACACATCAGCGATGTTATCGACGCGCAGTACCCCCGCGCGCCGGAACGCGGCGTCCAACACCTCGTCACTGCCCGTCAGCGATCCGGTGTGCGATGCTGCCGCGTGTGCCGCCGCTGCCGTGCGCCCCGCTTTGATAACCAAAATCGGCTTTTTCAGCGCCACTTCGCGCGCCGCTGACATGAACGAGCGCGCGTCCCCGACCGACTCCATATAAATGACAATCGCGTGCGTGTTAACATCGCGTCCGAAATAGTCGATCAGGTCGCCCCACCCCACATCGAGCATCGAGCCAACGGACACGAATGCGCTGAAGCCGACATTTTCTTTGAAGCTCCAATCGAGTACCGCTGTGCAGATCGCGCCCGACTGGCTGATGAACGCGACATTACCCGGACGCGCCATGGCGGCGGCAAAGGTCGCGTTCAAGCCGCTCATTGGGCGCATCACGCCCAGACAGTTGGGCCCGACGATGCGCATCCCACCGCGCCGCGCCTCGACCATAACCTGGCGTTCGAGTTCGATGCCCTCCGCGCCCGTCTCTTTGAAGCCTGCCGAGATGATGATCGCGCCGGGAATGCCGAGATCAACGCACTCTTTGATCACGCCCGGCACGAATTTGGCGGGCGTCACCACAACGGCGAGATCGACGGTATCCGGCACAGCGGCAACATTCGGGTAGGCGCGAATGCCCAGCACACTTGGACGATTTGGGTTGACCGGGAACACCGCCCCACCGAATGGATTGTCGATCAAATTGCGCAAGAGCGTCCGTCCGACGCTGCCCACTTTTTCCGTCGCGCCGATTAGCGCGACATTTTTGGGCGCGAAGATCGCGTCCAGTCCAACGGTTGCGTCCCGTATCACGCGCGTCGCCGCGCCCGTCTCGTTCGTTGTCGTCACATCGAACTCCTGATGCTCATAAACAGCTATCGTTCGATTGTGCCATAATCGGCGGCGCGTAGCGAACAAAAAGTGCTATTCATCTGAGATCGTTCATGTCGTCTATCAGCGTTACAATACGTACATCTCACTATCGACAAAAGGAGCACATGATGCAGCTTGGAATGATCGGACTTGGCAAGATGGGCGCGAATATGACTTTGCGCCTTGTTCGCGGCGGACATGAAATCGTCGTCTGGAATCGCAGCCCCGCGCCGGTTCAAGCCGCCGCCGCTCAGGGCGCAATCGCATCGGAATCGTTCCCCGACTTGGTGAGCAAACTGAGCGCACCGCGCGCCGTCTGGCTGATGGTTCCAGCGGGTGACGTGACCGAAAAGGCGATCACAGAACTGCTCGATCTGCTGTCACCCGGCGACACGATCATCGACGGCGGCAACAGCAATTGGAAAGACACTGTGCGCCGCGCGGCATGGGTGACGGGACGCGGGCTGCATTACGTCGATTGCGGCACCAGCGGCGGCATTTGGGGCATCACCGAAGGCTACAGCTTGATGATCGGCGGCGAACCCAATGCCGTTGAGCGCCTCAACCCGATCTTCGAGTCGCTCGCGCCCGCCTCGGACATGGGCTGGGGACATGTGGGACCCAGCGGCGCGGGACACTTCACCAAGATGGTACACAACGGCATTGAATACGGCATGATGCAAGCCTTTGCGGAGGGCTTCGAGATTCTCAAGAAGCAGCCCGATTTCGGCTTGGACATGCACCAAATCGCGGAGATTTGGCGTTATGGTAGCGTCGTCCGCTCGTGGTTGCTCGATTTGACGGCGCGCGCGCTGGAGAAAGACGCCAACCTGAGCGATATCGCCCCGTGGGTCGCGGACAGCGGCGAAGGGCGCTGGACAGTCGCCGCCGCTATCGATGAAGATGTCCCTGCGCCCGTGATCACGATGGCATTGTTGATGCGCTTCGTCAGCCGCCAAGACGACAGCTATGCGGCGCGCTTGTTGGCAGCGATGCGCAATCAATTCGGGGGTCACGAGGTCAAAAAGGACAACTCATGACCACGACTATCGTCATTTTCGGTGCGTCCGGCGATTTGACGCATCGAAAGCTGATTCCGGCGCTGTTCAGCTTGTATCGGCGCGGCAAACTCCCCGACGAAACGCACATCGTCGGGTTCGCGCGCCGCCAGTACGACCACGCGCAGTTTCGGGACTTGCTCAAGGAGAGCGCCACGCAGTACGCGCCTAACTTCGACGCCGAAGCGTGGGGCGCGTTCGCAGAGCGCCTGTGGTACGCACGGGGCGATCTGAACAACCGCGACGATTACGCGACGCTCGAAACATTCGTAGAGGGTTTAGAGACGGAAGCCAACGCCAATCGGCTTTACTATCTCGCCACATCGCCAGAGTTCTTCGAGGATGTGGTAACGAATCTGCATGGCTTGAGCATGAACGTGGAGGAGGACGGCTGGCGGCGTGTTGTGATCGAAAAGCCGTTCGGCTATGACTACAGCACCGCCATGGCGCTCAACAAGATCGTGCATTCGTGTTTCCGCGAGGATCAAATCTATCGCATCGATCATTATTTGGGCAAAGAAACCGTCCAAAACATCTTGTTCTTGCGCTTCGCTAACGCGATCTTCGAGCCGCTCTGGAATCGCAATTACATCGACAGTGTACAGATCACGGTTGCCGAAAGTGTCGATGTGGGGCATCGCGGCGGCTACTACGATCAATCGGGCATCATGCGCGATATGTTCCAGAACCATTTGATGCAGTTACTCTCGTTGGTGGCGATGGAAGCGCCCATTTCGTTCGATGCCGACATCATGCGCAACGAAAAAGTCAAAGTGTTGAGCGCCGTCCGCCCGATCAGCATCACCGACACTGTACGCGCACAGTACGAAGGCTATACCGCAACGCAGGGCGTCTCTCCCACTTCGCATACGCCGACCTTCGCCGCGTTCAAACTGTATATCGACAATTGGCGCTGGCAGGATGTGCCATTCTATCTGCGTTCCGGCAAAGGGCTGATGCGCAAGACCAGCGAGATCGTCGTACAGTTCCGTCGTCCGCCGCATCTATTCTTCAATGTGCCACGTGGACGCAAGTTGCAGCCGAATATCTTGTCGCTGTGCATCCAGCCGAACGAGGGCATTTATCTCGGCTTCAGCACGAAAGTCCCGAATTCATCCGGTGATGTGCAATCCGTCAATTTGGAATTCGACTACTCGGACACCTTCAATGGTGAACCGCCCGAGTCATATGAACGCCTGCTGCTGGATGCGATGTTGGGCGACGCGGCGCTGTTCACACGCGAGGACGAAATCGCGCTGTCGTGGCGCTTGATCGATCACATCTTGGAGGGCTGGCAAGCGCCACAAGCGCCACCGCTGGTCGTTTATCCGCGCGGCACTTGGGGTCCCGATGAGTCCGATATCTTGCTGGCGGACGACGGGCGCGTATGGCGGCTTGGCTGTGGGAGCGAAACACCATGAGCGAACGTCCGAAACCCGATTTGCGCGTCTATTTCAACGGCAGCGCGCTCGCCGCCGCCGCCGCCGAACGGATCGCGGACATCGCAGAGCGCGCCTTCTCGCAAACGGGACGCTTCATTCTCGGCTTGTCGGGCGGCAGCACGCCGCGCCTAACCTACGAAATGCTGACTGACCGACGCTACAAAAAGATAATCGACTGGGCAAGCGTCCAAGTTTTTTGGAGTGACGAACGCTGTGTGCCACCCGGACATCGTGACAGTAATTATCGGATGGCGCGACAGGCACTGCTCGATCAAGTCGATATTCCCGCACCGCACATCCATCGTATTCACGGCGAACTGCCAGCGCAAGAAGCCGCCGCGCGCTACGAACGCGAACTCCGCGAATATTTTGAGGGGCGCACAGGGGCAAAGGCGCAGTTTGATCTGCTGCTGCTCGGCATGGGCGCGGACGCGCACACGGCGTCGTTGTTTCCCGGCACGGCGGCGATCCGCGAACAAAAACGGTGGGCAGTCGCGCAAGATATTGCCGGACAAGAACATGCTCAGCGCGTCACGTTGACACCGCTTGCGATCAACAGCGCGAAAATGATCATGTTTCTGGTGTCCGGCGCGGACAAGGCGGAGGCGCTCAAGCACGTATTCGATGATCCCTATCAGCCGGACAGGCTGCCCGCACAGATTGTCAATCCGACGGCGGGAAATGTGGTCTGGATGGTAGACGAACCCGCTGCATCGATCTATCGTCCGCCGATTTTGCCAGAAGTGGACATATAATCTAGTGAATGAGGCAGCGTCTATTCTGCCTCATTCCCTCTACGTTGATAACTTTATTGCGACAACACGTCCGCCAAGTCCAACAGTCGCAAATCGGGGGTTTTGTGCTTGCCGACGATTTCGCTGTGCGGCGTCCCCGTGATCACACCCTTGAGCGTACCGATCAACATCCCATATTTCCCGTCGAACAGGTACTCAACCGCCGTCGCCGCCAAGCGCGTCGCCAGCAAGCGATCATACGCGCCGGGCGCGCCGCCGCGTTGGACGTGTCCGAGCGTAGTCACGCGCAGCTCGAAGATGTCCGGATCGTGTTCCTTGAACCATGCCGCCAATGACTCGGCGTTGTTCTTGGCGCCTTCCGCCACGACGATCAAGCCGTTGGTCTTGCCGCGTGCGTAAGCCCGACGCAGTAACTCTGCGATTTCTTCGGGCGTCTTTTCCGCTTCGGGAATTACAACCGCCTCTGCACCCGCCGCAATCGCCGTCATGAGCGCCAAATAGCCACAATCGCGCCCCATCACCTCGACGATGAACGCACGCCGATGTGACGATGCCGTAACTTTCAAGCGGTCGCAGGCTTCGAGCGCGATGTTGAGCGCCGTATCCACGCCAATCGTGATATCCGAGCCGACGAGATCGTTATCGATGGTCGATGCGACGCCCACAACGGGGAAACCCGCTTTATTCAGTTCGTATGCGCCCGTTTGCGTGCCATTGCCGCCGATCACGATCAAACCTTCAATGCCGCGCTTCGCCAGATTTTCCAACGCACGTTGGCGTCCTTCTTCCGTCCGAAATTCAGCACAGCGCGCACTGCCCAAGATCGTGCCGCCCTGCTGGATGATGCCGCCAACTTCGCGCAAGCCCATCGACTGCATGTCATCGAACACCAAGCCCGAATAACCCCACTTCACGCCGAACACATCACAGCCGCGATGCAGTCCACAGCGCACGACCGCACGAATGGCAGCGTTCATGCCGGGTGCATCGCCGCCGCTGGTCAAGACTCCGATTGTTTTCATCGCCATTGATCCTGTTCGATAATCCAACAACTGGTCGTGGTTATTGTAGCGATTGATGTTAAACATACAGCGGATGAAAGATCACAAATCTTTAGCTTGAATGGCGGGAACCCATGGATCAGATGTTGAGCGGCAAAGCGATGGCGATTTACGCGCTGCTATTGGAGCATTATGGCGCGCACGAACTCAAAGCCCGCCGTGAACCGATGCACGAGTTAATCTCGACCATCCTTTCTCAGCGCACAACCAATCAGAACGAGGCGATAGCGTGTCGTCAAATGTGGGAACAGTTCGGCTCATGGGAGTCGATCCGCGATGCGCCCGTTGCGGCGTTGACCGAAGCGATAGCGCCATCGAATTATCCCGAAGTGAAAGCGCCCCACATTCAAGCGACGCTGCATAAAATCATCGATGCGCGCGGTGAAGCAACCATCGACTTTCTGCGCGATCTGCCGCTGCACGAGGCGATGGATTGGCTGATGGACTTGCCCGGCGTGGGCGTCAAAACGGCGTCGTTGGTCATGTTATTTTGCTTCGCCAAGCCGATCTTGCCCGTCGATACGCATGTCCACCGGGTCAGCCAGCGCACGGGCTTGATCGGCGCAAAAGTGACGCCCGATATCGCTCACGCTAAATTGCTCGATCTGCTCCCCAATGACCCGTATATTCTGTATAATTTCCACGTTTCGGCACTCAAGCACGGACAGCAGTTATGTACGTGGAGCAATCCGAAGTGTGCGCCGTGTCCGCTAAACGGCTTGTGCGATTACTTTCAAGCGCTCAAAGGAAAACCCGCGTCATGATTTCTGCGCCGCTCCCACCCCTGCTCCCCGACGATTTATTGGCACAGCGAACGACGCTCCCGCGCAAGCCCGCGCCCGTCACGCTGACCGGAAAAATCGTCCGCCTCGAACCATTCGATCCAGCGCGCGATAATGCGGCACTCTACGCGATTTCCAACGGGCAACCGTTCAGCGTCGGAGCGCGTCACATCGACACTTACGACGCCGACGATCTGATTTGGCGCTGGATGAATGGGGGCGCGTTCGCCGCCCAAGCCGAATTTGATGCCTATATGCAGCGCCAGTTGGACGCGGCTGACGGGCTGCCCTTCACGGTGTTCGATCTTACGCTAAATCATCCGGTCGGCGTCGCTAATTTCATGGCAAATGTCCCTGAACACCTCAAGATCGAACTGGGGAGCATTTGGTACAGCCCAATTGCGCAAGGCACGGGCGCGAACGCCGATGCAACCTATCTCATGCTCGAACACGCCTTTGCGCTCGGCTATCAGCGCGTCGAATGGAAATGTAACGCGCTGAACGAACGCTCCCGGCGGGCAGCGCTGCGCATGGGCTTCACCTTCGAGGGCATCCAGGACGCCCATTACATTGTCAAGGGGCGGCGGCGCGATACGGCGTGGTTTCGGATGCTGGCGGATGAGTGGGACGGTGTGCGCACGGCACTCGACGCAATTAGAAGAGCGGGTTCCGCTTTTCGCGGATGAGCGCGCGGGCATCGTCCAAAGTATCGACGAAATAGGTCATCGGGAAACCCGCACGCTTGCCATAGACATTGAAGAAGATCGGAAACAGCGATTTCACGAGTGTACTAGCGCGCACCGCCACGATCAACCCGCCAGCGACCTGACCCCGCAGCCCGCCGCTGATCGAGCGCGCCTCGGACAGCGCGCCTTCAGGCAGATGATTGCTGCGTGTTACATCGGTGATCACAGCGACGGGATGATCCACGCTGGCGATCATCGTCCCCATTTGATCGTTCGCATTTTTCAAGTCTGTCCACGTCCATTTCCCATCGAAATCCATCCGCGCAATCGTGTGCGCGTCGTCGTCCCACTGCACGGCAATACCCATGCGAGAATGCTCCCCGAATGTCACGTGAGGCAGATCGAATAAAGTTGTTTGGGGTTGGTAATGTGCGCCCATTTCAGTACAGGTTGTAGTATGGTGACGAGAGAAAAATGTTACAGTCGCAAGACAAGTAGTGTAGTCCAACGGACACCGCTATAATCGCGTCATGTGAGACTTTTTTCTTTCTGGAGAACGCTCGATTATGACCCAAGACAGTTTTTCGCCCGCGACTGGCGAATGGTACTATCCCAGCGACGATATCGTCCGCAACGCGCGGATCCCTGACTACGAGGCGGTCTACCAAGAAGCCGAAGCCGATATCGAGGCGTTTTGGGCGAAGCAAGCCGAAAATTTAGAGTGGTTCCAAAAGTGGGATCAGGTCATTGATCGCTCGAACGCGCCTTTTTACAAATGGTACGTTGGCGCAAAGACCAATATCGCCTACAACGCGCTGGATCGGCACATCAAGACGTGGCGCAAAAATAAATTGGCGCTGATTTGGGAAGGCGAACCCGGCGATAAGCAAACCTATTCGTACTATCGCTTGTGGCGCGAGGTCAACAAATTCGCCAACGTCCTCAAAAGCATGGGCGTGAAAAAAGGCGACCGCGTGACGGTGTACATGGGGCGCATCCCCGAACTCTTGATTGCGATGGTCGCGTGCGCGAAAATCGGCGCGGTTCACAGCGTCGTTTACGGTGGCTTCAGCGAACAGGCGCTCGCGGATCGTATCGAGGACGCGCAGAGCAAAGTCGTGATTACCTGTGACGGCGCGTGGCTGCGCGGGAACATCATCAAACTGAAAGATGTCGTCGATGAAGCCGTGCGCAAGACGCCCTGCGTCGAGTCGATCATCGTCGTTCGGCGCACGAATCATGGCGTCAACATGGAACAGGGGCGCGATTACTGGTATCACGATTTGGCGGGGCTACCCATCGCCAGCCCAATCTGCGAATCGACCCAGATGGATTCGGAAGACCCCCTGTTCATCCTCTACACGTCCGGCACGACAGGCAAGCCGAAAGGCATTCTGCACACGCACGGCGGCTATCAGGTCTATACCTCGACCACGCTGTCATGGGTGTTCGACATCCAAGACAGCGACCGCTACTGGTGCGCCGCCGATCCGGGCTGGATTACGGGACACAGCTACATTGTCTATGCACCGCTGATCGTCGGGGCGACCAGCTTCATGTACGAGGGCGCGCCCAATCATCCGTACCCGAATCGCTGGTGGAAATTGGTCGAGGAATACGGCATCACGATTCTGTACACCGCACCGACGGCGATTCGTGGCTTGATGCGCTTCGGGGATGCGTGGCCCAATCGCCATGACCTATCGAGCTTGCGCTTGCTCGGATCGGTGGGCGAACCGATCAATCCAGAGGCGTGGCGTTGGTTCTACAACGTGATCGGCAAAGGACGCTGCCCGATCATGGATACGTGGTGGCAGACGGAGACAGGCGGCTTCATGATCACGCCGATGCCGTCGGTCGCACTGAAGCCGGGCAGCGCGACGCGCCCGTTTCCCGGTATCAAAGTCGATGTGGTGGACGAACACGGCGAGGCGTGCGCGCCCGGCACGGATGGCAACCTCGTGATTCAAGAACCGTGGCCTGCGATGCTGCGCACGATTTACGGCGATCCGGATCGTTATGTCAAGCAGTATTGGAGCCTCTACGCCAAGCAAGGGTGGTATCTGACTGGCGATTCGGCGCGCAAGGATGAGGACGGCTATATCTGGATCATCGGACGCAACGACGACGTGATCAAGGTTAGCGGCTATCGGCTCGGCACAGCGGAGATCGAATCGGGCTTGGTCAGCCATCCCGCCGTTGCGGAGTCCGCGGCGATTGGCGTGCCGGACGAGGTGCGCGGCAACGTGATTTATGCGTACTGCATCTTGCGCGCGGGCGTGCAACCGACGGAAGAACTGCGTAACGCGCTGAAAGACCACATTCGCCACGAGATCGGGCCCATCGCTGTTCCGGCGAAGATCGAATTTGTAGACGCACTGCCCAAGACGCGCAGCGGCAAGATCATGCGGCGCGTGCTGCGGGCGCGGGCGATGGGGCAACCGGAGGGGGATTTGAGTACGCTGGAGGGATAACAACACTACGGGGTGTTCTTCGGGGACACCCCACTTGAATCATCAATGTCGATCCATCCCCGCCGCTGAAGCATATCGACATGCAGAACGCCACGATCCAAGATACCAGCAAAGCCAATGAGCATTTCACGAGTCTCCGTGAACCATACGGGGATTTACAAAAGCTGTGTCTGTCCAGCAACTGTATCTTCTAGCGTAACTTGAATAACAGCTTCGACTGCCTGAAACGATTGTTGGGCGATGTTGGCTTGTTCAACTTTGATTGTGCCAGTAACACGATGTTGTAACCGCGTCCGAATACTCTCTGGCAGAAGCGATGTCTTAGCGCCCGTATCGATAAGGGCAGTGAAAACTTCATAACCTCCAGTCACGCGAAGTGGGTTGACAACGATTTCCGCACTTCCCGGATCGATACACAACTGAAGTTCAATCCGTGTCAAAGTGATTTTCTTCGTGGGTAAACACAAAAAAAGGCTGGCGATAGTGAAGCAGGGAATGAATTGGCGTAATTTCTTCATCACCCTCCGACACATTCCGCTCAGCGTCAGCAAGTGCCGCATCATAATCGACACCTACACCAATCACCTACTCTCGATAGACGATAATCGAAACTTTAGCATACTTCGCCATCAGTTTCTTTTCGTGCGTTCGCACCCAATGGAAATCGCTAAACACGTTCGGCGGCGTTTGCCCCAACGGATGCCCCCATCCGAATACGGCTCATCGTCTGCGCTCCAATATGCGTTCCCGTCGGATTGTAACACCATTCATCCCCCTCTCACCCGCTGATGATCTCTCCATAAGCCTGAGCATCGATAATTGATATAATCTCGCATGTAAGCGATGAGGATGGATCGTGTCTGCACAGCTAAAAACCAAAACCGTCGAATTTCGCACGACCGTTCCCGGCACAGCGGCGCAAGTGATGGCGTTCTACGCCGATCCAAAAGCGCCCGTGATCCTCACCCCACCGCCGATCTTCTTTCAAATCCGCGATGATCGCCGCACATCGCTGACCAGCGGCGACATCGAGTTCACGCTCTGGTTCACTTTCATCCCGCTCAAGTGGACGTCGCGCCACGAACCGGGCGAAATCCCCACCGCGTTCATCGACCGGATGCTGTCGGGTCCGACGGCGGTCTGGATTCATCATCACATCGCGCGCGATCTGCCCGATCAACCCGGAAACGTCGAATTGATCGACCGACTCGAAATCGCACATAAAAATGGAGTGATGGGGCTGTTCACGCGCCTCGCGTTCGACGGGTTGCCGCTGCGCTTCTTGTTCTTCTATCGACATTTACGCACGCGCGGCGTCCTCAAACGCGCTGCCGCGCAGCAGACAGCATAGAATATGGCGCGTATCATCGTCATTGGCGGGGGCATCGGCGGGCTAACGACTGCCGCGTTCCTCGCCCAAGCCGGACATAACGTCACCGTCCTCGAAGCGCAAACCTATGCGGGCGGGTCAGCGGGGACGTTCACGCACAAGGATTATCGTTTCGAGGCGGGCGCGACGGTCGCGGGCGGCTTTCAGCCCAACGGGCCGCATTTCGTCGCCGGACAGCGACTCGGCATCGAATGGAACGTGCGCCGCCACGATCCCGCGTGGGTCGTGCATCTGCCCGACCGCGATATCGCCCTCACAAGCGATAACGCCGATGTCCTCGCTCACTTCCCGAACAGCGAATTTTTCTGGCGCGAACAGTCAGCATTGGCGGACTTGGGCTGGTCGCTGTCGGCTCAAGGGCTGCCCTTCCCGCCCACCGACGCCGCCGAACTGTTGCAAATCGCCAAAGTCGGCATTGGCAATCTGCCGCGCGATCTGCGCATGATCCCGTTCGCGTTCCTATCGACCCATCAATGGCTGACATGGCGCGGGTTGGCATCGGATGAGGCATTCGTGCGCTTCATCGATGCGCAGCTTCTCATCTCCGCGCAGACGACCTCGCACGGCGCGAACGCGATGTACGCGGCAACAGCGCTCGATTTGGCGCGGCAGGGCGTCTATCACGTTGAAGGCGGCATTGGCGGCTTGGCGGAAACGCTGGTGAACAAAATCGAGGCGTGCGGCGGCGACATTCGTTACCGCCATCGCGCCGTCGAAATTCAAATGGAGGGCGACCGCGCCGTCAGCGTCGTGGTCGAACACGGCATTCGCGGCAGCAAAGTCGAAACGCTGCCATGCGATTTCGTCGTCGCCAATCTCACGCCGTGGTCGCTAGACGACTTGTTGGGCGAACATAGCCCCGTATCGCTGCAAGTTGAGGCGGAAACGCGCCGTTTCGGTTGGGGTGCATTCGCGCTCCATCTGGGCGTGCGCACGGACATGCTCCCGCGCGATTTGCCCGATCATCATCAAATTATCGCGGACATGCGCGGCGCACTGGGCGAGACACGCAGCATTTTCATCTCGATGTCGCCCGAATGGGACACCAGCCGCGCGCCCGCCGGACACCGTGCCGTTACCGTGACGACGCACACCGATGTACAAGCGTGGTGGGATGTGCTGGCGCGCGATAGAAGCGAATACGATGCGCGCAAAGCCGACTATACCGAGCGGATGCTCGACAACATCGACCGCGCCATTCCGGGCTTCAAGCGCGCGGTCACGCTAACGATGGCGGGAACGCCCGTCACCTATCAGTTTTACACGGGACGCCATAAAGGCATGGTCGGCGGCTTTCCGCAAACATCGCTGTTCAAGGCGCGCAGCCCGCGCACGGGTATCCCGAATGTGCGCCTCGTGGGAGATAGCATCTTTCCCGGACAATCGACCGCGGGCGTCACGCTCGGCGCGATGCGCGTAGCCGACGATGTGCTGCGCCATTTACCGCGCCCCACCGCAGCGCACATATCCAGCGCGCACGCTGCCGAGCGCGCCCTGCCATGACGGTCATTCACTGGTTTCGGCGCGATCTGCGGCTCGCGGATAATCTCGCTTTGCGTGCGGCGTTGGCAACCGGACAGTCCGTCATCCCCCTGTTCAGCTTCGATCCGGCGCTGCTGCACGGCGAACGTTTCAGCGCCGCACGCCTGAAATTCATGCTCGACGGCTTGCACAAACTCGACGAGTCGCTGCGCGAATACGGGACGCGGCTGTTGATCCGGCACGGCGATCCGCTGCACGTGTTCGCGCACATTATCGATGAGACGAATGCGACGGCGCTGTACTTCAACCGCGACTACACGCCCTATGCCGTCAAACGCGACAAACGCATCACCGAATCGCTGTCGATTCCTGTTCACGCTTACGACGACGCGATGCTGCACGACCCCGATACGGTGCTGACCGCCGAGGATAAGCCGTACACCGTTTACACGCCGTTCAAACGCCGCTGGCTCGATCAACCGAAACCCGCTGTCGCGTCCAGCGCGATCCCGAATCAGCAGTTTCACAATTTGGACGGCTTGTCGAACGAGCCGCTTCCGTCTGTCCGCGACTTGACGGGACACGACAGCATCGCCGTGCCTGAAGCGGGCGAAGCCGCCGCGAAACTGCGCCTAGACCGCTTCACCGAGCTGGGCATTTTGGACTATGCCGAAGCGCGTAATCGGCTGGCAATCAATGTGTTCACGTCCGACGATCCCGCCACATCGGGCTTGTCGCCCTACTTCCGCTTCGGGATGCTGTCGCCGCGCCAAGCCTACCATGCGGCGATGCACGCACACGCGGATGCGCGTTCTTCGTCTGAAAATCAATCGATTGCTGTGTGGATCAGCGAACTGGCGTGGCGCGAGTTCTATATGGGCATCCTGTATCACTTCCCGCGCGTCTACAACGTCAGTTTTCGCCCCGAATACGAAAACGTCGCGTATCGGCACGCGCCCGATGAACTCGAACGCTGGCAGCACGGACAAACGGGCTACCCGATTGTCGATGCCGCCATGCGTCAGATGAATCAGATCGGCTGGATGCACAACCGCGCGCGGATGATTGTCGCCAGCTTCTTGACCAAGGATTTACTGATCCACTGGCGCGCAGGTGACGTTTATTTCATGTCGCAGTTGATCGACGGCGATCCGGCAGCGAACAACGGCGGCTGGCAGTGGTCAGCCGGGACGGGGACGGACGCCCAACCGTATTTTCGCATCTTCAATCCCGTCTCGCAGTCCAAGCAGTTCGACCCCGACGGCGCGTACATCCGCCACTATGTGCCAGAACTGCGCGATGTCCCCGACAAATTCATCCATGCCCCTTGGGAGATGCCCGCTCCCCCACCCGCTTATCCTGCGCCCGTCGTCGAGCATAGCTTCGCCCGCGAACGGACGCTCAGTGCTTTCAAAGCCATCAAACAGAAGGAACCCGTATGAAAACGCTTCGCTTTCTCAACGTCGTCGCCATGATTTCCACGCTGATCGTCAATGCGTTGTCGCAAATTGTGCCGTTCAACAACCAGACCAGCGCGCAAATCGCCAACTCGTTCGACAACAATTACTTCCTGCCCGCCAATTACGTGTTCGGCATTTGGAGTTTGATTTACGTTGGCTTGATCGCCTTCGCGTTCTATCAGGCGCGCCAAGAACGCCCCGTCGTCAGTTCGTTCGGCGGGTGGTTCATCGCAAGCGGCGTGTTTAACTGCGTGTGGCTGTTCTGCTTCCACTGGAACTTGTTCGCCCTGAGTATGATCCCGATGGTTTTGTTGTTGGTCTCGCTCATCGTCATGTATCGCAAGCTGCGCACCAGCACGACGGGCGTCACAGTGACCAACGCGGATCGAATTTTCGTCGGCGCGCCCATCAGCATCTATCTCGGCTGGATCACCGTCGCCACGATTGCCAACGCCACCTATGTCCTGTTGGACGCCCAATGGAGTGGTTTCGGCATCAGTTATGAGATGTGGGGCGCGATCATGATTGTGGTCGGCGGGCTGATCGGCGGCGCGTTCGCCTTCATCCACCGCGACGCGATCTACGCGGGCGTCATTGTCTGGGCGTTCGCGGGCATCGTCGCGCGCCATCCCGATGTAACCGTCGTCGCCCTGAGCGCGGGCATCTTGGCAGTCGGCGTTGGGCTAATCGGCATCTTCGGCATCGTATCATGGCTCGGATCGCGCGGCAGCACGCCGTTGCAGCGCGGCGCGGCGTAACCTCAGTTCGCATGATCGGGCGCGGTCAACTGACGCGCCCTACAACGAAAGTTGAAAAAATGGAAGCAAAACCACTCCAAGTTGGCGACCACGCGCCTAATCACGCGCTGTTGACCCTTGATCATCAGTCCGTGCATCTCAGCGAGACGTTTAAGCAGGGAACCACACTGCTCACGTTTTTACGACACTTCGGCTGCACCTTCTGCCGCCAGTGGTTGTCGCAGCTTGAGAACCGGTTTACCGATTTGACCGCTGCCGGATTAGAAGTGGTCGCGGTCGCCATGGGCGATCCCAAACACGCCGCCCGTTATTGCCCACAGCTCGCGCCGAGTGCCACCTGTTTGAGCGATAGCACTGTCGAAGTCTATAACGTCTACGGTCTGAAGCGCGCCGGACTGAAAGAATTTGCGTCGCTCGATATGTTGGTCAAGGGCGCGCGTGCTACCATTCAGGGTTACTTTCCCGGTGAAGTGACGGCTGATCCAACCATGCTGCCCGGCACATTCATCGTAGACAACGCGGGAATCGTGCGCTATGCCTATTACAGCAAACATCCGGGCGATCATCCCGATATCGATGCATTGATCCATGCCGCGCAAGCAGTCAAGATAGGAACATAAATGCCCGAAGCATTGATTTGGGGCGCATCCGGCGGCATGGGTGCGGCACTCGTGTCGCTGTTGAAGCGTGAAGATTGGCGCGTGTTCGCTGCCGCGCGCGACGAAACCCGCATCCCCGCCGACGCCGACCTGCTGTGCAGTTTCGAGGCTGCCAGCGCGTACAGCTTCAAAGACGCTGCCATGCGCGTGGCGATGGAGTCGAATGGCGTTGATCTGGTCGTCTATGCGGCGGGTGGACTGGCAGCATCGCCCATCGCGGACATGAGCGCCGACGCTTGGACGCAAACGCTCGACTCGAATCTGACGGGCGCACTCCGCGCCGCACAGGTCAGCGTCCCGCTGATGCGCGAAGGCGGACATCTGATGTTCATCGGCGCGTACATCGACCATCTGATTTTGCCCAAATTCGCCGCCTACGCCGCCGCGAAAGCCGGACTCGAACCCCTGATCGGGATTTTGGCGAAGGAACACCGCAAGCATAAATTCACAGTTGTGCATCCCGGCGCAGTCGATACCCCCTTCTGGAACAACGCGCCCTTCAGCCTGCCCAAGAATGCGAAAACCCCCGATATCGTCGCCCGCGCGATCTTGGATCGCTACCACAACGGCGAAACGGGCAAACTCGACCTCTAACCCCCAATTCCTGAGGATCGGGTTAGTGTATGCTTGACAACAAGTCCGAATAGGCATAACATTCTTTTCAACAAGAGCGCGCACGTTGCGCGCTCTCTTTATCGATTTGGATAGTGTAGAAGTTACCCTATGTCGATTGAACCGTCCGCGACGAGTCTGATTGCCTCGCTCGACCATCTGATTGAACTGGCACTTGATGAAGACATGCGCGCTGGCGTCGATGTCACCCGTCCAGCCCTTCCACCCGCGCTGCGTTATCGCGCGCGCATCGTCGCCAAATCCGACGGCGTGATCGCCGGATTGATGAGCGTCGAGCGGGTCTACGCGCAGATCGACACCGAAATCATCGTCACAACCCATAGCGACGATGGCGACCGCGTGACCACGGGGACGCTGATCTGCCAAATTGAGGGTGCGGGACGCGCGCTGTTGTCGGGCGAACGAACGGCGCTCAACTTCTTGCAGCACTTGAGCGGCGTTGCTACGCTGACGCGGCGTTACGTCGATGCGATTGCCGGAACGAACACGGCGATCCTCGATACCCGCAAAACAACGCCCGGCTACCGTCTGCTCGAAAAAGATGCCGTTCGCATGGGTGGTGGGCAGAATCATCGCATGGGCTTATACGACGCCGCGATGATCAAGGACAATCACATTGACGCCGCCGGGAGCATCGCGCTCGCCGTTGAGCGCGTCCGTGCCAGCGCGCCAGCCGTGCCAATCATCGTAGAAGTGCGCGATCTGGACGAACTGCGCCAAACGCTCCCGCTCAATGTCAACCAAATTCTGCTCGATAACATGACGCTGGACGAAATGCGCGCATGTGTGGTCGAAACCGCTGGACGAACGCCGCTCGAAGCGTCCGGCAATATGACGTTGGAGCGCGTCCGCGCCGTCGCGGAAACAGGCGTGAATTACATCAGCGTCGGCGCGCTGACCCACTCCGCGCCCGCGCTCGATCTTTCGATGCAAATTGAACGACTGTAAGTGTAAAGGATAATCGGATGGCTGAACTACTGCTCTCCCCCGCTCACGTTGAAACCGAAACGGTGAGCGCCGAAACGGTCGATGAAACGCTGATCGAACAAGAAGTCGCTGCAATGGAGCGCATCAAGCGCGCGCGTGAGACTCTAGGCGATCAAGTCGTGATTTTGGGACACCACTATCAGCGCGATGAAGTCGTGCAGTTCGCAGATTTTCAGGGCGATAGCTACCAACTGAGCAAAGAAGGCGCATCCGTCGCCGCCAAATACATCGTGTTCGCGGGCGTGCATTTCATGGCAGAGAGCGCCGTGATTCTCGGACGCCCCGATCAAGTCGTGATTCTGCCGAACATGCAAGCCGGATGCAGCATGGCGGACATGGCGAACGCCGAACAAGTCTTGACGGCGTGGGAAGAACTCGAACAAGTCTTGGGCGATGATCCCACCAATCAGATCATGCCGATTACCTACATGAACAGCGCCGCCAATCTGAAAGCGTTCGTCGGCGCGCGCGGCGGCACGGTCTGCACGTCGTCGAATGCGCGCGGCGCGCTCGATTGGGCGTTTGCACAGCGCGAAAAGGTGTTCTTCTTCCCCGATCAACATTTGGGGCGCAATACGGGCAAAGCGATGGGCATTCCGCTCGATCAGATGGTGTTATGGAATCCCTTCAAGCCATTCGGCGGGCTGACCGACGCGCAAATCTTGAACGCCAAGATCATCTTGTGGCAGGGGCATTGCAGCGTGCATCAGCAGTTCCGCCCGGCGCACGTCGATGCGTGGCGTAAGCATCACCCCGATGTCAACGTGATCGTGCATCCAGAGTGCATGATGGATGTGGTCGATAAAGCCGATCTCGTCGGCTCAACCTCATATATCGTCAATACGATCAACCGCGCGCCCGCTGGCAGCAAATGGGCAGTCGGGACGGAGATTCATCTGGTCAATCGCCTGAAGCACGCCAATCCCGACAAGCTCGTGCAGCTTCTTTCGCCATTCGCGTGCTTGTGCGCGACGATGTACCGGATCAGCCCGCTGGACTTGGCAAACGTGCTGGAAAATCTGGTCGAAGGGCGCGTAATCAATCAAATTTTCGTGCCAGATGATATCCAGCGCAACGCCAAGTTGGCGCTGGATCGCATGTTGGCGATTCCAAAGTAAAATCAAGTCAAGTGTATTGATCGGAGAGCAGCATGATTACGCGCATCGAAATTGATGGCTTCAAGTCGTTCCGCAATTTCGCCGTCGATCTCAAACCGTTTCAAGTCCTCATTGGTCGGAATGGAGTGGGAAAGTCAAACCTATTCGATGCTATTGTGCTGCTCTCAGACCTCGTTGGGAATCAAACTGTTTATGAGTCATTCCAAAAATGTCGCGGAGAGATTTGGGAGCTATTCACCCTTTTGCCCTCCGGCGAAAGAGCGCGAGAGATGAGGTTTGTTGTCGAAATGCTCATCGATAAAAATGTTGGGGATGAATTAGGGCAATTTGGTATGGTCTCCTCAACCCGTCTACGCTACGAGTTGACAATTGAACGGAGAAATGAGGGCGGATTTGAACGCCTTTATGTAAATCACGAAAGCTTAACAGCGATTACAGAAGAGAACGATAAATGGTTTCGCTCCAATATTGATGTTCGTCATCGTAAGCAATGGATACAACGCGGTAGGCGTTCGCCCTATATTTCTACAGAATTGACGCAAACAAGTGAAGATAGTAAAGAAGGCAAAATCGTTGTATTCAAACATCAAGAGGGGCATCAAGGGGGTAAATCTGAAACTCCGGTTGGTAAACTTCAGCGAACGGTACTGAGTACGATTACGAGCTTAGAGTATCCTACTGCTTATGCAGCAAGACGTGAAATGCTTAGTTGGCAGTTTCTTCAATTTGAGCCAAGTAAACTTCGGACGCCAAGTAACATTTACGAAAATACGATCTTAAAACCGGACGCCTCAAACCTCGCTGCTGTACTTTGGAGAATGTCACAAGAAAACAAACAGTCGCTCAACGATATCTCCATTGATATGGCAAATATCGTTCCGGGCATACTTTCAATTGATGTAAACGTACTGAAGGAGAGAGAGGAAATTTTAATTGAAGCGACCACACAGGACAAAATAAAATTTTCTTCGCGCGTGTTGTCAGATGGTACGCTCCGCCTTTTGGCGTTGGTGGCGCTCAGAAATGATACTCAACAGCGCGGCACAATTTGTTTCGAGGAACCAGAGAATGGCGTTAATCCGGCTGGGCTAGAAAAAGCAGTGAGCCTACTGAATGATATGGCAACCAATTTGAATCCAGATGGAGACATCCTTTACGACGATGTTTTGCGTCAAGTTTTGATCAATACCCATTCTCCAAATCTGCTGGCGCTTGTACACCTCGATAACTTGCTCGTTATCTATATGATCGGAAGTAATCCGCGCCAAACCTATGCAGCGCGCCTATCCTCACGGTTGTTTGCGGATGAAGATCGGCAAATTACCTTCTTCACAATTCAACAAGTAGGCGAATATCTCAATTCAGATGCACTTACTCGCGCAGGAAATTCTTTAGAGACAATTCGTCAAAATTTGATTGGTTCCTGAAATGAATACCATCGTATTCGGGTTTTATGGGGAAGGCGCGCGCGATTATGGATTTATCCAACCATTAGTCGAAAGACTGCTCAACGAGATTATCCCGCATGTTGATATATTTGCTTATTCAATCAAGATTGAGAAAGAAGCCTATAGCCTCGTTAGAACCATGCTCGAAGTTGCAAAAGCTGGATATGGCTACAGTCTTATCATTTTTCATCAAGATGCAGATGCCTCTGATACGCAAAAATGTTTATCGGAACGGTTTCAACCTAGATACGAAACTGTAAAAAATACGGATGAGCAAATCAACAAAACATTTGTACCCATAATCCCTGTAAGAATGACTGAAGCTTGGATGCTCGTCGATTTTGAAGCATTTAAGCGGGTAACAGGCACAGATAAAAATGCCGACGACCTTGAATTTCCGAATCGTCCCCATCAAGTCGAAGCGTTACAAGAACCGAAATTTATTTTTGAGCAGGCTGTTCGCAAGAGTAGAAATAGTTCAAGAAGGCGTAGAAGAATGATAGATCCCTCTGAAATTTATGTACCCCTCGCCGCTCAAATCGACCTCGAACGTTTGAGGCTTGTGCCATCGTTTCATGAATTTGAGACAGGTTTGAAAGACATCTTGCAACAACTCCACTATATGGAAATATGATGAACGATATTCGCACCCACACCCTGATCATCGGCTGCGGCATCGCGGGCGCGACCGCCGCGCTGCGCCTGAGCGACGACCCGAATCACGACATCACCATCATCACCCGCGCGCCCGACTCGATGGATAGCAACACCGCCTGGTCACAGGGCGGCATCGTCACGCGCGGGATCGATGACTCATCGGAATTACTGGTCAAAGACATCTTGAACGCGGGGGCGGGGCTGAGTTCACCCAATGCAGCGCGCATCCTCGCTGACGAAGGACCCGCGCTCGTCCAATCGATGCTGATTGAACGCTGCGGCGTCAAGTTCGACGCCGAACCCGATGGCGAATTGATGTACGGACTCGAAGCGGCGCACAGCACGCGCCGGATCGTCCACGTCGGGGACAAGACGGGCGAGGCGATCATCCGCGAGCTGCTGCGCACACTGGAAAAGCGCCCTAATGTCACGCTGCTGACCAATCACACCGCTGTTGACCTGATTACGTTCCCGCATCACTCGCTTGAACCGCTCGACGTGTACGAGCCAATGACCTGTCACGGCGCGTATGTGTTGGATCGTGAACGGCGCGAAATCATCCGCGTGCTGGCGGCACATACCATCCTCGCCACGGGTGGACTGGGGCAAATCTATCGCAATACGACGAATCCACGCGGTGCGCGCGGTGATGGCATTGCGATGGCGTGGCGCGCGGGCGTGCGCGTGACCAATGCGGAGTATGTGCAGTTCCATCCGACGGCGCTCAGTGTCCGCGGTGCGCCGAACCTGCTGATCAGCGAAGCCGTGCGCGGCGAGGGCGCGAAGCTGCTCACACCGAACGGCGAACCGTTCATGGACAAGTACGATCCGGTCTGGCGCGAACTTGCCCCGCGCGATGTCGTCGCCCGTGCCATTCACATCGAAATGCTCGAACATGGCTATGAACACGTCTTGCTCGATATCGGCAGCCAGCGTCCGGCGTCGTTCATCCGCGAACGCTTTCCACAGTTGATCGAAACCGCGAAAACGTATGGTCTTGACCCAACAAGCGAACCCATGCCCGTCGTCCCTGCTGCCCATTACTTTTGCGGCGGCGTGCTGGTCGATGCGTGGGGACGCACCTCATTCGATGGGCTGTATGCCGTCGGGGAAGTGTCATGCACCGGTTTGCACGGCGCGAATCGCTTGGCAAGTACCAGCTTGCTCGAAGGACTCGTCTGGGGCGACCGTGCCGCGCGCCACATCATCGAGCGCCCGCGCGATCCTGTGGCATTCAATCGTGTCCCCGAATGGCGCTATATGGGCAGTGACAGCCCCGATCCGGCGCTGATTGAGGCGGACATGACGACGCTGCGTAACGTGATGTGGCATTATGTCGGCTTGCTCCGCACAGAGGAGCGTCTCGCGCGCGCTGAACATGATTTGCGCCATCTGATGCACGAGGTCGAGACGTTCTATCGTTCGACACGCCTGAACGATGGGCTAATCGGGATGCGTAACGCGATCCAAGTGGCGCGCACCGTCACATTTTCGGCACAGCGCAACCGCATCAGTCGCGGCACGCACTATCGCGCCGATGCCGATGCACAGCCCGTCGCCGAATTGTTGATGCGACGATAAATGGGCGTCCCGGTGGAACGCCCCTATTCTGGACACGAGCCAAGTGCTTTTGCTCAGTACGTTAAAGGGATACCATGACCGACATGATCTATCTCGATCACAGCGCCACCACACCCACCGATCCGCGCGTGGTCGATGCAATGCTCCCCTATTGGACGGGAACGTTCGGTAATCCATCCAGCGCGCACAAAATCGGCAAGGCAGCAGAGGCGGCGCTTGAAGCGGCGCGCGAAACGATTGCGCGTGTCCTGAACTGCTATCCCGCCGGACCCGCCGAAATCATCTTCACCAGCGGCGGCACCGAGAGCGATAATCTCGCGCTGCGCGGCGTCGCTCTGGCACAGCGGGCGCGCGGGCGCGGCGCGCACATCGTTACGACGGCGGTTGAACATCACGCCATCATGGACAGCGCGCAAGCGTTGGTAAATGACGGCTTCGATGTGACCTTTCTGCCCGTCGATGAATTTGGGAGCGTCTCTGCCGAACAAGTGGCGGCGGCGCTCCGCCCCGATACGATTTTGGTCAGCATTCTGTACGCAAATAACGAAGTCGGGACAATCAATCCAATTGCCGAAATCGGCACCCTGCTCAAGGCGCGGCGCATCCCCTTTCACGTCGATGCTGTGCAAGCTCCCGGCTTGCTGCCGCTGGATGTGAAGGCGCTCAACGTCGATCTCATGTCGCTGTCGGCGCACAAATTCTACGGCGCGAAGGGGATTGGCTTGCTCTACGTCCGTCGCGCCGTGCCGATGCAGCCACAAATGCTCGGCGGGCAGCAGCAAGCACATCGCCGCGCGGGAACCGAGCCAATCCCGCTGATTATGGGCTTGGCGGCGGCGCTCGAACTCGCCGAAGCGGAACGCGCCGAAACGGTCGCGCGCCTGACGCCGCTGCGCGACGAATTGATCGCGCGCATCGTGGACGCTGTGCCAGAAGCCGCGCTGAGTGGACACCCGACGGAACGACTCGCCGGACATGCCAGCTTCGCCATGCGCGGATTGAACGGCGATTCGCTGTTGCTCGATCTGAATGAGGTCGGCATCGCGGCATCGGGCGGCAGCGCCTGTACAACGGGACTGCAAGAGCCGAGCCATGTGTTTTTGGCGATGGGCATTGACCAAGACCGCCTGATGGGACAAATGCGGTTCGTGTTGGGCAAGCACAGCACGCGCGAACACATCGATAAGCTCGTTTTCCATCTGGCAGCACTGGCAGAGCGTCACCGCGCGATGGTGCCGGAACTGGGCTGAACAATTTATCACGCTTGAACCAATCAAGGGGTGGTCATTCTCGTAATTGACTGCCCTTTTTATTGTCCAAAACCACTGGTAACTAGAACGTTTCTGCAAAATCCGCCTAAAGTCTGAGGCAGCATGAACTTTCATCAGCCATAATGACCCAACTGAACCGATGGACAGTATTTATTCACCTATCCATGGGATTAAGCTCAAAATCCACAAATTTGAACCCAAGAAACACATAATGAACCCAATAGGACTGGGGCAAAATGCGGTCTGCACGGGTAGGTGAAT
>DAOTUQ010000076.1:0-38315 GCA_034437055.1 Anaerolineae bacterium
TCGCGCGCTGGCACTATCGCGCGCTGGCACTATCGCGCGCTGGCACTATCGCGCGCTGGCACTATCGCGCGCTGGCACTATCGCGCGCTGGCACTATCGCGCGCTGGCACTATCGCGCCAATGCGCTACGATTTCGTCTGCTTTGCTCACATCATCATGGAGTTGATCGTTATGTCCTATCAAGACAGCAAGCTGTATCGCATCCGCCACTCGACGGCGCATATCTTGGCAGAGGCGATGTTAGAGCGTTTTCCTGACGCCAAAATCGCCATCGGGCCCCCCATTGAAGACGGCTTCTACTACGATTTCGACCTGCCGCGCCAGCCGACGGACGAGGATATGGCATGGGTCGAAGGGCGCATGAAAGCAATCATTCGCGGCAAGCACGTTTTCGCCGTCCGCGAGGTGACGCCCGACGAGGCGCGCGCCCAATTCAAAGATCAGCCTTACAAGCTGGAACTGATCGATGACTTGGTATCGGGGCGCGTGGACGAAAACGGCAACGAGATCGCCGCGCCCGCCGCGAAAATGACGTTCTATACGCAGGATAAATTCACGGATTTGTGTCGGGGTCCCCACGTCGCGGACACGAGCGAGATCGACCCAGACGCGATCAATGTCACATACAAGCGTCCAGCGGGCGCGTACTGGCGCGGGGACGAAACGCGCGCGATGCTGACGCGCATCTATGGCACGGCATTCGAGTCGAAAGCTGACTTGGACGATTATCTGCATCGGCTCGAAGAAGCCAAGCGCCGTGATCATCGCGTCGTGGGCGAAAAACTCGGCTTATTCACGTTTTCGCCGCTGGTCGGCAAGGGGCTGCCGCTGTGGAAACCGAAGGGCGCGCAGTTGCGCGATACGCTCGAACGCTGGCTGCGCCAAGTCCAAGTGGACAATGGGTACAGCCCGGTCGTGACGCCGCACATCGGCAATCTGAACCTGTACAAGACGAGCGGACATTACCCGTACTACAAGGACAGCCAGTACGCGCCGATCCAAGTGGACGAGGACGAATTCATGCTCAAGCCGATGAACTGTCCGCATCACATCCAGATTTACAAAAGCGATATGCACAGCTACCGCGAGCTGCCGATCCGTTACGCCGAGTTCGGCACGGTCTATCGCTACGAACAGTCCGGCGAACTGCACGGCTTGACGCGCGTGCGCGGCTTCACGGTTGATGATGCGCACTTGTTCGTCACGCCGGAACAACTGCTGCCAGAGTTCATCAACGTCGTGAAGCTGATTCAGTATGTGTTCAACACGTTGGGGCTGACGGATTTCCGCGCGCGCGTCGGCGTCCGCGATCCCAAGAGCGATAAGTACGTGGGTGACGGCGCGTTGTGGGAGAAAGCAGCGGCGGCGATCATCGAGGCGTGCAATCAATTGAAACTGGATTATGTCGTCGAGGAAGGTGAAGCGGCGTTCTACGGGCCCAAACTCGATTTCATCTTCCGCGACTCGCTCAAGCGCAGTTGGCAGTTGGGGACGGTGCAGGTCGATTACAATCTGCCCGCGCGCTTCGAGTTGGAATATGTCGCAGAGGACGGTACGCGCCAGACACCGATCATGATCCATCGCGCGCCGTTCGGCAGCATGGAGCGGTTCATCGGCATCATCATCGAGCATTTCGCGGGGGCGTTCCCGGCGTGGCTCGCGCCCGTGCAGGCATTGCTGATCCCGATCACGGATCGGCACGTCGAATATGCCACGTCGGTGGCGAATAAGTTGAAGGCATATGGCTTGCGCGTCGAGGTCGATGCGTCGAAGAACCGGATGCAGGCGAAAATCGTGGCGGGGCGCGAACAACTGATCCCGTACATGCTGATCATGGGCGACCGCGACATGGCAGCGGGCAACGTCAGCGTGCGCTTGCGGACGGACGAAGATTTGGGCGCGATGCCGTTGGATGATTTCATCAAGCTGGCGACGGGCGTGGTGGAGAGCAAGTCGCTGGAACTGAAGTAGGGATTTTCACCGCAGAAAGGCGGAGGCGCAGAGACACATTTCTTTGCGCCTCCGTATATAATGGAAATCAGATTTGGAGGAGGTAGTCATGACAATTGCACCGCCAGCTACCATCACAACAGTGATCAGCGATTTTTTGGGTTCAGCGCCGAGTCTCGAAGAAATAATCGCGTTTAGACTTCCTGAAGCCATCGAACAGCGGTCACTTGAACTGTTGGCAAAAAATCGAGAGGGAACATTGACACCTGATGTACGTGCGGAGATGGATGAGTTTACGCGGATGGGACAATTCATGAATCGAGTCAAACTCCGCGCTCGATTGAAACTGGCAGGATTGGAATGACTTATATTCCGGTTGTGTTACGACGAGAGGTGATCGCGCGTGCGAGAAACTGCTGTGAATATTGTTTATTGAATGTGAATGATCATGTTTTCCCCTTTGAAATCGATCATATCACGTCTGAAAAACATCTTGGCTTGACGGAAAGTGAAAATTTGTGCCTGAGTTGCTACGACTGTAACAACGCAAAAGGGAGTGATGTCGCCGCTGCCGATCCGCTGACGAAATTAGCGACTTTCTTATTTCATCCGCGTAAACAACGATGGAAAGATCATTTCCGTCTCCATGGTGCAGGGATTGAACCGTTGACGCCTGAAGGACGTGTAACTGTTTTCTTGCTCAAATTGAATGATGCGGAAAGGGTTATAGATCGTGCTGGATTGATTCGACTTGAACGTTACCCCTGTGAACTTATTTAGCGTATGGCTGACCTGAAACCTCTCTCCAAGTTTCTCGCCCTCGTCCTCCGCCACGAAGCCGACCAATTCGGCTTGACGCTCGATGCGGACGGCTTCACCGCTGCTGATGCGGTCTGGGCGCACGTTCAGAAACGGTATCCGGGCAAGTACACGTATGACGACCTGCTGAAGGTGGTCGAAGGCGACGAGACGGGCAAAAAACGCTACGAAATCGCTGGAACGGAGATTCGCGCGCTGTTCGGACACAGCGCCGTCACGCCCATTGTGTATCCGCCCGCCGATCCGCCAGATGTGCTGTATCACGGCACGACGCGCGACGTGCTGGAGTCGATCCGCGCACACGGCTTGCAAGCGCGCGCGCGCCAATATGTCCATCTGACCAGCAACGAAAAACGCGCGTCGATTGTCGCGGGACGGCACAGCCGCGATATCGTGATTTTGACGATCCGTGCCGCGGCGGCGGGCAGGGCGGGCGTCGTGTTCCATCGCCCGGAGGCTGAACATTGGCTGGTGACGGCGCTGCCGCCGGCGTTCATCGACTTCCCGCCGCTGTCCGCTCCCTAGCCAGGGCGTCAACCGCCGCCACCACCGCCCCGACTCCATCTTCCGCGCGGATCGCCGCGCCCAACGTCTCTGCCTTCGCGCGCATCGTCGTGTCGGTCGTCAGCGCCCGTATCCCCGCTGCCAGCGCGTCCGCCGTCAGCTTGTGGCGCGGAATCGGCTTCACCCCGACGCCCAATTCATGCACCCGCCGTCCCCAAAATGGCTGATCGGTGAAGTGCGGGATCACCATCGTCGGCTTGCCCGCGCGCAGCCCCGCCGCCGTCGTCCCCGCGCCGCCGTGATGGATTACCGCCGCGACGCGCTCGAACAGCCATGAATGCGGCGCTTTATCCAGCATCAAGATCGACTCCGGCAGCGCCTCGACCATCCCGCCGCCCCAACCGGACGCAATAATCCCGCGTCGCCCCGTTTTACGCAGCGCCTCGATCACCAGATGGATCGTCGCCGCCGGATCGCTGCTCGACATGCTCCCGAAGCCGATATAGACGGGTGGTTCGCCCGCGTTCAAAAAAGCGTCAAGCGCATCTGGTGGGCGGTAGCCCGTCGCATCATCCAAGAACCAATAGCCGACCGCGTTGATATGCGCCGACCAATCTGGCGGCGGCGGAATGACATGGCGGCTGAAGCCGAATAAGATGCGAAACGACGCCATCATGTGCGTGCCGTCTGCGCGGGAATAGCGCGACAGTCCGAGCTGTTCACGCAGGCGGTTTGTCGTCACACTGGCAGAGTCCCACACCATCTGCTCGGCGAATTTACCCATCCAGCGGTTGAGCGGGCTGGTGGCGCGCGGAAGCAAAGCATTGAGCGATGCTGCGCCGCTCTGCGTCCGCCGCCACGGCTGCAACGACAGGTTGATGTGCGGAATGTCATATTTCTCGCAGACTGCCGCCACGAATGCCGCGCCGATGAAGCCGCTCATGAACAAGTCTGTGTCGGGCGCGGCAGCTATGATCGGCTGCGTCATCTCGCTGCCATGCTCGATGGCGAGCGCCTTCATGTGTGCCAGTTGTTTGAGCGGCTGCCTCTCTTCGACCCATGCGATCCCGCGCGGGCTTTTCATCAACGCTTCCATATCTGTCGCTGGAAAGAAAGCGAAGCCGAACGACTCGATCCAACTGCGGAAATTAGCCCCCGCGACGATCCGAATCGTGTGTCCGGCGGCGTGTAGTGCCAGCGCCAATGCCAGCGTCGGCTGCACATCGCCGCGCGTGCCGAGTGCGAACAAGGTAATGCGCATGGTGACTCCCCCTTATATTGCGAATATTTTCACAAGTATACGCTGGTTAGCGGCATTTTGGGATCGTTGAACATAGATTAAACGCAGACATTATGATCCGTCCATAATGCAGAAAAGAATCAGGTTGGACGTGATCGATCATCATGACCGCATTTTATCCATGATATTGGAGGCAAGAAATGGGTTAATATGATTATCTGAACGAAAATAGCACGATCTTTCGTCGTGGTCTTGATCTTCGACTGTGCCTCTATGCTATAATTTCCTCGTAAATTACAAATGTAATGTCGTCGTGTTCTTGTGCAGCAATTCGCACTCATTAACGTTGCCTTCCTGCGCGCACGCGACTCCAATTCGAGCAGCGATTATCATGGTGACACTCGTCTACCAGTTGGATTCTTGATCATGAACATGAAAACCCAACGGCTTTTTTTTGGCGGTACGTTCGTGGCGCTTGTGGGTTTGGCGTTGCTCGCCGTCGCGCAGACGACGGTTACGAACAACACGTTAACGCCGCACGGCTACTGTTTGCTGTGGGAGCCAGCGCTCGTGCGCGTGCTGACGATCTCCGATCTGCTGATCGGCTTGTCCTATATGAGCATCTCCAGTTTTCTGGTGTATTTCGTTTACAAGACGCGGCATACCATCCCGTTTGAGCGCATTTTTTTGTTGTTCGGTGCGTTCATCTTCTTCTGCGGCATCACCCACTTCATGAACATCATCACCATCTACACGGCGGCGTATTGGTGGGAGGCGGGCGCGAAAGTGCTGACAGCGGGCGTATCGGTCATCACGGCGCTCTCGCTGCCGCCGCTGGCACCACGCATCCTCAAGACCGTGCGCGCCGCACGCTTGGCCGAGTCGCGCCGCCAAGAATTGAGCGCGAACAACCGCCGCCTCGAAATCGAGATTGCGGAACGGATGCGCATCGAAGGCGAACTACGTGCCGCGCTCTTGCGTGAGACGGAACTCAATGGTTTTCGGCAAAATTTCGTCGTGCGCGTCTCGCACGAATTTCGCACGCCGTTGTCAATTGTGCGCAGTTCCAGCGATCTGCTCAAAAATTATGCGGATCGGATGCCGCCGGAACAGCGCGCCGAAAAATTGGAGCAAATCCAAACCGAAGTCACGCATCTGACGCGGCTGTTGGACGATATCTTGTTGGTGGGCAGACTCGAATCGGAACAGCAGCCGATCCGGCTGGCGACGCTCGATCTGGATGCGTTGTGTGGCGAGCTGGTGAACGAGGCGCGCACGGTAGCGGGCGCGCACGACATCGTTTACACGCCAAGCGAGAGGTGTGCGCCGGTGCAGATGGACGCGCAAATTGTGCGCCAAATCCTGAACAATTTGTTGAGCAATGCGATCAAGTATTCGCCGTCAGGCAGTGTTGTGCGGCTGTCGTTGGCGTGCGCGGACGGCTGGGCGCGCTTTGTCGTGCGCGATGAAGGGATCGGCATTTTGCCAGAGGAGATGCCGCGCATCTTCGATCCGTTCTATCGCGGCACGAACTTCGATGAAATCGCAGGGACGGGCTTGGGCTTGGCGATTGTCAAGCAGGCAGCGGCGGCGCACGACGGCACGGTGAGCGTGGAGAGCGGTGTAGGGCAGGGGACGACGTTCACGGTACGGCTGCCGCTGCGGGGAGCGGCGCTGTGAGCGCCGCTCAGACCAAAAAGCGCCGCGCCCACAGTTCCAACGTCACCAGCCGGAACACGACCTCCACTTGCGGCGCGCGCCCGCTGAAATGCGCGTTCAACAGCGCGTCCAACGCGCGCCCATCGATCCATTCGCGCACAAACGCGCGTGGATCGCGCAAAATGTTCTGAATCCGCCCCGCCAACGCGCCGCCGAACCACGCCAAAATCGGCGTTCCAAACGGCTGTTTCGGGCGCTCCAGCGCCCATGCGGGCAAATACGGGCGCACCGCCGCGCGCAAGATGTACTTGTTGGCGCGCATACGCAGTTGCGGCGGCGTGGCAGCGGCGAACGCCAACAGCGCCGGATCGAAGAACGGCACGCGCGCCTCCAACGAGTGCGCCATCGTCACCTTATCCGCGTTGAGCAGCGCGTTGCCCGTCAGCCACGTATTGATCACCAGCGCCTGAATGAAATCGTCGTCGTTCGCCGCCTCGCTGCGTTCGATGATCGCCCCAAATGCGCGTTCTTTGTGATTGGCGTTGCGCCACGCGGCGCGCAATTTGTCGCTGTACAGGCGGCGGCGCAGCGCGTCCGACATGACCAACCCATCGAACGAGAGCGCCCGCCGCAGCAGCGCATCGTGTGGCAGCAGCGGCAATCGCCAGCGCGGCAGGTAGGTCGGCAGCGCGCCGATGTAGGGATAGCGTTTCAGCGCGGGATACAGTGGCTCGGCGGCGCGGAACAGCCCATCCAGCGGACGCAGCGCGCGCCCCCACGTTCGCGCGCGGCGCAGCGCCGTCGGCAGATGGCGATGATGCCCGTAGCCGCCGAACAATTCATCGCCGCCCAGTCCTGTCAGCACGACTTTGACCTGCTGCGCGGTCATTTCTGCCAGCAGCAGCAGCGAGACGGCGGACGGATTGGCGTTCGGCTCGTCGTGATGATAGATGTACTGCTCGAAGCCGCGCCACCAGTCGTTCGCGTCGATGATGCGCTCATGATGGGTCGCGCCGATGTGCGCCGCGATCCGCCGCGCCGCTTCGAGTTCGTTATCTGGCGTCCGCATCGCGTAGCCGACGGTGAACGTTTGGATCGGCTGGCTGGCTTGCGGCGAACGCGCCATCAGCGCCAACATCGCCGCCGAATCGACGCCGCCGCTGAGGAATAAGCCCAACGGGACATCGCTGCGTAAGTGCAGATCGACGGATTCGGTCAGCAGATCGCGCGTTCGCGTGATGATCGCAGCGTCATCCATGCCTGCGAGATTGGCGCGCGCCGCCCCAAAGCGCCAATACTCCTGAATCGTCGTCTGCCCATCGGCTGCCAGCAAGAAATGTCCCGGCGGCAAACGGCGCACACCCGCGAACAGCGTATCGTGTCCGATCAGATAGCCGAAGGTCAGATAGGTGTCGAGCGCCGCCGCGTTCATGTCACGCGGCACGTCGGCGGCGTGCAGCGCCTTGACCTCGCTGGCAAAGCGCAGCATCCCATCCGATTCATGCAGATACAGCGGCTTCATGCCGATGTGATCGACGGCGAGTAACAGCCAACCGCGCGCCGCGTCCCACAGCGCGAAGGCGTACATCCCGCGCAGTTCCTCGAACAGCGCAACGCCGTACTGTTCGTAAAGGTGGATGAGCGTCTCGCCGTCGCCTTCGGTGGCGAAGCGATGTCCGCGCCGGATCAAATCGGCACGCAGTTCCTTGTAGTTGTAGATTTCGCCGTTGAACACCAGCGCGATGGAGCGATCTTCGTTGTAGAGCGGCTGATCGCTGCCCCCCACATCGATGATGCTGAGGCGGCGCATCCCCATCGAGAGCGCACCCTTTGAGTCGGCGTAAAAACCATCGCCGTCGGGTCCGCGATGCCGGATCGCGTCCGCCATCGCGTGCGTGATCGATGGTTGCGCGCGACCGATGCGCCTCGTGTGCGGGTCAAATGAGAGGTCGAGCTGACCGACGATTCCACACATCGCTAACCTCATCCCTGTTCTTAGAGCCAGAAGCATTCCCCTCACCCCCCGACCCCATACATATGGAGAGGGGGCTAGGGGGTAAGGGGGAACTTTTCAAATGACTGTTCAGATTAATCGCAAAAATTGCCGTCCGGCGGGTAACACCAATGCCCAAGATGACTCGCCATTGGTGCGGGCAAGGCAATCTCGGTTGTATCTTCTAACGCACGCCGTTCGTTCACCGATCTGCCCGATCCATAGACCGCGATCTCGACGGCTTGCGGTGCGAACGGCGTGCCGCAATAGGCACACGCGAAGCCCGACTCCAGCGCCTTCACGCGATAGCCATTCGCGCGCGCGCTTTGTTCGGCAGCGGCGCGCACGGCGGGCGCGAACGTAAGCGCATTCACGTCGGGCGGCTGCACCAGCGCGCCGCACGCCGCTGTTAAGCGGAAATCGGGCTGGTCGATATGCGCGATGCGCCCGCAGACCGTACACGTCATCGGGATGAACGCAAACTGCACGCGCGCCCCGCCCGACGCGCGCGCCGTCGTGCAGAAGCGAATCTGCCGCCGTAAGAGCGCCTCCACGAAAGCGCCGAGCCGATGCAGCCGCCCGTTGAGCGCGACGTCGAACGAGCCATCGGCGTTGACCAACAGCTTGAATAACGGCAGATCGCGCCGCGCACGCAAGCGCAGCGGGTCGCCCGTTTGCAACTTTGGCGGCGGCGTGCGAAAGAACCAACAACCGCGCACGCCCGCCTCGCTATAACGGCGCTGCCGCATCAGTGTATCCTCGAAGGTCAGCGGACTCCATTGGACTTCAAACGCGAGCCGTGTTTCGGGCTGCGCTGGTGGAAACGCCAGCACATCCGCGCGCCAACCGTCCCCGATTGCCTCGAAGCGCGTGCTGTAGCCAGCCCGCGCACAGGCGGCGGCGATATCGCTTTTCGCGCGCTGATGTTGGACGGTTTCGGATTCACGATATGACATAAATCACAATTAAACCACGAGAAATGATTAAAGTTGTTCTTGATTGCGTAAAACACTTGTATGATAAATGCAAATCTCATTAGGAGAGTAGGGTGCATCCAATCATTCTCCGCCGCTCTTGGTATCCGCAGCGCGATATCACGCCCGATGCCCAACGCAGTGCTGCATTGCTGCGCTTGATGATCCAAGCCATGATCGTCCTCAGTTTCGTGAGTATCGCAGTGCCAGTCATATTGGGGGCGGTGCCAATTGAGTTCACCGAATATGAAGCCGCGCTCGTGATTTTCAACACGATTTGCCTAGTACTGCTGCGGTTTCTGCCGCGCATCGGCTATCGCGCTGCCGCGTGGGTGTGGATTATCTTCATCTGCCTGATAATCGTGTGGATCGCCTACCCAAACAAGACGCTCGACGAACTTGGGATGCTCTCATTCTTCGTTTTACCGCTGATGCTGACGAATTTATTCCTTGACAACCGCGCCAACCTCATCATCGCGGGCTTCAGCTTGGCGCTGATGATCGGGCTGATAGTGATCGTCCCCGAAGCGCCAATCGGGCAGTTGTTCGAGGGTCCTGGCGCTTTACTGGTGATCATAACCGGACTCATGCTGCTGGCGCGTCGTCACGGTGATCAGATCGAGTCCGACCGCCGCGATGATGCCATCGCTGCCGAAAAGCTGCGAGCTGCGCTCGACAAGCAGCGTGCTGTCAACGACCTAAAATCCCACTTAATGCGCACCGTCAGCCATGAATTTCGCAACCCTTTAGCGGCGATCCGCTCGTCCGCCGATCTGCTGCACAGTTACCATTTACGCATGACCGAACCGCAGCGCGAAGCGCACTTCGATACCATTTTCGATCAGATCGCGCGCCTCACGGAGATGATTGATGACATTACGGTACTCACCAAACTGCAAGCCGAAAATGCGCCGTTGAATGCGCAGTCGTTCGATGTGGCGGCGCTTTGCATGGCGCTGTTGGACGAATATCGTAGACGGATCGCGTCGGATCACGTCTACACATTGAAGATTGCGGATGCGGGCGACGCGGAGGGGCTGAGGGCGGTCAACGGCGATAAGGGGCTGCTGCGGATGATCCTCGACAATTTGATCAGCAACGCTGCCAAATATTCGCCGCCGGGCAGTGACATCGCGCTAGAAGTTGCGCGCCAACAAGAGTGGCTCGTGTTTCTGGTGAGCGATCACGGCAGCGGCATCGCGCTGGACGATCAGGCGCGGTTGTACGACGAGTTCTTTCGTGGACACAACGTTGGTGAGCAGCCCGGCAGCGGTTTGGGGCTGAAGATCGTTCAGGACTGCGTGCGGCTGTACAATGGCAGCGTCTCGTTCTCCAGCGTGGTTGGGGCGGGGACAACCTTCACGGTGCGGCTGCCGATACTCCATCCGACGTTCAACCGCATGACCAATACGATTTCGGCATCGTAGGGCAACCGTCCGTCGTATTTACGTTGCCATCATTGACGCGCAAAATCAGCGGCGGCTATAATGCCGCGCATGAAGACAATTAAAGTACGCTACCCAATGCCGCGATTGATGCTGCGGCTGATCGCCGTTTTAGCCACCTATACACTCGTCGGTGTATCCCTCGTCTACGCCCAAGCCCAAGAACGCCCCGATGGATCGCTGGTCTATGTCGTGCAAGCGGGCGATACCGTCGATGGCATCGCCTTCGCCTATGGCGCGACGCGCGCCGACATCATGGCGTTGAACAACATGACCGATCCCCGTCTGATCCAAATTGGGCAGACGTTGATCATTCGCGCCGCTGTGTCGGCGGACGAGTCGAGCGCGCCCGAAGCGCCCGCTGATGGTGCGGCATCCGACGCGGCGGCGCTGCCTGAATTGGGCGACGGCGGAGCAGGGGCGGCACAGTCGCCCGCGCGCTCCCCATTGGACGATCCAGCGGGCGTCCCCCCTGCGCCGATCATCGGCGCGGCGGCGGGCGTGCTGCCCGCGCTCGATCCGGCGGCGACCACTGCGCAGGTGTGCATCGAACTCTTTGACGACGTGAATCAGAATCGCATCCGCGATGGGGGCGAAGCGCCGCTGACGGGCGGACAGTTGACGCTGTTGGATGCGGCGGGCGTGACGGTGCGCACGTTCGAGACGGGCGCGGGCGGCGATCTCGCGTGTGTCGAGGCGCTCACACCGGGCGCTTACACGGCGAATGCGGGCGCGCCGCCCGACTATGCGCTGACGACGCCGGACGGGCTGCGCGTTGATGCACATCCCGGCGCGGACGTGCGGATCGCGTTTGGGGCGGCACGTGGGGCGACCGTTCTGCCCGCTCCAACGTTCGATATCGAAGCGGTCATCGTGGAGTCGCCCGCCGATGTGTCGGCACCGACGTCGCGTGCGCCGCAGACCACCACGAACCTTGTGCGCGATAATCTCGGCTTGATCGCGTTCGGATTGGCGGGCATCGTCTTGATCGGTGGCATGGGCGCGGCGCTGCTGCTGCGACGGCGGGACGAATGATGAAGATGAAGCGATTGCTGGTTCTGCTCATGGCGTGGATGCTGTTCGGCACGCTCAACGCACGTCAGGCGGCGGCGCAGACCGACAGCGGACAATTTTGGGTCAAACTCTACGAAGATCGGGACGGCGACGGCGTGCAAGACGAGGGCGAGCCGCCCATCACGCGCGGCGTGGCGGTCAATTTGCTCGACGCCGAAAACATCGTGATTGCGAGTTCCGCGCTGGAGGCGTCGCCCTATGCCGCGCGCGGTGAGGTCGGCTTTCAATACCTCGCGGCGGGCGATTACACGCTGCAAGTGAGCGCGTCGGAGTGGATGCCGACGACGCCGACGACCTTCACGCAGACGATCCGCGCGGACGACGTGCCGACGGTGGTCAATGTCGGCGTGCAGCGCATCGTCGGTGTGTTGTCCGGCGCGGACTTCACGCCCGCCGAATTGGAAGTGCGTTCCAGTCGGGCGCAGATCGCGCTGGCGGGACTGGGCGCAGCGCTGGTGGGGGGCGGCATGTTTGCGTTTGGGCTGATCATCATCGCAATGATGGAGCGCCGACGACGGTAAAGAGAAGACTGAGGGGAGCGGACTGAGTAAAAGCAAAGGCGCAGTAGGCGCGCCCGCCGCTTTGTAGGTTTTCTCGTGCCAAGCCCCTACGCCATCCTGATTCCGTTCTGCATCAGTCTATTTAACCTGAGTTTCGGATAGGTATTTTGCGTGACTTTAGGGTTCACCTCACCCCCTAACCCCCTCTCCACGCAGTGGAGAGGGGATTTAGGGGTGAGGTGAAGCTATCCAAAACTGAGGTAATTTACTTCGTCCTCAGTCCTGTCCTTGTCCCACCCGCGCGCAGTCGCCCCGCGCCACCCCTGCATTGCTTCCCACCCACGCGCCGATCCCCGGCGCAATCAAGATCAGGTAGCGCCCGGCATCGGCGCGCACAATCGGGTATTCGCGCTCGGCGTCCAGCGGGGCGCGCAGATTGCCGATTTCGACCAGCGCATTCTCGACCGATGGGGCGAAGCGACAGTCAAGGAACAATTCCGGCGCGAGCGCGGCGGGCGCAGCGTAATTATCGCCGGGAATAGCGATGCCCAAACAGTCGCCGTAAAGTTCCGCGCCCGCGCCGTCGATATAGCCCGTCAGCCCGTCGAAATCGACCAAAAACCAGTTGTTCGGGCTGCGGACGATGACGCGCGCCGATGTGCCAGATTCGAGCGCAGCGACGACCACAGCATTGGGATTCGCCGCCGCACGCATCTCGACGGACGCGGCGCGGCGGTTGACGATGCTGCACACAGTGAGGGGCGGGGCGGCGATCAGCGCGACGGGCGTAGGCGTGACGGTCAGGGTCGGGGCGCTCGTTGGTGTGCTGTCGGGCGCGTCGATGGTGGCGGGCGGCGCGGGAGGCACGCTTTCGGGCGTGTAGCCGGGCGGAAAGATGCTCAAGCCGAACGGCGGCGGCTGCGCATTCGGCTGTGCGAAGGTCAGTGACGGATTCGCGCTGTCGGCGGGCGTGAGCAGGGCTTGCGGCGCATCGATGGTCAGATCGCGCGGAAATACGTCCAATGGCGTCTCGGTGGCGGTTGCGCTCGGCGGACTGATCGTTAGGGTTGGCGATCTCATCACCGAGAGCGCCGCCGCGTCAGCCGTCGCCTGATCGACGCGCACGACCCGAAGATCGATTTGCGCGCGATCCGCACAGCCGACGAGCAGCAGGACGACCATGATCATGAGGGGGCGCGCCGTCATGGGAAACTCCGTTGAATGAGGTCGGGCATTAAACTAAAAAATCCCGTCGCTCGGCGGAAGAGCGACGGGATTTGCGCAGGTTGCGCCAGAATCGGTGAGGAAACCGCAGCCAATGCCATTGTCTCGCAGGCGTCCTGGGGGTGGAGGGAAGGTTTAATATTTTTTGCGGGTACAACTTCCATCCTGCGACACGCTTTCATCCTAACACCGTCGATGTTTCTGCGTCACCCATGGACGTAACGGTGGCGCAAAGCGTTGTAACGCGCGCGTTACAGTTTGAGCGGCAGCCGGACGGTGAACACGGTGCCGACAGTGGCGCGGCTGCGCACGTCGAGAGCGCCGCCGTGCAGATCGATGATGCGCTGTACCAACGGCAAGCCAAGTCCGCTGCCCGTGACATCGCGCGCGTTCTCGCCGCGATACAATTCCTCGCGGATGTAGGGCAGATCAGCGTCCGCAATGCCGCGCCCCTCGTCCGCGATCTCGATGAGAGCGAAGGTGCCATTGTCGTGCGCGCGCACTTCGATTTGGCGGTCAGCGTCGGTATATTTGAGCGCGTTATCGATCAGATTCCTGAACGCGACCGCCAATAGATCGCGGTCGCCCCAAATCGGTGAGATCGCCCACGGGATTTGCTGCACGCTCAAATGGATGACGCGCGGCGCGTCCGGGTCGGCTGCCAATTCGATGGCTTCTTCGAGTACCTCACGCAGATCGACTCGTTCGCGCTCCACGCCGACCGCGTCCAACTCCGCCAGCCGCCGCAAGTCCGTGACCAGCTTGGACAGCCGCAGCGTCTGCTGTTCCAAGCGCGCCACCGCCTCGATCTCGTCGGGCGGGACGTGCAAATTGCCGAGTCCGACGCGCAAGATCGTCAGCGGGTTCTTGAGTTCGTGATCCAGCCGCCGCAAGAAGCGCCGGCGCGATTCGGCTTGTCGTCCGCGCTCAAGTGCTTGGGCGTTCGCGCTCGCTTCAATGCGCACGGCGGCGATTTGCGCATCCAGCCCGCGCCGACGGCGTTCTGCGCGCCATATTGCCACGACGCTCAACGCGGACAGCGCCGCGCCGCCGCCAAACAGCAGCGCGGACAACGTGACCTGAAAGCGCCCGATGAACAGCCAATCGGGCAGCGCGCCGCCCGCCAGCAGCAGCGCGCCGATCCCGCCGATCAACAGCGGCAGTGCCGTGCCGATCCAGCGTCCGCCGCGCGCCGCTGCGAACGTCCGCCAGCGCGCGATCATCGTCCCTGCACATCGCGCAAGAAGCGATAGCCCTGTCCGACGAGCGTTTCGATCCACTCCGTGCTGCCATCGAGCGCCTTGCGTATCTCTGCGATGCGCACATCGACGGCGCGCGTCTCGACGGCATACGCCCAGCCCCACACATCGTTGAGCAAGCGGTCACGGCTGACGATTTCGCCCGTGTTGAGCATCAAAAATTCCAGTACGCCGAACGCGCGCGTCGTCAGGTTGAGCGGACGCCCCACGAGGGCGGCTTGGCGCGTCTGACGGTCGAGCGTAAGGTCGCCGCTGATCAGTTGGCGCGCGGCGGCATGATTGGTGCGCCCGATGCGGCGCAAGATCGCTTGAATGCGCGCGATCAATTCGACCGAATCGAACGGCTTGTTCAGATAGTCGTCCGCGCCCTCTTGCAGGCTCATCGCGCGCTCGTCGGACGTGCCGATCTGCGTCAGCAGGATCACGGGCGTCCAATCGCCGGACTTGCGCAGCCGCCGCAGCGTCTCGCGCCCATTGATGCCGGGTGGCATCAGCACATCCAGCACGATCAGCGCGGGCTGCCAGCGGCGCACGAGCGCCAGCGCCGACTCGCCGTCCGCGGCGGTCTGCACCTCGTAGCCCGTGCGTTCCAGCAGGGCGCTGAGTTCGCGCCGGAGATCAGGTTCATCGTCAACAATCAGCAAGCGGGATTTTTCAGTCATCACACACATTCATTCTACGTGTGATTATTATAGCGACAAATGTCAAACCGCTTGCCATACAGCCGCAGCCGACTGCAACGGGCGGCTACCGGACGCGATTCGGGTCGATGACGTATTCCCACCAATTCCACGACACCCCATCCGCCGCGCCGACGATGTGCGGGAAATGCCGAAACCACCAGACATGATGCGCGCGAATGTCGCCGTCGCCCCACTCGGAGCGGTTGACCCGGCGCGCTTCGCCGGACAAATCGGGGAAAGCGTACCACGTATCGCAGCGCGACGGCACGACGCGCGGATTGCCCCAGTCATAGTCTTGTACGCTGTTGGGCGCGAAATGCACGTTACCGCACTCGGCGCGCCCCGGATGCGTCTTGTCATAGCGGATGAAGCGTTCCCACAGGTTGGCGTCGCCGCGCGTCCCCGCGTAAACCTTGCTCAGGGTCGATTCGGCGCGATGTCCCAAGTCCTCTAACATTTCCCCGACGCCGCGCTCGTCGTTGAAGCCCATGATCACAAAGCGGCGTTTGCCGTGTTCCGTGCCAGCCAGCGGCGGCGCATTGCACCAGAACGCGCCCGCGCCCGCCATGATGCTTTCGTAGTAGCCGCAGTAGGGGAAGCCGAGCAGCCACACTTCATCGATTTCGCCCGAATCGACGCGCTCGATCAGGCGAAATTCGCGCACCAGCGCCAGATAATCGACCGCATCCGGCTGGTGGAACTGGCGCGTCGTCCACGCCGCCGCGAACGACTTGGGCGTGTAGCGAAAACCATCTTTCTTCACCGGAAAGCCATCGACCACGACGCGCTCCACGATTTCGTATTGGGCGTAGCCGTCGCTGGCGCGGCGGATATCATCGCTGTAGCCCTGCATCAGCGCGTCGGAGTCGTTCCAGCCGTAGGTCGCGCGGATGCGGCGTCCGTCCGGCATGATCGGATCGTGGATGATCGCCAAGACGCGCGGATGCACAGGCGCGGGCGTCTGTCCGCTGGATCGTACATCCGGCGCGGGTTGGGGCGCGCCCGTACTTTGCGCGTCGGTGCTTCGTGCAGCGTCGGCGTTGAGCGGATGGGGCTTACTGCTGCCGAAGATGCGGCGGAGAAAGTCGTCCATAAAAATTAATCAATCTCAGTTATATTTTTTAAATAATATTTTGAAGTTGTTTCGTCCGTTGAAATTCGGTAGGTCATTTCCTCGCGTAGTTCAACATCATAGCGATTGCCAAGGCGAGCATTGTTAATAATTTTATTGTCTTCAATACTTATGACTTGTCTATCGATTCTCCCTCTGTAAGTTTTGTCGTCTGTTTGGATTTCAAATTCTCTATCTGTGAATGCTCCCGTCAACCTGCCCGTTGCATGAATAATGTTACGTTGTGTGATAACCATATTTTCAATGACATCAATAGTTGATACTACTCTTGATGATGACCAACTTGTTTCCCCTACATTTCGCCCATTTGCTGAAGCCCATCGCAAATGGGCTTCGTTTATACGCGACGAACGTATAGATTTCAGTAGTTTCAAGTATTCTTTTGGGAGACTCGCTTTGTATCTCGCAAACGCCGTTTGAAGTTGTTCTTCATCGCTCCCCAAAACAACTATTTTGTTTAATTCTTGTAGTGCATCCCCTACCAACGTATCGCCAAACATATCTGCTTGCTCAGAAGATGCCATTTCAAGTCTGAACGATCCAGAACTTACGTCGAGTAGTGAAAGTTCCATTTTTTGCATCAAATCTCTTGTGGGGGTTTTGCTCGTCTTATGTAAATCACTAATCGTATGTGCAATTGATATCAAAAAGTTTTGGAGATTCTGCATGATTTCACTTAAAACTAAAATTGGGGCTTCAGTACGGCGTTGTCCCAGAAGATCAAGTGAGAACTCGACGTACTCACGTTGGAGTTGGACAGCTCGTCGTTGGACAGAGCTATCGCGCCTTTCAAGCGTTGGTGTATTTAGATTTAATGCTTCACCTGCGTCCGGGAGCTGATCATCGTGAAGTTGGAAAACGGATACTGCGACGATTTCTACATCAGCAATTTCATTACGATTCATTCTGACGCGCCATACGAACCCGGTCTCTGCTTTCTTAAACGCAGAATATAAATCCATTGCGCCAGAACGGATATGATTCAGACGTTGAACTGATACAGTTAAATAAATCCATGTATCGGACGTGTCTGTTTCGCTTTCATGCAAAACGACAAAAATTGAGTCGGCGGTATTTTTACAAGCGAACAACAGCGGACGATCAAAATACTCGTAAATCTCAATGATTTCGAGGTTGCCTAAAAACGTATTCTCTGGAAGGACGCTCATGATATTCGATCTTCTGGTAACTCAACGACTTCAAACGCTTCCCACGGTCTTTCATCCGCTGGTATCCACCATGTATGGTGTGAATTATGCGTGTCGCTCGGCGTATTCAATATTTTTCCGTGTTGGGGTTTCAGAACACCCCGAAGTACTTTCTTACGTCTGGCGCTCTTTACACGCCGAAAAAGTTGTTTAATTCCCTCGATCTCGGTGTACACCGAAATGCCACTAGCTGTACACTCTGCGACATTCCACTTTTTTCCTTCTTCCTTATAAGACAAAAAATCTTTTTCGTTAAAATCCGCTTTGTATGCAAGTCGGTATACTGTTCCTGTTGTTGGAGCCGCATTTTCTGGCGGGCAATCATCCGGTAGATGGGGTCGCCACTTCATGGAGGAGTCTATTCCTACAACATTGATAAATGAGTTGAAGGAATTGTGTAGCAATTCACAGACAATTGCAACTATTTAATCAATATATCAACAAGATGTATGACCATGATAATGCAATCTACGCCCGCGCGCAGATTGCATCATCATTTCGTCTACCCCGTCCGGCTTGTGATATACAGCGCCGCGTTCCCCGCCGCCTCATCCGCGCTGACGCTCATTTCGTCCGCGTACCACAGGAACAAGCGCCGCTTCTGCTGACGCGCCGCGTCGGCATCGTTGTAGAAGTGCAAGATTTTGCGCTTGTCGCGCCCCAACGTTTTCAGCGCGCAGATCGAGTGCGCACAGCCGAAGCCGCGCAGCGTTCCATCATCGCCGCGATTCCATTTGCAATCGCAGATGGCGAACACCGTATGCCGCCGCCCGCGCCGCCCAAAGTGGATGTTGACCTGATGCACCGACAGCGCCTCTGGATCGAACACCGTCAGCAGCCGCCCGCCGTCCGGCATCCGCATTTGATGCGTGACGCGCATCCGGCGGCTTTTATGCTCCAACGCGCCCAAATTTTTGGTCGTGCGCATGAGATTTTCCCTCTGCCCGAACGCCTCGTTTTGGAGCGGAAATGCTCACTTGATTTAGAACAATTGTAACACGAACACGGGGAAAAAGCCAGTATTTTATATGAGAATCCCCCACAATTGCGGGGGCGAAAAAATCTATTCACCTCACCCCCAACCTCGTCGCTATGGCATGGAGAGGGCATCAGGCAGTGAGGTGAAATTTTCTGTCACCGCGCCCAGAAAATAGACGAAATGCCGTCCCCGCCCTATAATCATTTCTGTTATGTCTTCCATAATCTGACTTAGCAGCGCCGCGCGTTGGCGCTCGGAAATGTCCATGATCGACGACGAACTGATCGGCAAATCTTTCGGCGGCTGTCACATCCTCGACCTGATCGGCATCGGCGGCATGGCGACCGTCTATCGCGCGCATCAAGTGTCGATGAATCGGATGGTCGCCGTGAAGATCATGCCGCGCCACTTTCTTAACGACGATACGTACATGCTGCGCTTCGAGCGCGAAGTCCACATCGCCGCCCAACTTGAGCATCGGGGGATTGTCCCCGTTCACGACTACGGTGAGTTCGAGGGGCAGCCGTACATCGTCATGCGCTATATGGGGGGCGGCTCAGTCGATCAACTGCTCGACGACGGCGCGCTGCCGCTCGATCACACCTTGCGCATCGTGGAACAGATCGCGGGCGCGCTCGATTTCGCGCACAGCAAGGGCGTCCTGCACCGCGATCTCAAGCCGAGCAATGTCATGCTCGATGAAGGCGGCGACGCCTACCTGACCGACTTCGGCATCGCGCGGCTGATGGGCGACGTGAGTGCAGGCATCACGACGCAGGGCGTGGTCGGCACGCCCAGCTACATGAGTCCCGAACAAGCGCAGGGCGCGCTGTTGGATGGACGCAGCGACTTGTATTCGCTCGGCGTGATGGTGTTCGAGATGGTCACGGGGCGGCGTCCGTTCGAGAGCGATACCCCGTATGGTGTGGCGATCAAGCATGTCAACGATCCGCCGCCGATGCCGCGCGCCTTCAACCCCGATCTGCCCGCCGGTGTCGAGCAAGCCATCCTGATCGCTCTTCATAAACGTCCCGATGGGCGCTACCCCGATGCCACCCACTTTGCGGAGGCACTTAAGCGGGCGGCGCGTGCGATCCCCGCCGTCAACGACACTGAGCCGAGCTTCAAGCGTCCTGATCCGCCCCCCTACGCGCGCGCCACGCCGCTTGCCACGGGAACGCCTTATCCCCCGCCGCCGCTCGCGCCGACGCCGACCCCCACGCCGATGGAGTTCAACAGCGTAACCCCCGCGTATCCCATGCGCGCGGTCAAGCCCAAACGCGGCGGCATCGCGGGCATGATTTTGAGCGCGGGCGTCGGTATCCTGATCGGGTGCGGACTGCTGACCGGGCTGGTGATCGTCGCGCTGGTGGTGATCGCCAACGCGGATCGCATCGAGCGCACATTCGATGGCACGCCAGATGGACGCGCCGCCAATCCCGCGTCCGCAGCGACGCTGACCGCCGGGCAAATTGGCGGCGATGCGCTGATCACGCCGCTGAACACCCTCGCACGGCGCACAACCGCCGCCATAACGCGCCCGCCAACGAATACGGCGTTAGCAGTGACGGATGATAGCGCGTTGAGTGCAGCGGACGGGCGCACGCTGATCTATGCCGCCGAAAACGAGGACGGCTTCGATCTGTATGCGCGTGAGTTGGCGACAGGGGGCGTCACGCGCTTGACTGATCATATTGCAGACGATATCGCGCCCGTCGTCGCGCCGGACGGCACACGGATCGCGTTCGTCTCGGATCGAGATGGCGATTTCGACGTGTATATGCTGGACATCACGTTCTCGGACGGCGCTATTCGTGCAGGCGCGGCGCGGCGGCTGACGGTCAACACCGTGACGGATCGCGCGCCCGTTTGGACGCCGGACGGGACGGCGCTGATCTTCGCGTCGGATGTACGCGGCGATGGCACGAGCGATCTACTCCGCATCGACGCGGACGGCGCTGATCTGCGGCTGATTTACAGCGACGGAACGCGCTTGAGCGATCCATGCCTAAGCGCGGACGGCTCGACGCTGCTGTTCACGCGCGGCGCGGCGGACGACGCGACAACGTGGGAGATCGCGCGGCTGGATATGGCGACGGGCGACGTGACACCGCTGACGCAGAATCGGGTTAAGGACAGCTCGCCCGCGTTTCTGCCCGACGGCGAGATCGTGTACGTCACCGATGGCGACGGCTACGGCGCGCTGGCAGCCATGGACGCGGCGGGCGACAACCGCCGCATGATTTACGACAGTCCCGGCTACGAATGGGGCGCGCGCCTGATGGTGGACGGCACGCTGTTATTCACATCCGACGGCGCATCGGAGACGGGGCGCGATCAAGTCTACGCGCTGACGCTGACGGCGGGCATCGGGGCGGGCGACGCGCGTTCGCTGACCGACGATGGCGGCGCGTGGGGCGCATTCGTCATGCCGAATCCGACGGACGCATGAAAACTCCCCCGACTCACCCTCAACAGCGCGCGCGGCATTCTTTATACTTTAAGCATCTTTTTTCGAGACGTAAAGGCACGACATGATTACAACAGATGTTCTCATTGCGGCAGCGCTTCTGTTCTTCCTTCGCGTTATGAACAATGCGGTTAGCACCGTTCGCTTGATCATGCTGGCACGGCAGCGGCGGGCGCTGACCTTTGTCCTCTCGGTGATCGAGACGCTGATTTTCGCGGTCACGATTGGCAGCGTCGTCACTGATATGGGGAACTTATTGAATCTCGCAGCGTATTCAGTCGGGTTTGCGGTTGGCGGTTATGTTGGCATGTGGATCGAAGCCCGCTTGATCACGGGTCACCTGATCGTCAATATCTTCACACCGAAAAAGGGACACGAGATCGCCGTCACGCTGCGCGATCAAGGCTTCGGCGTGACCGAAACGATTGGTGAGGGGAAAGATGGCAAAGTATCGATGCTGCGCAGCGTTGTCAACAAACGGGATATGTCGCACCTGATCGACATCGTGCAAGGAATGCACGAGGAAGCGTTCATCGCAGTCGAAGAAGCGCGCGCCGTCGAACGCGGTTGGGTCAGGATGCGCGCGGGGCGTCCGTCAGCAACGGGATCGTAGGGGCGAGGCGTGCCAAGCCTCTACGCTATATTAACCTGAGTTTTGGATAGGCTCTAAACCGTTCACCTCACCCAACCGGGGGAGCAGGACAGGTCATAACGGGTTTGAAAGCCCCCTCTCCATGCAATCGCTGAGGGGGTTGGGGGGTGAGGTGAAGCGATCCAAAACTCAGGTTGTATTAAGGATTAATCCCCGCTCGCTGGCGCGGGAACGGCTGTCCCGGCGGCGGCAACCACAATCGCTGGCGCGGTGCGGCGCTCGTCCGGCAGCGCCCACGCCAGCAGACTCGCTAAGACGGTCACACCCGCCGCGATCTGGAACGCCGATACCAAGCCCACTCTGTCCGCCAGCGCGCCGATGATGACGGTGGCGAGCGCGCCCATGCCGAAGATGAAGCCCAACGACATGCCGCTGGCAAAGCCCTTGCCCGTCGGCATCAAGCGCTGCGTCGTGGCGACGATCAAACTGTGCGATCCGCCCGTGAACGCGCCCGCGAGGAGTGCGAGTACCAGCGCCATGACGCCGTCCGCCATCGAGAAGAAGAAGATCATCGGCGCGCCGATCAACAGTGTGATCCCGATCACCGCGCGCGCGCCGTAGCGATCCCCCAACGTGCCGAACCAGACGCCTGCGAAGCCACTGGCAAGCCAGAACAAGCTGGTGATCGCGCCATATTCCGCCGCTGTCCACCCCTTAAGCTGGAACAGGCGTGGCACGAACGCCACGATACCCGGATTAGCCAGGCTGCGCAGCGCCACCATCCCCGCGAGGACGAGCAGCGCCTTGACATTGACCGCGCGGCGTTCGCGCGCTGCCTGACGTTCGCGCCCACCGAATGCCGCCGCGCTTGGTAGATACATGAACATGAACAGGGTCGCCGGGATCGCCGCCAAGCCCACAATCATCGCGGGTAAGACGTTGCCATGCTCTATCAGCCGCCCGTTTAAGCCCGCGCCGAGCGCCGATGTGAACACGGCATTGTTGCTGGCGAAGCCATCCAAGATCGCGCCGACGATGATGGGTCCAATCGCGGAACCCAATTGCCCCATCAGGAAAAAGATCGACAGGTTGCGCCCAACGCGGTTGGGTTCGCACATGCCCGCGTACATCGTGCCAACAGGATGCAGCGCGGCGCTGCCCAACGCCGCGATGATGTACGGGATCATCATCAGGGCGAAGCTGCCCGTCACGGTCGCCACGACCATCGCCAGCGCGACGAAGGCGACGATCCACAGCACGCCGAGCGCGCCGACCAACCGCCCGCCGTTGCGATCCGCCCACGCGCCGAAGAACGGCTGACTGAGCGCGCCGACCAACTGGAACGCGCCGACGGCGAAGCCCGTCTGGGTGTTGGACATGGGCAGAACATGCAGGCTCATGAATGCCAGCAGCACGGGTCCAATGGTGGAGAACATATCGACCATCATATGCCCGAAACAGACTGACCAATAGCGCGCACCGCGCGGAAGGGAGAGCGTCATACGATTTTTCTGCTTTCAGAACGTGTGTGAACTTCTGATATCATGCGCCGGGCGCGAATGAGCGTCAAGTAGACCATTGGCGCTGATGGCACAACATGGATTGCACACCAAACCGATGATCAGCAAGCGACGCGACCCTATTCACGCATGTCTCAATCAGCTCTTTACCCCGCTGCCCCTGTCACGATGGCGCGCAAGATGATCGCCGTCATCAGCGCGAAGCCCCAAATGTAGCTGCCCATCGCCGGACGTTTGCGCGCGGTCACTTCCACATAGACGAAGAACGGTAACGCCAACGTCGCGCCCGCGCCGTAGATCAGATGCACCTCGTCATACGGGCGTCCGCCGCTGCCGTATAAGATCAAGCCGATCAACGCCTCCAGCGCCATGAATGCCGTCATGGCATACACGCCGAGTCGAAACGGGCGCGTCACGTCGCCATGCCGGATCAAGCCGATATACACGCCCGCAGCCAGCATGATCAAGCCCGCGATGATCCCGACGCGGCTAAAGATCGCGTGCGTCTCGCGCAAGAAGGGGTACAGTGTCTCCATCAATCGCCCGCCGCGCGTGTCGCCATGCTTGGAGCGGGCGTTGGGGCATCATCGGGGACATTCGTCGCCAGCAAGAAGCCCGCGAAGATCAGGATCGCGCCGACCAAAATGCCGAAGTATTTGAAGTCCGGCACGCCCAAATCATCGAACGCGCCGCCCAACGCGGGCAGCAAGCCGCCCGCCGCGATCAGCCAGTTGCCATAGACGCGATTGGGCATGATCCGTTTGCGCCGGAACAGATGCGCCGAGTACAGCGCACCGCCGACCAAGCCAATCGTCCCTAAACCGTTCATGATCGGGGAGAAAAAGCGCACTGTGCCGCGCGATTCTTTCGGCATAATATCGCGGTACAGGGTGATCATGTCCGCGCCCGGATGCCAAACCGACGCATCGAACGGCGTCAGGAAGATCGTCCAAGGCAGCGTCATGACGCAGACCAAAATCAGCGCCATGTGGACGTTGCGCGCGATGTTGCCGCGCCGGATCAGCAGATACACCGTGCCGAGTCCCAGCCACGGCGCGACTGCCAGCGCGCCCGACCAATACCATACGCCGAACAATACCGGACTCCACACCAGCGCCAACAACGCCTGCGCCGCCGAACCCGTGCAGTACAGCGCCAAGCCGATCCCCCAACATAACAAATGTGGACGGCGCTTGCCCCACCAACGTCGCAGCACCACCACCGCGAACGCGCCGCTGACGATGGCGGCGATCACCGAAACGACGAACGGGAGGCTTAACCCTTCCATACGGCACAATCCTTGTGAATTTCTTCTCAAATCGACAGCGCAAAAAAAGGCGCATCGAATGAAAATCTGTTAAAATCTATAGAATTGTACCAAAAATAGCGTGTAAATGGTTAGCAAGAAGCTGAAAGATCGCTGAGGAATGCTTGAGCGATCTCACTGATTACTCGGGGGGAAGCGGGTTTGAGCAGAAAGCGATCTTGAGGGCGCAGTTGCAACCCGTCCAAATCTTCGTGCGCGCTGAAGACCAACAGCGGCATCTTTGCCAGTGTTTCATCCGCGAAGATCGCCCGGATAATGTCTACACCCTTGACGCGGGGCAAGAGCAAATCGAGAATCACGAAATCGAAACGTCTACTCTGGAGCAGTACCAGCGCCGCAGCGCCGTCTACCGCTTCGACAATCTCGAAACCCGCGCGCTGCAACGTTTGGCCGATCAACATCCGCGAGGACAAATCATCTTCGACGATCAGAACGCACATTTTTCGGTCCATTTTTAGTCACTGCATCATGAGATTAGATCGAACAAACTCGATTATAAAACATTTCGCACAATAATCCGTAATTGTTATAAAAGACTAACTTAAAAACCAATTTCAAACGATGGAGATATCAATGAACAACAATGTTTTGCTCGTGTTGGGCGTATGCGGACTGGCGCTCGTCTGTGGCACGGTCTTGATTGCCGGATTTTTGCTCGTTACGCGCTTGGGCGGTGGGGTGATGGGCTTCTTCTCGTTGTTGGGCGGCAGAAATGCCAATAAAGACGATGAAGCGACCACTTACGTCGCGCGTCCGCGTCCAAATCTGCGCCGTATCGTGGATACCCAAGATTTCGATGCAGCCGTCGCCAAAAACATCGTCCAGAATGATCATGATCCCACTGGCACAGGTGGCACGAACAGCGCATCCCCACGTCCGCCGAGCGCGCGCTTGGATGCTGCCCGACGGGGCGCACTTGGGCGCAGACCCACACCGAGTGGAAGCAACGAATATTCTGACGACGAAATTTTCGGCGGGATTTTAGATGAGGACGGCGACGGGAGCGTCGATAACGATCCGTAGCAGAGGATACCTACACTGCGCGCGCTTGGAAGGCGTCGAACTGAGCGCCGAGCGCCGCCGTCACCGCGTCGCGCTGTGCCAAGCGAACGGCTGGATCGTATGCCGCCTGATAATGAGGATCAGCGGGCGGCGATCCGTCGTCGTTGTAGTAGAGCGTGTAATCGCGCGCGAACAGGTGATGGTATGGCTCTGGATCGAAAAAGGGGCGCGCGAACGCCAGCCGCTTCGCCCCGATCAAGATGTCAACCGCATCGGTCGCCGTGTCATTCGACGCGGTGCGCGCCCAAACCCCGACAACCGTCAGCACTTTGTAACCCAAATAGCCTGATGGACGCGCCCACATGACGACGCCCGCCCATGCGCGCGGCATATCCCCACCATAGATGCGCGCGCCACCGCACAGGCGCGGCGACCAGTGTGCGCGCCCGATCTCGTTGAGCGCGTCGAAGGCGTTCAGCGCATCCAGCGCGCGCGCACAGACTGGATGTGGGCGCGGCGTCGGTGGGGCGATGGGCGCACGAGCGCGCGACGATTTTTCCCAGCGCATCAGCGTGAAACTCAGCCGATTTCCAGCACTTCGCGGACAGCAGTCGAAAGTTCTTCAATCGAATACGGCTTGACGATGTAGCGTTTGACGCGCTCTTGCAGCTTGCCGATCAGCCGATTGACGGGATCGCCCGCCGCTGTCAGGACGATGATCGGGAAATCGCCGGCGTGATCTTCGAGTTTGAGGCGCTCTAAGACCTCCCAGCCGTTCATACCCGGCAAGCCGATATCCAACAGCATCAAGTCGGGCGTATTCTCGGAAAGAAATTCAAGCGCGCGCTGTCCATTGACGGCGTGAAAGGTCTTTAAGCCTATCCGATTTAGCGTAATTTGTGAAATTTGCGCCAATTCGACCGCATCTTCGACAATTAAGACGAGGCGATCTTTCGTTTCACTCAAGGGAGTTATCCTTTCCAAGCAAGGGTGTGGCAGCGTTGTGCCGATTTAATGGCAAAGCATGACTCTATTGTGCCATGAACTGGCGTTATTGTTCTGCAAGATTTAGAACATCGCGGACGGCGCTGCTCAAGGCGCTGATTCTAAACGGTTTGAACAGATAGCGCACGACGGGTTTATGCATTTTGCCGATCAGGCGGTTCATGGGGTCATCATGCGCGGTCAATACGATCACCGGAAAGGCAACTTTGTGTTGGCGCAATTCGGCTTGATCCAACACCTGCCAGCCGCTCATTTCGGGTAATCCGATATCGAGGATCATCAGGTCGGGCATCTGCCGCGTCAAGAAGTCGAGCGCGCCATGTCCGGTGTGGACGTATTCACTCTGGATACCCATGTCACGGAGCATAATCTGCATCAACTGCGCCAGTTCGTTCGAGTCTTCAACGATTAACACCTTGAGATGTTGGATCGGATTCATGAACCTTTGCCTCCGTCCCTATCTTTTCCCCTTGCGCAGCGCGATAAAACATGTCGATGATCGCGTCAGCCAATTATTGTAACACCTTATGAACCCCACAAGGAGGGGGGAGGCAGCGCCATACGCTCAATCGGTCGGCTGCGGTGGTGCGGCGTGTCGATCACTGAAAAGTTCCTGAACATTCCTGAACCCTTCTCGACTTTTACGCCCGATCATGCTAACCTGAAAGTCGATGGAGAATACAAAAATCATGACGTATTGTGATCCCAACATGAACGAAGGACGCCAACTGCGCTCCGACCAGATCGCCGCGTGGATCAAGGCGAATTGGACGCCGCGCTTTCATGATACGGCGATCATGACGGCGTGGACGATGACCAGCGTCACGGATCGGCGCGCGCTCGACAAGCTCAACGCTGCCACAGTGTTCGAGGGCTATCGCCTCGCGCGGATCGAGCCGTTCGATTGCCCCGTCGCCAATCGGATCGATATCGTTGATTACGACGGCGACATTCATGAACAGACGGGCGCGTTCAGCTACCATTTCACGTCGATAGACGACGCCACGCAAACCGTCGAGGTCTTGTTGATTTGCGCGCATTTCAGCGAGCCGGGCGACAACATTATCGCGCTTGCTGCGTATCCGACGGCGTTTTTGCCCGTGTGGACGGCGTTCGCGCGCGAATGCAACCGCCTGGCATATCTGTACGAAGATCGGGTCGTCGTGATCGGCGGACGGCAAGACTCGTTCGTCCCGATGGTCGATTGGGCGGAAATTGTGCTGCCCGCGCGCCTGAAGGCGGACATCATGGAGGATGTGGCGGCATTCTTTAAGAAGGGTGTCGAAGTCTACCGCCGTCTGAACCTGAAGCCGTTCCGCAAGCTGTTATTCGCGGGCGTGCCGGGTACGGGCAAGACGATGCTGTGCAATGCGCTGGCGAAATGGGGACTGGAACAGAAATATCTCGTCATCTACATTTCCAGCGCGAAGAAGGGGCGCGGCGACCAGTACGGTTCGACCTTCAACAAGATTCAGCAGGCGTTGGACGTGGCGGCGAACTCCGAGCGTCCAGCGATAATGATCTTGGAGGAACTCGACGCCTATCTGCACGACGATGAAAAGGCGCTGATCCTCAACGTCTTGGATGGTTCGGAGTCGATCATGAACGAGCGCGGCACGCTCTTGTTGACGACGACCAACTATCCCGAAGCCATCGACGAGCGCGTGATGAAGCGTCCCGGTCGGCTGGATCGGGTGTTCATCGTCCCACAGACCAAGAACGAGAACGATGCCACCGCGATGCTGCAACGCTATCTCGGCGCGATGTGGAACGAGGCGCACCGCGCGCTCGTCGCGCGCTTGGTCGGCTATTCCGGCGCGTTCATCCGCGAAGTCGCCATCCATGCGTTGACGCAGGTCGCATATGACGATTTGGCGGAACTGCCGCTGGCGCTGTTGATGCAGTCGTTCGACCAGTTGAAGACGCAGATCGAGGCGCGCGACGATTTCTTGAAGGAACGCGGCTCATTGGGGTTCGGCGCGGTGACGACGCCGCTGCTGCCTGTGCAGACGCGCACGAACGGTAATCACGATTAAGCGAACGGACGGCGTGCTGAGGATTGAGTAAAAGCCGGCTTGCCTTTGTTCCTCACTCAGCACGCAGTCCTTTTTCTACGCTGCGGCTGTATCCAACCAAATCGTCACGGGTCCCTCGTTGATAATCTCCACCTGCATCATCGCGCCGAAGACGCCCATTTCCACCCGCCCGATGCCCTCGGCGCGTAAACACGCGGCGTAATGCTCGACCAGCGGCGCGGCGATTTCGGGCGGTGCCGCGTCTACGAACGATGGGCGGCGACCTTTGCGCGCATCGGCGTACAGCGTGAACTGCGACACGACCAACACGCCGCCGCTGACCTCCAATGCCGATAAATTCATTTTGCCCGCATTGTCCTCGAACACGCGCAGATGCGCTGTTTTGCGCGCCAACAGCTCGGCATCCGCGCGCGTATCACCGTGCGTCACACCGACGAGCGCGACGAAGCCCAGATCGACCGCGCCGACGATCTGCCCATCGACTGTCACTTGCCCACGCGAGACGCGCTGAAGCAGGACGCGCAAATCTACACGCGCCCCATATTGGGCGGCTCGTAGAACATCCCCTCGACCTTTTGCATCGTCGTCAAATGCTCTTGCCAGTGATGGAGGAAATAGGCTTGTACCGCGCGCTCGGCGGTCAATTCCGTCTCGCCCGCCGTGTAGTATAGGGGGCGGCTGAAGCCATCCATCGGCAGTCGCAAGATGAAATCCGCGATCCGTGCCTCGCCGCTCTCGATTTGGCGGATCGTTGTCGCCACCACGCGCTTTTGAAACCAGCGCGTCGTCGTTCCGTTGAAGCGGTTGAGCAGCTTCAGTGAGAATGCCGGATGAACGCCGATGAGCGCCACCTTGATTTGCAGCAGCGCCAACGAATCGCTCAGATGCAAGTGCGCCAGCATCGCGCCCAACGACCAACCGTGATAGCGGGGGAGCGCCTGCTGATCGGGCGGAACGGCGCGCGCTAATGTCACGACCGCCAGCCGGACGCGGCGGATATCCTCGATCAGCGCACGACGATCCGCCTCGCTGTCCAAATAACGCCAGTCCCGACTCGTCTTTCGTTCCATATTAAAAACGCCCTCATCCTTTTACTCCATCTTAACCCGTTTCGGTGAAAGGCGTCAAACAAACGCGAGCAGGGCTTACGTCTAAGCGCATCAAAATTCTGAAGGGTTCACAAAATTCCACAACAAATCACGAAGGCATAGAGAGACAAAGAAAATATGTATCGACCTCTCTGCTTCTATGCCTCGATGGTTCAAAATGGCTTTTTACGGTTAGTCTTATCCGATCTTGAAGTCAGGGTCTCTAACCCGATTCTCTAGCATTCCTATACGTCAATCACGATTTTCTGCACGTTATCAGTGTAATCGACGTTGAGTGCGAACGCCTCTGGCACGCGACTCAGTGGAAAACGATGGGATATCAAGTCGTCCAGCGGGACGCCGTTCGGCTGGGCGGTCGCCAAGTGGAGCGCGCGCGGATAGGTGTGCTTCATGCGCCGCGCCAACAGAATCGTCAGCCCTTTGCGGCGCGCCGTCGAGTGTTTCATCGTCAGCGCGTCGTCCGACGGGATGCCGACCAAGACCACGCGCCCGCCTAAGCGCGCCATTTCCGCCGCTTGGGCGACGCTGTGATCCGCCCATGCTGCCTCGAATACGACATCTGCGCCGCGTCCCTTCGTCACCGCATGGATGCGTTCGACTGGATCGACATCGAGCGTCCACGCATCGGTTGCGCCCCACGCTTTCGCCTTCGCTGCGCGCCAATCGTAGCAGTCGAAGGCGTAGATCGGGTCTGCGCCAGACAAGCGCGCGAGGCGCAAGATCAGCAAGCCAATCGAGCCGCAGCCGAGAATGACGACGCTCTGCGCCACTTTCAGCTTGCCCAAATCGACGGCATGAAGCGCCACGCCCAACGGTTCGAGCAGCGCCATACCCGCGTCGGTGACGGCATCGGGGACGGGGAAACAGGCGCGCGCCGATACGATCATGTACTCTTGCAGCGCGCCGTCGTCGGGGAACAAGCCGCAAAAATGCAGCCGCCGACACAAATTGGGGTGTCCCGCTTCGCACAGTTCGCAGCGCCAGCACGGCGTCGCCGGATCGACCGCGACGCGCTGTCCGATGCGCAGCGGATTGTCCATGCCATCGAGCGCATCGCTGCCGACGGCTTCGACCATGCCGCCGAACTCGTGTCCAATCACCAACGGCGACTCGACGGCGGTATCGCCAATCCGCCCATCGAGATAGGTGTGCAAGTCCGAACCGCACACGCCGACCGCCTTCACGCGGAGCAAGATTTCGCCCGCGCGCGGTTCGCGCCCCTGTGCAATTTGATCGACGCGTAGATCGCGCGCGCCGTACAGCCGCGCTGCTAACATGATTTATCCTCTCGGTAGATAGCCGTCGATAACTTTAAAAAGAAGGACGATTTAACGCAAAGGACGCAAAGAAACGCAGAGAATGCGATCTTTTTACTCGGCGTCCTGTGCGATCTCTGCGTTAAAATCTTTTTTAGTTGATTGACTATCATCATTTCCATCAATTCACGCTGGCGAATTGTAACCAATAATCGGGCAGCGGTGAAATAGGGTTCGTTCATCAAAATACACGATCTCAATTGAAACGCACACCGCATATCCTCATGCGATTTATCCAGTCGTTCGGATTGACAAACGCCCGCGCGCGCACTAAAATCGATCCTTAGGTCGTCACTGATTATCTGCTCAAACCGGGTCCTGCGCGGCAGGACTTCTGAACCGTGTCAGAGCTTAACGGCAGCAGCACTAAGGGTAGCCACCTGGGTGCCGCAGGATCGCCCGGTTTGAGCAGACGGTCAGTGGCTATTTTTTATTCGCAAACTGGGCTATGAACGCATGAAGCCCACTCCCAAACGTAATGCGCGTCACGCTGCAAGCGACGCCGATACCGCCCCCCTCCGTTCAACCGGCTTACAACCGACGCTCCCAACGCGCTTGCGCTTCGTTTTTCGGCGCACAGCCCGTCGTCCGCGTGCGCATCGTCGCATCTGGCGGACGTTGATGCTGGCAGGCGTCGTCAGCGGCGCGCTTATGGCGGGCGCGGCGGCGCTGTTGGCATTGGCGCAATCCAAGCCCTTGACCGTCGCCATTAACGGCGAGGCATATCCCGCTCGGACGCGCGCCGCCACCGTGGGCGACGTCTTGCGCGAACTGGCGGTTGTGGTCGGCGACGGTGATCAGATCGCGCCCGCGCCCGGCAGCCCGATCACGTCCGATATGATTATTCGCGTCGAACGCGCGCGCGCCGTGCGGCTGATCGTCGATGGACGCGCCCAAATCGTGCAGACCGCCTTGAGCCACCCCGCCGAGATTTTAGACCGCGCCCGCGTCAGCGTCGCGCCCAACGACCGGATCGTCTTGGACGGCACGCTGGCGGATGTCGATATGTTGGCGCGGTGGCCCGTCCCCGTGGGCGTGATCCAAGTGCGCCATGCGATCCGGCTGCCCATTGATGATGCTGGACGTCGAAGCAGTATCGAAACGACTGCCGACACGGTGGGCGATGCCCTGTTCGCGGCTGGAATCACGCTGTATTTGGCGGATGTCGTGACGCCAGGGCTGAACACCCCGATTCCCTTAACCGATGGCGTGCGCGTCCGTATCGAACGGGCAACGCCCGTCCAAATTGCTGCGGACGGCGTGCAAACGCGGACGCGCGTCGCGGGTGTGACGGTCGGTGACGCGCTGGCGGACGCTGGAATCGCGCTCGTCGGGCTAGACCGCGTATCGCCAGCCGAAGCCGTGCGCCTCAATGCAGACATGAGTATTCGCGTTGTGCGCGTGCGCGAGGAAATCGGAATGCGAATCGTTGATGTGCCGTTTGCGACCCTTTACGAACCCGATACCGCACGCGCGGCGGGCGAACGCTATACTGCTGTGGAGGGACAGCTCGGTATCGGACGGGTACAAATCCGCGTCCGCTACGAGGACGGGATCGCCGTCTCTGAGCGCGTCGAAGTAACGACCCTCCTCCTCCCGCCGCAAGATCGGCTGATTCGCTACGGCGTTTACGCTGATGATGCGCTGACAATCGGTGCGCCCACCATGGAACTATTCTTCCCATGAATCCCAAACTGCTGCTCGAACAATACGGCATCATGCCGAAAAAGCAACTCGGACAGAATTTCCTGCACGACCCCAACGCGCTCGAAAAGATCGTTGCTACCGCGGAGATCGAACCCGGCGAATGGGCGCTCGAAGTCGGACCCGGCTTGGGTGCGCTGACCGAAGTGTTGGCACTGCGCGCCGCCCGCGTGATCGCCGTCGAAATTGATGAACGCTTCGCGCCGGTTCTAGAAATGCGCTTGGGTGGTTATCCCAATGTCGCCGTGCTGTACGAAGACTTCTTGACGACCTATCTGCCCGGCGTCATTGGCGATCATCCGTATGTCGTCGTCGCCAACGTGCCGTATTACATCACCAGCGCGATCCTCCGGCATGTGTTGGAAACGCGCTATCGTCCACGCCGCGTCGTGATGACGATGCAGCTTGAAGTCGCGGAACGGCTGGTCACCAAACCGGACAGCGGCGAGATGAGTCTGCTGGCGGTGAGTGTGCAGTTTTATGCGCGTCCGCAAATCGTCACGCGCTTCAAGCCCGCTGTATTTTATCCGCGTCCCGACGTGGATAGCGCCGTCGTCCGCCTCGATCCCTATCCAACGCCGCCGGTCGATGTGCCGAGTGATGGTCTGTTCTTCGAGGTCGTGCGCGCGGGCTTCAGCCAGAAGCGCAAACAGTTGAAAAACGCCGTCGGGGATGGCTTGGGCATCGGCGCAGAGTCGGCGGGGACGCTGATCACGCGGGCGGGCGTCGATCCGCGCCGTCGTGCCGAAACGCTGGCGCTAGACGAGTGGGCGGCAATCGCGCGCGCATGGGCAGCCGACAAACCGACGTGACGCCGCCTTTCCGCAACCGGACGGCACCATTCAGCGTATACTTGAATTAATTACGGCGGATAGGGCGGGACAGATCATGCGTGTGCGCAGACGAAATTTAGTGTGGCTGGCGATCATGGGCGTCCTCACGGGGATCGTGGTCGTATCCGGCGTGAATCCCGCAATGTCGGCGCTGATGGTCGGCGCGTTCGGCGTGGCAGCGGTAGCAACGTTGTTGGAGATTCAGCCGGAACGCTTGATCAGTCGGTCGCGTTCATCGCTGACCGCCATGCGCATGAGTCCCGATGCGCGCGAAGCCGTCGAACGCGCGCGGCGCCGTGGCGCGCTCATGCACGACGGATTGACTCTGCTCGATGTGGGTTTAATTGCGCTCCAGAGTGGGCGCGAGGGCATGGACATGGAGCGCACGCGCTCCGTTTCGATGGACGATGATGGCGTGCGCCCCTACATCACGCTGCGCGTCGATCCGCATAATGCCGACCGCACGGGCGTGATTCGCTTCGAGATCATCGACCATAACGGCGAGACGCAGTTCGTCCACGAGATGCGCACGTTCTTGCGCGATGGCGAAATGAACATCGTCGCGGATCATCAACTGCCGCTGTACGGCAATCGCAAGATCACGGGCGTGGGCGACTGGGATTTGCGCATTTCCGTCGATGGCGCGCTGGTTGGCGCGCTCTCGTTCGCGATCAGCCCGTCGATCAATGCGCGTTATGCCCGTGCCGACGCTGCCGCGCCCGCCTCTCAGCCAGCCGCCGTGCCGGAACGCGAACGCCTCACACGCTTGGAAGACAGCGCGAACGATGATGCGCCTGTCAGCCTCGAAGATTTGCTGCGCAATCAATCCCGTCGGGATCGCGGCGAGCGGAATTAGGGCGGCGACCTATGAGCGGATGCTTTTGGCAGGTCATGTTGGGCTTGCTGCTGTTGCTGATCGGGCTGTCGTCGGTCTTTGGCGATCAAGCGATTACGTTGACGCTCGGTTTGCTCGGCTTTTATCTCATCACACGCCAGTTCAACCGTTCGTCGGCGCAAATCTCCGCGCGTGATGCCCGCCGCCGCGCCGAACGCCCCCGACAAACGGATCATCCGCGCCACGTTGAAGAAGATATTCGCGTCGATGCGCGCATCATCCCCGAATCGGGTGGCATCGTCCGCGACGCGGATGCGCTCCCGCACGCGGTCGCGGCGGCGCGCCTCGCAGGCATCGAACCGCGCGATGCGTTGGTCGTTCCAGTTGATATCGGTGTCATGGCGTTCGGGGAGGATGGCGAACCCATGCTGCATCGTACTGTCGCCGTCGATGAAGACAGCAGCGCGATTCAGCCGTACATCCATCTGCGGTTGCCGCGTCGCGCTGAAGGACGCATCCGCTTCGAGCTGATCGACGCTGCTGGCGCGGTCGCATTCGTCCACGAGGATCGCTATCCGCTGCGTGCGGGTATCAACCTGATATCGCCGCGCGCGCGTCTGCCCATCACGCCGCAGTTTTCGCTGCGCGGTGATTGGGAACTGCGCGTCTATGCGGACAATGTGCCGCTGGCGGTGCATCGGTTTGGGTGGCGTGAGGACGGCGGCAAGGCGATCCGGCGGCAATTGGCTGAGGACGGCGAAATTAGCCCCGAACTTCGCGCGCTGATGGCACAGCAGCGCCTCGATACGCTTTCGCTTGATGAACTGTTGGGCGATCAACCAAGCGACACCGACAACGCCGCTAATCTGCGGCGTGCAGGTCGATGACGGTTAAAAGACTGGGGCTTTAACGTGGAGAGCGCAAAGAAAAGGAGGAGGATGCGCTCTTTTTTCTCTGCGATCTATGCAGTGAATCTGTTTCATTATCGGCGGTCGTCGTGGGTTGATCGGCGTGCGCGTTCGCGCTGTGCGGCGTCGAACGAGTCGTCCAGTGTGCGCGGTTCATCGATGATATACGGGTCGTCGCGGCGCTTAAGCTTCTCGCGGTTGCCGAAAAAGTGATTGAGGTCGATGCCGAAATAGGCGAGGGCGCTGAGGATGATCGCGGTCGCGCCCGCTTCATCAAGATTGCCAATCAGCGGAAAGTTATCGGGGATGAACTCCAAAATGCCCGCTGTCGGATTCATCAAGTAAAGACCCGCAAGCAAGGCGATCAACAAAACTCCAAGATCGCGCATTCCATTCCGACAGCCCATATTGTGTTGCTCCATCGTGCGTTACATGTTTCCATTATACGCCGATAGGGGGTTGTCGGTTGCACGAGCCGTTTACGCGGTGTATGTACCCAAGAAGCGTTTGACCGCCTCGACAATATCACGCGGTTGCGATGGCTTGGGCAGCACGCCATCCGCGCCAATGCGCTGAACATGCGATTTATCGTGAATCTTCAACCCGGCGCTGTGCATAATGATCGGAATTTGCCGATAGAGCGGGTCGTTTTTGAGCTGGATGCACAATTCGCTGCCGCTCATGCCCGGCATCATATCGTCCAAGATGATCAAATCAGGTGGTTGATGGTTGACAATTTTCTGAGCGTCGTGCGCGTTGTTCGCTGTAACCGTAGAAAACCCCGCGCGCTGAAGGACGACCTGCAAAATGTGCAGAAAGCCCTCTTCGTCGTCCACAATGAGAATGGTTCGCATGACAACTCCATGATCGCTGTCGAACACGCTTGCGCTCGGTCTGATTTTGAATGATGTTTCGATCATAGCATTACCACTGTGAACAAACCGTAAAGATCATTCTTGTGACACCCCAATCTTTCAGGATATGGCTTAACGCTTTCTCGAGCTTTGCGCTCATGACAGCAGCGCATTCATCACCGCTTCGAGCTCTTCGCGCCGCCACGGCTTCATAATCACCACGTCCGCTCCGCTTTCCCTGCGCAACGCAGCGCCGCCGTCGTTGAGCAGTTGTGCGGTGGACAGCACAATCGGAATCGCACCCCATTCCACATCATGCTTGAGTTGACGAGACAGAGCGACCGCACTGGCACTGTCGTCGATGATGATCAGCGCGGGGCGCTGTATCTCAATCTGACGATGTGCGTCTGCCGCACAGCTGAACACGGCGACTTGATGTCCAACTCGCATGAGAATTGTCTGCAACAAAGCGCGCGACAACTCGTCTCTATCGATAATCAAGATGTCAGTCGTCAAGAGCGGATGTGAAAGTAACAAAATCGTTATCTCGCTCTCTATTTTACACCCATCTTTCGCGGATGAGGAGTGACTGTAATATAGATCGTTGGGCTTTTCACACGAAACGCATAGATAACTGGACTGACCACGAAGAGAATGCAGAGACGACGAGAAGTTTTTAGAGAAAAAACTCCTCTATCTTACTCTGTATCGAAGTCGCTTCCGATTTTCCCTCATCATTCAGCGGCGATGATATCACACACGCGATCTGTGAATTGTTGTGTCGTCAGCGCGCCATCTGATTTGATATCGGCAGTATAACCGCCCGCCATAAAGACGGTCCGCACTGCTCGTTCAATCCGATCCGCCGCGTCGGGGCGCTGAAAGTGATGCCGCAGCAGCAGCGCCGTTGCGAGGATCGTAGCAGTCGGGTTGGCGATGCCTTTGCCCGCGATATCCGGCGCACAACCATGAACCGGCTCCGCCAGCGCCACGCCAGCGCCCAAACTTAAGGACGGTGCGAGTCCTAACCCGCCGCTGTATGCCGCCGCCATATCCGACAGAATATCGCCGTACAGGTTCGGCGTGAGCAGCACATCAAAGCGCGTCGGGTCTTTGACCATCCAATAAGCGGCGGTATCAACCAACAGTTCGTCGGTTTGGATTTCGGGATAATGTTCGGCAATCTCAAAGGCAACTTTGCGAAACAAGCCGTCGGACTGCACCATTACGCTGGCTTTGTGGACAATGGTGACGCGATGCCGTCCTGTCTCCAGCGCCAGCGCATACGCGCGCTTGGCGACGCGCTCCGATCCGGCGCGCGTGATGACCTTTTCCGAGATGCCTGTGCGCCCCTCGTCACGGGTGTATTCACGACCGACATACACGTCCTCGGTGGTTTCGCGCACGACCAACAGATCGACGCCGGGACGCGCCGCCGGGACGTGCAGATAGCCCGCCGGACGCAAACTGGCGTAGGTTTGCAGCGTTCGCCGCAAGCGCACCACGGGGATGCTGTAGCCCTCAACCGGGTACGATGGCGATGCCGCCGCGCCGAATAAGACCGCGCCGCAATGGATCGCCAGATCGAGCGTCGCATCGGGCAGCGATGTGCCGACACGCTGAAAAGTATCCCAACCCGCTTCGGCGGGCTTCTGCTCGATGTCAGGCGCGACCAACCACAGGACACGCGCTGCCGCTGGCACAACCTCATGCCCGATTCCGTCGCCTTCGATCACACAGACTTGCATAGCCTACGCCCTCATCCCAATTAAAGATCAATCCCCTACTGCAATCTGGATCGCTGGTTGATCTGATTTTTTGCGCTCGCAGGGGACTGATCAGATTTATTGTGACATTTTTCATACCCATTGTCGAGTGCGAGGCGCTTCAGGCTCAGGGCAATCGCATCAAAATTGGTTCTTGGCTCAGGATGGATCACATGCTGTTATAGGGACGCGATTTTTCGCGTCTGCAACCGCGGACGGCAAGAATGTCGTCATTACAAACCCGACCTGACCTTTTGTTGACCGATCAGAAATTTGAAGCGTATTTATTCACCTATCCATGGGATTAAGCTCAAAATCCACAAATTTGAACCCAAGAAACACATAATGAACCCAATAGGACTGGGGCAAAATGCGGTCTGCACGGGTAGGTGAAT
>DAOTUQ010000077.1:0-10535 GCA_034437055.1 Anaerolineae bacterium
ATTCACCTACCCGTGCAGACCGCATTTTGCCCCAGTCCTATTGGGTTCATTATGTGTTTCTTGGGTTCAAATTTGTGGATTTTGAGCTTAATCCCATGGATAGGTGAATAAATACCCACAGCGTGGAGAGGGGGAGCAGGACAGGTCACAACGGGTTTGAAAGCCCCCTCTCCATGCAATGGAGAGGGGGTTGGGGGGTGAGGTTGGTTTGATCTACTTTCTTGACGAACTGCTAGACCGGTCACATCAGAAACGTAACGCGCATCCGCATCAGGATACCCGTTACGTTTCTGATGCCCAATGTTGAACCGTTAACGCGCCCAACGCGATCATCGTCTCGGTACGGCGAACGCCATCGACACCTTGCACAGTCGCCACCATCGCGCCAAGTTCGCTCAAGCTCTCGGCGTGGACGAGCGCAACAATATCGACCACTCCCACTGTCGGCGCAACAAACAGGACTTGTTTCAGGTCACCAATCTGCTGTCCCACTCGTGCCAGCGCGCCCCCCTCGACATCAATCAGCACACAGCCGATCACGCCATTTCGCGCGGCTTGCGTCGCCCATTCCATCGAGTCGATCTGTCCGATCATGATCAGCGTTTCGATACTGGTGATCGATGGATTGGCTTGAAGTTGATCGATCAAGACGCTGCCCATCAATTTCGGATCATCAGCGTAGATGAACGCCACCAGATCAGCCCGTCCAGTGGTCGGGAACATAAAACCAACCGCCGACAGCGCCTTTAGGTCGTCCTGAACGGCGGCTGCCCGCTGATTCTTCACCTTCAACAGCGCACACGCATAGATTGATTTCATCGTAGATGGAGCATCACCGGAAAGTAACGACCGATCTTAGCGCAGGCGCTTTCGAGGACACGTCGTGCCTCTGGCTCAGACTCCAAATGGGCTTCGGCAGCACATTCGCTCAACGCAACGCCTTTTTGACTCAGCCGATACACAATTGACTCTTGTTCATCCAGCAGCGGCACCTTTGACAATGCCTCAATCACCGTATCATAATGCTGTTGCGTGCGCGATGTGAGCCATAGACACAGCGCCTCGGCGAGTCGTTCCGATGCGTAAGCGCCGTGATCGGGTTCAGCGATAATTTGCCGAATGGTCGCCAAGCGAAAACCGAACTGTTTGAGTCTAGCAATTAAAGTTAATATCTCGATGTCGCGCTCTCGAAAGCGATACCCCCGTTCGTCATTTTCGGGGTCAATAATCTGTTCGCGTCGAATAATATTGATGATGTCGTGTGTTTTCATGCCCGTGCGTATGGCAGTTTCGTTCAGACCAAATGTCTGTGCTGAAAATTGACTCCAATTTTGCGCTAACTTATTCATAACAATGCGCTCGGCTTCAATTTCGCGCACACTACAAGAGAAAATAGGAATTCTATTCTCATTATCAAATAGTACAGTTTGATTGGTTTTAGGGTCTGGTGATCGTTGAGCTGACATTTTATTATTTCTCGCTCGATTGAACATTTTCGATTAAACCCTAAGCTGTTCCCTAAACATAGGTGGAAATCCCCACAAATGCCTTCTAATATTCTACAAGAGTCCTTAAGTTGAGTCCATTAGAGAATATCTATTTTTCAAAACAAATTTAGTTGTGACTTAAAAAATTTGTGTGCAAAAGTGAGCAAAAGCAAACGCAATTCCAATTTATTTTTCATAATAGTGGGCAAAAAAATCGATTACACAAACAAATCACTCAAAATTGTCATCATTCCTGTATGTAATAATCTCGTTACAAGATTTCCGTCGGATCGATGTCGATCACCCAACCCGCTGGCAGTTCAAGCTCACGCAGTGCCAGCGTTGGATCGGGTCCACGCAGCAGCACATGCCAACGATAGTAATTATTCTCTTTGCCAAAGAAGCACGGCGCAGCGCCGATAACGGTCGTCGCCGTCAGGTGCAAGTGCGCGATGCGCTGGCGCAGCAAGACGGCGGCACGTTCGGCTTCGGCTTGCGTCTTTTGCGCATCGGTATAGCGGATGATCAATCGTGCTAATCGTCTAAAAGGTGGATAACCCATTTCTTTTCGGAAAGCAAGTTCACGCTCATAAAATCGCGCGTAGTCGTGAGAAGCCGCGGCAATAATAGCATAGTTTTCGGGCTGATACGTCTGCAGAACGACGCTCCCGCCGCGCCAACCTCGCCCCGCCCGCCCCGCCACTTGCATCAACAGTTGAAAGGCACGCTCATTGGCGCGAAAATCGGGCAGCGTCAAGCCGACATCGGCGCTGACGATGCCGACGAACGTGACCAGCGGAATATCGATGCCTTTGCTAATCATCTGGGTACCGACGATGACATCCGCCTCGTGCGCGATGAACCGCTCCATGATCTGCTCGTGCGCGCCCGCGCCCGCCGCGCTGTCGGCGTCCCAGCGCAAGACGCGCACGCCGGGAAAGGCAGCTTGCAGCGCCGACTCAATCTGTTGAGTCCCCGCGCCAAAATATTTAATCTTGCGCGAATGGCAGATCGGACATTGAACGGGTTCGGGCTGCGAATAACCGCAGCGATGGCAGCGCAGTACGCCCTCGCGGTGATGGGTCAGCGGCGCATCGCAGCGCGGACACGCGGCGACGTAACCACATTCGCGGCAGAACACATACGTCGATTGCCCGCGCCGATTCAGGAACAAGATCGATTGTTCGCCCCGTTCGAGCGCGGCGCGCACGCCTTCGCGCAGCGCCCCGCTGAAGATCGACGAATTGCCGCCGCGCAGTTCGGCGCGCATATCGACGATTTGCACGGGCGGCAGATCGCCGTGCGCGTCCGTCGGCGCGCCATGTGCGGAGGCGCTGCTGGACGCGCGAAACGCGATGCGATGCGGCAGTTCCAAGCGCGTGATTTCGCCGCGCGCCGCGCGATAGGTCGTCTCGATATCGGGCGTTGCGCTGCCCAAAATCAGTACCGCGTCGCGCTGGCGCGTCAGCATCTCCGCCACGCGCCGCGCATGATAGTACGGCTGATGGAACGAGGGCGACTGTTTGTAACTGCTGTCGTGTTCTTCATCTAAGATGATCAGTCCGGCGTCGGGAAACGGTGTGAACAGCGCCGAGCGTGCGCCCACCACCACGCTTGCCAGTCCATCGCGCGCGCGCGCCCAAGCATCGTAGCGCTCGCCCTCGCTGATGCGGCTGTGAATGACCACCGTCCGTCCGGGAAAGCGCCCCGCCACCCGCGCGACCGTCTGCGGCGTGAGCGCAATTTCTGGCACGAGGAACAGCGCCTGCCGCCCCAAGCCAAGCGTCAATTCGATGGCGCGCAAGTAGATTTCGGTCTTGCCGCTGCCCGTCACACCGTGCAGCAGAAATGTCCACGCGGCGGCATCCGTCAGCGGCGGCGTATCGGCGGTCACATCGGCAGGCAGGTCGAACTCTGGCAGTGGATGCGCTTGCGCCGCGCTGGAACGCGCCAGAATCGCGGCGCGGATCGCGTTCCACGCCTGTTCCTGTTCCGACGTGAGCGGCGGCGGCGCAGACGGCTGAATCGGCGTATCCTTCAGCGAATCGCGCCATTGTTGGCGTTCGCTCAACGTGATCAATCCCCCAGCTTCGAGCCGCTTGAGATCGCTCAATTCTGCATCGGCTTGCGCATAGACCCAACTCACATCGAGCGGCTGTCCATCATTCGCGCTCATCTCGCGCGCCAACAAGCGTAAGATCTGCAGCGGCTTGTCCAACTTGCGCAGCAGATTCAGCGTATCCGCCACATTGGCGGGCGGGATCGCCAGCGCGATCTGGGTATCATCCGCCGTGACATAGCCCGCATCGATCAGCTTTTCCAAATGCGTCGCATTGGCGCTGGCGGCTTTCAGGGCGGCTTTTTTATCCGTTGTGCCGTTTGCCACGACCGCGAGCAAGTCAGCCGGACGGGATGGACGCTCGACCGCCGCGATCCGCGCATTGATTTCGCTCGGCGGGATCGCCAGCGCCGCCGTCTGCACAAAGCGGGCGCGCGCGCGGGGTGGCGCGAGGATCGGCGTCTTTTGCACAATCCCCGCCGCCGCCATCGCATCGACTGCCCCGCGCCAATTCTGCCCGGACAGTGCGGCGTTCAACTGCACCGTGCGCAGCGTCCCGCGCCGCTTAATCAGTGCCAACAAGTCGCGCTGCGTCGCATTCAAGCCGCGCGGCGTCGCGTCCGGCGCGCCGTCCTCCGCCGATGGATTGCCCGTCAACCGCGCATCCGCTACACTGACGGCAATATCGCGGCGTCCGGTCAATCCCGTAGGCAGCCACAGCCACAGACACGCGCCAAACGGTGCGAGATAGGCACGCGCCATCCAGCCCGCCAATTCGATCTGCGCGGGCGTGACGACCGGATGTGTATCCAACAGTTCGAGGATCGGCTTGAGCGTCCGCCCGCCAAGCGCGCGGCGTTCCAGCCCAACCACGATTCCGACCTCGACGCTCGTCCGAAAGCCGACCTGGACGAGGTGTCCAATTTGCAAGATCGCATCCAGTTCGGGCGGGACGATATAATCGAAAATGATATTGACAGCGACATCGATAGCAACGGCGGCGATCAAATGGGGTTCAGACGACATGATCTTGAACTTATCTTCATCGTTGCCTCTGATTATAATACGAACAAATGTTACATGCCACTCTAAAAGGACAATTTCATGACTCACACGCTCTCGTTCACCCAAACCATTGCCGTCCCGCCGCAGATCGTCTACAAGGCGCTGACCAACAAAGTCCTGCTGCGCCAATGGCTGTGCGATAACGCAGCCATCGAAGGCAGCGGCAACTTTCTTTTCAATTGGAACGATGGGCGCGCCGTCATGGGCGAATACACGACGATGGACAAAGAACGAGTCGCGCTGACCTGGCAAGCGAAAGGCAGCGGCGGCGTATCGAACGTCGCGTTCGCGCTGACGCCCAGCGAGGGCGGGACGCGCGTCGATGGGGCGCACACCGATATCGCGGCTGACGACCTCGACGCGCTCAAACTGCTGTGGGAGGATGCCGCCGAACGGCTGAAAATCGCGCTAGAAACCGGCGAAGACACCCGCGTGACGCGCCGCCCGATGCTCGGTATCTTCCCATCGGAGTTGGACGCGGCGAAGGCGGCGCGCTTGGGCATCCCCACCGAGCGCGGTGTCTACATCGACAATGTGATTGAGGGCAAAAGCGCGCAAGCCGCCGGAATCGCAACCGGCGATGTGATCGTGTCCATTGATGGCAAACCCGTCTGGAACTTCCCAACGCTCACCAGCGCGCTCAGACGCCATCTCGCTGGAAATACGGTCACGGTGGAATTTTATCGCGGCGTGGACAAGCAAACGGTCTTTGTGCCATTGTCGGGGCGCGACCCCATCGAGAAGCCGACCACGCCCGCCGCGCTGGTCGAAGCGTTGAACGCGCTAATCGCGGAAATCGACGCCGAATTGGATGCCATCATCCTCGATATCCCCGAAGATGGCATGGAACACACGTCCGCTGATGGCGAATGGAGCGCCAACGAGACATTGGCACATCTGATCTTCACCGAACGCTGGTTGCAAATCTATCTCTGGAGCGCGGTGTCGGGCGACGACAGTTTGGAATGGATCGATAACAACGTCACCCAACGCGCGGGCATCATGACGGCGTACACGACGGGTGCGGAACTGGTCGCCCTGTTCAAACGGGGCGAAGCGGAAACCGTCGCGGCAGCGGCGGCGATCCCGGCGGCATTTGTGGCAGAGCGCCCAGCTTTCGCGCGCGTTGCCGAGACGCTGACGACGATGCACGAGCATACGCGCGAACATTTCGCACAAATGCGCGCCGCGATCAAGAATTGGACGGACACGGCGGTCGTTGCGGGCTAACGAGCGAAAAGCGCAGCTCGCGCCCTCTCCATTGCCTTTCACAGGACGACACTTTCAGAACGCGACGCTATAGGGGCGCTGGGACGCGGAGTCGTCATTTATCTGCCGCCAGCGGCTTTGAGCCGCTGGCGAACAGCAGCAATCCTTAACTTGGTGCATAGGGTCGTCTCGCCGCGTCACGATCATAGTGTGTCATACGCTGCCAAATTTGTCAGCATGACGAAAAGACGCGCATGATCCTTCTTTATCTGTGGTTTGAAACCCGTTTTCCATCCATTCTCAGACTTTTCCACTCAGACCTTAATCTTTGTCCTCAGACCTTTCTTTTCGCTGATGCCCCAAACGTGTTATCATAAATCAGCATCTCTCCCACTACTCGCTAGGGCGCATTGGGCATGAGTAGAACCGACCCGCTGATCTCGGAAGAGTTAGGCGATTACAAGATCATCAGTGTGCTGGGTAGAGGCGGCATGGCGCGCGTGTATCGCGGCTTCGACCCGAAGCTAGAGCGATTCGCGGCGGTCAAAGTGATCGACAAGGGACTCGCACAGCCGGAATATCGGGAACGATTCCAGCGTGAAGCCCGCGCGATTGCCAAGCTGCAACACCCTCGCATCGTCCACGTCTTCCAATTTGGCGAGACGGAGGACTATTTTTACATGGCAATGGTCTTTGTGGAGGGGCGCGATCTGGCGCACTTGATCCGCGAAGCCCGTTCGATGGATCAACTCTTGCCCGTCCCGCGCGCGATGCGTATCATCCGGGACGTTGCCGAGGCGCTCGATTACGCGCACTCGCAGGGCGTAATCCATCGAGATGTGAAGCCGTCCAATGTCATGGTTACGCCGGAGGGACGCGGCGTGCTGACCGACTTCGGCTTGGCGCTGTCGGTGACGGAGGGGACGATTGGATCGACCTTCGGCACGGCGCATTACATCGCGCCAGAACAAGCGGTCTCGTCCGCCAACGCCGTCCCTCAGAGCGATCAATACTCGCTCGGCGTCGTCGCCTACCAACTGCTGACCGGGCGCGTCCCATTCGACGATCCGGGCATCACCAATATCGTTCTCAAGCATCTCAACACGACGCCCGCACAACCGAGCAGCGTCAATCCCAAACTCCCCTCAAATTTCGACGCCGCGCTCATGCGCGCGCTGGAAAAGACGCCCGACGCGCGCTATTCCACGTGTATCGGGCTGGTGCGCGGGCTGGAAGAGGCGTTCGATCAAGTTGAGCGCCAACAAGCGGAAGAAGCCTTCCTGAACGATTGGGATTCGCCGCCTCCTGTCCCGCCGGGCATTCACATCGATACGGCGGTGGATCGCCCCACAACCCTCGCCATGCCTGTGACGACGGAGGCAGAAACCGGACGCGCGGCGTTCGATCTGGACGCCCCCGACGTGCTGCCGATGGACGATACGCCGATGGTGACGCCCATCCCCGTGTTAAAAGGCAATCCCCAACCATCGAAACGTGCCACGAGCGAAGTCCGCGCCACGGGTGAAGCGCGCGCGGCGAAACGCAAGACCAGCGAAGCCGCTGCCAGTGAGCCGCCAGCGGGCATTTCATCGTTGTCGCGCCCCTCGTCGATGCGCCGCACAACCGGATCATTCGCGGCTGTAATGTCCGATGCGCCCGCCGATAAATCGACATCCACACGTTCAGAGCCACGCACCGAAGCCGCACGCCGAATATCGCCCGTGCTGCTGGCGCTGATTGCGGTCGTGATCCTCGTGATCGTCGGCAGCGTGATCGTCGCATCGGGGGTGCTGAACGGCGCGAACACCGCTGGCACGCCGACGAGCGTCGCGGCGGCGGGCAATGATACAACTCCGCCGCTCGGCGTCGATGGTTCGACGCGCCCGCCCACGTTCACACCAACGCCCAGTGTCGAATCCGTCGTCGCTGCGGGGGCAACCGTGCATGAAACTGCTGAAGTGACGGCGGAAAACACCGAAACGACAGCGGACATAACGCTTGAAGCAACCTCCCCGACGGCAACGCGCCGCACGCGCGTCCTGACGCTGATCAACGCCGAAGCATTGGGCGGCGCTTCGTCCGCGACCCCGACGCCAACCCGTACCCCCCGCTCCACATCCATCACGCGCACCAGCGCGCCAAGGGCAACGATCCAGGGGACGCGCACGACCGCAACGCAACCTGCCAACGCAAGTACTACACCGACTGATACCCTAACACGACCCTCAACGGGGACGCCCAACGACCGCGCAACCGATGCGCTGACTCCGACTGATGATGTTGTGCCAACCGTCGCCGCAACGCGCATCCCGACCGTTGTCCGTGCAGACGTTACAGCGGTCGCTTCTGACCCCACAATCGACGAAAATAAGGTCATCTTGGTCTATAACGGGAATACTTTCGTGCTGTACAACCGCACGGGCGCGCCCCTCAATGTGAGCCGCTGGCTGTTCGTGCAGGTGGACGCCGAAATCGCGGGCGAAGCGGTCGCGTATCAGGCATCGCAGTGGGCAGGGACGGGCGCGCGCCTTGATCGACTCGCCACCATTGAATGTCTGCAATTGTGGCGGATCACGCTTGGCAATCAGCCCATCCCGGACGACTGCCCAGAGCGCGCCGCGTGGCGCTCGGTCGGACAGCGGCGTTGGTTCTGGATCAGCGATGCAGTCGATGGAACGTTCCAAATCCGCGACGGGCAGGGCTTCACCGCGCGTGTGCTGACGACGTGTCCGACGGCACGCACAGGCGACGATGAGACGCAGGTGAGGTGCGAGCTGGTGATGGCATCCGGCTCATGACGCTTTCAATGATTTCACCCGCGCGGGGATCATGACGATGGCAATTCAAACGCCGCTGATGACGGTCGAGGCATTCGAGCCGTTCGTCGATCTGCCCGTGCGCGCGGTGTTCCGCTCGTGACGATTATACTCCCCAACGTGATTTCCGACGCGCCAGCACACCACTTCGGCACCTCTGTCGCCCTGCACGCGGACTGCTTCGATTGGCTGCGCGATTGCCTACCTGAAAGCCTCCATGCGATTGTGACCGATCCGCCGTATGGAGTGAAAGAATTCGAGTCCGAGCAGCTTCAGAAGAAAAATGATGGCAAAGGCGGCATTTGGCGGATTCCGCCATCGTTCGACGGACACACACGCGCGCCACTGCCGCGCTTCACGGCGTTGAACGCCAAAGAATTGGATACGCTCCGCGCTTTCTTCCTGCGCTGGACGCAGCTTGTCGTCCCGGCGCTCAAGCCCGGCGCACAGGTGTTCATTGCGACCAATACCCTCATGTCGCAGATCGTATTTAGCGCGCTGATCGAAGGCGGCTTAGAATTTCGCGGGCAGATCATCCGGCTCGTGCGCACCTTTCGCGGCGGGGATCGTCCCAAGAATGCAGAGGACGAATTTTCGGGCGTGTGTACGTTGCCGCGTGCCGCGTATGAACCATGGGGCTTGTTCCGTAAACCGCTTCCGGCGGGCGTGACGGTGGGCGGCTGTTTGCGCCTCCATCAAACGGGTGGCTTGCGGCGCAACCCCGATGGTACGCCGTTCACCGATGTGATTGAAAGCACCCGCACATCGAAACAAGAACGCGGGATCGCCCCGCATCCTAGTTTGAAACCACAGGCGTTTTTACGCCAATTGGTCTACGCCGCGCTGCCATTGGGCGAAGGCGTCATACTTGATCCATTCATGGGATCGGGATCGACCATCGCGGCGGCAGCGGCAGTTGGCTATCGCGCGATTGGGATTGAACGCCATGCGGAGTATTTTCAGATGAGCGCGGCGGTGATCCCGAAACTGCGCGACATCAGCGTCAAGGGGATCAGTCCATCGCAGCTTTCGCTCCCGTTTGAATAGCTCAGGGGCTGGCTCGATAAATCCAATTCGCATTCATCTTCGCATAGCCCGAACGCAGTACGCTGGCGGTCGGCGTGCGGCGGCTGGTTTCAGAGCGTCCTGACACACCCCAATCTACTTTCGTCAACTGCGCGCCACTCACTGAGAGAAACCGAAATGAGCGTGGTGGCAGTTCAGCCGCTGTGTCGGGTTGCGCGCTGCTCTCGAACACGAACACCATTAGCCACACATCTTCAGCGTTATGTCCCTGCCAACCGCTGCGATAGCGCGATGCTTTGATTTCGATGCCGTATTCGCCATGCAAAACAGCATTGTTGGGGTAAACATCAATCGGAATGAGATCAGGATGCCCGTTGTGATGTCGATTCTTGACCAACGTCGGACAATATTTCGTGATCGCTTGGTGCATAAATTCCCCCAACGAGGCTGCTAAAATTCGCTTGCATCATCATCATTTCGAGCCGTTGCAAACCGCGTTCGTTCAATTGGAGATTGATGAAGCCCAAAAAATCGAGCCAATCGAACATCGCCTGCTCGATCTGCCCAATGGTGCAGCCATAAGGGATATCGCACGCCGAATTAAAGACGCCATTCGACAACGGAATAGGCGTACAAGCACTACGTTCGAGCAGATCGCGCTCCATACTTATCCCCCCGCCCCTGGCGCGATCAGTGCCGCAATCCGCCGCTGCGCCTCCGCCCCTTCCGCGTCCCCGACTGCCAGCGGCGCGCCCGCCTCCAAATCGACCTCCGCCGCGCCCGCCTCCAACACCGCCAGCATCCGCTTGGCGATGCGCGCTTGATCGGCGGCGCTGTACGAGTCGAAGTTGACCGGATACGCGGCGTAATCAA
>DAOTUQ010000078.1:0-24228 GCA_034437055.1 Anaerolineae bacterium
ATTCACCTACCCGTGCAGACCGCATTTTGCCCCAGTCCTATTGGGTTCATTATGTGTTTCTTGGGTTCAAATTTGTGGATTTTGAGCTTAATCCCATGGATAGGTGAATAAATACAAAATGTAAGCGGTTGGGGTTCAGAACGGATCAAGGCTGCACCCGATTCAAACGCTTACAACTTGTAGTTTTTTCAAGCCATAACTTATCACGCTATACAACCTGAGTTTTGGATCGCTTCACCTCACCCCCAACCCCCTCTCCATTGCATGGCTGAGGGGGCTTTCAAACCCGTTGTGATCTGTCCTGCCACAGCGTGGAGAGGGGGTTGGGGGGGGGGAGGTGAACGGTTTAGTGCCTATCCAAAACTCACGCTACATAAAAATCTCCACTTGTGATCAACCCGTGTCTACGCTAATGTTACCGTGACAAAACACGGGTGAAAGTGGGGTTCCATGCCCGATTTGCAACAGCAGGTGGACGATCTGCGGCGGCGCGTGCGCGCGCTTCCCGACAGCCCCGACGCCGGATCGGTCGCTGATCTCGAACGGAGCGCGCGCGGACTGCTGACCGACGCCAAAAACACCCCTTATGAGAGCGAAGCCCAAGCGTTGTTCGCGGAACTGGCGCGCGCCAGTACGCCGCAAGCTGTCGCCAACAACGCGACGCAAGCGACGGTGCGCGGCTTGCTGCGCCGCGCACGCATCCGCGTCGAAATCGCGGGGGACGACGAAGATATCGACGAAGCCATCGATATTTTGGCGCAAGCGTTGGAACTCAGCCCGCAAGACTCCGATGTTGCTGCGCTGTTGGACGATGCTGCGCGCCACGATGCGCAAGCCGCGCGCCGCGTGTCCGATCTGTTCGCGCGGCACAACATTTGGCGTCCGACTGACGCCGAGCCGCCGGCGCGCGCTGGATCGAATGGCGACGCCGCCGATCCGCGCGTGATCACGTCGTTGACGCCGCCCGCCGGAGTCGCGGCGCACCGGGGCGACGATCCGCCGCCCGCACAGCCATCGGCGGGTTACATTCCGCCCCCGCGAGAAGCGCCGCGCGCCCCGACACCGCCGCCCGGACGTGGCGCATCCTACGAATCGACGCGCGAGGCACTGCGCGATGCCGCCCGCGAACCATCGCAGCCGCGCGAACCATCGCGTGATGCGCCGCGTGATACGGGAACGGCGCGCAACGTCAGTACGCCGTCGGCGGACAGCAACGCTGTGGTCGAATCCACGCTCTCCGAACTGACACAAGCGTACTACGCGGGCGATTATCAACTCGTGGTCGATCTAGCGAATCGCATCATCAACTTGAGTCCCGGCAACGCCACCGCGCTCGATTATCGCCAGAAAGCCGAAGACAATCTGATTCGCGGCGTCGTGCCGGATCATCGCATCCCGTTTGAGGCGCGTGTGGCGTACAACCGTGCCAATTCGCTCGTGCGCGCGGGCAACTACGACGAGGCGGAACGTTTGTACCGCGAGGCGCGCGATAACGCCGAACGGAGCGGCATTTTGTCGTGGAAGGACGCCGAACAAGCACTGCTCGACATTCAAGATTTGGCGCTGGCACGCGAACTTTTGCTTGAAGGCGACCGCCTGATGAGTGCGGATAGCTGGCAGGAGGCGCTGCGCAAGTACGAGGGCGCGCTGCGTGTCGTCGCCAACGATCCGCAAGCCGAAGATCGCATCGACAAACTGCGGCGCATCCAGCAGGACACCGAAGCCATCAGCGTGCAGCTCAGTATGTTGAGCGGGGCGATGTCCGATCAAGCGTCGCAGTTGCAGAACATCCTTGGAGCGGTCACGCGCTTGCGCCAGTCGCTTCCGAACAGCAAGCGGCTCGGCGCGCTGGCGGCGGAGGCGAACAATCGGCTGACGGCGATCAAGACGCAGTTGACCGATCAATCGGAATCGCTGCTGCGCCGCGCGGCGAACGCGCCGGGCTTGGACGAACGCCTGAACCTGACTAATGATGCGCTGCAACTGTTAGAACTGGCGATCAAGCTCGATCCCGCCGATGCTGAACTCGCCAGTCGCACGCAGGAAGCGCGCGCCGCCGCATCGGATATGCAGCGCGCACGGCAGGTGATCGAGCGCGCCGCCGCGTTGATCGCGCAGAATTTCGACAACGATCTGCTGCAAGCGCGTTCGATGCTGACCGGACTGCTGCAATACGCGCAGGATTCGCGCTACCGCGCCGTGGTCGGGGATTTGCTGGCGCGCTACTTAGAACGGGCGCAGGTCGCGCTTGACGATGCCGATCCGGTCGAAGCCGATGCGCTCTTGCAGACGTTGAAGGAAGAACCCTTCAACATTCTGGGACGGCGCGCGGAAGTCGCACGGCTGGAAAGCGGCGTGCGCGACGCTTCACAGCGCAGTCGCTTGCGCTTGGGTGGGATCATCGGCGGCGGCATCATCATTGTGTTGTTGTTCCTGTTGTTCACGCGCGGCACATGGCAGCCTGTCCTGTTCCCGCCGCCGACCGAGACGCCGACCCATACACCGACGCCATCGAATACGCCGACGCCGAGCGAAACGCCCACACCGTCGAACACGCCGACGCCGAGCAATACGCCGACGCCCTCGTTTACGCCATCCGCGACACCCACAGCATCGCCGACGATCACGCCGTCGTGGACATGGACGCCATCGCACACGCCGACGCATACGATCACGCCGTCCGAGACGCCGCGCCCGTCCGAGACGCCGCGCCCGACCGAGACGTACACGCCAACGCAAACGCCCACGATCACGCCCACACCGACGATCACACCGACGTTGGAGACGGTCTGCACCGTGATCACGCGCCAAAGCATCAATGTCCGCTCGCGCGCCAGCCGCACTGCCACGCTGATCGCCCAACTGCCGACGGCGACGGTTTTGCGCGTCTTGGGCGTCGAGACGGGCTTCGATGATGGTTTGCTCTGGTATCGCGTCGAAGGCGACATTGATGGCTCGATCATTCGCAACGGTTACGTGCGCTCGGATACGGTCAATCAGGTGACGCCGTGTCCAGTGTTCTAGCGCTGTGCTGCGTAGAGGATGCTGCGTCAACGATGATTGATCCTTCACGCCGCAGCCAACGCCAAGCAATGAGTAGTTGTGGATAGGCTCTAAACCGTTCACCTCACCCCCCAACCCGCTCTCCATACAATGGAGAGCGGGTTGGGGGGTGAGGTGAAGCAATCCAAAACTCAGGTTATTTATCGACGGCGGCTTCTGTTGATCGATGCGTTGAATTCTTTTTCGATGCTTTATCACCAGCTTGTTAGAAGGATTTTTAATGTCTCAATATATTCTCGCGCTCGATCAAGGCACAACGTCATCGCGCGCCATCCTGTTCGATCAAGCTGGGCAGATGGTCGCGTCCGCACAATCAGAGCTGCCCCAGATTTATCCCCAAGCGGGCTGGGTCGAACACAACCCAGAGGCGATCTGGTCGTCGCAGATTCATGTCGCGCTGGCGGCGCTGGCGAAGGCGGGCGCAGCGCCGAAAGATATCGCGGCAGTCGGCATCACCAATCAGCGCGAGACGACCATCATCTGGGATCGTGCCACCGGAAAGCCGATTTACAACGCGATTGTCTGGCAGTGTCGGCGTACTGCGCCCATGTGCGAACGACTCAAGGCGGAGGGGTTCGACGCGGTGATCGCGGCGCGCACCGGACTGGTGACCGACGCTTATTTCAGCGGCACAAAAGTCGCGTGGCTGCTCGACAACGTGCCGTTCGCGCGCGAACGCGCCGAGCGCGGCGAATTGGCGTTCGGCACGGTGGACAGCTTCCTGATCTGGCGGCTGACGGGGGGGCGTGTCCACGCCATCGACGTGAGCAACGCCAGCCGCACGCTGTTGTACGACATTCGCGCGGGCGATTGGGCGGACGATATTTTGGCGCGGCTGAATATCCCGCGCTCACTGTTGCCGACGGTCATGCCCTCCAGCGCGATCTACGGCGAAACTGACGCCGCGATGTTCGGGCATCCGATCCCGATTGCGGGCGTGGCGGGCGATCAACAGGCTGCCACCTTCGGGCAGTTGTGTTTCGACGCGGGCATGGCGAAGAACACGTATGGTACGGGCTGTTTCATGCTGATGAACACGGGCGCGGAGGCGGTCAGCTCGAAACACAATCTGCTGACAACCGTCGCGTGGAAAGTGGGCGACGCCCCGACGCAGTACGCGCTCGAAGGCAGCGTGTTCATCGCGGGCGCGGCGATCCAATGGCTGCGCGACGAGATGAAGCTGATCGCGTCGGCGGCGGAGAGCGAAGCGGTGGCGACCAGCATCCCGGACAGCGGCGGCGTCATGCTGGTGCCAGCGTTCGTGGGACTCGGCGCGCCGTATTGGGACTCGTTCGCGCGCGGGACGATCCTCGGCTTGACGCGCGGCACGGGTCGGGCGCATGTCGTCCGCGCGGCGCTGGAGAGCGTGGCGTATCAGACGCGCGATGTGGTCGAGGCGATGCGGGCGGACAGCGGGATCGCGCTGGCGGCGCTGCGCGTGGACGGTGGCATGGTCGCCAACAATTTCCTGATGCAGTTCCAAGCGGATATTTTGGGGACGGTCGTGCAGCGCCCCGTCGTGACCGAGACGACGGCGTTGGGCGCGGCGTATTTGGCGGGGCTGGCGGTCAAATTCTGGTCGTCGCCGGATGAACTGCGGCGGCAGGGACGCATTGAGCGCGAATTTACGCCGCGCATGTCCGCCGATCAGCGCGAGCTGCTGTATGCGCGCTGGCATAAGGCGGTCGAACGGGCGAAGGCGTGGGCGTGACTCGTAGGCAGGTGCAGCGTCTATGCTTGGGCGGCGATTTCGGCGCATAACCCAACATAGTGAGCGTTGCCAACACACCCTCTAAAGCATCACCATTGAATCCCAACATCAAATGGGTGGAAACGCCGTCTTTGTTCGGCGGATACAGTTCGAGGACGAAGCTATCGCGTTCATAAGCAGCATGATTTCTTCTTTGTCGTAACGGTTACATCCGAAACACGCCAAAGCGCGTCGCCGCGACGGGCGCGCCCGCTGCCGCCGCCAGCGCCAAGCCCAGCACGCGCCGCGTCTGTGCCGGATCAAGGATGCCATCATCCCATAGGCGCGCCGTCGAGTAGTACGGGCTGCCCTCGCGTTCGTATTTGTCCACGATTGGGCTGGTGAACGCCGCTTGCTCGTCCGGCGTCATATCCGCCGCACCCGCGCGCGCCAACTGATCGCGCTTGACCGTCAGCAGGACGTTGGCGGCTTGCTCGCCGCCCATCACGCTGATGCGCGCGTTGGGGAACATCCACAGCGCGCGCGGCGCATAGGCGCGTCCGCACATGCCGTAATTGCCCGCGCCGAAGCTCCCACCGATCACGATTGTGAATTTCGGCACGGCGGCGTTGGCGACGGCGTGAACCAGCTTTGCGCCGTCTTTGGCGATGCCGCCCGCCTCATACTCCTTGCCGATCATGAATCCGGTGATGTTTTGTAGGAACAGCAGGGGAATGTTCCGCGCGGCGCACAATTCGACGAAATGTGCGCCTTTCAGCGCCGATTCGCTGAACAGTACACCGTTATTGCCAATGATCCCGACGGGGTAGCCCTCGATGTGCGCAAAGCCCGTGACGAGCGTCGTCCCATAGTTCGCCTTGAATTCGCGCAGGCGGCTGCCGTCCACAATGCGCGCGATGACCTCGCGCACGTCATACGACTCGCGGAACGTCGTTGGCAAAATGCCATACAGTTCGTCCGCGTCGTACAGCGGCGCTTCGGACGGCGCGCGTTCGACGGTTGCGCGCCGCCAGTTGAGCGATGCGACGATATCGCGCACGATGTCCAGCGCGTGCGCATCATCGTTCGCCAGATGATCCGCCACGCCGGAGATGTGCGTATGGAGGTGCGCGCCGCCGAGTTCCTCCGCCGATACGTCAACGCCCGTCGCGGCTTTCACCAGCGGGGGTCCGCCCAAGAAGATCGTCCCCGTGCCGTTGACGATCACCGTCTCATCGGACATTGCCGGGACATACGCGCCGCCCGCCGTACAGCTTCCCATCACGGCGGCGATCTGTGGGATGCCCGCCGCGCTCATCGTCGCTTGGTTGTAGAAGATACGCCCGAAGTCGTCCGCGTCGGGGAACACTTCAGCCTGCATCGGCAGATACGCGCCGCCGCTGTCCACGAGATAGATGCACGGCAGCCGATTTTCGAGCGCGATCTGTTGCGCACGCAGATGTTTCTTGACCGTCATGGGGAAATAGGTACCGCCCTTGACCGTCGCATCGTTGGCGACGATCACGCACTCTACGCCGGACACGCGCCCGATGCCGATCACGATGCCTGCACCCGGCACGCTCTCGTCGTACAGTTCCCAAGCAGCCAGCGGCGCGAACTCCAAGAACGGCGATCCGGCGTCGATCAGCGCGTCGATCCGGTCGCGGACGAACAGCTTGCCTTGTTCGCGGTGGCGCGTTTGATAGGTCGCGCCGCCGCCCTGCCGAACCAGCGCGAGCCGTTCGCGCAGTTGGGCGACAAGCGCGCGATTGTGCGCGGCGTTGTGCTGAAAAGCGTCGTCGCGCGGGTTGATGAAAGTCGGGAGCGCGTCCATTTATTGTCCTAAGGTTATCTGGGCATGGCACCCCATGCCCCATAGCTGTCAAGTTAAGCTTCTCATCTGCCGCCTGTGGCTCAAAGCCACAGGCTATCGAAAGCAAGCCAGCGCGCCATACAGGGCGGAAGCAGGCTAAAACATACGAGTCTTTCAGCCTGCTTTAGCAGGCTTGGGGTGACTAGCCAGAGGCTTTGAGCCTCTGGCGAACGGCGGAAAATCCTTAACTTGACAGGTATGGGGGGCATGGCGCGCCATGCCCCTACACGATGAATTGATGGCGAACTGGAAAAACGTTGGCGCGTCGTAGGGGCGTGCCGCTGGCGCGCCCGCCGCATCACAACATCACGCAGATTGAACCGGCGCGGATGCGCTTACACGCCCAACTGTATGAGCAGCACGCCCGGCGCAGAACCGCGCCCGATCATGATTACGTCGTTGGTCGCCCATCGGATCGGCATCCGCCCACAGCAGGTCGTCCCGTACAACCGCTCGCCTTGCAAGATCAGCGTGCCGGGTTCGCCCGGCGCAAGCGTCAGGTACAAACCGGATGCCGCTGGGTTGACGATATCGTTCACGATGTACGCCAGTGCCGAGCCGCGCGGCGACCAACCCGCGCCCATGATCCTTGGCGCGTCGGGATCGCCCTCTGCCTCCGCTTCCAACAGTGTGGGGAAACGCGGATCGATGTCGCTGATGTCGCCCGTCTCGGTCGAGACCGCGCGCATCGTCATCCCGCCATTCCTGAGGATGCTATAGTTGAACGTCATCAGATAGCGCCCATCGGCAGAATAATCGAGCTGCGTGGGCACATTGAAACGCTCTGGGATGGGACTAATCGCGCGCAGGTTGTCGCCATCCAAATCGCCCTGCCAGATGCCTTGCAGCGGCTCCGTATTCTGCACATCGTAGTTGAACGCGGCACGCTCCCGTCGTGGATCAACAGCCAAGACATAGACCGACAGTCGGAAGTTGGTGGCGATGGGGACGCGCAGTTCGGGTTCGTTCAGTGCGCCGTTTGTCGGCACATCGACTGTGTAGATCGCGGGCGGCAGCAGTTCATAGGGGGCGCCGCCCGTCGGTGGGAGGCTGCCATAGCGTAGGAACGCGATGGTATCAGCATCCAACCAGCGCGCCGCCAGATCGAAATTGCCCGTGTATTCGTCTCGCATCAAACTCGCTTTCGAGCCATCGTCCGTTAAGTTGATCATCGTCCCGCTTTCGGTATCGAGGACGCGAATATCGGTGTCGCGGAAAAAGCGGAGCGCGTCTTCGTAGGTGGGCAGCGTCAAATAGCGTCCGCCCGGCGACCAGAAGATTTCTTCAGGAACTCCAATCGCACTTGAATCGATCTCGAAACAGCGATCTTGCGTCCAGCGCGTTCCCGTTAAGGCGTAGAGACATGCTTGATCGCTTTGAAAATGGACAAACTGCGTCCCGTCGGGCGATAGATGCGCGGCACTATATCCGGTCGCGGCGAGCAGGTCGAATTCCTGCACGTCGATCACCCTGTAGCCCGTGTAATCTGGCACCGCGCCAATCGCGGTAGCAGTCAGCGCGGCGTCGAACAGCGCCTCGATGGTCTGCGTCGGCGCGATTTGTATGACCGCCGTTTCCGTCAACGCTTGATTGAACAGCATTTCGACGGTCTGCGTCGCGTGGGCGTTCGCCGTCGCCGTCTGGTTGATGATCGCGTCGGCGGTTAGTGTCGCTGCCGCCGTTCCGGTCTGCGCGAACAACATCTGGACGGCGGCAGCGTTGGTCTGCGCCTGCGCCGTCGGGTCAATCTGGGCGAAAATAGCGGTGGGCGCGCTGCCGATGAAGGTCAGCGCGGCGAGGGCGAGGCATAACAGCGCAATCGTTAAACTCGTGCGTTTCATGACGACTCCTCTATCGTTTGTTGGTAGAGCCGCTCGTACTGCTGCACGACTCTCCCCCAACTATAGCGCGATTCGATCAACGCGCGCCCGTTCGCGCTCAATCCCTGCCGTAATTCCGCATCGGATAGCGCCCGCACCAGCGCCGCCGCGAACGTGTCGGGATCGGCGGCTGCGATCAGGATATCGTGTTCATGTTCGGCGGCGATCCCGTCGGCGCTCAACGGCGTGGCGACGACGGGACAGCCCATCGCCAGCGCTTCGAGGACTTTGTTCTTGATGCCCGCGCCGAAGCGCAAGCCGCACGCGAATGCCGCCGCGCCCGCATAATAGGGACGCATATCTGGCACACGCCCGACGATTTCGACGCGCTCGGACGCCAGCGCGGACATTTCAGCCGTCGGCGCGTTGCCGACAAGCTGCAAGGTTGCATCGGGGATGCGTTCGCGCACGCGCGGCATGATTTCGCGCGCCAGCCACAGCGCGGCGTCGGCGTTGGGCGCGTAGTCGTAATTGCCGACGAACAACAGTCGATGCGGCGCGCGTTCTACTGCGATGGGCGCGAAATAGTCGAGATCGACGCCGTTGGGGATGATTGCCAACGGATACGCCGGATTGAGCGCGCGCAGTTCGTCAGCATCCGCGCTCGACAGCACGATGATGCGGCGATACGGCGTCAACGGCGGCGGTGGCGCGAACATGAACGCTTCGCAGCGGCGCGCGAGCCAATATTTGACCGCACCCGCCAACCCCTTCTCCATTCTGGAAACGCGCGCATCGACGCCCGCTCTCCAGATTGAGAGCGGGCGGGGGGGGGCGGTTGCCCGTTGGCGTTTCAAATACAAACTGTAGCTTTCATACGGCGTGATCAATGCTGGAAGCGTCCCCAATGCCCCTGCCATTTCGTAGACCGATATGCCGCCGAAAACATGCGCAACGTCATAATGCTGCTGTGCGACGTGCGTTTCAATCGCCGTCCATAGGTCGGGCGACCATGCGGCGGCGGCGCGGCGCGGAAAGCGTGCTGACGACAGCAGCGCGCGGCGTAAGACGCTGAAAGGGGAGCGCGGCGCATCGGGGAAGAGCTGAACGGACGCAAACAGATCAGCGTACTCATGCCGTGATCGGATGTCGTCTAGATCGTCGGTTAACGCGAGCAGATCGATCTGGTGTCCGCGTGCATTCAGTTCGCGCGCCAGATGATAGACGATCAGGCGGTCGCCCAAATGCAGCGGGTAGGGCGGACAGCGCGAAATGAGCAGGATACGCACGCAACACCCCTTCGTTAGCCGAATGCGCCCGATTATACCCCCAATAGTCGGGGGGATATGCCCGCCGATTGATGGACGACAGTACAAGAAATCTTAGCGATAATCAGAGTGGGCAGGATTTTCGAGGACAAGGCTGATGAACGAAGACGAACGAAAACGCCAAGCACATGATCAGCATGAAGCCGTTTTACAGGCACTCTACGGCATCGGTTTGGGCGCACAGACGGCGAAAGCCATGTTGGAGCGCGATCCAGCGGCGGCGCGCGCGGCGCTCGATTATCTGATCGAACTGACCAACAGCGCGCTGTCTGATATGCGCACGCTCACCACCCAATACCGCCCCGCGCCCGTCGCGGACGGACGTCCGCTTGAACGCCCTCACTGATTGTCGGTTCGTGTCTCATGGGACAGATCGACCAAGCCCGTCGATGCTGCATACAGCGACGCCTGTGTGCGGCTGGTCACGCCCAATTTCGACAGAATGCTGCTGACGTGCGATTTGACGGTCTTTTAGCCAATTCCCAGTTCGCGCGCGATCTCTTTGTTCGCTTTGCCCTGCGCCACCAACCGTAGAACGTCGATTTCGCGCTCGGTTAGCTTCTCCGGCACTTGCAGCGGCTGTCGAATCTCGGCTACGAGGCGTAAAGCCGCTTTGGGCGAGAGTTGAACTTGTCCTTGGGCGGCGGCTTTGATGGCGCGGATCAGCTCTGGCACTTCGGTATCTTTGAGCAGATAGCCAATCGCGCCCGCGCGCACGGCATTAACGACCGACGAATCTTCGATCACGCTGGTGAGCGCGATGATTTCGGTGTCGGGCAGCTTGCGCTTGATGATGCCCGTCGCCTCGACGCCGTTCATGACGGGCATGAGCAAGTCCATCAAGATCACGTCCGGCTTCGTCTGCATGGCGATATCGACGGCTTCTTGCCCGTTGATCGCTTCGCCGACGATCTCCAGCTCGGGATCGGTCGTCAAGAAGAGCTGCAAGCCCTGTCGGACAATCGCATGATCATCAACAATTAATATTCGTATTGCCATCGCTCGCCTCTTCATGGTTCAAGCGACCAATTATAGCGTAACGTGGCGGGCAATGCGTACAGGGTAAGGGGTTAACGTGGGGTTATCGCGCGAGGATACAAGGTATCACTCACCTCACCCCCAACCCCTCTCCACGCAGTGGCTGAGGAGAGGACACCTTTTCAAGAACCTCACCCCCTGACCCCCTCTCCACGCAGTGGAGAGGGGGCTGGGGGGTGAGGTGAATCAGGGAGAAAACCAAACATGTCCTCCCCTCAGCCATGCAATGTAGAGGGGGTGAGGTGAACGGGTTAGAGCCTATCCAAAACTCAGGTTAAGTTAGGGCGCGGCGTGCCGCGCTTCTACCGATTTCAAATCCGTACCGATCCCCAGCCGCGCCCTACAGCGTCAGCAGGAACGCGATCAAATCCTCCAAACCCGTGGCGCTCAGGGAACGCGCGTAGTGCGGGTACATCACATTGGGGAAGGTGGGGACGATGAAGGCGCTTGGCTCAAGGATGCTCTGCCGCAGGTAATCGCCGGCTGATGTGAAGGTCACGCCGTCGATGGTTCCCGCCGCTGCATAGCTCGCCGCGCGCGCGCCCACGTCCGCCAAGTTGGGACCCACTGAATGGAACGCGAAGCCGCCGCGTGCCGTCTGATGGCAGCTCGTACATGCGGGCGCGCCCTCGCTGGCGGTGCGGAAGACCGCTGCGCCCCGTTCAACGTCACCTGTCATGGAGGGAGTCGCCGTCGGGGCGGACGTGCTGATTGGGGTTGGGCGCGGAGTCGGCGTTTGTGCGTCCCCGATCAGCGCCGTCCCCAACAACATTCCCATGATGAACAGCCCGGCGATCAGCAGCAGCCACAGCGATTTTTGAGCCATGATGTCTCACATCAATGATTATTCGTCCAGAAAGAAAAACATTTAAAAGAACCGCACCCCCTCAGCCCTATTATGGAGAGGGGGCGCAGTGCAATCCTACATCCCGCCCAAGTTCACGACCGTGCCGCTGCCCGGCGCACCGAACGCCGCGCCCGTCGTCACGTAGATGTCGCCATCTGCTGTTTCTGCCAGCGCATAGGGCAGCATCAGTCCTTCGGCAATCGGCGCGAAGCCGTCCGCCGTGACCGTGCCAACCGCGCCGGATTCCATATTGGGACCCTGTTCACCAAATTCGCTGATCAATTGCACCGCATAGACCGTGCCATCTTCCGTCACCATCACGTCGGTGACGGTCGTCATGCCTGCGAATGTCTCGACGAGTTCGCCCGCCGCCGACCAATGCTCGATCTTCGCAGCACCGGGCGCGAGTCCTGCCGCCAAGAAGCCGACGTACACATCGCCCGCAGCGGTCACATCGACCGACGTGGGAACTGGATTATCCGTCCATGTATGGAACACGCTCAAGCCCGCGTCCGCCGTCCACATATAGACGGTGTTCGCGCCCGTGTCCACGATGTAGATCGTACCATCGGGCGCAAGATTGAGATCGTTGGGATTGCTGTCGATTTCGTTGCCATCGGGGTTGTTCGCGGCTTCATACGCCGCCAGATCGACATAGGTCTTCATGCGCATCGTCGTGCGGTCGAGTTCGATCAACGACGCAGTGAGCGGGAAGCTGGGATGCCCTTGCGCCGTTAGTATCCAGTATGACTCTTCAGTGACCTGAATGCCGGACACACCGGTCGCTTCGGGACCTGCCAACAAACTGGGCATGTTCGGGATGACGTTCTGGCGCGTGCCATCTGCCATGACCATGACCACTGCCGCGGTGTTGCCCGCCGTCGCTTCCGAATCGCGCACCATCATGGTGAGTTCGCCGCCGACGCCCGCTTCCGCGATGTACAGATTGCCGTCCGTGTCGAAGCTGATCGCGCGCGGATAGTTCAGCCCGTCAACCACCACATCCATCGTATCTTGTGCGCCGACGACCGACGCTGCCAATAGCACGCCCGTCCCCAACACGACCCCTACCATTTGTTTGAAACGCATCATGGTTCGTTCCCTCCCTTGTACAGCAAAAACGCTCAATCTAGGTAACAGCATAACCTGCGGCTTCGCAGCGCGCGTCAACCTTCCACCGGAACTTCATCTCCGTCTTACGAACCCGATGAATGGATGAGGCAGTCTCCGCCTAAAGTCGCATGGCTGCAAAATTTATTGTACATCCGATGTAACTACTCAGCCATCACGACTTTTTGGCTCATAACGGTTGACAATAGACCACTTTGTAGTGGATTTTGGTCGTGATCTTCGTGCCACGAAGTTCTTTATGGACATCTAAGGCTTATATAGGGTCATAACCCAGTGAAGATACCGCGATGGCTGAGTAGTTACAATTTTCCAGTATCCTCACACTCGATGATGCCCACGCATTCACACGAACGATGAACACGGTCTTGAACCATCCAGATGCTTACGTTCATTTCATCATGGATGTGAGCGAAAAGAAGTCGATTGATCCCAAGCTGTTCAACTTCCACGCCATCCGCGAAATCATGAACGATAGCGCTGGACGACGGGGAACGAATGGATGGACGATCATTGTCGAGGGTCAACCGAATCCGGTGATGAAGTTTGTTGGAACGACGATTAGTCAGTTGGCAAAATCCCAATGGCGTATCTGCAGGTCGCTCAACGAAGCGGTTGAACATTTGCGTGAAAGCGATTCGTTGGTCGCGCTCAACCTACCCGAAGCACCAGACAACCTGATGGATGGACTGTTGAATACGAAGGGTTAATCGAGGAAGATATCGCGCACGGGCAGCGTGAAGCCGGGCAGCACGTCGCCGCCGTTGAGCGTCGCTTCAATGCCATACGGCAGCGCGCGCATTCCGCCATCGTCGTCGAGGCGCGCGACGTAGACGCGCTGTTCATCGGGGTAGACCATCCAAACAATTTTCGTACCAGCGCGCAGGTATTCAAACGCTTTGCGGAAAATATCTTCGTCTTCCGACACGATCTCGACGGCGAGATCGGGCGCGAACTGGAACGCGCCGTCCCCCAATTCGACGCCATGCACCGCCGACAGAAACGCCGTATCCGGCACGCGCACGCGCTTGATCGTCTTGAGGTAGAAGCCGCCGTCCGCGCCCGTGACCACACCCAAGCGATTCGCGTTGACAAAGACATGCAGCGGAGCGGCAACGCGGATTCCAATGACTGTGTTCCGTTTGCTTGAGTAGCCCATATCAACGATAACTCCGTCTTCCCACTCCCAACGGTGTTCATCGTTTTCGGGGAGCGCGATGAACTCGAAAAATGCCTCGACCGTGATGTATTTTTCAGCCACGAGCAGCGTCATGAGGTTCGTCCTACGCTAAACGGTTGCTTACGAGCGGTCACAGAGCGGGCGTCCCGGCGGAAACCCCTTACAGCCTCGCTTCATTATACGCGCGCCGTCCGGCTGCGCCACCAGATGCCCGGCAGCCGCCGCACTTTGCTCGGCATCGGAATGTGCGAGCGACGGCTGAACACGTCGTAATCGTGCGCCTCGATATCAGTCAGGATCGCGCGGTATAGTTCCGACGCCGCGCTAATGGCGAAGCGCCCTTCCGCGTTCAAGAGCGCGATACCCGGCATCGCGTCGGCGTACAACTGATGATTGCGCGCGATCTGAAAGCGCATGAACGCGCGCCAGCGTTCGTCATAGCTGCCGCGCACGCCCGCCGCGATATCGTCCTCCGACAAGCCGAACGCCGCCAAATCATCGCACGGCAGATACAGCCGCCCAATGCCCCAATCCTCGCCCACATCGCGCAGAATATTCGTGATTTGCAGCGCCACGCCCAACTTGACCGCATACGGCAGCGCGTGTTCCCCCGCGAAGCCGATGATGTGCATCGCCATCAGCCCCACGGTAGATGCCACGCCATACGAATACGCCGCCAGTTCATCGAACGTGCGGTAGCGCGTCGAATCCAAATCGCGCGCCACACCGTCGATCAACTGCTGCGCGTAGCCGACTGGAATATGAAAACGGACGCGCGCGTCCGCCCATGCCAGCGCGACGAACGACTGCACGTTGTGCGGCGCGAGGACTGGATGCGCGCCGAGCGTCTGCCGTCGCCATCCGTCGAGGATGGTGCGCGTCTCAGCAGGATCGGCATCACTCTCATCGACGATGTTATCGGTCACGCGGCAGAACGCATACAACGCCCGCGCCGCGCGCCGCTTCTCGTCGGGCAGCAGCCCCGACGCGAGATAAAACGTCTTGCTGGCGTCGCGCGTAATCAGGGCGCAGTATTCGTATGCCGCACACAGCGCCACACCATCGGTGGCGATAGCGTGCGTGGGCGCGGCGGAGGTGAGCGCGTTTTGCGCCCAATCGAGCAAAGTTGCCTCCCAAGCAGGCTGGGGGATGGGTTGTACCGTCATAGCTAGGCATACTCGGTGGTAGGGGGCGTGCGCATCGTATGATTGGATGCGCTGCCGATCAGGTTTTCCACGATGATGGACGATGATAACACACCCGGCAAGCCTGCACCTGGATGCGTCCCCGCGCCGACAAAATACAAATTGTCGAAGTCTTCGGATCGATTATGCGGACGAAACCACGCCGACTGCATCAAGATGGGCTGGATGCTGAATGCCGCGCCCTTGTGACTGTTGAGCGTGTTTTGGAAGTGCAGCGGGTCGATGCTGTGTTCCGCGATGATGTTGGCTTGCAAATCTGGCAGATAATTGTCTTCAAGGAACTGCATGATCCCGTCACGATACGGCTTGGCGAACTGTGTCCAATCCGTGCCGCTGTCCAAGTGGGGGACGGGCGACAAGACATAGAAATTTTCACAGCCCTCCGGCGCGATGCTCGGATCGGTGATCGTCGGCATGTGCAGATAGAGCGAGAAATCTTTCGACAGCTTTTTCTTGCGGAAAATATCGCTCAACAGCGCCTCATAGCGGTCGCCCAAGATGATATTGTGATGCGACAAGCCGCTGTCCAGATAGCGCCGCTTCGTGCCGAAGTAAATTACGAACAGCGACATGCTGTACTTCATGCTATCAATCTTGCGATTCGTGTACTTATGCCGCGCCTTTTCGGGGATCAGGTTGCGGTATGTCCACGAAACATCGGCGTTCGAGACGATATGATCGGCTTTCAGTTCTGTCCCGTCCACGAGGCGCACGCCCAACACCTTGCGTCCGCTGGTCATAATCTGTTCGACTTCGGTATTCAGCCGGATTTGCCCGCCGATATCCGTGAACAGCTTGCCCATCGCCGCCACCAGCGCGCCCGTGCCGCCCATCGCGTAATGGACGCCCCATTCGCGTTCCAAATAGTGGATCATCGCGTAGATCGACGGCGCATCGAACGGGTTGCCACCGATCAGCAGCGGGTGGAACGAGAAACAGCGGCGCAAAAAGTCGTTCTCGATGAACTGCGACACATAACGATATACGCTCAAATAAGACTGCATCTTGATCAGATCGGGCGCGACCTTGAGCATGTCGGTGAAATGCAGAAATGGCTTATCCGCCAGTTCGACGAAGCCCTTTTGAAAGATCGCCTTGGTCGTGCCGATGAAGCGCAAGTAGCCCTCTTTGTCCGCCGGATTCCAGTTGTCGATCTGCGCGAGCGTGAACGCTTCGTCGCCATTGTAGTTGAAGGCGCTGCCATCTTTGTCATAGATGCGATAGAACGGATTGATCGGCACCAGTTCGATATCGTCCGCGCGGCGTTTGCCGGCTGCCGCCCACAGATCATCGAACATGAACGGGGCGGTCAGCACCGTGGGTCCCCCGTCGAATTTGAAGCCGTTGATCTCGTAGACGTAAGCGCGCCCGCCGAGCTTATCACGCTTTTCGATGATTTCGACCTCGTGTCCGCGCGCCGCCAAACGGATTGCCGCGCCCAGTCCACCGAAACCGCTGCCAATAACGATGATTCGCGCCATGATTCGCGTTCCTTGATTTGGTGACAAATGATATAGTTCTATACCCCGATGAAGCGTACACTGTATTTAGGGTAATTAGCATGAGTGTGGGGTTAGCTGATGCTCACTCTTGCTTAAATCAGGGAACGTGATCGAGCAAAATATGCTAAAGATCGGTCAAATATCCCCCGAAAGACCGAATAGCTTGGCAAGAATGTATGGTATGCTTTTGTGGAAAGTTAACGAAATTGGAGCGCGGACGTTTGGTCAAATTTTACAATCGAGCATCGACACGCGCTATCAAGTTAGCCTAAATTTGAACAAGATTTTATCTGCTGTTAATCTCGTTCTCGTATGATAATTCGTGAAAAAATGCGCAAGTTGAGTTAGGATGAACAAAAATGGACAGCATGAACCTGCACGCGCATTATCCAGACGTGATCAAGCATTGGTCAGTGGTGTCGGAACGGTTCGCGGGCGGCGATGCGCTGCTCACGAAATTGCGCAAGGGGTGGGACATTGACGGGGCGGTCTACGCAGAAGAATTTTGGCACGCGGGGACGCGCCCGGTCACCGTTTATCATTTCATGCTGACGCGCGGCGACGAGCAAATCGTGATGCCCGTCGTGACGACGCCCTACGTCCGTCGGATGATTTCGAGCTGGAAACTTGACGTGCGCCCCTACGACGAATACCGCGCGCTCATGCAAAAACAGCGCCGGATGACCGTCGGCGCATAGGGTATGCGCTTGATCGATACACAGCCATACCTGCTTCTATTAAATCTCGTTGGGCTGTGGTTTCTGTGGCGAGCAGCGCGTGCATGGCGAGCATATCGATTTTTGCGCGCGCCGCAGCTCCCTTACAAGTCGAAATGGCTGCCGCTTGACGCGCTGCCGCTGCCCGCGAGCGTTCAAAAAGCGGATGAACGCTTGCGGGAATTTGAATTTACGCCGTCGGGCATCGAGCGGAATGTCTATCGTCCGTTCAAGTTAAACCAAACCGTGTGGGTTTATCACAACGCGGCTGGCAGTATCTATGCCGCCGATCCGGTTGAGGTCGATCTGTAGGGGCGTGCCGCGCCTCACCCGCCGCGTGCCATGTTCGCCTGCCCCACTCATTTACAACGCCCATTCCAAGCGATAGCGCCCGCGCGTCGTCTCTGACGTAGCGGTGTACATCAGTGTCACGCCGTCCACGACGATCAAATCCGCGTGTCCGACGCCGACGTTGAAGCCAACATCGAACAACACTGGATTGCCCGCGTATTTCTCCCATGCACCATCGATTTGGTCGCTCAGCGAGCGCGCGAACCCAAGTCCGAACTGCGTATCCATGCCGCGTTCGAGCGCATCGGGGCCCCGGACGCCTTCATAGCTCATGTAATAGCGATCCCCCACGCGCAGCACATCGGCTGAACTCACGTAGCGGAAATCGAAGTATGGGTTCGCGTCCGCGCCGCGCGCATCCAACGCACCATATTCGCGCGCCCCACCGAACAGCGGATCGGTGGCGCACCGGCGCAGCGACGCGGGCAAGCGCGCGCGTTCGCCCTTGTAACAACGCATGTGTCCCGGCGCAGACCCCGCCGCCACGAACACATACAGCAGGTCGCCATCGACATAGATGCCGGGCGGCGCGCCCACGAGGCAATCGTGAATTTCGCCGCGAATATTCGGATGCGCGCCAATCCGTTCGACGGCGCTGCACGGGAAAAAGCTGCTCGGATACGTGCCGCTGACCGCGCGAACGGGCGTCCAATCGCCCCACGTCACACCATCGAACGACGTGCGCAGCATCGTTTGAGCGTGCCACTCGTAGACGAGATAGGCTTCATCGTCCGCGAACGCCACGCGCGGATACTGCTGCGCCGTGATGTGATCGCGGGCATCGTCGCACGGACATGCCGCGCACGGGATCGCGCACACAGCGTCGGGCAGCGCAAACGTCCGCCCGCCGTCGGTACTCGTCCAGCGCGTCATGCAACCGGGAAACGACACTGGATCGCCGCACGAATCGCGGACGCCCGCGCTCTGATCGCTGGCGTGCAGATACGATACATTGTCGCCGTTCTCAAGCACGACGGTATCGCTTTCGCCAATCGGCAGCCCAGTATCCAGCACATCGACAACCCAGGTCGCGCGCCCGTCCCACCAATCATCAAGCGTTGGCAGCATCGTGGTCTGCGCGGCGGGCGCGCTGAAAACGCTGGCGGCGATGAAGGCGCACAACAGTACCAAAACGCCCGCTGTTGTCAGGCACGCGGCGCGAGAAATTGAGGGTAGCGTTGATATCATGCTGCGGATTGTAACAGAAAACTTCAATATCGCTGGAGATGTATGCAAAACACGCAAAAGGTTGTATCATAAATCGTGATACAGGTTGGGAGAAGGACGCCGCGAACCTAGCGCGCGGCGAGGACACCCCTGTTTCCTTATTTGATTACGAGCGCCGTTGACGACCTAATTGTCAACGGCGCTCGTTCTTTGTTCCCGCCAGATATATTCATTATCGCGCTAATGATTTGGGCAAAATACGCAAAAGCAGTTGCGCTCCAACTTGGGAAACTCGCGCCTCAAGTACACTGGAACTTCATGGCAATAAAACAACTTTTGAAGGTGCGCTACCTAGACTGATGAAAATGGATAAGCAGGGTCATGATTTCGCTGTCGCACAGGCTCGGTTGCCGTCGTCGTTTCGGTATGATGGGGGTTCGCTTTTAAGTTTGGCAAACATCATCGACAGCACAGAATAGGTCAATTAAACTAGCGCATGTCTGCAAACTCGATTTTCGCTTGTTTTGTTCGACCTCACCCCCGCTGCGCTCCCCCTCTCTGCTACGAGGGTTGGGGGGTGAGGTTTCAGAGTTTGCAGACAGACCCTCGTCATGGGATAGCTTTCACGTTAGCGGTAACGTGAAGTTTAACCACTTCTCGAAAGGTATCCCACCTATCCAGAAATCAGGTTATTTACGAGGAAATCACAATGTCCAACAATACGGAACCGAATGCGAAGAGCCGTTATCTTCAACACCATCTCCAAAAAAGTAGGGAGATCATTCGAAGTCTTAAGGCTGAGCAGGACGAGAAACGAAGTCTCACGGAGAAAATCGCCGACTTCGTGACGGCACTCTTTGGCAGTATCGGCTTTCTAGTGATCAATGTCGTTTGGTTTGCTGGTTGGATCGTCATCAATCTCGAAATAATTCCCGGTGTTAACGCCTTTGATCCGTTCCCTTTTGGTCTCCTCACCATGATTGTATCCCTCGAAGCGATTATCTTGGCGATTTTCGTCCTGATCTCACAAAATCGTTCCTCGAAAATTGCAGACTTACGGGAAGAAATCGACCTCCAAGTGGATATGCTCACGGAACGCGAGTTGACAAAACTGATGAATATTGTTTGTGCCATTGCCGAGAAACAGGGCATTGATCTCACGGATGATGAGGAACTCCAGATCATGCTTGAGCCAACCTCAATGAGCAAGATAGAACACGCTCTGGAAAAGCAGGTTATCGGCAAGGAGCAGCCTGATACTAGCGATAGCTAGAACTTCTGTTCCCTCCCTTCCCGCAATAAATGTCTGGTAAATAAACTTAGCTAAAAACGTTTACTACTTTATAATAATATACTAATAATTTTTACGCATTGATACAAAATCAAAATAAGCAGGTACTTTCGTCTAAAGATAAAGTCCATAAGACCCACCACGCAACTTAACCTCTCGATTTTGCTTCCCAAATTGGATGCCGATGACGCATGATTTTTGTTGCTTATGACAGTGAAGTGCTGCAATGCGAAACCATCGAGCGCACCATTCGGGGAATCGGTGTCAACCTGCTGACACCGGCGCGGACGGCACGTTCACGCGCGATGAATACTGGATGACGGCGATTGAGAACGGGGTCGAAATCGTCTTAGGCGCTACGCGCACGACCATCATTTGCCTCTCCACCATTGCGCAGCCGCGCACGGTTATAGTGGATAGATCGTGCAATTTCGGCGGATGTGTGGCGTTGGAGCAACAACAACCGTGCATCAATATCCCCGTTGCGGATGCCGTTCGCATGACGTAGTAGGGGTTTGCGGGTGGCAAACCCATTTCCGGGTCTGTCGGCACAGTCGGGGGATCGAAACGGGCGTCCCGGTGGGACGCCCCTTATACCATTTCGGACGCACTCACTGAATGAACTCGTCTGGCGTATCGCCAAATTCGAGGATGCTGTTCTTGATCAACCAATCCCACGCCATGTTGAACTGCTCTGTGTCCAGCCCCGTCAATCGCTGCAACACCATTGTATTCTTGAGCGGAATATTCGGGTGATTCTCCAGAAATTCCATCAGCAAGAACCCGTAGAGCTGTTCTTCAGTGAACCAAGCGGCTCGCTTCATATCTCTCGACGCCAACACCCGAACAAGGGCGGCATCGTCGCTCCTTTCTCCTCGGACGTCGATCCAATGACTGGACAACAGGAAAGACGCTCCGATTGCGGGGTGATAGATAACTATAGCGCGATTTAGCTCAACGCGCGATGTGATAATGTATCATTCAGGTTAACGTTTGTTTGGCATGGGTTGGATTGCTCGTCTCACGCACCACGCGCCGATAGACATCGCGGCGGTGATAGACGCGCATCCCCGCACGTTCGTACAGCGCGACGGCGTTGGTCAAGCTCGACGCATCGACGCCCAAGCCCACCCGCGTGAAGCCGCGCGCCCGAAACGCCGCGAACGTCGCCCGCAAGAGCGCATCGCCCAAGCCGCGCCGCCGCCACGCCCGCCGCACGCCCAACACGCTTAACCAACCCATTCCGTCCCAACCACCGAATGCGCGGCTGATGGCGACGCCCGCAATCTGATCGCCGTCCCGCGCCATACGCCACGTCGCCGCCGGATCGACGCCTGTCCGCTCGGTGAACTCGCGCGTCCATTCGTCATAGGGTTCGCGGTGCGATCCCCAATGATCTTCGAAGGTGTCTTGATGAACGTCGTAGAAATCACGCAAATGCGCCGGATCGTAGCCTTGAATGGTCATGCCATCGTGCGTGGTTGGCGCATCCAAATGCGCATCCGTCAAGTCGATCATCATGGTGTAGAACGCGCGCGTGTGGGTGTAACCCGCGCGCGCGATCAGGTCGATGCCCGCCGCGTCGGCGCTGTCGATCACACGCTGAAACACGAGGGTGTCGTCGCTCTCCGCTGGCAGCAGCGCCATCAGCCGCATTTCCGACAATTCAAACAAGCGCGTGCCGATCCCGCGTCCGCGCTGTGACGGCAGCACGTAGCAGTTGCTCCAACCGATGTGTACTTCCGCCTCATAATAGCATTCGCACATCCCCACGATCTGTCCATCCGACGCGACGGCGACGAAATAGTTCTGTTCTGGCTGTTCAAGCGGGTCTTCTAAGTCGAAACGCAGTTCGTCGAGCGTATAACGGCGCAAATCGTTGAACGACTCCGCCGCACCGTTGATCACAGCCAAGACGCCGGGCAAATCATCCCAACGAAAATTACGTATGGTGAGCGTCTGAGACACAGCTTGTCCTTTCGCACCGAATGGGTCAATAACCATAGCATAAGCGGCTAGGTATCGTCAAGACGGTTCATGATGGATAGCGACGGACGGTAATTCGCACTGCATCGGCGGGCAGAGTATCATGGGGGGCATTTGCAGCATAAGGATATTGAACATGAGTCGGGAACACGTCCGCCAGATCGTGGACGCCGTATCCGCGTGGGACGGCATCACCACCGCGCCACATCGCTTCGGTGGCGTGGAATTCAACTTGGGTAAGGTCGAAGTCGGGCATATTCACAACAGCGGCATGGTCGATATCCCGTTTACAATTCGCATCCGCCAACGCTTGGTCGCAGCGGGCGAAGCGGGCTTGCATCACCTGCTGCAAGACAGCGGCTGGATCACCTTCTTCGTTCGCACGGACGACGATGTGCGACAGGCGCTCAAGCTGTATCGATTGTCCTATGTCCAAAAACGCTATCGCCGCCCCGCTGACCGCGCACAGGACGCCTATGCTGCCGCCGTGCAAGCGTTAACGGCGTCGGGCTATAGCGCCGCCGTGATGGAAGCCTTGTATCCCGCGAAACCAGACGACGCGGATGCCGACGAAAGTTGATCAATGTCGAAAACGCTCAGCTTTTTTCTGGTTATTGAGGGCTTGGACGGCACGGGCAAGAGCGAAGTCTCGCGCCATCTGACGCGGATGCTGCGGCAGACGATGGGCGAGCGCGTCTTGTTGACGTTCGAGCCGCACGATCCATCGGCGGCGGGCTTGTTCATCCGGCAGGCATTGACCAAACGGATCAAAACATCGCCGCGCGCGCTGGCGCTCGCCTACGCGCTGAACCGCGTCGATCACAACGAGCGTGCGATCCAGCCGTTCTTAGACGCGGAGGGCGCGCGCGTGGTGATCAGCGACCGCTATTATCTGTCGTCGCTGGTCTATCAATCGACGGCGACGCAATCGATGGACGCAATCATGACGCTGAATATGTCCGCGCGCCGCCCCGACTTGACGCTGTTTTTGAGCGCCAGCGCGCGCACCTGCTATGAGCGGATGCGTCAGCGGGCGGGCGACCGCGAATTGTTCGACAGCAACCTGAACGCGATGCGCGCCAAATACGATACCGCAATGCTGTTCTTGCGCGAACGCGGCGAGACGATCCTCGAAGTCAGCGCAGAGGACAGCTTGCCCACCGTCGTGAATCGCATTATCGATACGCTGCGCGCGGCGGGTCCCGCGTGGCTGGAGATGCAGCGCGTCTTGATTGCGGACGTGCAGCCGGATATGGAAGCCGATACACATCCCACCATCGACTATGACGGCATGATCGCGGCGTTCATGGCAGACTTGCCGACGGCGAAGGACAAGCGCACGCTGCGCGCGGCGCTGGTGGAACTGAAGCGGCGCGTTACCGCCGAAATCGAGCGCATGAGCGCGGCACAGTTGGGCGCGCTGCTGCTGACGGAACTCGAACGGCGCGGCTATGAAGTGAGCGAACGCCTCGCGTGGACGGACGTGATCGCCTATGAACTGGGCTATCTGCTGCCGAGCGTGAATGTGAAACCGCGCGGCATCATCCTGCTCATGCGCGAGAGCGGGCGCTACGGGGTGATCACGCGCAAGCTGCAAGAACTAGAAGATCGGCAGCCGGAGATCGGCGCGGCAGTCGATTTCGTGATCGTGCTTGATCCCGCGCCGCTCAACAGTCCGCTGCCGTTCCAATATCGCCGCGATTACGCGCCGCGCCTGTTCCCACAGACGCAGATCGTGGGGCGCGATGACTTATTCGGCTGGCTGTGGGCGAACGCATGTGACACGGTATATGTCGGCTTGGACGAAACGCTGCAATTGCACGCGCTGGCGCTGGTGCAAGAGATTTAAGAGAAAGTGCTGCGGATTGAGTAAAAGCAAAGCAGCGTGATACCTGCTTTTACTCAGTCCTCAGTCCCATCTTTTAGCGTAACTACTCAGGGGTCGTTTTTCCCCTCATTTTGGCAAATTGAAACGCCAAATTTGTCTGCGATGAGAATAGGCTCTCCCTCAAAAGATTGAGGGTTTTTGTCGAAAACAACCTA
>DAOTUQ010000079.1:0-27692 GCA_034437055.1 Anaerolineae bacterium
ATTCACCTACCCGTGCAGACCGCATTTTGCCCCAGTCCTATTGGGTTCATTATGTGTTTCTTGGGTTCAAATTTGTGGATTTTGAGCTTAATCCCATGGATAGGTGAATAAATACAAAAATTCTAAAGGAAGAGACCAATATGGCTATGATCACCACCGAAAACAGCGTCATTATCAATCGCCCCATCGAAGAAGTGTTCGACACCGCCACGTGTATGGAAAGCTGCGTTAATTGGTGGACGATGCTCACCGAAGCCAAGAAAGTCAGCGCGGGACCCACTGGCGTTGGGTCAGAATATCACCACACGGCAAAATTCATGGGTGTTGAGATGGAAGCGCGTCCGGTCATTACCGTTTGGGAGCCGGCACAGCGTTTCGCCTACAAGAGCGATACTGCCACTGCCGAAATGGAAGTCGCTTACACGTTTGAACCCGTCGATGGCGGCACCTACTTTCGCTCTGTGATGAATGCCGACACAAAAGACAATGTGATTAGCGCCGAGATGCTGCCTGTCATTGCCCATGCGATGGCGCGGCAGTTGGAAGATGATATGAACGTTTTGAAAGAAATGATGAACAACGGTGTGCAGGTTAAAATAACGTAGGAGTGTTAAACATGAATCCAGTTACGACCGAGAAAAGCGTAATCATCAACCGCCCCATCGAAGAAGTGTTCGAAACCGCCACCTGCATGGAAAGCTGCATTAACTGGTGGACGATGATCAAAGATGCGAAGAAAGTCACGCCGGGTCCGACGGCGATTGGCACGGAATATCGTCATACCGCCAAGTTCATGGGCATTTCCGTCGAATCACATCCCGTCGTCACGGCGCTCGAAGCGCCGCATCATTTCGCCTACACCAGCAATACGCCCAGCTCGACGATGGACGTGGATTTCACGCTGGAGGCGGTCGAAGGTGGCACAAAACTCACCATCAAGATGATCGCGCAACCTAGCGGCAACGTCGTCACCCAAACCATGCTGCCGTTGGTCGTCAACGCCGCCGGACGCCAATTCGGCAGCGATATGGAAGGGCTGAAAGACATGATGGAAAACGGCGTGAAGGTCAAGATTTGGTAGCCAACTGGCGTTGGTGCCAAAATGCTGAAGCGCTACGCTGAATGTGAATGATCATGGACGGCATCGCCTTGTCCATCGTGCGCGGCGCGCTCAGTCGCCACTACGACAGCGCCTTGCACGCGCGCAAAGATATGCTGGAAACCGATATTCAAGTCAAAATCAGCTAAAAGCCGCTTTAATGCCGAGATCGGAGAGGACGCCGAGAAAAAAGAGAGCTGTCTCATTTTTTCTCGGCGTCCTCTGCGTTAAATCTCTTTTTCAGAGCTGCTCGATCACGTATTGCAGCGTCGCAACCGCCCGCGCGTATTCAGCCAGCGAAATATGTTCCTCCGGCGTGTGATCCAAGTCGCTGTCGCCCGCGCCATATGCCACCATCGGACATGACCAGACCGCGCCAACGACGTTCATATCGCTCGTCCCCGTTTTCAGCACAAATCCCGGCGCGCCGCCCCGTGCGCGGATCGCCGCCAACAGCGCGTGGGCTAACGGCGTCGTGCGGTCGCTTTTGTACGCGCGCTCCATGCCATACGCGCGCAGCTCGGCGTCCGGTGGGACAAACGCGCGGATCGCATCCAGCACGGCATCGGGTTCGAGGCGCGGTGGCAGCCGGACGCTCACCGTCATGCTCAAGGTATCGCATAGCGGCGCAGAAGTCGTGTTGATCGCGCGCAAATACGGCATGACGCGCTCGAAATAGCCATCGATGCCCGCGTTTTCGCGCGTCGCCCACGCTTCAAGCGTGTTCCAGAAGGCGACGCCCACCGCGCCGATGCTCGGTTCAGGACGGGCGGTGTGCGCGGGCGGACGTTTCAGGGCTAAATCGAACAGAATGCGCCCCTTGTAGCCGAGCGTGATCTTGTCCGCGCCGCTCGGCTCACCGATGATGCACAGCGTGGGCAAAAACGCATCCCGAATGTGATGCGCGCCTTTGCTCGTGGCAATTTCTTCCTCCACCGCGCCGACCACGACCACGCGCCAACCTGCCGGGATCGCCGCGCGCGCCGTCGCTTCTGCGAACGCACACAGCGCGCCTTTTGCATCCACGCTCCCGCGTCCGTATAACATGCCGTCTTTGACAGCGCCGGGCAGATCGCCGGGAAACGTGTCGATGTGTCCGAGCAGCATCAGCGTTTGCGCGGCGTCCGCTTCACCGCGCATCCCGACGGCGTTCCCGGCTGCATCGATGCGCGCGTCGAAACCGTGCGCATTCATCCAATCGACCAAGTACGCGACGGCGGGGCGTTCGCCCATCGATGGACTGTAGATGCGAACAAGCGACTCCAATAAATCAGACACGACCTCACCCCCCATCTTACGCTTCGGCTCGGAGAGGGGACGTTTCGTTGTTCAAAACATCGATCACCGCCGCCATCGCCGTCCACAAGTCGGCTTCTTCGATCACCAGCGGCGGCAGCAGGCGCAAGACCGTCGCGCCCGCTGGCAGCGCCAGCACGCCACGCGCTTGTAAGGCGCGCAGCACGGGCGCGACCTTGCCGCGCAGTTCCACGCCGATCATCAGCCCGCGTCCGCGCACCTCGCGCGCCATCGGCGGCAAGTTTGCGCGCAGATGCGCCAAGACCGCCTCTCCCAAGCGCCGCGCGCGCGGGATCAGGTCGGTGTTTTGATACACGTCGAGCGCCGCCAGTGCCGCCGCGCACGCTAACGGACTGCCGCCGAACGTGCTGCCATGCGCCGACGGCGGGAGCGCGCCGATCCGTTCGCTCATCAGCACCGCGCCCATTGGCACGCCGCCCGCAATGGACTTGGCGAGGCACAAGATATCGGGCTGAACGTCGTCCGCCTCATGCGCAAACAGATAGCCCGTCCGCCCAAAGCCCGTCTGCACTTCATCGAGAATCAACAGCGCGCCGCGTTCGTCGCACAGCCGCCGCGCCGCCGCCAGATAACCCGCTTGCGCCGGATGGACGCCACCTTCGCCCTGTACGACTTCGAGCAAGACGGCAGCGGTCGATTCATCGACGGCTTCCGCCAGTTTGTCGATGTTGTTGTACGGCACATGCCGCACGCCGGGCATCAGCGGCTCGAACGGTTGGCGATACGTCTTTTCCCACGTCGCCGCCAACGCGCCCATCGTCCGCCCATGAAAGCCGCGCATGGTCGCTACGATGTTCGTGCGTCCGGTCGTCAGCCGCGCGATCTTGAGCGCGCCCTCGTTCGCCTCCGTGCCAGAATTGCATAGGAACACCCGCGCCATGTTCGCCGCGCGGCACAGGGCGTCTTGATACTGTGCGCGCACAGGGTTGTGGAACAATTCGGGACACGAAATCAGGTCGCGCATCTGGTGTTCGAGCGCCGCGAGGATCGCCGGATGCGCATGTCCCAAATTGGCGCTGCCCTGCCCGCCCACAAGGTCGATATAGCGATTGTCCGCGTCGTCGTACAGGATCGCGCCCGTCCCGCGCACAATGGTGAGATCGCGTTTGACATACGCTCCCGATGAGCGCGCATCTTCCAGCGCGGCGCTTGCTTGTAAGTCGATCATCAATCCGCCGCCCCCGCGAGAACCATTCCAACTTGGGCGGGCGAGACCTGTCTCACTCCTACCATCATCATCGCTTGGATAATCTGCGTCCCGCCGCCGTTCAGCGCCGCGTCCAACGGGTACTCGATGCGCGAATCCGCCAGCACGACGCGCGCGATTTGCGCCTCGCTTGCCGCGAGCAGTTTCTTTTTCATCCGTCCTGCGGCGTAAGATTCATAGCGCGGCAGGTCGGATAGTGCGAACGACGTTACGAGCGAAGCCGGATCGCTCACATCGCGTAGCAAACCGGGAACATTGCTTAAAATTACCAGCGCATCTGCGCTCAACGCCCGCGCAATCGCCGCCGCCGCGCGATCCCCGTCCACGTTCAGACGTCCGCGTTCGCCGCCCGCTGCCAGCGGCGCGACGACCGGCGTTTGCCCCCCGTCGAGCAACGTCCACAGCGCATCCGCGTCGGCATTCGTGATCGCGCCCGTGTAATCGTCGCGGACGATCACCTGCCGCCCGTTGACCAGCGCGCGGATCGCCGTCTTGCGCTCGGCGCGCACGATTTCGGCGTCCGCTAAGCCGACGGCATCGATCCCATGTACGCGCAATGTTTCCACCATCTCCGTGTTCACGTTCGCCGCCGCTTCGCAGAACAGATCGAGCGTCTGGGCGTCGGTATAACGGCTGGTGTGTCCGCCGGGCGTGGTCAGCGTTCGCACGGGGACGCCGTGCGCAGCCGCCAGACGGTTCGCGGCGTCCGATGCGCCGTGTACGAGTATCCAACGTTCGCCGGACGCGATTCGCTCCGCCAAGTTTGCCAGCGCCGCCGCGTGTTCGACCCCCGCGCCGCCGCCGAGTTTGAGGACGCCCAAAAAGCTCATGGATAAAACCCTCCGAAGGTCAATCCCGCTGTCTCGTCAAAATCACACATCAAATTCATGCTCTGTACCGCCGATCCCGCCGCGCCCTTGCCCAAATTGTCGATGGCGCACAGCAAGACCGCGCGCCCCGTCGCCGGATCGTATTCCCAACCGACATCGGCGGTGTTCGTCCCCGCCACGACGCGCGGTTCGGGGTGGCGATGCAAGCCCGATTTTTCGTGGACGACGCGGACGAACGGCGCACCATTCCATGCCGTCCGATATGCCGCCCACAGGTCTTTTTCCGCCAAGCCCGTTGGGAGCGTGATGTGCGCCGCCGCCGACACGCCGCGCACCATTTCCACACTGGTGATCGCCATGCGAATGTCGAAATTTCCGGCGTCCGCGAACGCCTGCCGGACTTCGGCTTCGTGGCGGTGTCCGGTCAGCGCGAACGGACGCACGACACCCGCGCGAATCGGGTGATGGCTGCTCTCCGTCGGCGTGCGTCCGGCTTCGCTGCTGCCAACTTTAATGTCCAAAATGATCGGCTGTGTCGGCTGGAGCAGCCCCGCGCGGATCAGCGCCCACAGCGCCAAAATGCTCGCCGTCGCGTTGCAGCCGACGCCGCTAACGTAAGCTGCCGCGCGGATCGCATCGCGCTCGATCTCCGGCAAACCGTAGACAAAGCGCGACAGCCACGCGGGTGCGGTATGCGTTTCGCCGTAGGTGGCGCGATACATATCACCATCCCGCAGGCGGAAATCGGCGCTCAAATCGATGATGCGCGGCGCGAGGGCGGCATAATGATCGATGCGCGTCTGCGCTTCGCCGTGTGGCAGCGCGAGGAACAGCACATCGCAGGGCGTGAGCGCATCTTGTCCGACGAAACGCAGCGTCGTTTGTCCGCGCAGATGCGGATGGACTTGATAGGCGAACTTGCCCGCGCTCGCTTCGCTGGTGATCTGCGTCACCTCGACGCCCGGATGCGCGATCAGCCAGCGCAGCAGATCGCCGCCCGTATAGCCGGACGCGCCGACGATGCCGACTCGGATCACGACCTCACCCCCGTATTCACAGGCTGCCCTGCTCCAATTGGAGCGGGATGATGAACAACTTCATCTTGGCGGTGCGGTTGCAGCACATAATCCACGAGACGCCCCGCGATATCGACGCCCGTCGGCGCGCTCGAATTGCGAAATTCCATCGTGTGATTGATTTCGTTGATCAGCAAGCCGCGCTCCGCATCCTCGAATACGTCGAGCGCCAGTACGCCGCCGCCAACCGCGCGCGCCGCCCGCACGCACAGATCGTTGAGTTCGGGCGTGATGGGACAGTTCGACGCCACCCCGCCGCGCGCCGTGTTGGTGATCCAATGCGCGGAGTCGCGGTAAATCGCGCAGATCGTCTCATCGCCGACCACAAACGCGCGGATATCGCGTCCTGGCTTCTGAATATATTCCTGGACGTAAAACGTGTGATGCTGATAACTGCCCAACGTCAGCCGATGCTCGATGATCGCTTCGGCGGCATTGCGGTCAGTGACGCGCGCCAACAAGCGCCCCCATGATCCGGTCACAGGCTTGTAGACGGCGGGATAACCGATATCGGCGGTCGCTTGCAGCGTGGAGGCTTCATCGAAGGCAGCGCGCGCCGCTGGCTGTGGCACGCCCGCCCGCGCCAGCGCCAATGTCGTCAGCAGTTTGTCCGCGCACACGGATGCGGTGGCATAGCTGTTGACGGTTGGGATGCCCCACGCATTCAGGATCGCTTGCAGATACATCCCGCGCGACGTAGACACACACCGTTCGAGCGCGACGGCGTAATCGCCCCACGCCACGCCCGACGGCGCGATCTGCCCCGCGTCCGCCGTCAAATCGATGTTCACATCGCGGTCAAGGATGATATCGGGCTGGATACCGCGCGCCGCGAAGGCGGCGAGCAGCAATTTTTCTTCTGGGCGGATGTGCGTCACCAACATGGCGATGCGCGGTGCTGGGTGGGTCATGCTCATTCGCCCCAGTCTTCTTCGACTTGCGGCGCAAGTTCGAGCGTCGGCGGGTTGAGGGCAATGATTTCGAGTTCTGCGCCACAGTCGGGACAGGTGATCAATTCGTTCTGCATGGCATCAGCGGGCAGTGGCACAGACGCGCCGCAGTCGGAACACATTGGGGTGAGCATCAAATCATTCCTTTCGTAGGAGCATCCCGCTGGGACACCCGTATCCGTTATCGCATGGGTGGGCATCCCAACTGGACGCCCCGACACCGAGACAACAAAAAACCCGCCTGTCTAGGCGGGTTTCATGATCTGCGTGATTGGCGTTGGACGCGGTTCGCAGTTAGAAACGCAAAAGCCCAGACGAGTGGTCTGGTGGGCGCTTCTTGCTTTGCTTGAACAGCGTGACGAACGACATGATTTTGTTCCGTGTTGGGGTCGAAAATCGACTTGTGTATGAGGATACCGCGCGGCGTGCGCACGCGCAAGGGGCGGATCAGCGGCAAAGCGCACAAGTGCGATTGTGCAGATTGTCAGGGCGCGCCGCGCCAATTGCCGCGCGCGCGAGATCAATGCTATTCTGTTCTATATTGAAGCAGGTCGAGATTGCGCGATGATCGCCATGCCAAAAACAAAAATGCACGTTGATGAGTATTACGAACTTCCAGAAACGATGAAGCCGATTCACTTGATTGACGGCGTGTTGATTGAAATGCCCAGTCCAAAGTTCTCGCATCAACAAGTTCTCATTCAGCTTGTAAACTGGTTTTCAAGTCAGCTCCAACGCATCGGCGGCGTGGTATCGATGGCACCCACCGATGTCCATCTCGATGCGAAGAACATCCCCCAACCCGACCTGTTGTGGATTGCTCAGGATCGAATGAACATCATCGTCGATGATAAAGTGATGGGCGCGCCCGACTTCATCGCGGAAGTCCTGTCACTGAGTACAAGAAAATTTGACCGAACGACCAAATTTCGTTTATACGAAAAATTTGGCGTCCGTGAACTCTGGTTCGTCGATCCAGAAGCACGCTTGATCGAAGTCTGGACGCTGATCGACGGCAAATTTCAATATCTTGATGGCTATGGCTTCGACGAGACGTTTCAATCGCCGTTGTTCGGCACGGTCGATGCGACAACCATTTTCTTCGTCTAACACCCCCACTTTGTAATACCAGCGCGGGTCATACGTATAACTTTCTCGTCAGCGCCGACTGGGACGGCTTGATCCGCATAGGGGGCGTCGAAACGGAGTAAACATCCGCGTCGATCTTCGATAGAATGGGCGAGATACTGGGTAGCTCGCCTTTTTTTGATCAGGAGCATCAATGAATATCGAAAACGTCCGCCACTTCTATGCGTATCACTTCACCGTCAATCGCCGCATTTGGGACAAGTGCGTGATGGCGCTCACGGATGAGCAGTTCACACAAGAACTCTCCTATTCGCTCGGCTCGATTCGCAATCAAACCGCTCACCTGCTGAATGTCGATGAACGTTGGTTCAGCGCGTTACGCGGCGATCCAACGCCGCCGTTTGCGAACTACAGCGATTTTCCCGACCGTGCGTCTGTGCGCGCGGAGTGGGATCGCGTCGAAGCCATGATGCGCGAACGCCTCGCGGAACTGACCGACGCGCGCTTGGCAGATTATTTGGACGACGACAAGGATGCGATGGTATGGCAAATGCTGCTCCACGTCGTCAATCATGGCACGGATCACCGTGCGCAAATATTGGCTGGGCTGAACAGCTTGGGCGTCAAGACGTTCCCGCAGGATTATGCCTTCTTCGTCTTTGGCATCGACCCATCGGTGCCGCGCGAATGAAAACCGATATTCTGCTGATCGGACCCGTCGCGGCGGGCAAAACGACCATCGCGGCGATCTTGGGCAAACGGTTGAAACTGCCCGTGACCAGCGTCGATGTCCTCCGTTGGGATTACTTCCGCGAAATCGGCTATGACACTGACGCCGCAAAACAGCAGCACGAGCAAGCGGGTTTAGCCGGACTGGTCGCCTATTGGAAGCCGTTCGAGGCGCACACCGCCGAGCGCATCTTGCAGGATTTTTCCGACACGGTGATCGAATTTGGGGGCGGCTATACGGTACAGGACGATCCCGATTTGGCGGCGCGCGTCAAGACGGCGTTCGCGCCCTATGCTAATGTCGTCCTGCTGCTGCCGTCACCGGACGCCGACGGGTCGATTCGCGTTCTGCGCGCGCGCCTCGAAGCCCAGTTCGCAGACGAAAGCGAACCGCTCGATCCTGCGCTGTTGGCGCTCAACGAAACCTTCGTCCGGCATCCGGGCAACGCGGCATTAGCGACGATCACGATTTATACCCAGCATCAGACACCCGAACAGACCGCCGATGCGATCTTGGCACGGGTTCAGCGGTAAACATTTAAGCCTGCCGCGTCGGGATGCGGCACGTCAACGGTCGTATCGACGCCGCTCGGCGCGATCTCGACCGTCTTGCCATCGGGGAAGCGCACGACGATGCGATCCGCGTGCGTCGCCGTTCCCAACCCGAAATGCGCGACGGGTTCCATCTGACAGAGATAGCCGCTGCCCGCGTCAATCACACGCCGCTGCACTTCACCGCCCGCCTCCAACGTGACCAACGCGCCGCGCGCGGGTGCGCCGTGCGGCGTGGTCGGGCGGACGCGCAGCCAGTGATTGGCGTTGGGCGACGCGCTGTACAGCGTGAGCGGCTGCATCCCGGCTTCGCCGTGCGCGATCAAGAGTTCCAGCCGCCCATCGCCATCAATATCCGCTACCGCCGCGCCCGTGCCGAGTCCGGCGGGTTCGAGCGCCCCGCCGACGGTCAAGCGCGTCCACACGCCATCGCGCCAGCCGAATAAGCGATTGGGCTGTCCAATATTGTTGAAGAAGATTTCTTCGTAGCCGTCGTTGTCGAAGTCCGCCACGATCACCGTGCGCACGCGCGAGGGCGTCGCCATTTCGCGCGGCGCGCGGTCTAAGAAGTGTCCTTCGGGCGTCTGCACGAACAGCCGATGCGACCCTTCCCAGTTGCCGTAGACCAGATCGAAGCGTCCATCGCGGTTGGCATCGATGGGCGCGATGCCGCGCACGTTCTCGAACGGATCACCGACGCCCGTTTCGATGGCGATTTCCTCGAACGTACCGTCACCGTTGTTGCGAAACAGGAAGTTGGGCCCGTTCTCGTTGCCCGCGAACACATCCATGCGTTCCGTGACCAACGGCAGCGCCACGACCGCGCGCCCGCCCGTGACGAGCGCGACGCCTGCTTCGGACGCCACATCGCGCAAGCGTCCATCCTCGTCCAATTCGTACAGGCGCATGGGCCCGCCGTAATTGGCGACGAAGAAGCCGTAATGCCCATCGCCGCGTCGGTCAATGCACGCGACGGAGCGCCCCGCCGTCAGATTCAGCACCGTCGCGTTGACGCGCAGCGAGAACAGATCGACCCAGGTCCCGTCGGCGTAATCGAACAGCCGATCCGCCAGCCGTTTCCGCCCCGAAAACGTATCCGTGTTCAAGATGTAGAGTTCTTCGTGTCCATCCTCATCGATATCGCACGCCGCCACACCAATCGCTTGGCGTTCGGTGTCCGCCAATTCCTGTGTGGCGATATCAATCAGCGCCCCGCCATCCCACTTCAGCACTTTGTTGGGACAGCCGCCGAACCCGGTCACGAAGAACTCGAATGCGCCGTCGCCATCGATATCGGTCACGGCAATCCCATAATGGAGTTGCAGCGGATTGTGCAAAATTTGCCCAGTTCGATCTATGAACATCGTTGTTCGTCCCTCGCGGCGGGTGCGCTGTTGTTGATGCGTTGATTGTATCAAGCAATCGCGCGGTTCGCGGCTTGACTTGCGCGCCGCACGCCGCGATGGTAAATTCCATGCAAACGATTGCGTAGACCTACAAAAACCATTATTACAGAAAGGATCGATTTTATGACGACTGCCGCTGTTGTCGGCACAGGCTTCATTGGACCCGTCCACGCCGAAGCCCTCACGCGCTTGGGCGTGCGCGTGCGCGGTTTTCTCGGCTCAACGCCCGACAAAGGACGCGCCGCCGCGCACAAACTCGGCTTAGAAGTCGGCTATGCCCGCTACGAGGATATCCTCGCGGATGAGCAGGTCGATGTTGTGCATATCACCACACCGAATCGCTATCACGCCGACATGGCGACGCGCGCGCTGCAAGCCGGAAAACACGTCGTCTGTGAAAAGCCGCTGGCGATGGACAGCGCCGAGACCGCCGCGCTGGTCGCCGCCGCGAATGCCCATCCGCACCTCGTCGCCGCCGTGAACTACAACATCCGTTACTATCCGGTCGTGCTGCATGTCCGCGATCTGATCGCCAGCGGCGCGCTCGGCACGATTAACACGGTACGCGGCGGCTATGTCCAAGACTGGCTGCTGTACGAGACCGATTGGAATTGGCGCTTACTGCCCGAAGAAGGCGGCGATCTGCGCGCGATTGGCGATATCGGCACGCATTGGATGGACTTGATCGGCTTTGTGACCGGACTGCGCGTCGAAGCGCTGTTGGCAGACTTGGCGACGTTCAACCCCGTGCATCGCAAGCCGCGCGAAGCGGTCGCCACGTTTAAAGGTAAAGAGCAGACTGAATCCGTCGCCACCGATCCAGTCGAGATCAAGACCGATGACTGGGGATCGGTCGTCTTTCACTACGCGGGCGGCGCGCGCGGCAGCATGAACGTCTCGCAAGTCACCGCTGGGCGCAAGAACATGCTCAGTTTCGAGATCGGCGGCTCGAAAGGCGCGGTCGCGTGGAACTCGGAACAGGCGAACGAACTCTGGATCGGCTGGCGCGACAAGCCCAACGAAATTCTGATCAAAGACCCAGCGCTGCTGTCGGACGGCGCGCGCCGCTACACCGATTATCCCGGCGGACACGCCGAAGGCTTCCCGGACACATTCAAGATGCTCTATCGCGCGGTCTACGGCTACATTGCGGCGGGCGATTTTGCCGCGCCGAAACCGTTCCCGACGTTCGATGATGGACATTTGGAAGTCGTGTTGTGCGACGCGATCTTGCGGAGTCACCGTGAACGCCGCTGGATCGATCTTGCAACACGGAGGTAAACAAGCAGCTCTAACGTGAGTTTTGGATAGCTTCACCTCACCCCCCAACCGCCTTTCCATGCTGTGGCTGAGGGGGTTGGGAGGTGACGTGAACGGTTTAGAACCTATCCAAAACTCAGGTTAGAGCTAAGAAAACAAAAAGGAATCAACGCAGAATTCGCAGAGAAAAGAAGAAAAATAATCCTTTTGTCGCTTTCTCTCTGTGTCTCTGTGCGCTCTGCGTTAAAATCTTCTTTAGATGAGGAGTAAACCCCATGCAGCTTGGTTTTGTCACCGCGATTCTCCCAACATGGACGCTGGAAGAAGTGATGCAGTTCGCCGCCGAACAACATTTCGACTGTATCGAAGTGATGTGCTGGCCCGTCGGCAAGGCGGAGCGCCGCTATGCGGGCGTCACGCATCTGGATGTGACCAACTTCACCCACGCCGACGCCGAACGAATCAAAGGGCTGATCCAGCAGTACGGCGTCAACATTTCGAGCTTGGGCTACTACCCCAATCCGCTCGTCGCGGATGCCGATGAACGCGCCACCTACAGCGAGCATATCAAGAAGGTGATCGCCGCATCCGCCCTACTCGGCATCGGTACGATGACCACGTTCGTCGGGCGCGATCCGGCACAGTCCATCGAGGCACAGTGGGACGCCTTCTTGGACGTGTGGAAGCCGATCATCGCCTTCGCGGAGTCACACAACGTCCGCGTCGGCATCGAAAATTGTCCGATGCTGTTCTCACTCGATGAATGGCCCGGCGGCAAAAATCTCGCCATTTCGCCCGATGTCTGGCGGCGCATGTTTGACGCGATCCCGAGCGATCATTTCGGCTTGAATTTCGATCCGTCGCATCTGATCTGGCAGCACATCGATTATGTGCGCTGCATCCGCGAATTTGGCGCGAAGTTCGTCCACGTCCATGCAAAGGACACGAAAATCCAGCCCGATAAGCTGTACGAACGGGGCATCATGGGACTGGGCTGGCACACGCCAAAACTACCCGGCTTGGGCGACGTGAACTGGGGCGCGTTCTATTCGGCGCTAACGGATATGCGCTATACCGGCGCGGTGTGCATCGAAGTCGAGGATCGCGCGTATGAAGGGTCGATGGACGATGTGAAGCGGTCGATCATCCAGTCGAAACGGTATTTAGAGCCGTTCATGCGCTAAATAACAGAAAGGAATTTCAACGCAGAGCGCGCCGAGATTCGCAGAGGAAAAAAGAGCGAATTCTTTTGCGTTTCTCTGCGTTGAAATCACGTCGAATCGCGCACGATCAATTCGACGGGCAGCACCACTGATTGAGCGGGTTTTCCTTCTATCAGCGCGAACAATGTATCGACCATCCGCTTGCCGCCCTCATGTGTCTGCTGCCGGATGGTCGTCAAGCGCGGGCTACAATAGCTCGCCAACGGCACATCGTCGTAGCCAACCACCGACACATCCGCGGGGACGCTTCGTCCGCGCGCGCGCAATGCTTCCATGACCGCGACCGCCATGAAATCGCTGCACGCGAAGATACCGTCCAAGTCGGGCGCGCGATCCAGCAGGGTATGGGCGGCGGCGGATGCGGCGCGCGGCGTGAAATCTGTATCGATGATCAGCGCCTCGTCGGGCGTCAGTCCGAGTGCCGACAGTGCCGCCACATAGCCGCGCTTGCGCGTATCGGTCTCGACCATGCTGCCGAAGCCGCCGACGAAGCCGATCCGCCGCCGCCCGCGCGCCACCAGATGCGCGACCGCTTGCGCCGCGCCGTCGAGGCTGTCGCCGCCAACCGAGATCGCTTCATGTCCGGCAATCAGCGCGCCCCAGACCACCACTTTCGCGCCCAGATCGTGCAGCGTGGCGATGCTGCGGTCGTACAGCGCGCGGTCGATCAGGATGATTCCGTCGGCGCGGCGATCCAGCGCGTAACGCAAGCACCATTCTTCATCGAAGATCGGCACGCGCGCTAACAACATATCCATGCCGCGTTCCGCGAGCGCATCGCTGATCGCACCCGTGATTTCCAAGTAGAACGGATCGGAGATCAGCCGCTGGCTCGTGCCGTCATACGGGAACAGCACAGCGACCGTCCCCGCGCGCTGCAAGCGAAAATTGCGCGCTTGCGTGTCCAATCGATAATTTTGTTCGCGCGCGATTTGCAAGATGCGTTCGCGCGTCGCTTCCGGAATCAGCGGGCTGTTTTTGAGCGCGCGCGAGACCGTGGAGGTCGAGACGCCCGCCAGCAACCCAATATCACGCATAGTAATCCGGTCGGACATCCTTCACCTCAGCCCTATGCTTGATGCAAAGGCGAGATTATATCGTGATAATGAAACACGGTATGATGTGAATCACGTTGACCAGTTCTCGCGGAAATCGTTGTACAGCGTCAGCCCGCCGTCCACATAAATCGTCTGTCCAGTGATGTACGCCGCCTCGTCCGAACATAGAAACGCCGTGAGCGCTGCCATCTCCCACGCTTCGCCGCTGCGCCCCAGCGGGATATGCCGCTCAACCGCCGCGCGCGCCGCTGGATCATCGGTCCAACCCGCGTTCATCGGCGTGACCGTTGCGCCGGGCGCAACGGCGTTCACGCGGATGCCGCGATTGGCGTATTCGAGCGCCAGCGTGGTCGTCATATTTTGCATCCCGCCCTTGCTGATCGCGTAATGGACGAACGTCGGCTTCGGGATCGTTTGATGGACGCTCGACAGATTGATGATCACGCCTGCTTTGCCCGCCGCGAGGAAATGCCGGATCGCCTGCTGTGCGCACATGAACGCGCCGCGCAAATTCGTGTTGATCACGCGGTCGAAGTCGTCCATCGTCAGTTTGTCCGACTCCGCCGCGAACAGAAATCCGGCGTTGTTGATCAAAATGTCGATGCCGCCAAGCGCATTGAGCGTCGTCTCGAACAGCCGCGTTACATCGTCCTCTTTCGAGACATCAGCTTGCACAATCAGGCTCTTGTCGCTGTGCGCCCGCACTTCAGCCAGCGTTTGCAGCGCCGCTGCCTCGCTCTTGCGATGATTGATGACGACGTGCGCGCCCTCCTCCGCGAAGCGCACCGCGCACGCGCGCCCAATGCCGACGCTGGCACCCGTAACGAGGACGTTCTTTCCGGCGAGTCCCTTCATACACCCTCCACTGGCTGCAAGACCATCTTGATGCCCTGCTTTGCCTCAAACGCATCGAACGCCGTCTGCCATTCGGTCACGGGATAGATGTTGGTGATCAGCGGCGCGGTCTTGACCTGTCCGCTGCCTAGCAGTTGAATCGCGCGCGTCCACGCCGACGGAATGCTGGCGTTGCTGCCCGTCACCGTGACCTCGCGGAAGCAGATTTGATCCAGATCCCAAGCGATGGATTTGCCGAACAAGCCGATTTGGACGTAGCGCCCGCGCCGCCGCACCAGTTCGAGCAACTGTGCCGCCGCCGCGCCCGCGCCAGAACATTCGTAGACGACATCTGCGCCCATGCCCTCGACGGTCACCTCCTCGACAGCGGCTTTCACATCGTCGCGCTGGACGTTCAGTGTCATGTCCGCGCCGAGTTCGCGCGCCAACGCCAAGCGCGGCGCGTCGGCGTCTGTGCCAAGCATGATCACGGTCGCGCCCGCGGCTTTCACGACTTGCAGCGTCAGCAAGCCAATCGCGCCGGGTCCCGCGATCACGGCTACATCGCCGGGCGCGACAGTCGGCGTGGTCAGCACGCCATGCACGACGCACGCCAGCGGCTCGGTCAGCGCGCCCGCCACCAGATCGAGATTGTCGGGCAAGAGATGGACATTCTTCTGCGGCACGATGACGTAGTTGGTGAAGCCGCCGTTGACCGCTGATCCGATGGAGCGCCGACGCAGGCACAGATTGACGTTGCCGCTGCGACAGTAGCGGCAGGTTCCACAGGTGTAAAAATACGTCTCGGTCGTGACGCGCGTGCCGATTGTCCGCGCATCCACGCCGTCGCCCACCGCCACGACCTCGCCCGCAATTTCGTGTCCGAGAACGACGGGCGGAACAGAGCGAAATTCGTCTTTGTAAATGTGCAAATCCGTGCCGCAAATGCCCGCCGTGTGAACGCGGATTTTAACCTGTCCCGCCTCTGGGAACGGCTCATCGATATCGCGCAGTTCGATATTGCCGACACCGGGCGCTACTTTCATGACCGCTTTCATTTTCAAAAATCTCCAAAACAAATTTGTTGACGCCATCTCGATAACCATGCTATCATGCACAAGAAAGTTATGCAATCGATTGCGTGAATAGATTTTGTGAAACGGTTAAAGCGCGTGCGTGGTCGTATATTCGTATTTGTCGGCGCGATAATGACTGGTCGTGACCTCCAACACATCGCCCGTCTCCAAGTAGGCGGCGGTGTTGACCAGCAGCAGCGGCGCACCCGCATCGACGCGCAGCAGGTCGGCTTGGCGCGCGTCGGCGGCGACCGCCGTAATCGTGTGCGTGATCGCCGCGATCACCAGATGATAGCGTTCGCCCAACAACGCATAGAGCGAATCGACCGCAAAATCATACGTGTGCAAATCTGGTGTGCGCGCTGTGACGATCAGCGCGAGCTGCAAGCCAATCGGCTCATCGTCGCCCAAGCGCAAACGCTCCAAGCGCAAACACGGTGCGCCCAAGCTGAGTGCCAATGGCGCCGGCGCGTCGGCGTCGATGGTGCTGACCGTTTGGCTCAACACAATCGTGCGCGGGATCACGCCCATCAGTCGCATCTGTTCGGTGAAGCTGTGCGCCAGCGAGAAGCGCCGCCGATCCCGCACAGCGCGCACAACCGTCCCGTGACCAGCGCGCCGCGCGATCAGATTGTCGGATGCCAAGCGCGCCAACGCCGCGCGCACGGTCTGCCGCCCGACTTTGTAGGCGTGCGACAATTCGATCTCAGTGGGCAGCAGATCGCCCGCTTGGACGCGCGAACTGGTCAGCAGCACGCGCAGATCCGCTTCGACCTGGTAGTAGAGCGGGATCGGGCTGTTGGGATCGATAGCGGTCAGCAACAAGTCGCTGATTTTCAGTTGACGGGTAGACATGCTATTTGACTTCACCGTCTGCGCTGGCTAAAATGTGCGAATATACGGTATTTTGTGCAAGTTATAGCGCAAAAGACCGCTGTTCACAATAAATCTTCAAATTGAATGAGGGGATAGTATGCGTAAGAAATTCTTGATGGTCGCCACGCTCGCGCTGGCAGTCGGGTCGTTCGGCGTTTTGCCGACGATGGCACAAGATCAAACCTTCACCATTGGCATCTCCAACAGCTTCGTCAGCAGTGAATGGCGCACGCAGATGATCCAGAACTTCGAGGAGACTGCCGCCGAACTGTCCGACAATGCCGACTTGGGCGTCACCATCGAACTCGTGATCGAGAGCGAAGACACGGACGCCGCCGGACAAGAACAACAGATTCAAAACCTCGTCAATCGCGGTGTGGACGCGATCATCGTCAATCCCGGCGACGCCGAAGCCCTGCGCTTGGCGCTCGAAGATGCGGTCGCGGCGGGCGTCGTGGTCGTGTCGATTGACCAAGAGATCGACGGCGAAGGCATCGTCAACGTCGTGATCGACCAGACCGAATGGGCGCGCATCAGCATCCGCTGGTTGGCAGAATCGCTCGGCGGCGAAGGCGATATCGTCTTGATCGAAGGCTTCGTCGGACATCCCGCCAACACCGCGCGCATGAACGGCGTGGAAGAAGTACTGGCAGACTACCCGAACATCAACGTCGTAGGACGCGAGACGGGCAGCTGGGATCAGGCGACCGGTCAGCAGGTCATGAGCAACTTCCTCGCGTCGCTGCCGAACATCGATGGCGTGTGGACACAAGACGGCATGGCGACGGGCGTCCTCACGGCGATCCGCACGACCGACCCGGAAACATGGCCCCTCGCCACGGGTGAAGCGCGCGCCAGCTACGTCCAACAATGGACAGAAATCCTGATGGAACGCCCCGACTTCCAGTCGATTGGCGTGGTTAATCCGCCCGGCGTGGCGACCAGCGGCTTGATCGTCGCCGTCGAACTGCTGCTCGGGCGCGAAATCGACGCCGACCAACTGGCGGGTCCGTATGGCAACACGCTGTACGTCCCGATCCCGTATGTCGTCCTCGGTGAGGAATGGACGTACACGGATATGATGGGCGAAGAAATGGTACTGCCCGCCAATCTCGAAGACATCTACGCTGAAGTCGGGGAGCTGCCAGAAAGCTACACGCTGGACGGCGAACTGACGTTGGAAGAAGCCGATCTGTTCTTCCTGCCCGCCGCGTAAAATCAACCTCACTCCCTAACTCCCGCTCCACTTGGAGCGGGGTCAGGGGTGAGGTTAAAATATTCTTCTTTCTGAAAGCACAATCCATGAAACAAATTTCTCTCACGGTCGAACACGCCGTCAAGACTTACGGCGGCGTGACCGCGCTGGCAGACGGCAACCTAACCGTCCGCTCTGGCGAGGTCGTGGCGCTGTTGGGCGCGAACGGCAGCGGCAAAAGTACACTCAGCAAAATCCTGACGGGCGTCGTCTCCCCGAACAGCGGGCGTGTGCGCATTGATGGGACGGATGTATCGTTCGCCGCGCCGTCCGAAGCGCGCGCGCGCGGCATCAGCGCCGTGTATCAAGAATTGAGCCTGATCCCAGATTTGTCCGTCGCAGAAAATATCTGGCTGGCACATGAACCGCTGCGCGCGGGCTTCGTGGATCGCCAGGCGATGCGCACCAAGACGCGCGACCTGCTCGACTTGTTCGCGGGGCGCGTCAAATCTGACTTGCAGCCCGATACGCCGATCAGCGCGCTCACACCCGACGAACGCCAAATCGTCGAAATCCTCAAGGCGCTCAGTTTCGATCCGTCGCTGATCATCCTCGATGAAGCCACCGCCAGCCTCGACCATCAGCAAGTCGAGCGGCTGTTTGAACTCGTGCGCGCTTGGCAGCGCGGCGGCTTGGCGATTGTGATCGTCTCGCATCGCATGGACGAAATCTTCACGATTGCGGATAAGGCAACCGTCCTGCGCAATGGACACACGGTCGGAGAACGGATCATCGCGCAAACCGATGAGCGCGAACTCGTGGACATGATGATCGCGGGCGCGGCGCGGTTGGATCGCCGCCCGGAGCGCACATCATCCGACCAACCGTATCGTTTGCGCGTCCACGATCTGAAAACCGATGTACTGCGCGGCATCTCGTTCGATTTGCGCGACGGTGAACTTTTGGGACTCGGCGGCTTGCAGGGACAGGGACAGAGCGATTTATTGATGGCGCTGTTCGGCGCGCTGCGTTCGAGCGGACGCATCGAATTGTCCGGCGCGCTGCGCCAGTTCCGCCACCCGCGCGCCGCCATGAACGCTGGCGTTGCGCTCGTGCCGGGCGATAGAGCATCCGAAGGCTTGCTGTTGATCCGCTCGATTTTGGAGAATTTGATGCTGCCATCGTGGGGCAAATACGGGCTGCCGCTGCGCGTGGGCGGTGCGCGGCGCGCAGGCGATACCGTCGGGCAAGCATTGAAACTGGTCATGGCATCGCTCGATGCGCCCGTGAGCAGCTTAAGCGGCGGCAACGCGCAAAAAGTCGTGATCGGCAAATGGCTATTGCGCGCGCCCAAGCTGCTGTTGCTCAACGATCCGACCAAAGGGATCGACGTGGGCGCGAAAGCCGAATTTTATGCGCTGCTCAATCGCTTGCGCGACGCGGGCAGCGCCATCTTGTTCTACAGCAGCGACGACGACGAATTGTTGGGCTTGTGCGACCGTGTACTGGTTTTGCACGACGGACAAATCAGCGACGAACTTGCGGGCGACGGCATCACGCGCGCAAATCTGGTCGCCGCCAGCATGGGAGCGGCGTCATGACGCGGGCGCTGAATCGCTATCCATTCCTGCTCTCGCTGATCTTGCTCGTGATCATGATAGCGGTCAACCGCGCGCTGCAAGACAATCTGTTTGAACTCGCGCCACTGAATGGCAATTTGCGCGTGTTCATGCCCGCGATCCTGCTCGCCGTCGGGCAGACGTTCGTCGTAATCGCGGGCGGCGTCGATCTGTCGATGGGCGCGATCTTGTCGCTGACCAACGCGATCTTGGCGACGCAAATCCCGCAAGATGCGGGCGTAGACACCGTGATCCGCGCGCTGCTGCTGGCGTTCGGCGCGGGCGCGCTGGCGGGCGCGCTCAACGGCTTCGGCGTGACCGTTTTGCGCTTGCAGCCGATTGTCACGACCTACGCGACGGGCTTCATCTTCGCGGGCTTTGCATTGAGCATCCTGCCGGAACCCGGCGGACGCCTGCCGCGCGACCTGACGACCTTTTGGCGCAGTCCGCTGCAAATCACGCCCGATTTCGCTATCCCTGTGCCGCTGATCGTGATCGTCTTGCTCGTCATCGTCTGGATCATCCTCTCGAACACGCGCTACAAACAGTTCTTGTTTGCGACGGGCGGCAAGGCGGACGCCGCCTACAGCACAGGCGTCCCGGTCAACCGCGTCAAGTTCACGACTTATCTGTTCTCGGCGCTGTTTGCAACGTTGGCGGCGCTGGCGATCACGTTGGGATCGGGGACAGGCAATCCGCGTGCGGGCGATTTGCTCACGCTGCCGAGCGTCGTGGCAGTCGTCTTGGGTGGCACGCGCCTCAGCGGCGGACAAGGCAGCGCGATTGGCTCGATCATCGGCGCGCTGATTTTGGGCTTGATTAGCAACATCATCTCGTTCGCGGACTTGGACTCGTGGATACGACCGTTGATCGACGCGCTGATCATCATCGCGGCGCTGGCAATTCCGGGCGTGATCGGGCTGATTCGGAGGCTGTTACGATGAACGCGCTGACTCGTCTCCGTCCATACTTCCCGCCGCCCCTCGTGGCGCTGATTCTTGGCATCGCGCTGTTCTTCATCGGCGGCGTGTTCGCGCCCGGCTTCGCCAACCCCGATCAAGCCGTGAACATCGTCCGACTCGCGGCGTTCTTGGGCATCATCGCCGCCGGACAGACGCTCGTGATCCTCAGCGGCGGCGAAGGCATCGATTTATCGGCGGGCGCGCTGGTCACGCTCGGCGCGATCCTCACCTACCGGATCACCAACGGCGACGACGCGCTGATTTTGCCCGCGCTCGTCGTGGTTTTACTCGTCGGCGCGGGCATCGGCACGCTGAACGGCGTCGGCGTGGCGATTCTGAAGATGCCGCCGCTGGTCATTACGTTGGGCATGGCGGGCGTGGTCACGGGGCTAATTTATTTCGTCACACAGGGCGAATTGATCGGGCGCACGCCCCCGGCGATGGGGCGCTTGTTGTCGCAAGCGTTGATCGGGCAAATTCCCGGCGTGATCGTTGTGTGGCTGGTGATTGGCGTCGGCATGTGGGTGCTGTTGGAGCGAACGCCCTTCGGCAAACAGCTTTTCGCCATCGGCATCAACCGCACGGCGGCGCGTCTCAGCGGCGTCCGCGTGAGCGCGCTGGTGACGCTGACGTACACGATCAGCGGCGCGTTGGCGGCGTTCGGCGGGTTCGTGCTGTTGGGCTTCACACAAACGGTCTTCTTGAATCTCGGACAGCCGTATTTGTTCCCATCGATTGCGGCAGTGGTCGTCGGTGGAACCGTCCTCGCGGGGGGCAAAGGCAGCTATTGGGGGACGATGGCGGGCGCGCTGGTGCTGCAAGTGATCAATTCGCTGTTGATCGCGCTCGGCGTCGATGAAGCATACCAACTCATGATTTTAGGCACGATTTTGCTGGTGCTGCTCACACTGTACGGACGCCAACGCAACCTCCGACAATAACAACCTCACCCCTGCCCCGCTCCACATGGAGCGCTGAGGGGAGGACACCTTTTCAAGAACCTCACCCCCTGACCCCCTCTCCACTGCGTGGAGAGGGGGGAACACACAGCGAAGACTCCCCCTCTGCACAACGTGGCTGAGGGGGTCAGGGGGTGAGGTGATTCAGGGAGAAAACCAAACATGTCCTCCCCTCAGACATGGAGCAAGGCGGGGGGTGACGTTAGTTTTTGCAACTCTAGCTTCATCCGCGCTACAATAGGTACGAATATTTGCACAAATCACTCTTTGGAGCGTGTTTCATGCACAAAATCAGCTTACTCGGCGTCGGCTTGATCGGGCAGTTCTACACCGACTCGATTCAGGGCGGACGCAAGCAAGATCGCGTCCACGTCGCCTATTCGCGTACCGAAGCGCGTGTGAGCGCCTTCGCCGCACAACATCGCATCCCCAAACACACGACCGATTTGCGCGCTGCCATCGAAGACCCCGATACCGATACGGTTGTCGTCGGCTTGCCCAATCATCTGCACGAAGAGGCGATCACGCTGGCGGCGCAAGCAGGCAAAGCGGTGCTGTGTACCAAGCCGCTGGCGCGCACGGGCGCTGAGGCGCTGCGCATCTTGAACGCCGTCGAAAAAGCGGGCGTGTTTCATGGCTATCTCGAAGATTTGGTCTACACGCCGAAAACGTTACGCGCGCTGCAATCGGTCAAGAACGGCGCAGTCGGCAAAGTCCTCTGGGCGCGCAGCCGCGAGACGCATCCGGGTCCGCACAGCGATTGGTTCTGGGACAAAGAACAGTCGGGCGGCGGCGCGATCATCGATTTGGGCTGCCATTGCATCGAGATCAACCGTAATTTCATCGGCAAGGAACACAAGCCGCTGGAAGTGATGTGTTGGGGCGATACCCAAGTCCACCCCATCGAGACGGAGGACAGCGCGGTTGGACTAGTACGCTATGCCAACGGCGCGATTGGACAGTTCGAGGTCAGTTGGACATTTCGCGGCGGCATGGATTTGCGCGACGAGGTGAGCGGCACACAGGGGACGATCTGGCTCAATCACTGGCTGCGCACGGGCTACGAGATGTTCACCGCGCACGGCGAAGGCGGCTACGTCGCCGAGAAAGCCGAAGGCGAGACAGGTTGGCTGTTCCCCGTCGGGGATGAGTCGGGCGCGTTGGGTTATACCGAGATGTTCGCTGATATGTTCAATTCGATGGACACCAAGACGACCCCGCGCGAAGATTTCTACGATGGCTATGTCGTCAACGCGATCATGGACGCGGCGTATCGCTCCATCGCCTCGAAACAGTGGGAACCCGTGCAGTTGGCGGTCTGGCGCGGACAGGACGAAGCCGCCTCGCGCAAAGGCGACGCGACCGACTACGACGCCGATCACCTGCTGATCAAAGAAGAAAAGATGCCGGACGGCACGACCAAGCTGATTTTGAAAGCGAAAGCGACGGGCAAGATCGTGCAAAAAGTCCTCGCATCGTCGTAGGGGCATGGCACGCCCGTCTATCATCACGCTTACATCCATAACAGGAGTCACTCCATGACCACGAATCCCGCACTCGCTTACATCGATGCCGCCCAAGCGATCATCGAACACATCAAAACGACGCAGTTGGACGCCATCGACCGCGCCGCCGAAGTCTGCGCCAACGCCATCGCCCAAGATGGGCTGGTGCATCTGTTCGGATCGGGACATTCGCGCATCCCGGTCGAAGAAATGTTCCCGCGCTATGGCAGCTTTCCCGGCTTTCACCCGATTGTCGAACTTTCGCTGACGTTTCACAATCAAGTCGTGGGTGCGAACGGACAGCGCCAAGCCATCTTGATCGAAAAAATGGAAGGCTTGGGCGATGCTATTCTACGTAACTTCATCTTTCGCCCCTATGATGCTTTCATTGTGTTCTCCAACAGCGGCGTCAACAACGTGATCATGGAGATCGCGCTCGGCGCGAAGGCGCGCGGCATGACGCTGATCGGCGTGGTGTCCGTCGATCAGACGGCGCATTCCGACGCCAAACACAAGAGCGGGCAAAAACTGGCGGATGTGTGCGATATTGTGATCGATAATGGCGCGCCAGCGGGCGACGCCCTCGTGCAGATCGAGGGCATGGAATATCCTGTTGCGCCCGGCTCGACCGTGGGCTATACGATTGTCGTCAATGCGCTGAAAGCGGCGATTGCCGACAAGCTGACGAAACTCGGCAAGCCGCCGTTGGTGCTGACCAACAGCGCGATCTGCGGCGCGGAGAAATCGGCGGCATTATTCGAGCAGACGTATGACGATTATCGCGCGCGGATTGCCAAGGTGTACGGGGGTTGAGCGATGTGGGGCGTGTCATTAGAACGCCCCCTGACCGACTTTGACAGCATCCCTTACAACACGCGCTCGATTTCAATGCGATCCAAGATGAATTCGTCGCCCCGTTCGAGCGCGAAGTGCGTCCCGCCGCAGCAAGTGCAGCGCCGCTCGGCGCGGATCACGATCCACGGTTCTCCGGCGGCGCGCACCGTCGGCAGCCCCGTCATCGTGCCGCAATCGAGACAGCGCGCTTGCGGCGTTGTCCGCTCAAAGCATAGCCATGCCCCCGCCGCGATGCTGTTCTGGCTTAGTACGTCAAAAAAGTGGCGCACCGACTCTGGCTCAATGTCGCTCATCATGCCTAAGTGAATATAGACAGCCGTCACACGGTCGGCGTTCGCGGTATATGCCTCATCGATCATCAAATCGAACAGCGATTGCGCGATTGCAAGATTGTGCATCATTTATACCCCTCACTTGCCCCTGATGATTATTTTATTGAGGTTTTATCACAAAAAGTCATAAGGTCGCGCTGTTCGCCGTGTACAGCTCGCTTTTTGTCGGATATTGTATACAATATGCGAAATTGATTAAATTGGAGGAAATCATGACAACCATTGCACTTTTTGGGGCGGCGGGCAAAATTGGGGCGCGCATCGCGGAACTGCTGCGACAGGACAGCGCGTATAAAACGCTGTTCGTGGAGGCAGGCGCGGCGCAAGAGCGGCTGCGCGAACGCGGTTTGCCGCCCACCTCGCCCGACGACGCCGTGACGCAAGCCGACGTGATTATCCTCGCTGTGCCGGACATCTTGATCGGGCGCATCGCGGGCGACATCGTGCCGAAGTTGAAGCCCGGCGCGATGGTGATCGGGCTTGATCCAGCGGCACCGCACAGCGACAAGCTGCCGCCGCGCGCCGATATCGCCTATTTCATCACCCATCCCTGCCATCCGCCCGTCTACAACGATGAGACCGAGATAGAAGCGCGCCACGATTATTTCGGCGGCGTAGCGAAACAGCACATTGTCTGCGCACTGATGCAGGGGACGGAAGCCGATTACGCGCTCGGAGAAGAAATCGCACGCAAGATGTTCGCGCCCGTCATGCGCGCGCATCGTATCACCGTTGAGCAGATGGCAATCCTCGAACCCGCCTTGGTCGAAACCGTGACGATTACCTGCATGACCATTATCCGCGAGGCGATGGACGAAGCGATCCGACGCGGCGTCCCGCCCGCAGCGGCACAAGATTTCTTGCTCGGACACATCAATATCGATATCGCTATCCTGTTCGGCTATCTCAACGCGCAGTTCTCCGATGGCGCAAAACTCGCCGTCAAGCGCGGTATGGACATGATCATCCAGCCAGATTGGAAGCGCATTTTTGAGCCGGACAACATTATGCGCGAAGTCCGCGCGATCACGGAGGGGACGACTCCCGCGGGTGATTGATCGATGAAATGTCCATTTTTGCGGGGGTTCCCATTCGCCGGACAAGCGCGCTATCGACTTCCAAATCAGCGATTGTCGTGTATGCTTGTCGAATACTCACGTTTTAACTCGTCTACGGTGTCCGTCTAAACGTGGGTGGCTTCGCAGCAGCGCTGCGGCAATGATGCCGTTTGACGCATTGGGCGCATAGGCGCGTCAGGGACATAGCCATGACAGCAGTCGGCATCGGCATGGTCGGGATTGGAAAATTCGGATCGATCTGTCTAGAAGCATTCGCGGCACTCCCGGATGTGTCGATTGCGGCACTGACAGACGCCGATCCCACCCGCGCCGCAACTGCCGCAGCCGCCTATCAGACAACGGCATACTCATCGCTGGACGACCTGCTGCGCGATCCCACCGTCGAGATCGTTGCGCTTGCTACGCCGCCTCACCTGCACGCGGATGCCGTCCGCGCTGCGCTGCGCGCCGGAAAACACGTCTTTTGTGAACCGCCGCTGGCACTCACCCGCGCTGAAGCCGAAGCGATCCGGGTTGAAGCCGAACGCGCCAACCGGTTCGTGGTGGTCGATTACGTTTTGCGCCACAATCCTTTTTGGGAGGCAGCAGTACGCTTACGCCGCGACGGCATTTTGGGCGATCTGCTGCATATCGATATTACCAACCATACCGCCGGACTGGAACTTCCCCCAACACATTGGTTCTGGGATACAGCGCAGAGCGGTGGCATTTGGATCGAACACGGCATTCATTTTTTCGATGCGTGCGCGTGGATCGCGGGGGTACCGGGCAGCGTCGCCGCCGCACAGTCGTTCGCGCGCGCTGACGCGGTTATTGATGGCGTCGAGGCGTTGGCGGCGTTCGACACCATCAGCGCGCACTTCTATCACAACTTCATTCACGACAACAGTACACAGCAGACGACGGTGTATATGACCTTCGAGCGCGGCTATGTGGCACTGCGCGATTGGATGCCGACTTCGATTGAGATTTGGGCGTCTACAACACCTGCCCAAACGATCCCCTACCTTGTTGGTGTAACCGAAGCGGTCGATGAAACGTCCTCGGGGCGCTTGCGGCATTGGATCAGCCATGCACCAGAGGGATCATCGATCTTGCATCGCACCGCGATCCAAGCCGGGATGCGCGATCTGATAGGCGCTGTCCGCGCCGAGTCCGGTACGGTTGCTTCAACGCTGCGCGCGACGACGAGCGAGGAGATCGACAGCTTGCGCATGGCGCTGCAAGCGGTCGAGCGCGATGTGAGCATCAGGGCGTAGCATTTGCGCCTCGAATCTGCGGCGTCCGTCGGCATCAAGAGCGCGCGTGAGCGGGAAACACGCTTCAAGTGTCAAATTCATCGAAGTTTCACTTGCATAACTTCCGTCTCTGCGAAGCCCAACGACGCATAGAACGCCTTCGCGCTGTCATTGGCACGCGCGGCATTGACCCACAACGCGCGCAGTCCCAGCCGCTCCGCGCGTCGGATGGCTGCCTCCAACAGCGCTGCGCCCACGCCGTGCCGCTGATACGTCGGCAAGACCGCCATATCGTTGATCACGCCGCGACTCTCGGTCAGCGCGCGCGCCACCGACAGCGCCAGAAAGCCAATGATGATCGGCGGCGTTTGCCGCGCGACTGCCACGAACACCTGAATCCCGTCCAATTCGCGGAAGCGCTGCGTGATGTCGCGCCATTCGTCCGGCGCGACGCCCCGATTCGCCGGAATCAGCCCCAACAGCGCCATGATCTCGTTGGCGTCGGCGGCTTCGGCATCGCGGATCAAGAAATCGGGCGTGCTGGCAGCGCCGACCGTTGCGACGTCGCCCGCAATCACACGATCATCCCCGCGCGCGCCGGTGGCGGGCGCATGACGTGCGAGCCACTGCGCGAGCATCTCTCGATGCGTGCGGAACGGCAGCAGCGGCAAGTCGGCGGGCTGGAACACGCGCGCCTCGGCGGCATCGTCGCCCGCTTTCAGCGTCCCGCCAATCGGGCGCGCGCGGTAGAAAATCATGATGCCGCTCTGTGGGGGTCCCTCTGGAAACGAGTTGATGCCCGCCATCTCGATGATTTCGACCTTCAGCCCGGTTTCTTCTTCGGCTTCGCGGATCGCACCTTCTTCGGCGCTTTCGTCGGCTTCGATGTAGCCGCTGGGCAGCGCCCAACGCCCGCGATGCGGCGGATTGGCGCGCTGAATCAGCACGACGCCGCCGTCCATCTCGATCACGATGCCGACGCCGGGAATCGGGTTGACGTAGTGGACGTAGCCACAGTTATCGCACGCTTGGCGCAAGCGTCCGCCTTCGGTGCGCGTGCCGAGCGTGTGTCCGCAGATCGGGCAGTAGGTGAGCTGTTTGGGCATTCTACAATTCAGAAACCAAATGCCAATGCATCAACGATGTATTTCGCTTTATGTTGCCCAACCTCATGGTAAACATCGAGGAGTTCCATAAAGGTCGTCTCGCCCCCAATGAAAGTCCAAAATTCATTCCCAATCAAAACTGCGTAACTACTCAGGGGTCGTTTTTCCCCTCATTTTGGCAAATTGAAACGCCAAATTTGTCTGCGATGAGAATAGGCTCTCCCTCAAAAGATTGAGGGTTTTTGTCGAAAACAACCTAT
>DAOTUQ010000080.1:0-7500 GCA_034437055.1 Anaerolineae bacterium
CCGGTGTATGAATGTGGGCAGCACCCACGAGAGCTGTTGTGTGCATCTAAAGCTATCCTTCTAAAATTTGTCAAAAGAGAATGAGAGGGGGCATAGGTGGTAGGGCTTACGCATGAAACGTATTTATTCACCTATCCATGGGATTAGGCTCAAAATCTGTGAACTTGAACCTAAAAAACATATAATGAACCCAATAGGACTGGGGCAAAATGCGGTCTGCACGGGTAGGTGAATAAATACGTACAGAGTACAGAGAGGGGGTCGGGGGGTGAGGTTGATACCCTGAACTACATTCTTGCTTGTACTTAGCAGGACAAATCCCCGAACGAGTCGCCCGGATTGACGGCGCCGCCCGCGCTGTAGCTGATGTTCCAATGACCGACGCCAAGGGGTTCAAAATCGTTGAGGCTGATACAGTCGATTCGACCCGTAGTCTCGCAGTGTAGTCCATCGCACACCGCGCGATCCACATCCCCGATTTCGACCACGCGCACAAAATCGCCCAAACGCGGCGGATTGTCGATGGGCAGCCGAATCGGTGGATCGGCGTGCAAGCGTTCTTCGTAAATCGTCACCGGCAGGTTCGCGCGAATGAGCGCGTTCACGTCGCGCTCGATGTGGTTCAGCATCGCGTCGGTGAGCGTCTTGCAGCACACATCGATGCTGGACTTGCCGAAATGATAGTGCCACGCCAGCGGCGTGATGGTGTAGCGGCTAAACAACCTTGACAGCAGTAGATGTTCGGCGGTGTGGTGCTGCATATAGCGCAGCCGTGCGTCCAGTTCAATCGCTCCCGTCACCTGATCCCCAATGGAAAGATCGAGTTTGCGATCCATCATATGGACGATTCGCCCGTCTTGGCGGATCACGTCCATCACGCGGGTTTTGTTGAGGTAGCCGCGATCTTTTGGGTGCGGCTGTCCCCGTTTTCCCGGATAAAATTGGGTATGGTCGAGAATGACGTTCGTTTTGTCGGCACAATCGTACACATCCACGACCTTGCCGTAGAAGATGAAGTCGTGCGCCCGGCGATCAAAGAGTTCCATTGTGATCCATCCTACCAAGCTCCACCCAGCTATGGAGTTGATTAAAGATATATCACGAAATGGTCAGGAATGGATATATCGGCAATGAAATTGTCGAAATATAGCCATATGGCTAAAAACTTTCCGCGTAACATCGCTTTTTTTTGTCAAAATAGCTTCATTTGACAATAAAAATAGCGTCGCTTGGCGACCAATCAGGGGATTACGCGGTTGTTGAACGCCTCGTTGACCGCCTTGACCAAGCGGCGCAGTTCGGCGTCCAGATCGTCGGTGATCGCATCTTGGATCGCGGCTTCGCGGAACAAATCGCGCGCCTCGCGCAGAGCGTCTTGCCCTTTGCGCAGCTTCGCCAAGCCCGCGCGCAAATGGGAGCGCGCATCGCGGTTATGCGGATGGGTGTATTGACCGGGAAAGTCCCATCCATGCAGGGCGGCGACGCGCTGAAGCTCGATCACGAACGATTCAGCCGATTCGATCTGCCGCTCTGCGCCACGTTGGAGCAGGGCTTGCAGCGCCGGACTGAGCGTCGGCTCGACGCCGAAATCGAGCGTCGAGATATCCTGATACCGCTGTTCCACCTCACTCATACTGCCGGGCTGTGGGCGGAGCGCGGTTTTTCGCGGTGACAGCCCGGTGAACATCGAATAGAGGATGCCGACGCAGAAGTTATGTACATCTTGACGGAACTGCGCTTCACTTTCGCGCCCGCCGCCGGAGGGTCGACCTTCGATGCGGCGCGAACTATTCAGGTCGATGATGCGAAGCTGCAAGCCATCCCAATAGACGTGTTCCAGCTTATGATCGAGATAGACGATGCCGCGACTGTGCGCCAGCTTGAGCGTCTCTGCAAATTGCAGCGCCAGCGCCAAGCCTTCTTCGGTTGGGACGCGCAAACGCACGCCGGGACGGTCGGGGCGCATCAAGTAGAATAGATTATTGGAGCGGGGGAGCAGTTCGAGCGCGAGATAGGGACGCCAGCCGCGCTTGAAGTACGACGGGAGCGCATCGGCGTAGGCTTTCGCATCTGTCCCCATCGACTCGATATCGCCCGCCGACGGCGCTTCGGTGCGCGCAGACAGGTAACCACAGTCGAGCAGACGGACGATAGCGGGGCTGTCGGCGAGGGTCGTCAGTAAGTCGGCTTCGTGCGCGAAGGCTTGCACTTCCCAACGCGGCTGTTCGGCATTGCCGCTGAGATGTTCGGGGCGCAGCACTTTGAACGCGACAGCGGTATTCGTCTGTTTGTCGGTCGCCTCTAGCACGCGGGCATAGTGTCCGAGCGCGTAGGTGTCAATGAAGTTGGCGATCCGGTAGCAATCATCGAGTTTGGGCATAGGGGATGGGGTGCGTTTGATTGATCATTATATGCTTTAGTCTAACATAGGAGCGATATGATGCTACCCTTATCCCGATTGGATGCTGATTCCAAGCGATGAAAGTGCGCGATCTGATTAAGTGACTTGAAAAAGATGGATGGCTTCTGATCGAAACCCGCGGCAGCCATCGACAATATAAGCATCCGACGAAACTTGGAAGCGTGAGTGTACCCGATAAACTATCTGGTGACGTGCATCCAAAAACACTCAAGCGTGTTTGGCGACCAGCAGGTTTAGAGGAGAATGAAAACTGATGCGGTATGCCATCATCATTGAGGGGACGGAGGGCAGCTTTTCCGCCTATGCGCCTGATCTGCCGGGTTGCATCGCCATTGGGGAAACTGTCACCGAGACCACCCACGCTATGGAAGAAGCGATCCGTTTTCACATCGATGGCTTACGCGCGGATGGTCTTGCTGTGCCGTATCCCAGCTCGGTTGCGGCATCCGTCGAAGTATAGACGCAGCGCGTGCGGATAGAACTTCCACAAACAACGCTGGTTGCTTCAGGGGCGTCCAAGCGGGACGCCCCTGATACTTTCGTACTCGCTACAGATCGCCTGATGATGTGAAGCCCAACGTTGGCGCGGTGTTCTGCGCTTGCGGCTTCTTGCTCGGCATTCGTTCCGTCCCCATCGCGCGTTCGTCCTCTTTGCCGAAGCGGATCACCTCGCCCGTGTCGCTGATCGCTTCGACTGCCAAGCCGAGACTTTGCAGTTCCTTGACCAACACGCGGAAACTGGTGGGGATACCCGGTTCTTCAATCGGTTCGCCCTTGATGATCGCTTCATAGGTCTTGACGCGCCCCTGCACATCGTCCGACTTGACGGTGAGCATTTCTTGGAGCGTGTATGCCGCGCCATAAGCCTCCAGCGCCCACACTTCCATCTCACCGAAGCGCTGACCGCCGAACTGTGCCTTGCCGCCCAAGGGCTGCTGCGTGACGAGGCTGTACGGACCCGTCGAACGCGCGTGAACTTTATCTTCGACCAGATGCGCCAGCTTGAGCATGTGGATCATGCCGACGGTCACAGGTTGATCGAAGCGTTCGCCGGTGCGTCCATCATAAAGCGAATGCTTGCCGTACAACGGGTTGGGCTGTCCGGTGGCGAACATCACGCGATCCGCGTAGGGCAGCAGGTCTTTGCCCACGACATCCATCGGAATTTCGACACCGGGATCGCACCACTGCATCCACTCGCGCAGTCCCGCGGTGATCGCGTTGGTGTCGCGGCGGTTGCGTTCTGGCACGTCCAAATCGATGGTATCCCACATCACGACGCCCTCGGCGTCGTAGCCTTTTTCGCGCAGCCATTCGGTCACAACGGCGCGGCGTGCGTAAACCGAGTCGAATTGAAGTTGCTCGACATCGTAGCGTCCGTCTTTGCCGAGCCACTCGTACATATAGAGGCGGCGTACTTCGTCGTCGTCTTCGAGTTCATCGGTACGATAATCGAACTGGTTGACCCACTTCCACGCGCGTTCGGTGATCTCCACCCACGCGCGATCCGTCATCCACGCGCGGCACAGTTCTGATTGGATTTCGTATTCCTTCGCGCCATCGAACACAGGCGTGATGGCGCGGAAACCGAGCCGCTCTGCCGCCCAGCCGAGATGGATTTCGAGGACTTGCCCGATGTTCATACGACCCGGCACGCCGAGTGGGTTGAGGATGATCTCAACCGAACGCCCGTTTTCCAAGTACGGCATGTCCTCAATCGGGACAATCTTGGAAATGACGCCCTTGTTACCGTGCCGACCTGCCATCTTATCGCCCACCGTCAGCTTACGCTTTTGAGCGACAGCGACGCGCACCATCTTCTCGACGCCCGCTGGCAAGTCAGGGTGTTCTTCGCGCGTGAACGTTTTGACGTCCACGACTTTGCCCTTTTCGCCGTGGGGCAGACGGAGTGACGAGTCTTTCACCTCGCGCGCCTTCTCACCGAAGATCGCGCGCAGCAGTTTTTCTTCCGGGCTAAGTTCTTTTTCACCCTTCGGCGTGATCTTGCCAACGAGGATATCGTTGGGTCCAACTTCCGCGCCGATGCGGATGATACCAAATTCGTCCAAGTCCTTGAGCGCGTCCTCGCCGACGTTGGGAATGTCGTAAGTGATTTCTTCAGGACCCAGCTTGGTATCGCGCGCTTCCACTTCGTGCTTTTCGATGTGGATGCTGGTGAATTTGTCTTGGCGCAGCAGTTCTTCGCTGATCAACAGCGCATCTTCGTAGTTGCCACCGTCCCACGACAGGAACGCGCCCAACACGTCATGCCCCAACGCCAGCGCGCCGAGATACGTAGACGAACTGTCCGCGATCACGTCGCCTTTCTTGATATGCTGCCCCTTGACGACAATCGGGCGCTGATCCACGCAGGTCGATTGATTGCTGCGGTTGTACTTGCGCAAGCGGTAGGTGCGTTCTTCGCCACCTGTCAGCTTGATCACGATGCGGTCGCCCTGCACGCTGATCGCTTCGCCGTCCACGTCTGAGACGAGGACTTGTCCGCTGTCATAGGCGGCTTGGCGCTCCATGCCCGTGCTGACAATCGGCACATCGGGCATCAACAGCGGCACGGCTTGACGCTGCATGTTGCTGCCCATCAGCGCGCGGTTGGCGTCGTCATGTTCCAAGAAGGGGATGAGCGCGGCGCTGATACCGACGATCTGGCGCGGTGCAACGTCCATATAATCGATTTTGCCCGATGGCACGACCAAGAATTTCTGATTATGGCGCGCCGACACACGCTCAGAGGCGAACGCCTTGCGCGCATCGAGCGGGGCATTGGCTTGCGCGACGACGAAGTTATCTTCGCGGTCGGCAGACATATAGATGATCTTGCCCGTGAGGAACGGCACAATCGGGATGCGTTCCAAGCCTGCCTTGACGAACGCCGCCGCTTTCTTTTCGGTGACGGCATCGCCTTCGGATGCGATCACGTCGCCTTCGCTGTTCTCGACATCTTCGCGCAGTTTACGCCCGATCAAGTCGGGGTCAGTCGGCGCGATGAACTTGACGACCTCGCGGTAGGGCGTCTCGATGAAGCCATATTCGTTGACGCGCGCATAGCTCGCCAACCGCCCGATCAAGCCGATGTTCGGACCTTCTGGCGTTTCGATGGGGCAGATGCGCCCATAGTGGCTGTGATGCACGTCACGCACATCGAAGCCCGCACGTTCGCGGCGCAGACCGCCCGGTCCCAGCGCCGACAGGGTGCGCTTGTGGGTCAGTTCTGCCAGCGGGTTGGTCTGTTCCATGAACTGCGACAACTGCGACGAACCGAAGAACTCGCGGATCGCGGCGACAATCGGGCGGATGTTGACCAGGTTGCCCGGTGTGGGGTGTTCGCCCTCACGGATCGACATGCGTTCCTTGACGACGCGCTCGGTACGGCGCAAGCCGATGCGCAGCTTGTTCTGGATCAATTCACCGACGGTCTTGACGCGGCGGTTGCCCAAATGATCGATGTCATCTTTGCCGACGACGCCCGTATTGATCATGATCATGCGCTCGACCAGCTTGATGATGTCACCCTTGGTGATCGTGCGGATGGTCATCGGGACGGGGTGTTCACCGTGCAAGCGTTGGTTGAGCTTGTAACGTCCGACGCGCTCCAGATCGTAGCGGCGCTGATCGAACAGTTGGCTTTCCATGAAATCGCGCGCGTTATCGAGCGTCGCCGGGTCGCCGGGGCGCATCTTCTTGAAGAACTCGATCAGCGCGGCTTGGGCGATGGTCTGGTCTTTCTTGCCGCCCAATTCCCACGTCGGTTCTTGCTTGATCGTGTTCAGGATGTACGGATATGCCTCGACATTATCCACATGCTTGTACAGCTCGATGATTTCTTCGTTCGAGCCAGTCTTGATGGGGGACATATCGTCGGGCATCGCATCGCGCACGGCAGCGAGCGCACGCAGCAAGACCGTGACTGGCACGGTCCGCTTGCGATTGAAGCGAATGTTGAGATAGTTGTTCTTGCGCGTCTCGAACTCCATCCACGCGCCGCGATCCGGGATCAGCTTGGCGCTGGAGAGCGCGCGCCCGGTCGTGCGTTCTTCATCCGCGTCGAAGTAGACGCCCGGCGAACGGATGAGCTGGCTGACGACCACGCGCTCCGTACCGTTGATGATGAACGTGCCTTTTTCGGTCATGAGCGGGAAATCGCCCAGATAGATATCGTTGGTAGCGACTTCGCCCGTCTCTTTGTTGACCAACGCCACCTTGATATGCAGCGGCGCGGCATAGGACATGTCGCGCTCAAGGCAGGTTTCTTCGTTGTGCTTCGGGTCTTCCAGCCAATACGTCAGTCCCAGTTCTTTCGAATCGGGGCTGGTGCCGGGAAAATAGAGTTTCAGGTTGCCGTTGTAGCTCTCAATCGGGTTGATTTCATCGAACAACTCTGCCAAGCCCGTCTTGAGGAACCATTGGAACGATTGCAACTGCACTTCGATCAACGAAGGCAGTTCTTGAACATCCGGCGTGCGCCCGTAACTCTTGATGTGGTTATAGCGTGGCAAAATACCCGCTCCTGTCTAAACCCACGTTCGCGGAGAATCAAAAAGCGAAGGCGGACGAACTACGCCGCATCGCACGGTGGAGAAACACGGATCGGTTTGTAAAACCCATTTCACCTACGGGGTGAGATCGTTTCACTCGCAAACGATCATTGTAGACGACAAGACGCGCGATGTCAACACAGCTTAACAAAGCATCGCGGATAGATAGATCGATTTCAGGCGCGTTTGCGCGCATACACGTTGCTGAACTGCTCAATCCGGTGTTCAGGATCGAGCGGCGCTCCATTCAACGCATTCACATTATAGATCGTATAGCCGTAGGATGCGAGCGGATCAATGATCGCGCACAGGGTAATCGCGCGCGTCTTTACCCGCGTGGTTGAGGAATGCGTTCATGTTGTCGCCTTCGGGCGGCGTCAATCGCGCGATAAACGTCAATCGTTTGGCGCGCGCACCGTTCCCATGTGAACGCCGCCGCGCGCCGAATGCCGCGTTCGCGCAGATCGCGCCGCAAAGGGGCGTCGCTCAGAACGCGCGTGAGCGCCGCCGCCATGTCCTCGACAC
>DAOTUQ010000081.1:0-54574 GCA_034437055.1 Anaerolineae bacterium
CAGACCGCATTTTGCCCCAGTCCTATTGGGTTCATTATGTGTTTCTTGGGTTCAAATTTGTGGATTTTGAGCTTAATCCCATGGATAGGTGAATAAATACCAGCGTGGAGAGGGGGTTGAGGGGTGAGGTGAACAGTTTAGATCCTATCCAAAACTCAGGTTAGGGTAGGGTGGGTACAGTTCAAGTGGTCGCTTACACCGCCGCGATCAACGCGATCAGTTCAGCGTCGGAAAAGCGGCGGTCTTGCTGCGCCAACCGGACAATCACCATATCCTCCGACGGGATGATGTAAAGGCGTTGATTACCCGCGCCCGCCGCCAAGATCACGTCTGGCAGCGTCTCGCCCGCGACGAAGCCGGGTGGCGTCTCACTTGGATCAGGATCAGCGGTATTCGTATCGCGTCCCACGTTCGCGGCGTATTGGAGCCAGAACGTCAGCCCATAATACGGATTGGCATCCGTACCGTAGAAGCATTCGCGCAGCAGCGCCGGATCGAGGACTTGCTGTCCGTCCCACATGCCATTTTGCAGGATCAACTGTCCGAACTTCGCCCATTCGCGCGCAGTCGTGCGTCCGCCACCCGCCAAATTGGGATTGCCCGCGCGATCCTGCAAGATCGCCCACGTGTCCAAGCCAATTGGGTCGAGGATGCGCCGTTCGAGGTATGCCAACACGTCGCCGTCGAGCTTACGCCGCAGAATCTCGCCAAAAAGATAGTAATTGGTTGCGCCATATTGGAACGACTCGCCGGGCGCGGCGTTCGGCGCGATAGAGAATGCCAGCGCCAGTTTATCCGCCACGCCTGCCCGGTTGTACGCCGCGACGCTCGGCAGCCCGCTGGTCAGCGAGAGCAGATCGCGGATCGTGATCGCCGATAGTACGGGATCGTCCGCCCATTCGGTCAGCGTGTCGGATGCGCGCTCGTCCAAGGTCAGCAAACCGTCTTCCGTCGCCGCCACTGCCAGCGCACAGGTGAAACTTTTCGTGCCGCTGGCGAGCATGTGTGGCTCGGCAGCGTCGTAGCCGTTATGATACGCTTCGTACACCAGTTCGCCGCCGATGTAGACCAAGAACGCATCGCCGCCCGTCGCTTCGCTGTAGTCGGATGCCGCCTGATACGCTGGATCGTTCGTGATCGTCTCCGGCGCGCTGATTTGCGCCGAAACGGCAGACGCGGAGAGACAGAATAGGGCAAATACGCCCAATAACCCTCGTTTGTGCATGAAAATGCCTCCACAGTTTGCATTCAGTATGGGCGTGAAATGTAACCGCTGTGCAATGGAGGCGTAAACTGTTTTCGTAATACGCTGAAAGCGATTTGAACCAGCCCCCGAAAGTTGATCTGGGATGAATTGTGACGATATCATCACGCTCGAACCGGGCAAACGGTCGGGCAAAGCTTGCATTCGTGGACTGCGTATCCCTGTTTACGACGTACTGTCGTATTTAGCGGCGGGCATGACGATTGACGGCTGACACTTCAATAATCGCTTAACTACCCTAATCGTCCCGCCCCCACCACGCCCGGCGATGCCCCATTCAGCAGATAATCGACGGCGCGCTCCGCCGTCCCCGCGCCGAACGCCAAGCCGTGTCCGTGAAAGCCAACCGCGAACCCGACGCGCGGCATGTCCGGCAGCGTCCCCACCAACGGAATGCCATCGACGCTGAAGCCCATAATCCCCGCCCAACGCCGATCTACGGGCGCGTCCACATCAGGGAACTTCGTCCGCAAATAATTTTCCAAGTATCGCTGCACCGAATCGGTGATGCGGTCGTCGGTGGTGTCGTTCTCCAATGTCTTGTAATCTTTGCGCCCGCCGCCGATCAACAGCCGATTGTCGTAGGTCATGCGGTAGTACATATAGCCATAGTCGCTGTAGCCACACACGGGCATGATCGACGCAGGCGACGCCGATTCGGGCAGCGGCGCAGTAGCGAGACACTGTGCGCGCGTCGGAATGATCTTTCCGACGAAATACGGATGAATCAGCGGCGAATACGCATTCGTACACAGCAAAACGTGCCGCGCCTCGAAGCGGTATTGGCGCGTCCACACGGTTACGCGCTCCGCGTCGGGCTGCTCGATGCGATACACTTCATTGTTATTGATCAGCGTCGCGCCGGACGCATGGAGCGCGGCGTGCGTCAGCTTGTACGGCTGCACCGCGCCATCCCACGGCTGCGAGACGGCAGCGAAATAGCCGCGCTTAAGCGGATCGCTGCTCACAAATTCGGACGGGATGCCGTCAGCGTTTAGGGCGCGCGCGGCAAGCTCCAATTCTCTCGCTTCTTCGGCGCTTTCTGCCAGCAGCATCGAACCGGATTCGTGAAACGGCACGCCGCCGTCGCGGATGAAGCCGCGCCAAATCGCGTGTGTGCGTTCGGACAGCTTCCACAATTCGCGCGCGCCGTCATGTCCGTAGTGTTCGATGGCGCGATGGTAGTAGATGTCGGGACCCGTGATCATAAAGCCCGCGTTGCGACTGGACGCGCCGAGCGCGACATCGCGCATTTCGGTCACGACGACGCGCCGTCCCATCTGCGTCGCAAAATAAGCGGCGGCACACCCGACCAAGCCCGCGCCGATGATCAGCACATCGACCTCGTAGAGCGGCTGTGTATCGTCAGCTTGCCAGATGGAGACGGTCATTGGGGGTGTTCCTCAGTTGGGGTTAGTGGGATACGGAATGTAGAGGATATTATAGCGGATCGGACAAGGGGAACGCACATGAGTTGATCCACTGCGCGGATCGCGGTAACATGGTTAGCCTACCAACTCGATACGGTTGCGATGCTATCAGGGTTCATCGAAAACGAACGAAAGCCCCTGATCGACTTCTAATCTGCCGCGATTTTCAGAGGACGCCCCATGATCGACCCCACCCGCACCTACACGGTAGACGACCTCTACGAACTCGCCCGTTTGCCCGAATATGCCGACATGCGCCTTGAACTCAGCGAGGGGAGATTGATTACGATGTCGCCCGCCAGCATTAAACACGGCAAACATGCCAATTGGCTCGGCTATCTGATCACGCGCCACGTCGATGAACACGACTTGGGCGAAGTTGCAGCCGCAGAGACCGGCTATATCCTCTACAAAAATCCCGATCCAAAAGGCAAAGATATCGTGCGTGCGCCCGATGTGAGTTTCATTGCGACGGCGCGTATCCCCATTGAGGGCTTGCCGGAAAGCGGCTACTTCAACGGTGCGCCCGATCTGGCAGTCGAAGTCGTATCGCCCGGCGATGATGCGGCTGAAATCCAAACAAAAATCGAAGAATATCTGCGCTACGGCGTCCGCATGATCGTGATTGCCTATCCCAAACCGCGCACGATTGTGGTTCACACGACAGCGGGCATCAAGACGTTGAAGGGCGACGAGGTGTTGGACGGCGGCGCTGTGCTGCCGGGCTTCGCAGTCACCGTAAATCAAATTTTCAAATAATCCGCAGGCAAAAATCGTCCTATCCCCCCAACCCGAACAACTGCTGCTCTGCCGCCGTCAGCGCGCGATAGACGCAGCACGTCCGCGCGTCTGCCGCCAACGTCGCCGCATCCTGCCAAGTGCGCCACAGCCGTACCGATCCGTCCCGATAGCCCACAAGAATCGCCGTCCCCGTCGGATTGAAGGTCGCATCGCGGATCGGCTGCGCGACCGTACCGTAAGCGATCACAGGCTGGTGCGACGGCACATCCCACACACGCAGCGCCGTGTCTTCGCTGGCGGACAGGATTCGCCGTCCGTTGGGGCTGAATTTGACCGCGTAGACCAGATCGGTATGCCCCAAGAAGCTCGTCACCGCTGCGCCCGTCGCCGCATCCCACACGCGCACGCTGTGATCCGCGCCGCCCGTGACGATCAAATTCCCCGTCGCGCTGAAATCGACGCTGGTCACGCCGCCGTCGTGTCCGCTTAACGTCAGCCGGATCGCGCCTGTCGCCGCGTCCCACAAGCGCGCCGTCGAGTCAAACGCCGCACTGACGATTTCATTCCCGTCGGGGCTGAACGCCAAACCATTGACACCGGCTGTGTGCGCGCTGAACACCAGCCGCGTCGCGCCCGTCATCGCATCCCACACGCGCACGACCCGATCCGAGCCACCGGAGGCGATCCAGCGCCCGTCCGGGCTGATCGCAATGGCATCGATAATGCCCGTATGCTGCTCGTAGACCATGACTTGCGCGCCCGTCCCTGCATCCCACACGTAGACGATGCCATCGCGCCCCCCGCTGATGATACGCGCGCCGTCGGGCGAATAGACGACAGCGTTGATCCAGTCCCCTTGACGCAGTGTCAGCAGTTCTACGCCCGTTTGCACATCCCAGACGCGCACGATCCGATCATAGCCGCCCGTCGCGGCGCGCGTTCCGTCTGGCGAAAAAGCGACGGCGTTCACCAACTGCGTATGCCCAGCGAAGGCGCGCCCCTCCAGTGCCGTCGAGGCGCTCCACAGGCGCGCCGTGCCGTCCGCGCTGCCCGACAAGATGGCGCTCCCGTCGGCATTGAACACAGCGCCGCTTACCGCTCCGTCATGCCCCGCCAGCGTGTACAAGAGCGCGCCTGTAATGGCGTCCCACACGCGCACCGTGTTATCGCTGCCCGTGCTGACGATGCGCGTCCCATCGACGCTGTAGGCGGCACGCGTCGGCGGCGCCGTATGTCCGGTCAGGGTTAACTGTGAATTGGGATCGAGCGAGCCAATGCGCCAGATGGTCAGCGTGTTATCGGCGTTGGCGCTGACCATCAATCGCCCATCCGGGCTGAATGCCACGCTGTTGATCTCGCCACCGATGCGCCGCAGTGTCAGTCGTTGATCGCCCGTCGTCATATCCCATAGGTGAATTGCATCGTCAGCAGTGGTCGCCAACTGCCCGCCCGTGGGGCTGGCGGCAATCGCGCTGGCGTTGCGCAGCCGTTCGTCGTTCACGTCGAGCATTAAGCTGACGCTGACTTCTAGCCCGTCGCTGTGCGTGATGCTCACCGCCCAAATGCGTAGATTCCCGTCGGTGCTGACACTCAAGATACGCCCGCCGTCGGCGCTGAAGGTCGCGCCTGCGACGATGCCGCGATGCAGACCTTCCCATAGTAGGACGCCCGTTTCCACGTCCCACAGACGGACGCCGCCATCTTGTGCCGCCGTCAGCACAATCGCGTCATTGGGGTGGAATTCAATTGCTGTCAAGCCATTGTCATCCACGAGGGTATCCGTCGGCGACTCGATCTGAGTCACGAGCGCGCCCGTGTCGACCGCCCAGATCGCAACCTGTCCATTGGATGTCGCCGCAGCGGCGCGGCGTCCATCTTGGCTGAACGCGACGGCGTTCACCGCTGCCATGCCGTCCCAGACGCGCACGAGCCGATTGGACAGCACAGCGTTCGTCAGCGCACGTTCGGCTTGCAGCGTATAGGGATAATCGTCGAGCGCCGTCAACGCCAACAGCGCCGCCCGTTCGGGATGCATACCGCGCAGTTCGACATCCGCTTGTGCCGCCAGCGCAATCGCTTGCGCAATCTTCGCGCGCCGATCCGACTCAGCGGCGTTGCCTATCGATTGCAGCGCGAAGAACGCCGCCAGCCCGGTCACGAACAGCAGCGCCGCGCCGACCAATGTCATCGCACGAACGAACGCGCGCAGTTGCTCGGCGCGGCGGCGTTCGGCGTCGGCAGCGCCCCGCGCGAGTTCAAGTTCGCGGGAACGGCGGACGCCCTCCGCCTCGTCACGCCCAACGCGCGCGCCGATGCTGGCAGTCAAGAAGGCGCTTTCGCTGGCGGTCAGCGCGATGAAAGGGTTCGGCTTCTTGGCGTTTGCCCACTCATCAAACTGCGTCAGCCGCGCGCCCAAAAGCAAAAAGCCCGCATCGCGCCCATTCTGCTCCCACTCCGCCGCCAACGACGCTAATGCCCGCTGCAGCCGCACCTCGCCGCGCCCGACGTTGAGCCAATCGCGCAGCCGCGTCCACGCGCGGATCAGCGCCTCGTGTGCGATTTCGACGGTCGGTTCGCGCGTGTCGGCATCGTGATCAAACGTCAACAAACGCGCCCTGCCAAAACGCTCTACGATCAGCCCAATCGTCTCGTCCGCGCTGCGCCCTGACAGCAGCGACGACAGCGCCGCCAGTTCCGCGCGCTTGACGCGGCGACGCGTGTCCTCGACGCCCTCGCCCAGTGTGACCAAACGCAGCATAATTTGGCGCGCGACCGTCTGCGCATCCGGCGGCAGATCGGCGTAGACTTCTTCGGCGCGCCGAGCGACCGCCCCCATCAAGCCGCCCATTGCGCGGTAGGTCGCCAACGTCAGCCGCCGCTCGACCCTACGCGGCGTATTCTCAGTCGCGGGGTGTGGTTGATCGCCGTTCGTTCCCGGCGTTCCGTCAGTGCGTGCCAACGTGAGCGAGTCGGCGCGGCGTTCGTACAGTTCGGTCAGCGCGTATTGCAGCAGGGGGAGCGCACCCGGTTCCTCGCGCACGTCCGCCACCATCGCTGTAACCAGTTCGCGCTCGACGTTCAAACCGACGCGCGTGGCGGGGCGCACAATCGCGGTTTCGATCTCGCTGCTGTTCAGCGGCAGGACAACCTGCGTCCGCGCTTGCATCAGCGTGCCGAAGCGCGGGTCGGACAGCGGACGGTCGTAGAAATCGGCGCGCAGGGCGATGACGAGATGCAGCCGCGATCCCGGCGCGCGCACCGCCGCCTCCAACAGCGCCAAGAACTGGGCGCGCTCTGCCGCGTCCTCGACCAGCGTATAGACTTCCTCGAATTGGTCGATGAACAGGAGTAAATCACCATCTCCGCCCGATTCTACCAGCAGCGGAAGCAGCACGTTCACCATGTCCACCAGCGCGCCCGGATCGCGGGTCAGCCGCGCCGCCAAGTCAGGAATCGGGGCGCGCGCCACACTCAACAGCGCCGCCGCCAGCCCATCCAACGGATGTGTGCCAGGCAGCAGATCGACAATGAACCAATCGCGTGTCTGGTCGTTACGGCGCAGCGCGGGGATCAGCCCGGCGCGGACAACGCTCGATTTGCCACTGCCGCTGGGTCCGACGACCGCTAGAAAATTGCTGAAGGCGGCATCCGTGTCCATCAGCCGCGCCATCAGCGTCTCCGTCAGCGCCTCGCGTCCAAAGAAATCATCGCTGTCGGCTTCCTCAAACGCGCGCAAACCCTTATACGGATTGAGCGAAATGGTCGCATCAGCGGGCAGATCACCCAAGATCATCGCGGGCGATAGATCGCCCAAGAGCGCGCGCCGCAGCTCGGTCGCCAATGTCAGGGCGCTCTCATAGCGGGTCGTGGGGTCTTTGAGCGTGGCGCGTGCGAGGATCGGATTGGCTTTCGCGGTAGCGTTAGGCAGCGGCGGCAGCGGATCGCGCAGTTGGTTCAGAATCAGGGTACTGGCTTCGGAGCGGGGATAGGGATGCGCACCGCGCAGCATCTCGTAGATCGTCACACCAAATTGATAGATATCGGTGGCGGGTGTGATCGCGCCGCCGATCAACTGTTCCGGCGACATATACGCGGGCGATCCGACGGTCTCATCGTCGTCCTCGCGGTCGGACAGCAGCGACTCGTCGCTCATGCGCGCGATGCCGAAATCGCTCAAGAAAGCGTTGCCGTCGGCGTCGAGCAAAATATTGTCGGGTTTGATATCCAGATGGACGACCTGCTGCCGATGCGCGAATGCCAGCGCCGACGCCACTTGGTCAACCACGCGCAGCGCCAATTCCGGTTCGAGTTTGCCGCGTCGGTTGAGCAGGTTGCGCAAATTATCAGGAAACCAGCGCATGACCAGATACGCGCCATCAGGATCACGCCAAAAGTCGAAGATTGGCACGATGAAAGGGTGTTCCAGCCGCGCGATCAACTGGGCTTCGGTCTCAAAGCGGCGGATGAAGTTCGGCTCGTTAGCGAGCATGGGGTGAATGACCTTGATCGCAACCTCACGCTCAACGCCGGGTTGGAAGGCACGATACACGACGCTAAATCCGCCCGTGCTGATGCGCCCACGAATGTGATAGCCGCGTAGAGTGGTACCGATTCGATCATTCATGTTCAAATTATAGTCGCATCCGCTTGAAATCACAAAAAACAAACCTTCATATTTTCGCCTGTACATTGGGATTGGTAGGCGAAAGGGTGTGCCATATTTTTTGGGGTGTCGTCTTATAAATCATTCCCTCGACACACAAATCAATTTGCATTGATCGAACAAAAGTGCTTAAATTGAAGTGCGTTAGCAAGCGTATCCATCATGAACGCAAAGGCAACCGTATGAGCCTCATCTATAAGGAGATCGATCATGCAAGACCAATCGACAGTCACGCCCCCCACCTACGATATGAAACTCGAATTGGTTCCGATTCCGGTAGCCGATCTTGACCGTGCCAAAGCCTTTTACAGCCAAAAGCTCGGCTTTCACGTTGATCATGATACCCAACCGAGCGACACTGTGCGCGTGATTCAGCTCACCCCGCCCGGATCAGGGTGTTCGATTGTCATTGGGATGGGCATGGGCGAAATTTCCGAAGTGAAGCCCGGCATCATTAAAGGGCTGCATCTGGTGGTCAAAGATATTCGCGCGGTGCGCCAACTGCTGGCAGATCGCGGCGTCGAAATGGGTGAACTCATCGAATATCCCGGCGGCATCAAGTTTGTTGGCTTCAGCGACCCCGATGGCAACTCGTGGCTGTTGCAAGAAATCCCAAACAAGCTTTAACAATGAGGCGGGGCGCGCGCTGCCCTCATTTTGTCATTCCGATTTGGCGTGCAACCCGATTCGCCGTATCATTAGCGCCATGACCAACGACACACTCGGAGCGGCGAACGATGAGCGATGCGCGCGTGCAAGAACCCATCGCAACTTATCTCGATTGGATACGGCGCTCGAAGAATCCCAACGAACGCCGTGAAGCGGCGTTGCAGTTGGGCGAACGCGCCTATGCGGATGCGATCCCGGATTTGATTCGGCTGTACCAGAAGGACAAAAACAAAAACGTCCGCGCGGCGGCTGCCTATTCGTTGGGCATGTTCCGCGCTGCCGAAATCACGCTGCAAACGCGCGACCGCGACGACGTGTACGAACTGCTGCAACAGGTGGACGAAGGCGAATTGGGAGCGCGGTCGAATTCCGGCGCGCTGATCCGGCGCATCGTCGCGCTGCTGCTCACATTTATCGCGCTGATTGTTGCCTTCGTTCTGCTGCCAGAGCGCGTGCCAACGGTCAACCTCGGGCCCATCCGCATCGCCAGTTCGTTGAGCGAAGATGACGCTCCGATCATCGTAGATTTGCGTGAAGGCTACACCAAACTGCGCGACAATAGCAATAATTTACGTACCGAACTCGATGCCCTGATTGCGGGCGGCGCGCTGACGTGTCAGGCGTTCTTCAACGAATTGTTCCCCTACGAATTGTCGTCCGCAGCCGCGAGCGCCTATCCGACGCTCGCCTCCGTCGCGGCGGATTACAATTCAGGCGTGAGTATCTTCGGGCGGGCGATTGCACGCTACGATACAGCGTGCTTCGGCACAACACCGCTGACCCCAGAAGAAGCGACAGCAGTCAACTTGAGCCTCTTGCCGCTCAATGAGGCGCTGCCTCGCATCGAAAACGGACTGGCAGCGGCATCAGTCCAGCCGACCGCCATCCCTCCAACGCCGATTCCGCCGACGGATGTTCCAGTCATCGCACCGACAGAGGTTCCAATCGTTGCGCCGACGGACAGCCCGACGCTTGATCCCGCCGCGCCCACGCTTGATCCGGCGCTGATCACGCCAACTGTCGAAGTGCCAACCATTGAAGCGCCGACCGCCGAACCAACCAGCACGCCGCCCGACCCCACATCCGTCGAACCGACGATTGAACCGACGCTCACGCCGGGAGAAGGCGCGATCCGGCACATCAACGCGCTCTACAACATCATCGATCAAGTGACCAACCCGCGTGGGGCGTCGGCACTACTGGTTTCGTATTGGCAAGATGTAGTCGATACGGGCGCGACGACGGGTTGCAATGCGCCGCTGCCCACGATCCCGGCGAATTACGTAGACGAGATCGAGGCGGACTTGTCCAATCGTCAGGGCTTGCTGCAAGCGGCGCAGTTGGTCAATGTGGCGTTGGAAACCTTACGCGGCGGCTGGGTTACATTTCGCGGGACATGCAGCAATGGTGGCTTGCCGGCACAAGGACAGTCACAGCTCGGCATCGCGCGTTCGGCGCTGAACTCGTTCACAGCGGCGCGCACATTTTTGGATACCGTGCGGGCGCGCAGTTGAGCGATCTGCGTAGGGGCGTCCCATCAGGACGCCCCGCATCATCTACCCTTGCGCATTCGATCTATCGAGGATTATGTTTCCACCCCTAACGCCTGAAGACACACTCCGCCTACACGACCGAGCAATGGGCGCATCGTCGTGCGGGATTACGATTGCCGATGTCCGCCTGCCGGACATGCCACTGATCTACGTCAATGATGCGTTCGAGGCGATCACAGGCTACAGCGTAGGCGAGACGATGGGACGCAACTGCCGCTTCTTGCAGCGCGAGGATCGGGAGCAAGCGGGCATCGCGCGCGTTCGCACGGCACTGCGCACAGGCGAAGATTGTACGGTCGTGCTGCGCAACTATCGCAAGGACGGCGCACCCTTCTACAATGAGCTGTATATTTCCCCGATCCGCGACGCCGACGGGCTGTTGACGCATTTTATCGGCATTCAAACCGATGTGACGCGCCGCATCCGCGCTGAAACCGCGCTGGAACACGAGCGCGCCGAATTAGAGACGGCGCTGCGCGAACTGCGCGATACCCAAACCATGCTCGTCCACTCCGAAAAGATGAACGCACTCGGACAGATGGTTGCCGGAGTCGCGCACGAGATCAACAATCCAATGTCGTTTGTGAACAGCAACCTGCACAGCTTGCGCACATCGGTAGCGGATTTCTTCGCCGCGTACAACAAGCTGGAAACGCTGTTGGGCGCTCAGGGGGTTCCAATAGGAGAAGCGGCGCGCGCGATCCGCAAGGAAGCCGACTTAGACTTCTTGCGTGACGACATCGAGGACGCGATCCACGACTCGCTCACCGGTTTGAGCCGCGTCAAGCACATCGTTCACGCTTTGCGCACGTTCTCGCGCTTGGACGAAGCCGATGCCAAAGAGAGCGACTTACGCGAGAACATCGACAGCACACTGGCGCTGATGCGCGCAGAACTGCGTGACCGCGTAGAAGTCGTGATTGATTTTGAGGACATGCAGCCTATCTACTGCCGCCCCGCCGAACTCAATCAAGTCTTCCTCAACATCATTTTGAATGCGGTACAAGCCATCGAAGGCAAAGGACGCTTGACGATCCGCGCGCGAGATCGCGGCGATCAGGTCGTGATCCAGTTTATCGACACGGGCAAAGGAATGACTCCCGATGTCATAAGCCAAGTGTTCAATCCATTCTTCACCACTAAACCCGTCGGGCAAGGCACAGGCTTGGGCTTATCCATCGCCTACAAGATCATTACGAATCGGCATGGCGGCAGCATTACGGTCGATTCGACGCCCGGTCAGGGCAGCACCTTTACGATTACACTTCCAAAGGACGCCAAGCTGTGATTCCCTTTATAGGCAACCTGCTCGTGATCGACGACGAGGAAGAAATCCTCAAGGCACTGACGCGCCAATTTCGCCGGACGTACAACGTTCACATTGCCAACAGTGCCGAAACGGGCTGGCGCATCATGACAGAATACCCTGTACATGTGATCATCTCTGATCAGCGGATGCCCGGCATGAACGGCACAGAGTTCTTCGGCAAGGTCAAAGCCGACTATCCCGACGCCACCCGCCTGCTGCTGACGGGCTACGCAGACATCCAAGCCGTGATCGCCGCGATCAACGATGGCAATATTTATCGCTACATCGTCAAGCCGTGGGATCCAGTCGAACTCGATACCGTCGTGCGCGAGGCATTTGAACGTTACAATTTGATTGTCGAAAATCGTAAACTCATGAGCGATCTGCGCGAAGTCAACGCTTCGCTGGAAGCGCGCGTCCAAGAGCGGACACTCCAGCTTGAACAAGCCAACGAAATGCTCAAGCTGATGATCGCGCAGCGCGACTCGCTGTTGGGTATGGCGGCACATGATTTGCGCACGCCAATCACTGTGGTGCAGGGTTTCACCGATCTGCTGCTTGATCGGCGCACACCCGCCAGCGACTACCCCGAATTCGTGACCGTCATTCGAGACACGATGCGCGACATGCTGACGCTGCTGAACAACATCTTAGATATTGCTTCCATTGAAGCTGGCAAGCTGACGCTGCGCCGTTCGCGCGTTGATGTCGTGGCGCTGATGGAGAAGATTTGCAAGCTGAATCGACGTGTCGGAGAGCAGAAAAGCATCCGGCTCCTGACCGAGATTGCACCGCGCATCCCGAATTGGGCGTTTGACCCACAGCGCATCGAACAGGTGTTGAACAACCTGATCTCGAATGCGTTCAAATTCTCCGAGAGCGGCACAAACGTGACCGTCGGCGCGCGCATCACCGACGCCAATACGCTGATGATCGATGTGCGCGATCAGGGATTGGGCATTCAAGCGGATGAACTGGAACAAATCTTCGCGCCATTCCAGAAAGGCAGCAGCCGTCCGACCCGCGACGAGCCGAGTACGGGCTTGGGTTTGTCGATCTGCAAGCGGATTGTGGAACTGCACGGCGGACAGATCGCGGCGGAAAGCGAGTTGGGCGTGGGCAGCCGCTTCTATTTCACACTGCCAGCGTTAGACACCCCATCGGATTGAGCCGCCGCAATCGGCGTAATCGCGCGCACGGCGTAGCGCACGATGCCATCCGGCGTTCCTACGTCGAATACGTCGCCCAAACACGCGCCCATCAATGCCTGACCAACGGGTGAATCTGCCGCGACGGTATCGATTCCCTCATCGGGTTGATCCTCGTTCAAATAGGTGGCTTCCGTCCCGCTGACGAGATCGTAGATCGATTGTGTGCGGTCGCTGATGTTCCACACGGTCACGCGATCCCCTAAATCAACGCGGCGCGGATCGGGGTCGTCCTCGACAATCTCCGCCGTCTCCAAGACCAAGCGCAAATGCCCGATCTGCTCGTCCAGATGCTCGGTCTTCGTGCGGATTTCAAACTCTGCCGCTTCATCCGGTGCATCCTGGTCGGCATCCTGCTGGAAATCGTCGATTGCCGTTTGCTGTTCGAGTCGTCGCGCTTCTGCCTGTGCCAATCGCGTCTTGATTTGCTCGTAGCCCGCTTTCGTCAGGATGTACTTTTCCGGTTCGCGTCGTACTGAGTCAGTCATGTTCGTCCCCCATTCATTCGTTTGTGTGTCAGTCTACACGGCGGCGATAATGAGCGGGAGGGCTAAACGGTGGAGTTTTTATAAGGGCTGATTCGATTACGATGCCGAGCGTGGCGCAAGCTGCACAACTCAACAGTCGCCGATGTGCATCGGGTTGATCGAGAAAATCGGGATTGAGAGCCAAAGATACGTTAAGGTTGTATAGAAAGCGTAAATTGCCTGTAGCTTTTTTGAAAAATCATCCTTATACTATAAAAGCATGTGGAAGTTGTGGACAGTTCGTCTTGCCCACATCGGGGTACAGTCGTTGGGTACACCCGGAAGCCAAGCACTACTCGTAATGCTCCTGGAACGTTGGGATGCGGTGTGTTCGCTGGCTGCGCAATAATCCAACAACATTTTTTTCAGGAGCGATTCAAATGGCAGCACGCACGCGCGGTACGGTCAAGTGGTTCAACGGCGACAAGGGCTACGGCTTCATCACCCCCGAAAACGGGCCTGACGTATTCGTTCACTACTCGGAAATTCAAGCATCGGGCTTCCGCACGCTGAACGAAGGCGACGCGGTAGAATTTGAAATCACCGACGGTAAGAAGGGCAAGCAAGCCAGCGCCGTCACCGTGATCAAGAAGTAACAAACCGTCCCGCGATCAACAAGCAACTTCTGACCCGTCCCCGCGCAAGTAGGGGCGGGTTTTTTGTTCCGCTCTAATGTCCCTCATACTCCCCACGACTATAATCAGAGCATGTTTTAATCCCATATAAGTCGAGGGTGATCCCATGGACTTGAACAAATATACCAACCGCGCGCAAGAAGCGATCCTGAAGGCAAAATCGCTGGCAGAAGAACGCGGACACAGCGAGATCGACCCGCTGCATCTGCTCGTCGCGCTCGTCGGGCAGAAAGAGGGCGTGGTTCCCGAAGTGATCGCCAAAATTGGCGGACGCCCCACTACGCTCTTGATTGAACTCGAACGCCAATTGAACGCGCGCCCCCGCGTGAGCGGCGGCAACGTCAAAACGAGCCTGAGCCGCGCCGCGCTCGATGCCTTCAACCGCGCCGAAGCCGAAGCCGCGAAGATGCACGACGATTACACCAGCACCGAACACATTCTGATCGCGCTCTCCGACGATAAGAACGTCGGCGGCATGTTGACGCGCGCGGGCGTGACCACTGACGCGATCTTGCAAGCGTTGACCGCCATTCGCGGCGGACAGCGCATCACCTCGCAAGACCCGGAGTCTACGTACAAGAGTCTCGAAAAATACGGGCGCGATCTGACGGCGATGGCGCGACGCGGCGAACTCGACCCCGTGATCGGGCGCGAGGAAGAAGTCCGCCGCGTGATTCAGGTGATCAGCCGCCGCACGAAAAACAATCCGGTGCTGATTGGCGAAGCGGGCGTCGGCAAGACGGCGATTGTCGAAGGCTTGGCACAGCGCATCGTCAACGGCGATGTGCCAGAGAGCTTGCGCGACAAGCAAATTATCGCGCTCGATATGGGCAGCCTGTTGGCGGGCGCGAAGTTTCGCGGCGAATTTGAGGAACGCTTGAAAGCGGTGCTGAAAGAGGTCGCCGACAGCGACGGACGTATCATCATGTTCCTCGATGAACTGCATACTATCGTTGGCGCGGGCGCGGCAGAGGGCGCGGTTGACGCCAGCAACATGCTCAAGCCGATGCTGGCGCGCGGCGAGCTGCACACGATTGGCGCGACCACACTGGACGAATATCGCAAGTACATCGAGAAGGACGCAGCGTTGGAACGTCGTTTCCAACCCGTGTTCGTGGACGAACCCAACGTCGAAGACACGATCAGCATTTTGCGCGGGCTGAAGGAACGTTACGAAGTCCATCACGGCGTGCGCATCCAAGATAGCGCGGTGATCGCGGCGGCGACCCTTAGCTCGCGCTATATTCCGGATCGCCAACTGCCGGACAAAGCCATCGATTTGATCGATGAAGCCGCCGCGCGCCTGAAGATGGAGATCGACAGCAAGCCCGCCGCGCTGGATCGCGTCGAACGGGTCGTCATGCAGATGGAGATCGAGCGCGAAGCCCTGAAGAAAGAGCGCGATCAAGCCTCGCGCGAACGGCTCCATACACTCGAAACCGACATCGCCAACGTGCGCGAGGAACTGAACGCGCTGACCGCCCGTTGGCAAACGGAAAAGAGCGCCATCGAGGGCATCCGCGACGCGAAAACGAAAATCGACGAGGCGAAGCTTCAACTGGAGCAAGCCGAACGCCGCGCCGATCTCGAAGGCGCTGCCCGCTTGCGCTACGGCGCCCTGCCCGAACTGGAACGCGAACTCGTGACGCGCGAAACCGCCGTCAACACGCTGCACCGCGACGGCACATCGATGCTGCGCGAAGAAGTGGACGCCGACAGCATCGCGGAAGTTGTCTCGCGCTGGACGGGCGTTCCGGTCACGCGGATGCTGGAAGGCGAAGTCGAGAAGCTGCGCCGCATGGAAACTCGCCTACATGAGCGCGTGATCGGGCAAGCCGAAGCCGTGCGCGCCGTATCGTCAGCGGTACGGCGCAGCCGCGCGGGACTCAGCGATCCAAATCGTCCGGTCGGCGTGTTCCTGTTCCTGGGTCCGACGGGCGTGGGCAAGACGGAACTGGCGCGCACACTGGCAGAATTCCTGTTCGACGATGAAAACGCGATGGTACGCCTCGATATGAGCGAATACGGCGAACGGCACACCGTCGCGCGCTTGATCGGCGCGCCGCCCGGCTATGTCGGCTATGAGGAAGGCGGACAACTGACCGAAGCCGTGCGCCGCCGTCCGTACTCGGTGATCCTGCTCGATGAAGTCGAGAAGGCGCATCCCGATGTGTTCAACATCTTCTTGCAAGTGTTCGACGATGGGCGCTTGACCGACGGACAGGGGCGAACGGTCGTGTTCACCAACGCGATCATCATCATGACCAGCAATGTCGGCTCGCAGATCATCAAACAAATGGCGGACGCCGACAACAAGACTCTGCGTGAGGCGATCTTGCCCGAACTCGATGACTATTTCCGCCCGGAATTCTTGAACCGCTTGGATGATGTGATCGTTTTCCAGAGCTTAACGCAAAGCGACATCGAACGCATCGTCACCATTCAACTGGGGCGCTTGGAACAGATGTTGGCGGCACGGCGGATCGCGCTGCAATTGACGGCAGATGCGCGGGCGTTCTTGGCGGCGCGCGGTTACGATCCGGTGTATGGCGCGCGTCCGCTCAAGCGCGCGATCCAGCGCGAACTCCAAGACCGATTGGCGCTCGAAATCTTGGAAGGGCGCGTCCGCGAGGGCGATCAAGTTGTAGCGGACACCGACGAGGCGGGCGATGGTTTGATCTTCACGGTGATCGTGCCGGAAACGGCGTAAACGACAGGGTTGAGTGGAAAAGTGAGGGGCGTTCAAGCGAACGCCCTTTTCGATTCCTCAGAGTTGCGAAATTCATAAAAGGAGTGAGTTTTATGTTCTCCTCACGACAATGGATTCGTTCGTTCCTCTCTCTAATCTATGGATGCTTTTGCTCCTGCGGATTGGAATCGGGAGTGTCGCGGCAGCCTACAGGTTGCGGGAACCACCATTTTGCTGGTCACGGTGAATGAGTTGGGCAATAACGGGACAGGCGGCGCGAAATCGGATACGGCACAGTTCGCCATCACCATCTGTGGCACGGGTGCAGCCGCCAAAATCCCACTGGATGTGACGGCGACGCCTGCTGTGTTGGATGAAGGCAGCGCGGGCGAGTAAGGTTCTTGTAGCGGGCATGGCAGCTTACCATGCCCGCTACGGGACGGTTACTCGCCGTCCACCACGACAATGGTTCCCGTCATACCCGGCTCGAACACATCCGAGTAGGCATACACGCCCGCTTCGGGGAAAATCACCGTGATCGCCTGTCCGGGTGCGACGATGCCCGCATGGACATATTCCGCATCGTTGTCCCACATGCCATCAGTCAGCGTCGGAAAGAGCCCCAACGGGCTGAACTCGATGTAGCGATTGCCATCCGCGTCCTCAAGTAAATTGCTGTATATGGCAGAACCGAGATATGGCGCGACCACGGCGTGCGCGACCGTCGCGGTGTCTGCCAACGACCACGCCACACTTTCGCCTGCGCCAATCACGCCGGTCGACGGATAGAAGCGGTCGATAGCGACGCGAACTTCCCCGCTGATGAATTCGATTCCGGCGGCAACTTCCAACACGCCGTCGTCAGTCGTCGCGGCGTAGTCCGCTTCAGCGGCGTACATGCGCGCGGTCGCATCATTTAGCGTGGCGGCGACAATCGCGGACATCTGCTCGCTCACCTCGAACGGCGATGGTACAGCGATATCATCCGCTACGACCTCGATGTAGCCGATCATACCCGGATGGATATCGCACAGGTACGAATACATTCCCGGCTCCGAATCGACGACAATCGAATAGCTGTAGGGGGCTTCGGCATCGAACACATGCGTGCTGTGATCCATATCGAAGGCGACGCCGCTGTTGAGCGCCCCACCCGTGAACGCGCCGCCACTCTCTACCGTTTGATACGACAGCTTCGGGTCGAAGATCAAGTGCTGGCTGTCCGCTACCTCGATTGGTGTAAAGAAAGTACCCCATTCGATTTGGTCGGTGAAGCGCATATTGTGCAGCCCGCCGCCGAACGTCCATGTGATCGTATCGCCACGATGGACTTGGATCGTTGAAGGGATGAAAGAGAGCAGTCGGATGTTTGCCCTGTCCGCTCAATCCGGCGTGCAGCGTGTATGTTTGGGGCGCTGCGCCATCGGCTTGGGCGCGCGCGCCTTGTAGGCTTAAACGTGATCCGCTCACCAGAACGAGGATGACCACCAAAAATGCGAACCGAACGGCAAAACGACGCTTGTGCATAGTATGAAATTCCCCCATGTACTTATTTCATCATAACGAATAGCACGAAAGCGTAAATGAGTCAAACGGAGACCACTCAGCCCTTGATCAGGTCGCACAGAGGCGTATTCTTGCTTATAAGACGGCAAATTGAATGGTAAATTCCGGCGCGGCGCGTTCCATCTGGATGAAGAACGGATTCGTCAACGTCTTCATGACCAAGACGATACGAGTAGGAACGACCGTGAGTTCGGGTGCTGCGGTCGGTGTTGCGGCAGGCGCGCATCCAACGAGTGTGGAAATTACGATGATGAGCAAAGAAACTTACCCATCAAACGTTGTCTGTCCCCGCCCCGAATCGGAGCGGGGACAAAGCAGCGTTGACTACACTTTTTCGATGTAATCTGCCGCACTCGCGCCCGTCGGGGGAATGATCTGGATCACATCGATCAGCACGCCGCTCGGATCGACCGTGATAAAATGCCGCTGTCCAAAGTCCTCGCTCACCAGTTCTTTTACCAACGGCAGTCCCACGCCGTCGATCAACCGCGCATATTCAGCGTCCGCGCTCTCGACCTCGAAATTCAAGATCAACCCTTGCACAAACTTACGATAGGCGGCGGGCAGCGTCGGATGCGTGTAATCTAGGATTGCCAATTCATACGGACGCTGTTCGTCCGGCTGTTTCAAGCTGACGTACCAATCGGCGTCGAATGTGACCGCGAAGCCGAAATGCTGCACGTAAAAATCGCGCGCCGCCGTCACCTTGTCCGTCGCAAGCACGGGATAGAAGCTGCTCAGTTTCATGGTTGTCCTCTTTCGACTAAAATACGTACAGTCTGTATACATTTATCATACGTACAATCAGTATGTATGTCAAGGATTGGGATATGAAAAAGGCGGAACAACGCGAACAAACGATACGGACGCTCGTCGCCAGCGCCCGCGAACAGTTTGCAGAACGGGGATACGCGGGCGTGGCGCTGGAAGATATCGTGGCGGCGGCGGGCGTGACGCGCGGCGCGCTCTATCATCACTTTGACGGCAAAGAAGGCTTGTTCCGCGCCGTGTTGGACGACGTGGGGCGCGAAGTCGGCGCGCACATCGAAGCGGTGGCAGACGCAGAACCGGATCAGTGGCGCGCGCTGATGGTGGGCTGCCACGCCTTCTTGGAAGTCGCGCTCGATGCCCGGATCGCGCGGATCATGCTGATCGACGCGCCTGCCGTCTTAGGTTGGGAAACATGGCGGCAGATCGACGAACAGAACGCGATGCGCCTGCTGCGCGAACAATTGGCGGCGCTGGCGGACGCCGGAACGATCCATACGCCATCGGTAGAGGCGTTGGCGCATCTGCTGTCCGGCGCGATGAACGAATTGGCACTGTGGATCGCAGGGTCATCCACGCCAGAGGACACGTTGAGCGCGGCACTGGATGCGCTGGATGCGGTGCTGGCGCGGCTAAAGGGCTAGGATATTAAAGGAAGAAATATGTTGAAACGCGATAAACTACGCAAGAAGCTGCGCACAAATCCAAAAGGAGTAACGTTTAACGGTCTTGAAACGTTAGTGATCAGTTATGAATTTCGCTTAGAACGCACGAGTGGTAGCCACCATACCTATCGGTATGCCGAAAAAACAAACGGTGAAAATCATCGTCATTCCAGTGCATGGCAATACGGTTAAACCCTTTTATGTCCGAAAAAAACTCGATACTTTAGCCGAACTATTCCCAGAACCTGAAGCAAAGTCGGAGACAAATAATGATGATCAAGAAAATTGATGACTACTTGGCGCTGCCCTGCCCTATACGCTCGAAATCATCCCGGATCCTGATGACGGCGGCTGGGTGATCCTTGTCAAAGAATTGCAAGGCTGCATGACGCAAGCCGACCATTGGGAAGATATTTTGCCACTGATTGAGGACGCCAAACGGCGCTGGCTCGAAACGGCGCTCGATCACAACGATCCAATTCCAGAACCTGAACCCATTTTTGCGCACAAATAGGGTCACACCACGGGCTTACGCCGCGAAAACAGCAGCGTTGGCACGGCGATCCCGACGGCGAGCGCGCCCAACAACAGCCCCGTCTTGACCGCATTGATCGCCGCCCCGCTCAACAACAGCGCGCGTTCGTCCGCCAACAACGTATCGGCACCCGCGACGCGGATCAAACCGATCATCGCGCGGTACGCGAAGACGCCGGGAACCATCGGGATCGCGCCGACGATGCCGAAAATCAGCGCGGGCGTCTGATAAATCCGGCTGAGGATCGCGCTCAAGCCGCCGACCAACACCGCTGCGAACAGCGTAGCCGCTTCAATCGGCAGCCCCGCGTGCAAGACCAAGAAGCGCGCCGCGTGTCCAACCGCGCCCACCAGCGCACAACCGAGCAGCATCCGGCGTGGAACATTGAACAGCACGGCGAATCCGAGTGCTGCCACGCATGACCACAGCGCATCGATGATGAAGGCAATCAGTGTGTCGAACATCAAAATCCCTGTATCCCCAACGCGCCCAACGCCAACAACATTCCAATCGCAATGCACACCGAAATGAGCGCGCCCGTCACGCCGCGTACTAAGCCCGTGACGATGTGTCCCATCAGTAGATCGCGCATCGCATTGATCAGATGCACGCCCGGCACGAGCAGAAGGACGGACGCCGCTAAGGCGGGTTCGGGCGTCGCGGTCATGCCGAAGTGCACGCCACTCGCCGCGATCATGCCCGCCGTAAACGCCGTTGGGATGATCGCAATGAGCGCATTAAAGTGCCGGTGCTGGAGCGCCTGTCGCACGAGCATCGCTATGCCTGCCGCTGCGAATGTCACCGCAAACGCGCCGCCATCCCCGCCAAACAGCCGACTGAAACCCGCGCACGCCGCGCCAACCGCCGCCGCAATCAGCCAGCGGGGATAATCGTGTCGCATCGCGCCGATGCGCTCCAATTCGCGGCGGACAGCGACGCGATCCCATTCACCCGACTCGATGCGGCGGCTGAGGGCGTTCACAGCATCGAGGATCGCCATGTTGACGCCGAGTGCCACCACACGCCGAACTTTGGTGCGGAATTCTTCGCCACTGGTGGTCGTGATCACGACGGCATTGGGCGAGACGAGGATATCCATCCACGTTGCGCCGAGCGCCGTACCGACGCGATGGGTTGTTTCTTCGATGCGGGCGGTGTCCGCGCCATGCGCCAACATGAGCTGCCCCGCCCACAGCGCAAGGTCGATCACATCGCGCAAGGAGTCGCGGTCGAGCGGCGGCTTGACGGCATCGGGAAAGTTGTCGTTGTCGTCAATCGGGGTCATGCGCTTCAGAGCGTCCGTCGTCATCGTGTCCTCAACAATATTCGCGTCGTCCCATGACCAACATCATTGCGCGGCGCTGCATGTAATCATCGTAAAGCAAATAATCGAAGCGGCGGTCGCTCAAATCGCGCAGCCACACGAATACCGTCTGTGTCCACGCGCGCGGCAGGATGATTGGGCAATCGATATATGACATGACCGTCAAGCCGCGCGTCGGATAGACCATCGTATGCAGTATCGATCCGCGCTGCCCATAGCTCTCGACAAAACTCACTTCGCCGCCCATCGGCGCACCCAACGTCAGCCACATATCGCCCGCGCGCACTCGCAGCGCCATATAGATTTCCTGTACAACGCCTTCTTCCACGATCATCAGCCCACTGGATGAATCTGGTTGGCTGGTCACCCAGCGCCAACCAATGTAGCTTGCCGAGCCTTGCAGCGATGATGCGGTTGGGGTATCCGTGATTTCGGTCACATCGTCCATGCGCGCCAATTCCAGCAGCGCCATATCAGCAGGCGTGACGCCGGGACGGATATCGCGCCAACAGGACAGCGTGCAGCCGTCCGACTCTATATCCAGCCACACCGAGAGCGAATCGTTGGCATAGGGACGCGCGCGGATCACGCCGAGCGCCAACGCGCACAGCGCCACGAGGATGAGCATAAGTGGGAGTATTATGCGTGTCATGCCTTCAATTGTAGCGTAACTGGTTCATTTCCGACGACGGACTGGACACCTTTTGATCACCCAACCGCATCGTTGAGCCAGTCAAGTGAGTCAACTTCCGAATGAATTGCAGTATAGTCATCGGAGATTGTGCCTCTTTCACCCACTTGGAGACGTTCATTTGACCTCATCGACACTTTACACGCGGTTACAGACGCTCATCGATCAAGAACTTCGCAAAAAAGCGATCTCCAGCGCCTTTCTTGGCGTCCAATCCGCCGACGGACGCATCGATTTCAAGGGCGCAGCGGGCATCACTGATCCCGACACGCACACTCCAGTGACGCCGAACACGCCCTATTTCATCGCCAGCATCACCAAACTCTATACCGCATCCGTCAGCGCGCGCTGCTCGATCAGATGACCGCGCGCTGGAATCCAATCTTCTTTCCGGCGCAGTACGGCTATGGCATATGCGCTTTCAACTGCCGCGCCTGATGTCGCCGTTTCAAGCGCCGCCAGAACTGATCGGACACGCGGGCGCGAATAATGCCTTCGCTTTTTATAACCCGAAGCGGTCGCTCTATGTGGTGGGGACACTCAATCAAATCGTCGCGCCCAGTCGCGGCTTCATGTTCATGCTCAAGGTGCTGCGCGCCATCGACAAAGGCGACTCGTAGCCCACGCCCATCGGATTTATGGCAGCGGACACCGCCGCACATCGCGCACGCTCTCGCATGACCACTCAAACGGCGTCGGCGTGTGTCCCGTGATGAGATCGCGCGCCGGGATGAGATAGTACAAATCCCAATCGCCCTCCGCGACCCAACCGCGCTGTCCGCCCGCCGTCTCGACGCGCCACCAGCCATACACGCCGTTGCAGCTGCGCCCGCCGATCACGGTCAACGGGGTATCGGCGTACAGCCGCGTCACCACGCCGGTATCGCGCGCAGGCAGGGCGCGCAAATTCAGCGTTCCCACGTCGGGCGACACGACCACAGCCATGCCAATGCGCAGACGGGGCGCGGGCGCAGTGGGACACGCTCCCGATTCGGATGCGAACGTCGTCCATGCGCCACCCATCAATACCAACAGTAGGGAGATGGCTTGCCATGTCCGTGCTACCGCGCGCCAGCCTCCGAACAACCTTCGTCGCATCATGTTCCACCTTTTGTCGTCGCTGTTATCCAGCATACCGCCTTATAATTGCTGCAATTGGGCGCTTGCACCACGTTTGAGCGCCGTTCACGCGACAGGATGTTGCAGATGGACAATCGCAATCTATTTCACGGTGCGCGCATCCGTTTGACCGCGCCACGCGCGGAGGATGCCCATACATGGGCGCGCTGGTACGAGGACAGCGACTTCGCGCGGCTGTTCGACTCGCGCGCGGCGTATCCGCGTTCGCTGGCGCGGATGAGCGGATTCGTGGATGACTTGATGCGCCCGACGGACTCATATCCGTTCGCAGTACGCCCGCACGACAGCGACGAGATGATCGGCTATGCCGATATCGACGCGGTAAGCTGGACGCATCGTCATGCGTGGGTGAGCATTGCGATTGGCGATCCGCGCTATCGCGGCTTGGGCTATGGGCGCGAGGTCATGACGCTGGTGATCGATTACGCCTTCCGCGAACTGAATTTGCATCGCTTACAGTTGACGGTCTTCAGCTACAACGCGCCTGCGATCCGGCTGTACGAGCGGATCGGCTTCGTGCGCGAGGGTGTCCACCGCGAGGCGCTGCTGCGCGACGGGGAACGCCACGACATGCTGCTGTATGGCTTGTTGAGCCGCGAGTGGTTCGCAGAGAGGGGGTGAAACAAGCGGCATCTCGCGCTGGAAATCTATAAGTCATACGCCAGCATGATGAAGTGCGACCATCTGGTAGAAAGCATTTCATTCTGCACGATCTCGATACGACAAAATCTCATCGGTGCGCAAATCGGCGCGCGCGACCAACCGATAATGGCGCTCATTTACGATCATAATCCCATCACTTGTGTCTTTGAACTCGAACAATGCTATCGTATCCAGATCCATGAACTGTGCGCCAACGGGGCGACAAATCAGATTTTGAAATCGTGCCGCGCATAAAGCAATATCTTGCTCGATTTGAACGATATTCAAGCGGTCGTTTCCGCGTTTCGCTTGAATCGGAATGACATAGATTTCGTCAGTTTCAATCTGCCCAATCCCTGCAACCGTTGTACGCAAATGATTTTGCAACGAGTAGCACGTTAATCCGGTGAAAATATCGATGAGGCGGTTGTAGCGGAGGCGGTTGAGCAAGGCTTGTTCATCACCAAAGGCATACATGGCGACGATTTCGGGCGTCGCATCCGGGATTTTGATGATTTCCAACAACGGATTAGGGCGAATGGGTAGATCGTTGACCAGTACGAACGCATACGCCGCACGTCCGACATTCTTCAAAATCCATGTTTTGCCCTCTGGCGCAGTTTCAAGAATTCTGGCAGGCATTCCCGCGCGATATTTAAAACTGTAGAGGATATCACCCAGATTTTTGGGTAGTCGAATACTCAATCCCTTCGCCGCTAACTCTAAATCTTCCCGGACGAAGGTAATGGTTGTCACATCGACGTTGTATTTGCTGAAGAAAATGCGCTCGATAATCTGTGCATAACGATTCGGACTGAGCGGCACGTCGGACATAGCGTTCAGTGTCCTTTCCAACGCAAAATGACCACTTCTTCCCGCAACTGCGCTTTCGTCGCCGTTGCCAAGCGCGTGCGGAACAAATCGATGCGGACAACATCATAGCCCAAATGCGTCGCAATGTCCGCCAGCAGCGCGCCCGTATGGATCATGATCTGCAAATACGATGCTTGATCGCCCACAACATACGCCAACAGTGCGCCTGATTTCAACAGCGGACGCAGCGATGCCAGATGTCGCGCCATGCCGCCAAAATACAGCTTCGTCACTCGACCGTACAGCCGCTCGAAGCCGCTGGTTTTGCCGAGCGCGATCCGCCGCGCCTCGATGCTGTCCGCCAAATCGATGATATGCGGCAAATCGCGCACCCATTGATCATCGTCATCATGAACATAGACGTTGCGCGTGTTGGAGCGCAGCAGTCTGTGTTTGAGCGCGCGCAAACTAGCGCGATCCGTGATGAAGCCCATCAGCGCCGACTCAAGCCGCGTGGTGCGCGTATAATCTTTCTCGTTGGGGTAAGGCGGTGACGTGATTACCGCGTCAATCGATCCGGGGGCGATCCCGGTGAGCTGGCGCGCGTCCAAGCCGTACAGCGTGGTTGGGATGCTGTCCAAGTCGCCGTAGGACATCAGATCGAACGCCATCTGGCGCACATGATCGAGCCACACATCGACCACGCGCACATCAGGCTTGATCCGCCCGATCCCGACTTCGGGTGCGAAATGCAGATTGCTGAACGAGCGGACTGCCGCCGTGAGCAGCGCCAATTCTGCATGACGCCGAAATGGATTATCCAATTCGGATTGGATCGCGTGCAGCAGTGTCAACACTTTGTGCATTGGGATCGGGCTGATAGCATTCGTCAACAAGATGTTGTGCGTGTCGGGCGGCAACGCGCGCAAATCCGATGCTTGCGCGACGAACGCGGCTGCTTGATCCGCATCGAATAGCCGATCTTCGTCTAACCCATCGCGTTCAAGGTGTTGACGCACAGCCGATGCCAGCACCGTCGCGTGCTGAATCAGCCCCATAGGATCGGGACTCCAATCGAGCTTGACCGCGCTGACGAAAGATGCCAGCGGATTGGCTTCGACGCCGACGCTGGCAATCCCAAGTTTTTTGCATTCAACCATCGTCGTCCCCGTGCCACAAAATGGATCTAACACGATCTGACCCGGCTTGACCGCGAAATCAGTCAGATAATCGCGCACGAGATGGGGCGGAAAGGACAGTACGAAGCGATACCAATCATGGATCGGACGGTCGGCGGGGTTAAGCGCGTTGGATTGCAATTTTTGTTTCACGAGATCATGCTCACCTGCTTGAACGACAAGACACCCATTCAACCACCCGTCAAATCTACCAGATGATAGCAGTAAACGGGGTCGAGCTGTCCATGCACTTGCATCGGCAGCGGTGCCAGCGTCAGCCCATCATAAAAGCGCACAATGATATCCTATTGTTTCGGCGCGCGAAAGATATGCTGATAGTGTTATCGTATTTGGCAGCGTTATGCAAGGATTTGTCCGATTCATCATCGTGCGTTAAAGTATCTGCTCACTTCTGTTTCTGTGAGAGGCACATTCGATGAAACGCTTCTTCCTTCTTCTCGCCTTACTTGCCACCTTCGCCCTCGCTGGCGGCGTATTCGCGCAAGCTGATACGCTGGTCTTCGCCACGCTGCTCGATGATGTGATCACGCTCGATCCGGGTCGCGCCTACGAGACGACCAACCTGACCATCCACCACGCCACCTACGAGACGCTGCTCGAAATCCGCGCCGATGACCTGACCACCGTCGTTCCGCTGTTGGCGTCGAGCTACAGCGTGTCCGACGATGGGCTGACAGTCACATTCACGCTCGATCCGGCGGCGCGCTTCGCATCCGGTAATCCCATTACAGCGGAAGATGTCCGCTTCTCGTGGATGCGCTTGAAGAACATCAAGGGCAATCCGTCGTTCTATGCGGATGCCGTCGCCGCCATCGACACGCCCGACGCGCAGACCGTCGTCGTCACACTGTCCGCCCCGACGCCCGCATTCCCGACGATTGTCACTGCGCCCGCCATGAGCGTGCTGGAAAAAGCGGTCGTCGTCGCCAACGGTGGCACGGACGCCGCCGACGCCGATACGACCGACACGGCGAACGACTGGCTGTCGCAAAACAGCGCCGGATCGGGCCCCTTCATCCTGACCGGATGGACGCCGGAGACCGAAATCACGCTGGTGCGCAATGATAATTACTGGCGTGAACCCGCTTCACTGTCCGCCGTCACGCTGCGCAACGTCAACGATGCCAGCACTGCGCTGCAACTGTTGGAACGCGGCGATGTGGATATTTACGAAAATGTCGATAAAGACTTGGCGGAACAAATCCAAGCCAATCCCGATTTGCAGTTGGTGTTCGGGCAGACGCTCAATCTGACCTACTTGGCGCTCTCGCCGGACAGCACTACCTTCGCTACGCCCCTGTCCGATCCGTTCGTGCGCCAAGCCATCGCGCAAGCCATCGACTATGACGGCATCATCGACGGCTTGCTGTCCGGCTACGCAGATCGTCCCGCTTCGCCGCTGCCGATTGGCGTGCAGGGATCGAACCCGACGGAACGCTACGTCCGCAATCTCGACGCGGCGCGCGATCTGCTGGCACAGTCCGGCTTTGCCGACGGCATGAACTTGACACTGTACATCGGCACGGGCGCGCCCGGCGGCATCCCGGCAGAGACGCTGGCGGCGAAGATTCAAGCGGACTTGGCGGAAGTCGGCATCACGGTCGAGATCAATCAGCAGCCCACGTCGAATTTCTTGACGGCATTCCGCGCGCAAGAACTGCCCTTCCTGTTCTCGACCTGGACGCCGGATTATCTCGACGCCACGATGTGGTCGGACTACTTCTCGTATGCGGACAGCGGCTTGTCACGCCGCATCCGCATGGACTCGCCCACGATTGCCGACTTAGCCATGCGCGCCGCCAACGAGACCGATCCGGCGTTGCGCACGCAGCTCTACATCGAATATCAGACGGCGCACCTCAACGAAGCCGTGTTCCTGCCGCTGTTCCAACCGCAAGCGTTGTACGCGCTGCGTGCAAATGTGCAGGGGTACGTGTTTCATCCGGTGTACTTCACCGATTTCTACTCGTTGAGCAAGTCCTAAAACAGGACTGAGGGAAAAGGACTGAGGACTGAGATTGTCGTTTACTCAGTCCTCAGCATTCCCCCGCCTCAGCACTTCTTTATGTTAATCCGCTACGCCCTCCGCCGCTTGCTCCTCGCCATCCCCATGCTGTTTGGGATCACATTGGCGTTATTTTTGATCTACAACCTCGTGCAGGTCGATCCGCTCGTGATGATCGTCGGGGAGCGCGCAATGGACAACCCAACGATTGTGGCGGCGGCGGTCAGCAAGTGGGGGCTGGATCGCCCGATCTGGGAACAGTATGGGACGTATCTAGTGAACATGCTGCGCGGCGATTTTGGCGACTCATTCATCACCAAGCGCCCCGTCGCGGAAGATTTGGCACTGTTCTTGCCCGCTACCGTCGAACTCGCGCTCGGTTCGCTGTTGTTCGCCGTCGCTATCGGCATCCCGCTCGGCGTGTGGGCGGGCGTGCGCGCCGGGAAATTCGTGGATCGCGCGGCATGGTTCATCTCGCTGCTTAACGCCAGCTTGCCGCCGTTCTGGTCGGGTCTGATCTTCCTGACCGTGTTCTACTATTTTCTCGGCATTGCACCGGGACCCGGACGGCTCGATCTGCGCATGGCATTCCCGCCGCGCGTGACTGGACTGGTCACGATTGATGCGCTGCTCGTGGGCGATTGGGCGGTGTTCTGGAATGCGCTCCATCATCTAATGCTGCCCACCCTGATTCTCGGCGGCTTCACGCTGGCGTTGGTCTTGCGCGTCGTGCGCGCGTCGATTATCGAAGAAATGCGCCGCGAATACATCCGCACCGCGCGGAGCAAAGGCTTGTCGCTGCGCGCGGTCGTCGTTCGGCACGCGCTGCGGAACACGTTGATTCCACTGGTCACGATCTTAGGCTTGGCGTTCGCTGGCTTGCTCTCTGGCGCGGTCATGACCGAAACGGTGTTCGACTGGCCCGGTTTGGGACAGTACTTAGTGCGCGCCGCCAGCAACCTCGACTATCCCGCGATTCAGGGCGGCACACTGTTGATCGCCGTGATTTACATCGTGATCAATTTGATCGTCGATCTCCTCTATGGCATCCTCGACCCCCGGATTCGTGTCTCATGACCGCCATTTCGCTCCCACCCGCGCGCGTGCAAGCCGCGCCACTGTCCAGCCGCATTCGCAAGCACGCGCGCAAGTATCCATCGCTGTGGGTGGGCGCGGCGATCTTGGCGCTGTTCCTCGCGCTGATCATCTTCGCGGATATCATTGCTCCGACCGACCCCATCGCCCAGAATTTGCGCGAACGACTCGATCCGCCGAGCGCAACACATCCGTTCGGAACGGACGAACTGGGGCGCGATATCTTCAGCCGCGTGGTGCATGGCGCGCGTGTGTCGCTGCCAGCGTCGTTTTTCGTCGTGTTCGTATCCGTGATCATCGGATCGCTGTTGGGCGCGGCGGCGGGCTTCTTTGGCGGCGCAGTCGATAGCGTCGTGATGCGCGTCGCGGATGTGACGTTGGCGTTCCCCTCGGTCGTGCTGGCGCTGGCGATTTCGGCATTCTTGGGACCCAGCTTGACGAATGCGATCATCGCGGCATCGGTCGTGCTGTGGCCCGAATACGCGCGCCTGATGCGGTCACAAGTCTTGGTCGTGCGCGCCTACGAATATGTGACGGCGGCGCGCGCGTTGGGCGTGCCAGAGGGTCGAATTTTGCTCACACACGTCCTGCCGAACGCTTGGACGCCGCTGATCATCAAGGCGGCGCTGGACGTGGGCAGCATCATCCTGTTGGTTTCGGCATTGAGCTTCTTGGGCTTGGGAATCGCGCCGCCGACGCCGGAATGGGGATCGATGATCGCGCTCGGACGGACGAAGTTCCTGCAATGGTGGCTGGCGACGTTTCCGGGCGTGGCGATCATGCTGGTGATTTTGGGCTGCAATCTGATCGGGGAAGGCTTGCGCAACTGGCTCGATCCGAATTATTGAGGCGCTTGCAGAGGCATGGTGCGCCATGCCTCATTTCATGTCAATTATTCATATCGTAGATGATCCGCAGCCCCTCCAACGTCAATTCCGGCGCGATCAGGTCGATCAGCGGCGTGGATTGCTGGAACAGCGGCGCAAGTCCGCCCGTCGCAATCACCTTGATCGGGTCGCGTTCCTCCATCGCTGACTTGATGCGCGTGACCAAGCCTTCGACCAAGCCAACATAGCCCAAGAATACGCCCGACTGCATCGCGTGGATCGTGTTCGTGCCAATCGCGCTCGGCGGCGCTTTCAGGTCAATCTTGTGGAGCTGCGCGGCGCTGCGCACGAGCGCGTCATGGGCGAGGTTGATGCCCGGCGCGATTGCCCCACCGCGATAGGCGTTCGCGCTGGAAATCACGTCAAACGTCGTTGCCGTGCCGAAATCGATCACGATGGCGGGCGCGCGATACAGCGCCACGACCGCCGCCGCGTTGACGAGCCGATCTGCACCCGCTTGTTCCGGCTGATCGATCTCGATGCCGATGCCCATCTTGGTCTTGGACGTGATGAACAGCGGTTCGATGTGCATGTAGCGCGTCACGAGTTCGGCAAACGTGCGATTGAGCGCCGGGACGACGCTGCTGATCGCCACGCCGCCGATCTGTTTGATGCCCACGCGGTCGCTGCGCAAAAAGTTGCGCAGCAGCACGGCATATTCGTCCGCCATCTTGTCCGGCACGGTGCGCGCGCGCCAACTAACGCGCCAATGATTGTCCATCCACACGCCGAAATGGATGTTGGTGTTGCCAATGTCGATGCACAACAAGCCGCCTTTAGAGGTCATAGATCGCTCCAAATTTCGTCTGCAAATACGCCAGATAATCCGCCGAGTCGATCCCCTTGCCCGTCACGCGCCGCGCCAGTTCGTCCGCCGTAAATTTGCGCCCGTGCTGATAAATAGTGTCCGTCAGCCAGCCGCGCAGTGTATCGAACTGTCCGCGCGCGATTTGATCCGGGATCGTCGGATGCGCCGCCAATGCCTGCGCGTAAAACTGCGCTGCCAGCACGTTACCGAGCGCATAACCATGAAACGCGCCGATCCCGCCCATCGACCAGTGAATATCTTGCAGCACGCCCATTTTTGCGCTCGGCGGCGTGCTGCCAAACAACGCTTGAAATTTTGCATTCCACGCATCGGGCAAATCCGCGACCGACAAGCGCCCGTTGACCAATTCGTTTTCCAGTTCAAAGCGCAGCATGATGTGCAGATTGTAGGTCGCCTCGTCCGCCTCGACGCGGATGAACTGCCGCCGCGCCGTGTTGACCGCGCGGTACATGCCATCCGTGTCCATCCCGTCGAAACGCGGCGCGAACATCCGTTGGGCGTGCGGGAATGCCCATTCCCAGAACGCGCGGCTGCGCCCGACGAGATTTTCCCACGTCCGCGACTGGGACTCCGCGACGGCTTGCGAACTCAGCTCCATATCCGATAGGAATGTGCCGTCGATATCGCGTCCGAAACCCTGCGCGTGCATCCCATGTCCCGCCTCGTGCAGCGCGCCGAAAAATGCCGGATTGAAGAAGTTTTCAGCGTAGCGCGTCGTCAGCCGCACATCATCGCGCGCGATTTGCAGCGCGAACGGATGTGCCGAAATGTCCAACCGCCCACGCCGATAGTCGAAACCCATGCGTTCCGACACGAACAGCGCGAATTGGCGCTGCAACTCCATCGGGAACGACTGATGCAGTGCAGCATCAGCGATGGGCGGGCGTTCGGCAAGCGCCGCGATCAGCGCCGTCAACACGGGACGCTGGGCATCGAAGATCGCGCCGACGTGCGCCGCCGTCAAGCCCGGCTCCCATTTGCCCATCAGCGCATCGAACGGATTGGATTCGTAGCCGATATAGTCGGCTTCTTGACGTTTGATGTCCAACACGCCTTCGAGCGCGGGACGAAACTGCGCGAAATTGTCCGCTGCCTTCGCCCGTTCCCATACATCGCGCGCGAGGACGAGCGTCTGCGTCATTGCTCCGACAAACGCCGACGGGATGCGTACAGCAGCATCGCTGTCGCGGCGGGCGATGCGCACGAGACTGGCAGCGAACGAGTCGGTGGGCAGTTCCGCCGTCTCTGCTGCGGCGCGTTCGATCCATGTGCGCGTCTCATCGCGCGTCAGCAAGTCGTGACGCAGCCGCCGCAGCGTCCCCAAATGAGCAGCGCGCGCCGCTGCGCCTTCGGGTGGCATGTTGACGTTCTGATCCCACTCCGCCAGCCAGTACGCCACGTTCAGTTGATGCGCATCCGCCAGCCGCGCGGCGAGTAGATCGAAATTGTCCATGTCAGGTATCCTTCAAGGTCATGCTGATTCGCTTTGGCAAGTGGATTGTCTTGGTGTACGATCTAAATTGCAAATCGAATTGAGGATATGGATGATGGCTGCTCAAATCATGATCACACTTCCAGAGACATTGACGGACATGTATGAAAATGGTTCGGACGATGATAAGCGCCGCATTCAACACATTATCGAACTGATTCTCTGTAGCAAATTCAATACGCCACCCATAACGCTGACCGAAGCAATGGATCGAATGGGTCAAGAAGCAGCCGCACGCGGACTAACTCCAGAAATTCTTGAAAAAATCCTGAACAGTTACGACGATGAATAGACCTCTATTTGTCGTTGACACAAACGTCTTGATTAGTGCTGCACTGCGCGACGACTCGCCGCTGCGCAAGGCACTCCAGCGCGTTTTGGAGCGTGACACACTTATCCAATCCCTTAACACGTTTGAAACACTCGAGCGCGTCTTGTACAAGAAGAAATTTGAAAAATATTTATCTCCTCAACGCCGGAAAGATTTTCTTGGTTTAGTGACGGAAAAATCTGAGTTCGTTAACGTTAAAATGGTTATCACCGCCTGCTGCGATCCCAAAGATAACAAATTTCTGGAACTTGCCGTCACTGCCCACGCTGCCGCCATCATCAGCGGCGATCAAGATTTATTGATTCTGCATCCTTTTGAAAATATCCCGATTTTGACTTCCCAAGACTTTCTCGCAGAGGACGCCGCATGACCTATACAGTACGCGATGCTCAATTGGACGATACCCGCGCAATCATGGCGCTGCACACTGCCCGCATCGGCGTGTGGCAGCGATTGGATGTCGATGCTCGCGTCGAGACGGTCCCTTACGAGTCGCTCACCGTCCATCAACGCTGGCTGCACGGCGGCGCGTGGATGAGCATCGAGACGGCGGCGATCTGGCTCAATCATCTGCTGCTCGGTGGTGGGATGCCGTTGGTCGTTGCGCGTGATGGCGATCCGATTGCTTACGCCGAAGTCTATGCCGGAAGTGAACCCGACCCCTACGGCTTACATCTGTATCTCGGTGAAGTCGTAACGCCAGACGAAGAAGCGATCCCCGCCCTCTTGGATGCGCTGGCGGTACGCGCCAAGCAGCACAAAGTCCGTCACGTCTTGATCGCGCGAACCGGCGACGAGATGGTGCGCGCCGTCGAAGCACGCGCGCGTCCCCGCCCCATCGCGTGCTTGCGCCGCTTCACGCTGTCGGCGCGACAGGGACAGGTCTTTTATCGCGCGGTCGAGTCGCCGGACGCCGATCCCAAGCGGATCGCGGGCTGGTCAATGCCAGTCGGACGCTACACCAGCGCACGCGCCCAGTGGGAATCGCTGTGGTCGCACTTGTGGGATACGCTGCCGGATACGAAAACGCACCGCCGTCACCGCTTGCAGTTGAGCGCGGGCGGGCAAGAGGCGCTCGTCTGTGTACAGCAAGCGATGTACGATCCACGCGCAGCGGAGGTGTTCGTGTGGGCGCCCAAGCTGCTCACGTCGCAAGTCGTCGCGTCACTGCGCGATTGGGGACACCGCGAGGGCTACCGCACGCTGACGTTTGCGGTCGAGGAAGATGGCGCGTCGATCTTGGGCGCGGAAGCAGAAGGCGACGGATTCCGACAAGAGACCTGCGCGCTGGTGTTGACCTGACAACATTGAACTGAGGTGAAATCATGCCCATCTACGATCCCGGACGAGTCGAATACGCGACGATACATGGACGCATTGGTATTGTGACCGACGACGGCGGGGTCTTGCCCGCGTACTGGGCGCACCCCGACATGGGCGGCAAATTTCCGGCGGTGGCGATCCTGCATGATTGGTGGGGCATGACACAGATCGAACGGCGGCTGGCAAATTTGTTCGCGGGCATGGGCTATTACGCCATCGTCCCCGATTTATTCAATGGCAAGACCGCGCGCACGCCGCAAGAGGCGCTCGAACTGTTCAAGGCGCTGGGCGATCACGGCTATGGCTATGTCGATACGGCGTTGGGCGCGGTGGAACACCATCACCGCGTCAATAGCAACGTTGCCGCGATTGGCTTGGGCATGGGCGGCAGCCTCGCGTATGAGGCGGCGCTCAACCGCACCGATCTCGAAGCGGCGGTCGCCTGCTATGGCTTTCCGGGACGCTATGTCGGACGCTTCAAAGACGCGAAAGCGCCGATTTTGGCGATTTATGGCGCGAACGAACCCTACATTGCCGCCGCCGAGATCAACCGACTGCGCGCCGAACTCAAAGACTCGCCGTTGGCACATGAAGTCGTGATCTTGGACGGCGTGGGGCGCGAATTTTTTGAAGATCATACGCACGACGGCGCAATCACGGCGGGCAAGCAAGCCATCGACAAGATTTTGGCGTTTGTAGAGACGTATGTCGGGCGTCCGCGCCGGAACGCCGCGCGCAGAGATGCCACAACCTAAAATGCGATTTTGAAGCGCCAAGACCGCCATAACTTGGCAGTTCAATCTTCTTTTTCGTTTTCCTTTCGAGGATATTTCCCATGACGCCGATTGAAATTCGCCGTTTGGGGCGTGTGCCGTATGCCGACGCATGGTCACTGCAAAATCGCCTCGCGGATGAGCGCGCCGCGAACCCCGACTCGCCCGACATGCTGCTGCTGCTGGAGCATCCGCCCACCTATACGCTCGGATCGGCGGCGAAAGCGGAACACATTTTGCTAGCGCCGGACGAACTCGCAGCACGGGGAATTGAAGTCGTGCGCACGGATCGCGGCGGCGACGTAACCTATCACGGCGACGGGCAGCTCGTCGGCTACCCGATCATGCAGCTTGCGAAACCGGACGCGCCCGGCGGACTGCGCGCCGATGTCGTCGGCTATGTGCGCCAGTTGGAGCGCGTGATCATCGCTACGCTGGCAGACTATGATGTACGCGCGTATCCGATTGCGGGCTTAACGGGCGTCTGGGTGGACACGCCACAGGGTGAATGCAAAATCGCAGCGATTGGCGTCCGCGTGAACGTCAAACTGGTGACAAAACACGGCTTCGCGCTGAATGTGAACACCGATTTATCGTATTTCGATGGGATTGTGCCGTGCGGCATCCGGGATAAGGGGGTGACAAGTCTCGCGGCAGTGTTGGGGCGCGAGGTCGATATCGAGGACGTGACGGCACGACTGGTGGCATATTTTGGTGCAGTATTTAGGTCACCATTGTATTTCCCTACCTAACCTGAGTTTTGGATCGCTTCACCTCACCCCCAACCCCCTCAGCCATTGCATGGAGAGGGGGTTGGGGGGTGAGGTGAACGGTTGAGAGCCGATCCAAAACTCAGGTTACTTACGCGGTTGCTATAACGCTGTATTCAACTCGTCCGGTGTTTACGGCAGCGTCGCTGGCACACCGGACACCGTATCGGACGCATCGCCATTCGTTGGCATCGCGTGACCGTTGGTGGTGGACGCGCCATTTGCCACGCCGCTCAGCGTGCCGTTGCGCATCTGCCCCGCCAACACGATCCCCAACAGCGCATCAACCATGCTGCCACCCCCTGTCCCGTTCGCGCCGCCGCCGTTGACCATGATATCGGGGATGATGCGCACGCCGCGTTCTCCGACGATTTGCATCAACTGCACCGCCGTATACCCCTGCGAACCCATCGCTTCGGCGCCCGCGCGATATGCCAACGCGCGCGCTTCACCCGTCAGCCGGATGCCTTCCGCCTCACCGGATGCGCGCAGCTTGATCGATTCGGCTTCACCTTCCGCTTGCTTGACGCGCGCTTGCGCTTGCAGTTCCGCGATGCTCACGCCCTGCTCCGAGCGGACGACCTGCTGCTGAATGTCCGCGAGTTCCGTCTGGCGTACCAACTGCTGGCGCTGAATCTGCGCCTGTTCCTGCACCTGATACGTCTTTTCCTGCTCTTGGGCGATCTTACGCTCCGTCAGCGTGTGCATCAGTTCGGCGGGCGGGTTGATCTCGCCCAACAGCGTATCGATGGCTTCCACGTCATACGCCCGCAGCGCGACCTGCATGTGTTTCGCCGCTTCAACTTGGCGATCACTGCGCGCGATCAAGAAGTCGAGTACCGTGTACGCTTGCGCGGCGTTGCGGAAGTAATTGCCGACAATCGGCTGCAAGACGTGATCAACCAGATTTTGCATCGATCCGACGCGCGAAATAACTTTCGGCGCTTCGAGCGCGCCGACATGAATGACCTGCGCGATCTCCAACTCGAAGGCGAAACCGTCATACGAACGTACCGTAATCGACGACAGCCGCTTGTCGTAGGCGTGTTCCTCCGTGCGCTGCGCCCAGTTCAGGACGATGTTGGTGGTCGGCACGAACTCGGCGCGCATCACGCGCGTGTTGATCGGATGCTTGCCGGGATACAGCGGCGTCACCCAGACGCCTTTATGTCCGACGTTGACCAGATCGCCATGTTTGAAGTCCAGCCCACTGACATCCTGATGCGCCTTGCCGATGAACGAAATCACGACACCGACATAACCAATCGGGATGAACGTCATCGGAACTTGTTCGACGCGCGTGAACCACGGGTTCAAGTTCCACGAGCCGCTGAGTAGGACTTGCTCTTGCAAACCGCGCTGTCCGCCCGCGTCGATGAACGCTTGTCCGTTCTGGAAATTGTCGTGACCGGGCAGATACAGCCCGGCGATCTCGCCCTCCGAAATCGGCGCGCCGTCGAGCGTCGTGACGATGCCGACCATATCCGGTTCGATGCTGTAGACGAGCAAATCTTGCGGCGCCATCTCGTTCTGGGTGGCGGTCTTGCTGGTGATCACCGTGAACAGCGCCGTATTGATGCGGTACGTTCCAGCAGTGAGGATGCCGAGCTGACGCCCCTTTTCGCCGCCGTTGGTCAAGAATTTGCGCGCGTCTTGGAAGTTGTCGCACGCCACGATCTTGCCCAAGATGCGCTGTGGCGGCACGGAATCGCCGTCGGCGGCAACCAGCACGCCGATTTCGCCCTGCTGAATCATGACGACCGGAACTTTTTGGATGCTATACATCCATGAGAACTTCCAGAAATGCCAACCGGGCGCGAGCGTGTCCGCTTGATAGCCCGGTTCGCCGTAGAGGGCGACCAACCGCCCCGATGGCAGCTTCTTGCCGCCGAATGCGAAGCGCCGGACGACGACGCCGACCTGTCGTTCACCGATCACGACCAGACCGAGAACAATTCCCGGCAGCAGGAGCAGGATAACGATCACGACCACAACCACGATGCCGATGGGAATCAACGAATTAAGCATGAACGTATTCTCTCTCTATGCGCTCCCAACCATCGTGACGGACGAGCGTCGGTCATGCGATGGCATCACTCAACTTGCGAGTGCGCACATTCATGATCATGCGCCCGAATCGGGGTTGTGTACGCCCCCAATGTGTGGGGGGCGAGGGGGAAGAATTTACGGGGTTCACAAATCGATCCACTTATGGGACAGCCGGGACATCACTGCACGTTTCTTCACCACGCAAATACCCCGCCAGCGTCCACCCGCTCACGCCGTCCGCCGACTCGACGCGATACCAGGCGGAATCCTCGTTCCGCTCGATCACGCGCACAACATCGTACTTCGGCACGTAGCCGACAATCGGCGTCGTCACATCGGGCGACTCGTGCAGCGGCAGCGAGTGCAAACGCGCGTCGGGGAAGAAATCGACCATTTCCGCCGTGCATCCATCGCTCTCAATCGGCGGAACAAACGGGACGAGGCACACGCCCCCGCCTCCGAATACTAAACAGAGCAAGACTGTGATAAGCGTGATCATTGCGTCAACCTTCCGCGCGATGGATGGAAGGGCGTGCCAGCGGCGCGCCCGCGAACCGATAAATTATATGCCCAACAACCGTTTCACCGTGTCCGCCGCGTCCGCGCGCTCGACCGTCTCTTCGTATCCGTCCGCCAGTCGCTTGAACTTGACGACGCCGCGCGCCACCTCGTCCGCGCCCAACAGCGCCACTAACGGCACGCGCTTTTTGTCCGCATAGCCGATCTGCTTGCCAATCGCGCGATCCAGCATGAACACTTCTGTGCGCACGCCCGCCGCCCGCAGCGCCGCCGCCAGTTTGATCGACTCGGCGCGCGTCGTCGCGTCGAACACCGTCACGAGCGTCTGCACGACCGTCCCGCCGATGTCCGCCGGATACAAGTTCAGAAGATCCATCAAATCGATGATGCGCTCGATGCCAAGCGATGTTCCCACCGTCGGCACGCGCTCGCCTTTGAACAAGCCGACCAGATCATCGTAGCGCCCGCCGCCCGTCACGCTGCCCAAGTTCGGCTCGGTGATGATCGTCTCGAAGATCGGACCCGTGTAGTAGCCCAAACCGCGCACCATCGTGAAATCGAACTCGTAGTTCGCCGTCGGCACGCCGAGCCAATGCAGATTGGTTTCGAGATCGCGCAGTTCGCGGATCGCGGCTGCCCCGTCGGGGAACGCGCCCATGGTCGCTTCGATGTAATCGAGCGGCGATCCGGCGTCCGTGCGCGCGATGATCAAATCCATCACGCGCGCTACCACATCGTCCGCCAAGCCGCGCTGAATCAACTCGCCGCGCACACCGTCCGCGCCGATCTTGTCGAATTTGTCGATGCTCCGGTACAGTTCCGCGAGCGGCGCGCCCTCCACGCCCGCGAACTGTCCAATCGCCGTCAAGAGCTTGCGATTGTTGATCTTCACGCTGAACTGCGTGAAGCCCAAGCGTTTCAGCGCCGTCACAATCAAGCTGATGATCTCGGCGTCGGCATCCATGCCCGCCGCCCCCGCGATATCAGCATCGCACTGGTAAAACTCCCGATAGCGTCCCCGTTGGGGGCGTTCCGCGCGCCAAACGGGTGCCAATTGATAGCGGCGGAACGGCAGCGCGATCTCGTTGGGATACTGCGCGACGACGCGCGCCAGCGGCACGGTCAAATCGTAGCGCATGGCGACTTCCTCTTTGCCGCCCGGATGCTGTGCGTGATAGATCAGCTTTTCGGCATCTTCGCCGTACTTGCCCATCAACGTCTCGCGCAGTTCCAACACGGGGGTTTGCAGCGGCTCGAAGCCGTACAGATGGAACACGTCGCGCACGATGTTGAACACATACTCGCGCTTGATCATGTCCGACGGCAAAAAGTCGCGCATCCCTTTCGGCAAGCGGGGTTCGATCTTCCGTTTCGTCATGTCGATTCCTTTAGGGATGAGGTGAACGTGCTGAGGACTGAGTGAGAAGCCTCGTTCATTGAGTCACTACTGCTCATTATAATCGAAGCGCAACACCTGAATACGCTATCTTTTCTCAGTCCTCAGTCCGGTCTTTATCCCTTCGCCGCCCGCGCCTGATGCGCCGCGTCGTGGAACTGCGCATAATGCCCGGCTTCGTGCGACAAGCCGAACAGCACCGCCGCGATGGCGTTGATCTGCCCAAACCGCTCTGCAAAACGCGGCGCGACCTCGCGGAACACGTCCAGATGCGGCACATCCGGCATGGCGTCGATGTAACCCACGCGGATGTGGCGGCTTTCTTCGAGCCGCTGCAACGTGTGGGCGCGCGTGGTGATCGCTTTCCAATCAGTCTCATAGCGTAAGCGCGGTTCAGCGGGATAGACAATGCCGCGCGCCAAAATCGAGCCGTAAGCGACCCATTCTTCGCTGCTGGCAGTGACATGTGCGACCAGGTGCGCCAGACTCCAGCCGATATGCTTTTCTTCTTCCGGCGCGAACGGATCATCCGCTTTGGGATCGTGGGGGAGGAATGTCACCTGTGCGTCGTCGGCATCGCCAATGATGGCGCGCAAGTGGTCGATGCTGGCGTGGGTGCCGGCTTTCAAATCGGCAACGGAGTAGCGCGTCGAAAATTCGAGCATTTGCAGTTCGCCCTTGTCGATGGGCGCGAAATCAATCAACACGAGAGGGATGCTCCATATAAAGGCTGAAAATATCGTTGGTGAGCTGACGATTGTAACGTAAAGGCAAGATTGTTGAACCGCCAAGTCGCCAAATGCGCACGGCAAACGCACGAAAATACAATGTATCATTCACGCCACCCCCTGACCCCCTCCACTGCGTGGAGAGGGGGAGACCTCGTATCTTGATGCGTTTGCCCTAGTTTGCCCCATCCAAATGCGCCAAAATAGTTTGCTTGGCGCTCCCCACGTCTTGGCGCTTGGCTTTTTTAGTGCTTCTGCTCCGGGTTCGCCTTGAACCACGCCACTGACTCGCGGGCAGCATCTTGGATCGGCGTCGCGCGAATATTGAAACGCTTGGTGAATTTGCTGCTGTCCATCACGAACGGCTGCGTGAACTCGTACATCATCTCGACCATCTCACGTGCGCCGGGAATAAACAAGCCCGCCATGCGCATCATCATCTTATTGATCGAGCCGAACGATGGCTTCGTCTGGGCTTCGGCGGCGATAAATGTAAACAGATCGCGCTGTGTCAGTGGGGCGACACTTGGCGCGTGCCACACTTGACCATACGCATCATCGTGCGCGCCAACCGTTGCCAGCGCCGTGCCGAAATCGCTGATGTACGAGAACGTATGCGGGTGATCGATATTCCCGACGCCCGATACTTTTTTGCCCGCGATAATCGGATAGAAGTACTGCCCACCTGATACCATATCATGGGGTCCGAAGAAGTCGGACGCGCGCACTATCGCTACTTGCAATTTGCCCGCCTTGTGCGCATCCAATGCCGCGCGCGACATGGCGGCGCGCACAGCGCCTTTGCGCGTGATGGGCGCAGCGGGCGTCTGCTCGGTGAGCGGCTGCCCTTTCGGATCGCCGTACACATACAGATTATCGCCCAACACCAATTTCGCGCCGCTCGCCGCTGTGCCTTCAAGGATCGCGGCTTGCAGCGGCGGGAACTTTTCGGGCCATTCGTGGTATTCCGGCTGTGCGCATTGATAGACGACGGCTGCATCCGCCGTCACGGTTCGCACGCTGTCGAGGCTGTATAGATCCCCCGCACGCACTTCGACGCCCGCCGCAACGTCGCCTTTGCCGCTGCGATTGACCATCCGAACCTGCTCACCACGCGCCAACAAAGCGCGCATGACCGATTTGCCCAAGGGACCCGTTCCGAGAATGACGTGCATTTGACCAGCCATGAGATGTACTCCCTATTCGTCTAGACGCAGTTAAGAGACCCGGCGCGGCTGCGCACTCCGCAGCGGGGATGGTAATTCCACACTTGAGAACTGATTGCGTTGTCGAACGATGAGCCGGGTTTGCCCCGGCTCCCTACAGTCCGATGTCGTCTAAGAGATGGCGAATTTCGCCGTTGTAGTAGGCATCGGCATCCCCAACAATCGGGATCAGATGTCCCTGAAGTTCCAACATGATTGCGCCATGCGCCCGTGACCATGCCATCAGCCCGTAGTACAGCGATGCCGACGGGATGGCGACAGACAGTTCCAATGTGGTCAGCAGTTCGTCCAAGCGCCGCTGGATCGTCGGCGGCGGTGTGAGGTGCGTGGGTGGCACATGACCCGCCAACATCGCTTCGGCAATCGGGCGTGTGAACGGCGTTGATGCACGGATTGCGGCGGGGATGGTGATTTCGCCCGGCGCCTTGTAACCCGGGATCGGATTACCGAAGATCAGTTGAAAATCCATCCGATGCGACAGCGCCCACGTCCGATAAGCGCGCAAGATGCCCGTCAACCGCGCGGCATAGTGATCAGTTGGCTCGGCGGCGTCCGCCATGTCCATCGCATCCGCGACTGACAGATACGCATCGACAATCAACGCCGTGATCAGATCATCCAGACAGGCGAAGTAGTTGTAGATCGCGGGTGCGGTCACATCCAGCGTCCGTGCGATCCCGCGCAGCGTCAAGCCCGCTGTGCCAAGTTCATTCATTTGCTGGCGCGCGGTCGTCTTGATGTTGTCCGCGCTGATTTGTTGAGGTCGTGCCATCGAACTGCCTTTTTGAATATGAACGGTGTTTATTTACACCATAAATTTACGCCGTATATTTACATCTGTCAAGCCCCCAAAATAAGCCAATTTCGACGTGTGCGCCGCCGCCACAATGCCGATCTGATGAACAAAGCGGTTTGTACGCTTCATCTTGCAGTTTGAAGTAATCATGTTATAATTTTGACCATTCTTACCGACTGGGCTGCCTCGCACATTGAGACAAGCCTTGTTTGTTATCTATGCTTATGAGTAGGCGAGGGTTGCGACAATCAGTTCCCAAGACAATTTCCGCATCAATAATCAAATCCGCGCGCGTGAAGTGCGCCTGATCAGCGAAACGAACGAGAACATCGGCGTCGTATCGTTCAGTCACGCGATGGAATTGGCAGAAGCCAAAAATCTCGATTTGGTCGAGGTCGCGCCCGAAGCGAACCCGCCCGTCTGTCGAATCATGGACTTCGGCAAGTTCCGCTACGAAAAAGAGCGGCGCGAGCGCAAGGCACGCAAGCAGCAAAAAGTGATCGAGGTGAAGGAAATTCAGCTCCGTCCCAAGACGGGCGACCATCACTTATCATTCAAAATCCGCGATGCGCGCAAATGGATCGAAGACGGGATGAAAGTCCGCGTCCGCATTCGTTTTCGTGGGCGCGAGATCACGCACTCGGAAATCGGGCGCGAACACTTGGATCGCATTGCGACCGAACTGAAAGACATCGCCATCATCGAACAGATGCCCAACATGGAAGGCAACACGATGCTGATGGTGTTGGCACCGGCGGCAGAGAAAAAGAAATAACTGGAGAGGCATCGACGTGGGCAAAAAATATAAGATGAAGACGCACAAAGGCACCGCCAAGCGTTTTCGGACGACTGGCACGGGCAAGATTGTGCGTACCAAAGGCGGCAAGACGCATTTTCGCCGTCGGCGCTCGACGCGCGCCAAGCAGGCATTGGATAAAGTGGTCGTCGTGGGGAGCGCACGTTTGCGCCGTAACATCCTGCGCGCCGCGCCCTATTTGAAGTTGTACAAGGCAAATCCGCCCGCATAACGGCGGCAGTATTCTATATCGAAATTTTGTAGGGGCGTGCTGCTGGCACGCCCGTACTATGTACGGAGCAATCGAGCAATGGCAAGAGTAAAAACCGGGTTCACGCGCCGCCGCCGCCACAAAAAAATCTTGGCGATGACGGCGGGGCAATGGGGTACGCGCGGGCGTCTGTTCCGCCGCTCCAACGAAGCGATGTTGAAGAGTCTGTTCTATTCGTACCGCGACCGTCGCGCTCGGCGGGGCGAAATGCGCCGTCTGTGGATCGCGCGCGTCAACGCCGCCGCACGTCAAAACGGCTTGAGCTACAGCCGCTTCATCTTCGGCTTGAAGAAAGCCAACATCCACTTAGATCGCAAGGTCTTGGCGGATATCGCTGTACGCGATGCTGCAACGTTCACGAAGATCGCCGCCCTCAGCGCGCAGCATCTTCGGGCATAAAGTGCTGAGTCCTGAGTGCTGAGTCAAAGATTGCTCAGGACTCAGGACTCAACACCTTATGATTACCTCGCTCCAGAACGACAAAATCAAACTCGCCCACGCGCTCCAAACCAGCGCCAAATCCCGCCGCAAATCGGCGCGGATCGTGCTAGAAGGCGTGCGCCTGATCGCGGACGCGCTGGCACAGGGCTACGCGCCTGATTTCATCCTCCATGATGCCGATTTTCCGATTGCTGAACTCGAACGCCTTACACAAGCGCCGCTGACGCTGCTGCTCGCCGCGCCGGAAATCATGCGCCACATCTGCGACACTGAACAGCCGCAGGGCGCGCTCGGCGTGTTCCCAATGCCAGAACATATGCTCCCGTCCGCCCTGACGCGGCTGTTGATCCTCGACGGTGTGCGCGATCCCGGCAATCTGGGGACGATGCTGCGGACAGCAACGGCGGCGGGCGTGGATGGCGTGCTGTTGTCGCCCGATTGCGTCGATGCGTACAATCCGAAGGCGCTGCGGGCGGGGATGGGCGCGCACTTTCGCGTCCCGCTGGCAGAACAGGCTTGGGATGCGATCCGCGCGATGTGCGCGGGACTCACGGTGTATCTGGCGGACATGGACGGCGATATCGCCTACGACGCAGCCGACTGGACGCAACCACACGCGCTGATCATCGGCGGCGAGGCGCACGGCGCGAGTACAGATGCGCGCGACTTGGCGGCACAGCGCATTTACATTCCGATGTCGGGTGCAACGGAATCGCTCAACGCGGCGGCGGCGGCAGCGGTGCTTTTGTTCGAGGGCGCGCGGGCGCGGCGACAAGCGTAGGAGGCGGGCATGGCGCACCATGCCCGCTACGAATGATGACGACAACGGTGGGACGCGCCCGCTTTCTATTCCGTTTCCCAAGGGGTCATGAGCTGAATAAAGTTGCCATCGGGATCAGCCATGGTCGCAATCCATGCGCCCCCCATCTCATACGGCTCCTTAATGATTGTGGCGCTCATCATTTTCAGCCGCTCAAATTCCTCTTTTACATCTTTTGTTTCAAGGTTGAGGATAATTCTTGACGGCTCTTTTGCGTTACCATGTACTTCCGAATGCTCGCCTACGCTTAAAGCGCAACTGCCAACCTGCCACATATACCATTCGCCCTCACTTACCTCTGTGGGCTTGCCAAAGACCTGCTCATAAAACGCCCCAAGCAGCTTGGGTTGGGCGGTTCCAATCATGATTGAATTCAAGTTGAGCGCCGACGGCTGTTGTTGGCTCTGTGGATTTTCTTGATTTTCCATGATGATTTCTCCATTACGAAATAGTTTGATCAGATTACTACTTTATACCTTTTGTTCTATTTTGTCAAGGATTTGTGCGCCGACTTTTTCAAGTGGTGGATACGCGCACAAATAAAATACATGCCAGCGAAAAGGATGGAATCGGGATGATGGGCGGCTATTCGCGCACGCACGGAAGCGGCGACACCCGTAGAGACGCGCCGATGCGCACCAAGTTAAGCCATCAATGTGACAGAATGAGCCGCTTAGCCGCCGCTCAAAGCCACAGGCTGCCAAAGTCAAGCCAGCTTTAGCTGGTTTAAAGTCACTAGGAGTCCGTCAAGAAAGTAGATAAAAGCAACCTCGCCCCGTTTAACGCTCACTTCGACATTATCGATCAGCCGAACGCGATAGGCGTGTGTCCCGTCCGGCGGCTGTTTGACGATCTCGCCAACGCTGTTGCGAATATCGACGTCGAGAACGACCTGCGTCCCCAACGATATAATGAGATTGGGCAAATAATCAGTCATGCGATGTCCTCCATCACCAGAGTAATAAGTTTGAGACGGTCTGTAAAGGGTCATAGGTGGATTGAAAACAGTCATCGAAAAGCGCATTCCGTCAAGATCGGCTAGAATCGCCCTGAAATAGAATTTTAGGCTACAGGAGACTCCCACCGATGGCAGCCGTACCAGGCATCGATGTATCATCCAATCAGGGCGTGATCGACTGGGCGCAAGTCGCCGCCGCCGGACAAAAATATGCCTTCATCCGATCCAGTATGGGGCGCGGAGGCGTCGATAAGCGCTTTTCGACCAACTTTCGACAGGCACAGGAAGCCGGGCTGCTCGTCGGGCTGTACCATCTTGTGCGCCCAGAATGGCGCGGCGTCGAACAAATCGATCATCTGATGGCGACGGTGGCAGATCGCAAGCCCGATTTCCCACTGGTGTTAGATGTTGAACTCGACGGCACGGATTTAATCCCGCCGCAGCCCAAATCGGTCGAGGAAATCACGGCGTGCGTGCGCGAGTGCGTGAACGTATTAGAGACACGCGGCGCGCGCAAACCGATCATCTATACGGGCGGGTGGTTCTGGAACAAGAAAATTACGCCGTCGAGCGAATGGGACGCCTACGATCTGTGGGTCGCCCATTACGGCTCGACCGCGCCAAGCCTGCCCTTGGGCTGGACGGACTGGAAGTTCTGGCAGTACAGCGACAAGGGGCGCGTTCCGGGCTTGCGCGGTGATGTCGATATGAACTGGTTCGATGGCACGCTCGAAGACCTGATCCGTTACGCCAAAGGCGACGTTGTAGTCGATAAACCAGCGGTATTGCGCGCGCGCGTCACGGCGGCGGCGCTCAATATTCGCAAAGCGCCCGACTTGCGCGCCGAAGACATTGGCGATCTTAAGAGCGGCGACGTGATCGAGATCAAGAATGTCGGCGGCAAAGGCGCATGGATCGAGTTCAAGCCGGGACAATGGGCAGCAATCGCTTTCAACGGGACGCGCTTCATGGAGTGGATACCGGGAACACCGCCGCGCGCCCGCGTGACCGCCCCGCTGATTAATGTGCGTAACGGCGCAGACATGAAGTACACCGACATTGGCGACTTACTCGCCGCCGAAATGCTCGATGTGCTGAACCTCGATGGTGCGGACGTGTGGATCGAGCTTGCTCCCGGTCAGTGGGCAGCGTTCGCGGTCAACGGGCGGACGTTCATGGAATTGATACGGACGTAATATCGCAGCGGGCGAGGCGTGCCTCGCCCCGACACACCATCGTTTACAGACAATTTCGGATTTCCATCGCTATGATCAACAGCATCAAACGATACAGGTATCCTCGTGATTGAATCGCTGCACCACCAAGCCGAGACGTGGCTGCGGGAACGTCTCGGCGCGCAGGCGCAATTTCGTGACGGGCAGTGGGAAGCCATCGCGACACTGGTCGCGGATCGTCAGCGCCTGTTGGTGGTTCAGCGCACGGGTTGGGGCAAAAGTCTGGTCTACTTCATGGCGACGCGCTTGCTCCGCGCGCAAGGGGCAGGCGTCACGATCCTGATTAGCCCCCTGCTCTCGCTGATGCGCAACCAGATCGAATCGGCGGCGCAGTGGGGCTTGGTCGCAGAAACGGTCAACAGCGACAACGCCGACGATCATGCCGCCATCGAACGCGCGCTGTTGAACGGCAAGATCGATTTGCTGCTGATTTCCCCTGAGCGGCTTGCCAATGATCGGTTTCAGGCGAATGTCTGGTCAGAAGTTCGCCACCATGTCGGTTTGCTAGTCGTGGACGAGGTACACTGCATTTCGGACTGGGGACATGACTTTCGTCCAAATTACCGCCGCATCATGCACCTGCTGACAGAAATTCCGCCGCAAACGCCGGTCATTGGCACGACCGCCACCGCCAATGATCGCGTCGTGAGCGATGTCGCAGAAATTTTGGGCGCGGGCATCAATATTCAGCGCGGCGCGCTCACGCGCGACAGCCTGTCATTGTACGTCTACCCCGATCCGATGGATGCAGCCACGCGCTTGACGCTGTTGGCGCATCTACTGCGCCGCATTCCCGGCAGCGGGATCATCTACTGCACTACAACGCGCGACTGCCGTCTCGTCGCGGACTGGCTGCAAGCGGAAGGCTTGAATGTCAAACCCTACTTTGCCGATGTCGAAGCGGTTCAATCCGAAGACCGAGCCACGTTAGAGCGTCAGTTGATGCAAAATCAGGTGAAGGCGTTGGTTTCCAGCGTCGCGCTCGGCATGGGTTTTGACAAGAGCGATCTGTACTTTGTCATTCATTATCAATTGCCCGGCAACATCATCAGCTACTATCAGCAAATCGGGCGCGCCGGACGCGGCATCGACAAGGCGTATATCGTCCTCATGCACGGACACGGCGATGAAGATATTCAACGCTACTTCATCGATACCGCCTTCCCGACGCCCAAACAGGTGCGCGCCGTCATCGATGCGCTGCGCCAAGCCCCAAAAACGCGCCCTGATTTGCAACGCGATGTCAACGCGCGCCTGTCTGTGCTTGAGAAAATCTTGACGCATCTGGAAGTCGAGCGCATCATCGAAAAACGCGGCTCTGCCTACGCGCTGTTGAAATCCGATTCTGAGCCGGATTATGTGCGCTGGGGGTCGGTCACGCAGACGCGCTACGATGAACTCCACCACATGCAAGCCTATACGCGCGAACGTGGCTGCCTGATGCGTTTCATCGCGGCGGCGCTCGATGATCCTGATCCACCCGCACGCTGTGGACGCTGCAAAAATTGTACGGGCGTGGAGAGCAATTTTCAGCCGGATGCGGCGAGCATCGCGCGCGCACAGCAGTTTTTGCGGCACGGCAAAGCGTTGACCTTCGAGCCGCGCCGCCGTTGGGCGAGCGGACTGCCGGGATTTGCCAAGACGACCGATATGCGCGTCAATCAACTGGGCGTGGCGCTGTGCAGCTACTATGACGACGGTTGGGGCGCGCTCGTGCGCGCGGCGCGGACGCAGGGGGTTGGCTACGATGATGCGCTCGTGGATGCCGCGGCACAAGCGCTTCGCGCGCATTGGCAGACTCTCGACGCGCCACCCACGCTCGTCGCCGCGGTGCCATCGCTGCGCCGCCCTGCGCTCGTCGCCGATTTCGCCGCGCGCTTGGCGCTCAAACTTGGCGTGCGTTTGGTCAACGCGCTCCAACACACCAAGCAGCATCCGCCACAGTCCGAAATGCGCAACAGCTTTCAGCAGGCAGCCAACATCATCAATCATTTTGTCGTGAGCGCCCCGCTCCGGCACGAATCGATCTTGCTGGTCGATGACATCGCTGATTCCAAATGGACATTGACCGTTCTCGGTGATTTGCTTCAGCGTCACGACGCGGGAGCTGTCCACCCCTTCGCGCTGGCAGTCACGAATACCTCGGATTGAGCTGTCATGCGGATATAATGCTCAGTACGGTTGCAAGCGATCCACGGTTCCCGAAAGGCTAATTTTGCCCACACGCATCGCATGGCGTCCCCTCCCCGCGCAGATCGGTGTCGTCCTGGCGTTCGCGCTGCTCCCGCTGTGGCTGCGCGTGCCGCAAATCCCATTATTTGCGCCGCTGTATGTGACCCGCTTCGCGCTGTTCCTGCCCATGCTGCTAGCAATTGGTGGCTGGCTGATCGCTGGAATGCCCGGATTAGGGGCATTAAGGCGCGCGGATGGCGGCGGCGGACACTGGCGGCGCGGATCGGCGCTCTGCTTGTTGGTGCTGGCGGCATGGGCGGCGCTCTCGACACAGTGGGCTTTCATCCGCTTCCGCGAACCCGATGTTGCGGGGACAGCGGCGCTTGGGTTCTGCGTCGTGGCGTTGTTCGCGGTTGTGGTAGCGTGCGTCGCGTCGCCACGCGCAATCGTGGCGGCGTTGGCGTTCGGCGTGGTATGGAGCGCGCCCATCGTGATCGTACAAGCGTTACAACAATCGTGGATCGCACTGCGCGCGCTGGGCGAATTTCCCATCACGGCGGACATGCTGGGCGTAAGCCTGCTCCGCGCCGGCGACTTGACCTACGTCCGCCCCTACGGACTGATGCCCCATCCGAACACGGCGGCGGGTGTCTTGCTCGTCGGGACGCTGGCAGCGGCAGCAATGTTATTCGCACGCGGACACACATGGCGCGGTCGGTTGATCCGGCTTGGCGGCGCAGCCGTCGTCACGCTCGGCGTGAGCGCGCTCTTGCTCACCTTTTCGCGCGCGGCGTGGCTCGGATTGGCGGCGGGCGGAGTGACCGGGGCAATCTTGCTCTTGCGTCATCTTCGGCGGCGCGAAATTTGGCTGCCGCTGGCGCTGACCATCGGCTCGGTCATGGTCGTAGGCGTCGTATGGTTCGCAGCGTATCGCCCGTTTGTATCCGCGCGCACGTTAGGCGACTCGGCGGCGGACGGCGGACAAGAGTCGATTGAACTGCGTTCGGTATCAGATCGGCTGGTATTCATCGATTTCGCGCTGCGTTCGATCCGCGAACGCCCGTTGATCGGCGTCGGCATGGGCAATTTTCCGTGGCGCACAAGTTATTATCTGGCGGAGACGTTTTACGATTTGCGCGGCGACAATGTGCATCACATCTACCTGTCGGTGTGGGCGGAACTGGGGACAATCGGGCTGATCTTGTTCGGCAGCGCGCTCGTGTGTGGGAGCATCGCGGTGCTTCAGGCGCGCCCAATGACGCCCGCGCGTGCCGGATTATTCGCGGTGGTGGTCGCGCTGGCGGTCGTCGGCTGGTTCGATCATTATCCTTGGACGCTGCTGCATTTTCAGGTCGCGCTGTGGGGCTGTTTGGCGGCGGCGGGGAAAGATAGGACTGAGGGCAAGGGACTGAGAACTGAGCAAAAACAGGACGCGAAACAGAACCACCTTGACATGGTATAGGGGTTTGGCACGCCAAACTCGATAACCTGCGTGGCGCGTCATGCCGGTGCAGCGGCAGCCGTCCCATCGGGACGCGCCTACATTGTTTGACCTTGTTTTTCAGATTTCCATCAGTCCTAAGTGCGTCAAGAAAATAGATTAAAGCAACCTCACCCCCCAGCCCCCTCTCCGTACCAGAGAGGGGGAGTCGTTTGATGGGCTATCTCCCCTTCGCCGTACCAGAGCGGGAGAGGCGTTAGGGGGCGGGGGGTGAGGTCTCTATCACGAACTAAATTCTTTCACTCAGTCCTTTCCCCGCTCGTACAGCTCTAACAACACGCCGCCTGTGCTGCGCGGATGAACAAAGACATAGCGCGTGCCATCGGGGCGAATGCGCGGCTGTTCGGTGATCAATTCGACGTTGGCGGCGCGCAAACGAGCAAGCGCCGCATCCAAGTCGTCCACATCCAAACAAAGATGATGCAACCCCGCACCTTTCTTCGCTAGATAGGTAGCGATGCCGCTGTCGGTCGTGAACGGCGCGATCAGTTCGATCTCGCCCGCGTCGCCCGTCGGCAAGAATGCAATATCGACGGCTTCACCCGTGTTGTGTTCGACGTGCTGAAGCGGCAGTCCGAGCGTATCGCGCCAGAACGCCAGCGCCACGTGGATATTTTCGACGACCACGGCGATATGATTGATTTTGAAATAAGTCATTGTCTGTCCACCTGTGCAGCGGCTGATGTGCCATTCAAATGTAGGGGCATGGTGCCGTCCGTCCCGCTCACGTCGCCCGCGTCCAGCGCCAGCCCGCCGCGTGGGGTTCGCGCTGCCATTTTCCATGGCGCACATTGATATCCATCCCCCAATCGCGCCAGATGAACTTACGCACTGGGCGCAGTTCGTCGTGTCCGAGTCGCAGCGCCAATTTGTTGGAGGCATCGTTATCCGCATCCGCGATCCACTCGGATGCCACGCCGCGCGCGTGGCACGCCTCTAACCACGCATAACCCGTAATTGTCGCCAACCCGCGCCCGCGATAGCCCGCTGCCGTCTCGACTTCAGCGGCGGCAGCCGTGTCGCTGACGCCAAATGCCCAAAATGTGCTGACGACACGATTGTGCAGCAGCATTGCTACGCCGAACGATTTCTCAACGAACAATGCATAGCCACGTGCCGGATAGCGTTCATCGCTATTGCGATCATTCCACAGCGAACCGATCCACTGCTCATCCAGTTCCCGATCCACGCGCTCGGCGAGCCGAACATCCATCAAACGTACCGACGCGCCCGAAGGGAGCATCGCCCGCCAATCGGGGAGATCATGGAGTGGATTGGTGCCGTTGGTGCGCTCATTGGTGGAGTTGGGAGCATGCGCCATCTCACGTCGGAACGTGCGCCGCCACACGCTGCGCGTCCCAATGGGCGCGATCCGATTCAACGCAAGCTCCCAACCCTCGCGGATGGCATAAAAAGCATAGTATCCAGCGGCGAAAGCATTCGTTTCGGCGGGCGCATCGCTGATGAAGCGCAGCATTGACTCGGACGGTTCGCCGCCCATGTAATAATTGCCAACGTGCGCCACCAATGCGCTGGTCGGGTGTTCGGGGTCGTCAGTGTAGACAAAACAACGATCTGTCCGTCGGCGCGTCAGGGTATTCTCGACAGCGCTGCGCTCCCAAGCGTCGCGGTACAGCGGCGCGGCAACGCTGTAATGGTTGGGATCAAGTTCGTAAATCATCGTTTTACGCTACCTTAATCTGGCTTAATCTGGCTTAAACATCAACTCGTCATATGATGAGATGATAACCGCTTGTGGTTAGGAAAACATCCCATGTCCAATACACCGCCCCAACGTCCACCGATGCGCCGCGATCCGTCTGAGCGCCCGCCAGCCGACCGCCCCGCGAGTGGGCAGCCGACACGTCCCACTGCCAACGCCGCGCCCAGTGGACAACCCCCGCGCAGCGAATCGGTACAACGCCCGCCGGAGCGCGCACAAGACCGTCGCCCCCCCGCGCTACCGCCCGCACCCAAACGTGAACGCGGCGGATCGCGCATCGGCTTGGGCGTGATCGTGTTCATCGGCACGCTGCTCGGTTCGCTGTTGGGCATCGCGGCAGACGCGGGCGGCGCTGCGGACACGTTCGAGCGCATCCGCAGCGCGTTCTATCCTGAACTGTGCATTGCGGGCAGCAACACCATCTTGGGCGACGGAATCACGATGGCAGTGGACTGGGCAGGCGAGTTCGAGGCACAGCAGGACGTCCGCGTCAAAATCGAAGGCGTCGGCTCGGTGCGCGGCGTCGAAAAAGCCGTCAATGGTGACTGCGTTCATGTCCTTGCGATGTCCGAACCGATGACCGTGACGCAGTACAACGCCCTGCGCGGCGCAAACGTTGAAATTGACTGCGCTGCCGAAATTGGCTACGACGTCATCGCGTTCGTGACCGATATCGATAATCAACTCCCTGCACTGTTGTCGCGCAGTCTGTCTGGCATTTTGCGCGGTCAAATCACCGATTGGGGCTTGGTCAACGGGGCAGCGGGCGCGATCCGTATCTTGGCGCGTCCGGGCAGCGGTACCACCGAAGTGGTGCTGCGCAACGTTGCTGGCTGGGACGACGAGGACTTGAACGACAACCAATACTTCCCGCCCGGAACCAATTTCAGCCCATGCGAATCGAACGAAGATTGTCTGAATCAGACGCTCGCCACACCCGGATCACTCTACTGGGTCAGCACCGCATGGATGCGCACACAACCGGAACGCTTCTTGCGCGTGATGCCGATCTTGCGCGGTGACGAGCGCCCGATCAACCCATTGACGCAAGCCGTCAACCTCGATGACTACCCGTCGAGTCTGATCCGTCCGTTGTACCTGTACGTGCTGAAAAGCGCAACCATGTCCGACGAGATGGAGGCGATGGCGCGCGAGTTTTTGTACTATGCGCGCAGTGTTCCCGGTCAAGTGATCGTCGAGAGCCATTATTTCTATGCGTTCTTCAACCGTCCGCTGGAGGTTGATGTCGAACTACCACCCGGCTTCGAGCCAAGCCCCGATGGACTGCGCCCAGTGTGCTTAACGTGACGCTTTTAACTCGCCCTTTAGCCCCCTCTCGACTGTATGAAGAGGGGAGGACACTTTTTCAAGAACCTCACCCCCTGACCCTAGGGCTATCGCATCAAAATTGAGTGAGTAGCTGAAGCAAGAAAGCGTCGTCAAGAGCGGCACGGAAACGTTTACGCTTGAGACTTTGTTTGGACGGATGGCGTTTGAGCAGGTTAAGGGCAATGTGACGGATGACCGCCAAGTTTTCAGGCGCTTGGTCGAGGCGGACACGGGAATTATCTTCGCCAAAGACGACATCGAGCGTCCAGTGAAACGTGTTCTCAACCGACCAGTGGGCGCGAGTGGCAGCCAGCAGACGAGCAGCATCGGCGGGCAGGCTGGACAGGTAGTAGACGGTTTCCGTCTGGGTTTGGGTGGGAGTGCGCCGCTCACGCTGCACCATGACGACCGACCGTAAGCCGGTCCAACCTTCATAATGAGCCAAGCTCTCGAAAGCCAGCGGGTCATGGATTGCCCAACAGCGCCGGATTTCAATCCGCCCATGCGCTTTGTTGACGGTCTGGTGAAAATCGTGGGGCACGGACTTAAAAGCGCGCGCCTGCGCCCAGTCGAACCAGTCCACGACATCCCGATACAGCAGCGGATGGTTGCCCTTGAGCGCAAATACGTAATCGGCTTGCGCGTCGATCACCGTTTGCGCAATGTCTTTCTGACAATTGAGCGCATCGACCGTGACAATACACCCTTTGACGAACAGCAGCTTGAGCAGTTCGGGCACCGCCGTCATCTCGTTGGACTTGGCATCGACCTTGCGCTGTCCCAACAGCACCCCGCTTTCGCTCGCCCATGCGCTCACCAAGTGGATGGCATCCTGTCCCTCGAACGTGTCCCGACTGCCGCGCGCCGTCTTGCCATCGACCGCAATCACTTGTCCGCGTGCCACTGAAAAATGGATTTCCACCCAGCGCATGAAGCGCCGCTGAAAATCTTCTGCATTAACCCGCCGAAACACCCGGCTGAACGTGTCATGCGACGGTATCCCCGCTGGCAACGTCAGATACTGCTTGAGCCAGCTCACTTTTGCTTCCCCAAATTCCTCCACTTCACTCCAGCTTTC
>DAOTUQ010000082.1:0-22578 GCA_034437055.1 Anaerolineae bacterium
CCTTCTAAACAATCTCTTAAAAACAAGCGCTATAGTTGTGCTGTCAATGAAGAATTCTTGTTATCCGTTCTCCAATCTTAATTCTATCTCATGCGTCCGCCCTTCCCCCCAACCCCCTCTCCACGCTGTGGCTGAGGGGTTGGGGGGTGAGGTGAAGCGATCCAAAACGCAGGTTGATTAGGAAAAGCATTTCAACGCAGAGAGAAAGAGAGAGAGTCCGCCTTCTTTTCTCTGCTCCCTCTGCATTGAAATGTTTTTAAACGTATCGACCGATATCCGCTGAGAACAAACGCGCTGCCTTTACTCAGTCCTTTTCCCTGCACTTAAACGACGGGCAGCGCCATCGTAAACACGCTGCCTTGTCCGGGCGTCGAATAGACGCTGAGATAGCCGCCGTGCGCCTCGGTCACGCGCCGCGCGATGAACAAGCCCTGCCCCAAGCCGCGCGGATCGAGCAGCTTGCCGGACGGCGTGCGCGCCTCGCCGCGATAGAAACGCTCAAAGACGTGTGGCAGGTCGCGCTCCGAGATGCCGACACCCGTATCCGACACCTGAATCATGCCGTAACGCGCACCGCGTCGGTCGCTGCCCAAAAATGCCGTGAGGACGATGTGTCCGCCCGACTCGGTGTAGCGTGCGGCGTTCTGCAACAGGTGTCCGAGCGCCCAAGACAAGCGTTGATCATCGCCCAACAGATGCAATACAGACGTATCGCGCAGCATGACGCTTACATCGAGTCCGGCGCGCTTAAGCTCCGACTGCATCCCGTTGACCACACTCCACAGCAGTTCTTCGATGGTCAGCCCCTCTTTTTGGACGACGAAATGTGCATCGTTCAATTCGGAGATGTCGAGTAGTTCGACAATCATCCGATCCAGCACATCGACGTTGCGGCTCAACGTTTGCAGCATCCGCATATTGGTTGGCTTGCCCCCCTGCGCTTGTGCCATCAGCACTTCGCTTGCGCCTTTGATGACCGCCATCGGCGTGCGCAGTTCGTGGGTGATCGCGGCGACGAACTGATCTTTGAGGCGTTCGGTCAATACGTCGCTGGTGATATCGCGCAGGACGATGATCGTCCCCAAGCGGTCGCCGTCATCGTCCGCTACCGCGCCCAAACGCGCGCCGATGATCCGATGGTTGATTTGCACGCGCGTCGGTTCGCTGAGGGGGGCGATGCCGGGTTCGGTCGTGACCTGATCGCGGAAGTTGGCGAACAAGGTGCCCAGTTCGCTGCTCCAAAACGTCTTGATGCTGCCCAACAACGCCCGGGCGGCAGCGTTGATCAGCACGACGCGCCCTTCGTTGTCCTGCATGATCACGCCTTCATCGATGGTCGCCAAGACGCCTTGCAAACGGCGCAGTTCAGTATCCGTCGCCACGTCGCGGCGGTCTGGGGGCTGGATCAGATAGGCAGGGGGCGCGTTTGGATTGGACTCGGTACGGGCGCGCCGTCCGATGCCCCGATACAAGCGGCTGAACAGCTTTTCGGACGCGAAGCCGAGCCGATTGACGCGGACAATCGCGCCGCTCAGGGTTTGCGCATTGGGGGGGAGAGGCGCATCAGTCATAACGATATCGTCCCTTGGCGCGGGTGGCGCATAGGCGGCGCATTACGCGCTTTTCTGTTTGCTGTCGCGGACGCGATGCAGCGTCTGGCGCAGTTGTTCAAATTCGGGCAGCGGCTTGCTCAAGATATAATCCACGCCATCATGTTTCATCATATCGCTGCGTTCTTGATCGCTCAGCGAAAATGCCGTCATGAGGACAATCGGCGTATTCTTCAGCGCGGGGATCGTCCGCATTCGCTGGGCAAGTTCGTTGCCCTTCTTGCCCGGCATCCGAATATCCATCAATACCATTTCCGGCAGCCCATTGCCCTGACCGCTCTCCAATGTATCCAGCCAGTCCCACACTTTTTGACCGTTCTCATAGGTGACGGTCGTGTGTCCCCAAACTTGACACATGGTGGCGATCAGGACACGAATATCGGCTTCGTCTTCTGCGATCAACCAACTCACGGCGACCTCCACAGGTTCACGTCGAAAATCACTTGCAAACTCGTTACAATCATGATGCGCTTTCCGAACGGGCGTTTTCGCGTTGGCGTCGGGATGTCGCCTCTACGCACGGGTCGTGTGACCCTCTATTATATTCAGTATAGTCGAGACTACGCGCGCGATCTAACAAGATTTGTTCGCTTGTTGTAGGAAATCGGTTAGAATTGCGCGCAAGGTTCGTAAGCACAAACGCATACCCATGGTACAAACGCGCCAAAACGAGCGATTGGCGCGGGGAACAAGGAGCAGACTCGTTGTCTACATGGATGGTAGTCGAGGACGAACCCGGCATCTATGAGGTGCTGTTGGCGATGTTTGAAATGTGGGGAGTCGGCGGCGTCGCGTTCGTAGACGGCGAAGAAGCAGTCGCGTGGATCGAAGATGTGGACAAAGGACGCGCCAAAGGCGAACGCCCCGAACTGGCGATCATCGATCTTCGGCTGCCGGGTCCCGTCCAGGGCGAAATGGTCGCCGCGCGCCTGCGCAAGAGTCCGGCGCTGAAAGACATCACGATTGTGTTGATCACGGCGTACATGCTGACTCAGCAAGAAGAAAAGACGATGATGGCAACGGCACAGGCGGATCGCTTGGTCTACAAGCCGCTGCCGCGCTTCAACGAATTGAAACTGCTGCTAGAACACGTCTTGACGGAGCGGCGCGCCCGCCTGTCGGCAGTGGCGGGCGTATCGAGTGCAGCGACCACGACGAACGGCGTAAAACCGCCAGTGACGGACAAGCCCACCCTGACGGACAAGCCCACCCTGACGGACAAGCCCACCCTGTCAGACAAAACGTCGCTCGATACCAAGCCGCTCGACAAAAAAGTGCCGCCGAAAGACGATCTGTCGAAGCCGCTCTCGCCTAAAGAAGGGAATCGTTAACCGCTATGCGCAATGTCGCTCCTACGCGCTCGTTGAATCGACGCGCTAATCAATTTAAGACGCTGGCGTTCGTCGTCGGGGCGGCGGGCATCTTCGCGCTGGCAGTGGGCATCCTGCTCAATGTCGTCCCGCTGGTCGCCGAGACCGATCCAAGCTTCGGCGTTTATACCTTCGTGCGCGGGTTCGCGCTGTTCGCCGGGTTCGCGCTGTTGATCGCGGGTGCGGCGTTGGGCGTGCGCGCCTTCACTTGGAAGACCGATAACGATCTCGCCCTCCACGTCGGACGCTTGCTTGAGCCGCAGTTGGGCGACGATTACACCCTGATTCGCAACATCAGCCGGCTGCAAATCGGCTATATCGATGCGGCGCTGGTCGGTCCCCCCGGCGTGCTGGTGTTCCGCCTTGTGGGGCAGCGCGGCACGCTGATCAACGAGGGGGATAACTGGGTGCGCGTCAAAGGGCGCAGTCCGACGGGCGCGCTCAGTCTTGCGCCGCTGTCGTTCAGCCCGACGAAGCAGACCGAAATCGATATGGATAAAGTGGGATCGTACTTGACGGGCTTGGGGATCGGCGATGTCCCCGTGTATGGACTCGTCGTGCTGATGCGTAGCCCGCCTGCAACGGTGATCGAGCGGCTGATCAATCCGAAACTGCCCGTAACCCAGCTTCCCGGCTTGTGGACGACGCTGCAACAGACCTATCTGACCGACATGCGCATCGACCGCGCGAAATCCGAGGCGGTGGTGCGCGCGCTGTTCGGGGACATCGGCTGATGAGTCGGCGGATTGACCTCATCGCCCACCCGCAGCTCCATGTGAAGAGCAGGAGCGCGCGCGCTATACATCCCCACATTGTAAAGACGGGAAGATCGTCTTGGGGTGAGGTTGGTACTTTTCAAATTATTTCTAACATAGGCGCGGCATGACGGCGCACCTGATCCTCGCGCGGGTGGGCGCGGGCAAGACCGAAACGGTACAAAATCGGCTCTTGGCGCTCAAGCGCGATCAGCCGTTGGCAAAAATTTGGGTGTTGTTGGCGACCGAGCGGCAGGTGATCGACTTTCGCCGCCGCTTGATCGAGCGCGCTGACCGTCCGGTTTTATTCAATGTCGAATTTTTCAACTTTTATACGCTGTATGAACATCTACTCGACCGCGCTGGACAGCCCGCGCGCGGGATCGATGAGACGACGCGCGACGGCTTGATCCGGCTGCTGTTGAGCGAACAGGTCGCAGCGGGGAAACTGCCCGTGTTCGCGCCGATTGCGCACACGCCGGGGTTGATCCGCGTTGTGGGCGACTTCATCTATGAACTCAAGCAAAATCTGGTCAAGCCGGAGGTCTTCAGCGACGGGGTAACGCGACTCGGCGCAGCGCCGAAAATGCGTGAAGTGGTGGCGCTGTATGCCGCCTATCAAGCGCGCCTGATCCAGCACAACATCGTTGACCGCGAGGGGCAAGGCTGGCTGGCACAGGCGTTGGTCGTGCAAGACCCGGCGATTGCCAACGATGTCGATCTGCTGATCGTGGATGGCTACGACCAATTCACGGTCCTGCAAGCTGAACTGTTGGCGGCGTTGGCGGGGCGCGCATCCGAAACGGTGATCACGCTGACCGACACGGGCGATGATCTGCGCGCCGAGACGATTGGGCGGCGCTTCAAGCGCGCGCGCGAACGCTTGGAGTCGATTTTCGACGAGAAGCATATCGCTCTCGAACCGCTGTCCGCCGAATCGACGGGCGTCCGCGCGCCCACACTGCGCCATCTCGCCGCGCATCTGCTCGAAGTGAACGCGCCGACGCTGCCCGCCGATGACGCGCTCAGTCTGCTCGAAGCGCCGGACATGCCGAGCGAAGCTGCCGCCGTCGTGCGCCGCGTCAAGCGCCTGCTGTTGAGCGGTGCGAATCCCGACCATGTGCTGATCGCGCTGCGCGATTACGAAGGCTACGCGCCCCATCTGGAAACTGCCGCCCGCCGCGTTGGTGTGCCGCTCCTGCTCCATCGCGGTGAGCCGATTGACCGCAATCCGGCGCTGGTGGCGCTGTTGGACGCGCTGAACTTGCACGCCATCGATTTCCGCAAGCGCGAATTGTTGGATGTGCTGCGTTCGCCCTATCTCCAAATCCCCGATCTGGACGCGGCGGCAGTCGATACGCTGGAATCGGTGGGCGCGCTGGTCGTCAGCGGGCGCGACGAATGGGATGATGCGCTGGCGGCGGCGGCGCGGACGGCGGCACCGCCATCCGACGATGAGGACGACGCGCCCGATAGCGCGCGACTGACGGCGGACGATGCAGCGCGACTCCAGCGCGCGTTGACGGCGCTGTTCGACGCGGTGACGCCGCCGGAACGCGGGACGCTGCCCCATTACATCGTGTGGCTGGAAGGCGTGATCGGCGTCGATGCGGGCGATCCGGCGGATGCTGACGACGGCGGACGCGCAGCGGCGCTGGGATTGCCAACCGTCGCACTTGAGCCGATTGTGCCAGCGGCGTACACGCTGAACCTGCCGCTGCGCGTGCGCGATGCGGCTGCGCCGAGCCACTTGATCGGGCGCGATTTGGCGGCGATCCGTCAGCTTAAGAGGCGGCTGAGCAACTTGCTCAAGACGGATGCGCTGTTCGCGTCGCTCAAACTGCCGCGCGAAACAACGCGCGCGGACTTCATCGCGGAACTGCGCGCCGCCGTCGAGTCCGCTGCGGTCGGGACGCGCGGCGCGCGCGATGGGCGCGTGCTGGTCACGAGCGCCACCGACGCCCGCGGGCTGCCGCACAAACACGTTTTCATCTTGGGCGTGTCCGAAGGCATGTTCCCCGCCGCGCCGCCGGAAGATCGCCTGTTGTTGGAGAGCGAACGCAAGGCATTGCGCGCGGCGGGTGTTGCCGTCGGCTTGCGCGAAGAACGCGCCGACGATGACGGCGTATTCTACGAATTGATCAATCTCGCGGCGGAGTCGCTCACGCTCTCGCGCCCGTACACCATCGACGGCAGCATCTTGCACGAAAGCCACCTGTGGAGCGCGGTCAAGCGGCTGTTCGACGGACTCGCGCCAACGCGCTACACGATAGGCGCGGTTGTCCCCGCCGCCGAAGTGGCATCACCCGCCGATGCACTCTTGACCGCGATGGCGCAGCCCGACGCCGAACCGCTGCGAGAATGGCTGCAAACCCATCAGGGCGATTTGTGGGCGCGCGTGGGCGCGGCGGCGGCAGTCGAGTCAGCGCGGATCGCGGCGCGCATGGACGGCGATTTCGCTGTCTATGCGGGCGTCTTGCGCGCTGAAGCCTTGATCGCGCGCGCGGCGGCAGCGGTCAGCGCGCGGACGTGGAGCGCGTCACAGTTGAACGAACTGGGGACGTGTGCGTTTCGCTTCTTCGCCCATCGGATGCTGAATGTCGAGGAGCAGCGTCAGCCCGACGCGGGCATGGACGTTTTGCAGCGTGGGAGCGTTTTTCACGAAATCCTCGAAACGGTTTACGCGCGCCTGGCGGCTGACGGCGTGACGCTGACGGCGGACAATCTCGATACCGCGCTGGCGATTTTGGACGCCGAAGCGCCGCCCATCCTCGCGGTCGCACCCCTCCGACACGGATTTCGCCCCACGCCCACATGGGCTAATGAGCGCACCGTGATCGTGCGGCAAATTCGCGCGCTGATCCAAGCCGATTTCACGACGACTACAACACCGTCCGCGTCCGCGTTGGGCGCGCAACGCCGCGTCGAAAGCGTCGAGCGCGCATTTAACGTCATGATACCGATCATCGATGCCAATGGCACTTTTGGCGATGGAACGCTGCAAGTACGCGGCGTGATCGACCGGATCGACACGGCGAACGGGCAGCACTTCATCCTCGATTACAAGACTGGGACGACCAAAATCCCGCTCAAACTGACGGCGCGCGGGCGCAACGTGCAGATGGCGGTCTACTGGCTGGCGGCGCGCGCGTTGGGCTTGAACGCGGTCGGCGGCGCGTTCTGGCACATTGGCAGTCGAGATTTCAGCGGGGAGATTGCCGACAATACCGAGTCGAACGAGGCGCTTGAGGGCGCGCGACGGCGGCTGACGCGCATGGTCAGCGCGGCGGCGCGTGGCGATTTCGCCGCCGAACCGAACGGGCGCGAGGATGGTCAGTGCGCCAAACACTGCGATTACGCCCAACTCTGCCGGATCGCCGTGCGCGAACGACGCGCCCGTCCAACCGCGAACGACGCGAACGAGGGACACGATGCCAACATGGAGTGACGCCCAAAAGACGGCGATTCAGACGCATGATCGTCCGGTGGCAGTCGTGGCGGGCGCGGGATCGGGCAAGACGTTCGTCTTGGTCGAACGCTATCTGGCGCTGTTGGCGACGCACGAAGTCAGCCAAGTGGTCGCTATTACGTTCACCAACAAGGCGGCGCGCGAGATGCGCAACCGCGCCCGCGACGGCGTGATTGCCCGCGCGACCGACGCGAACGCCACCGAGCGCGCGCTGTGGGAACGACGCTTGGCAGCCATCGACAGCGCGCGCATCGAGACGATCCACGCGCTCTGCGGGGGCATTCTCCGCGCCAACGCCGCCGAAGCGCGCGTCGATCCCGATTTTGAAACGCTCGAAGACGACGACGCGCGGCTGCTGCAAGCGGACGCGCTCGACGCCGCGCTAAAAGCGATGCAGCGCGAACACGATCCGGCGCTGGCATTGTTCGCGGAATATGGCGACCAGCGCACGCGCGCGGCATTGTTAGACGGCATCACGGGCGCGCCGCTGCAACTGCCGGATGATTTGATGGCGCATTGGCTGGCATTATGGGAGGCGGACGCCACGCCGCTGCTGCGTCCGTTGATCGATGCGGGCATCAACGCTGAAATTGACAGCCTGTTTTTCGCACAGCCGCTCCCGGCTGATGATGCGTTCGCGGCGTTGATCACAGCGCAAATGGCGCACATCGGCGCCATCCAAACGCTCGATCCGGCGCAGATCATGGGCTATTGGCGCGCGCTGTACCCCCTGTCGAAGCTGCCGCTGAATAAAGGCAATCAGAAAAATTGGGGCAAAGATCGCATCAACGCGATCCGCGATCTCATTCGCCGCTTGCGCGAAGCCTTGATCGAACTTGAGCCGCCCGACAGCCCCAACGACGCGCGCGCCGCCGAACTGCTCCCGCTGTGGGCGCGCGCGCTGGATCGCGTCCGCGATGCCTATGCCGCCATGAAAAGCGCGCGCGCCGCGCTCGATTTCGACGATCTCGAACAGGGAACGCGCGCCCTGCTGACCGAAAACGCCGCTGTGCGCGCGCGCTATCGCACCGAGTTCAAACATCTGTTGGTCGATGAATTTCAGGACACCAATCGCGCCCAGTGGGATATCGTCCGCGCGCTCTTGCCCGACGATGCGCGCGGACTGTTCGTCGTGGGCGATCCAAAGCAGAGCATCTACGCCTTTCGCGGCGCGGATGTAACCGTGTTCGAGGCGGCGCGCGCGACGGTGACGGCGGCGAACGGCGATATCGTGGCGTTGAGCGAGTCATACCGGACGCACAAACACCTGATCGACCTGTTCAACGAACTGTTTGGACAACTGCTCGTGCGCGCAACGCCCGATGCACTGTATCAAGTCGAATACGGCGACCGTATGACGGCGTTTCGTCCCACAACGGGCGAGCCGCCGCATGTGTATCTCGATCTTGGGGTGCATCCCCACAGGGGTGACGGCACCGACGACGAACGCGCCGCCAATCATCGTCGCCGCGAAGCTGCGCGCATCGCTGCGTGGATTGGGGCGCGCATCGCTGAAGCGCGCCCGATCTACGACAAAGCCGGGCGCGCATATCGCCCGATCCAGTATGGCGATTTCGCGGTGCTGTTCCGGCGCATGACGAACGTGACGCTGTACGAAGAAGCATTCAAGGCGGCAGGACTGCCGTATGTCACCGTTGCGGGGCGCGGCTTCTATGATCGCCAAGAAGTGTGGGATATCCTGAATTTACTGCGCGCGCTGGTCAATCCCGCCGATGAACTGGCGTTGGCGACGGCGCTGCGTTCGCCGCTGTTCAATCTCAGCGACGAGGCGCTGTTCGCGCTGCGCCTCGCGGCAAGAGATGAGCCGCCCGTGTCGCTGTGGGACGCATTGGGGTCGCCGCCGTCATTGCTGCCCGACTCTGAGCGTGAAACGGTCGCGTTCGCGGCGGCGTGCTTGCGCGATCTGCGGGCGACGGCGGGGCGCGTGACCATCGCGGAATTGTTGGGCGATCTCATGGCGCGCACGGGCTATCTGGCGACGCTGACGGCGCTCCCCGACGGCGGACGGCGGCGCGGCAATGTCGAAAAGCTGATCGCCAAGGCGCGCGACGGCGGGCGCATCACCTTAGGGTCGTTCACGCGCTATCTGCAAGATTTGAGCGCGCGCGAACTGCGCGAGGGCGAGGCAGCGCTCGATGTATCCGGCGCGATCCAGCTCATGACGATCCACGCCAGCAAAGGACTAGAGTTCCCCGCCGTCGTCTTGGCGGACAGCGGCGCGAAAGTTGGCGGCAGGGACGATGCGCTGCTGTCCGTCGATCCGCCCGCGTGCCGCGTGTACGATGACGCCGAGTCCAAAATCGTCACGACGGGCGCGCTGCAAATGGCGAAAGTCCGTTTAGAGGCGCGCGAGGATGCCGAAAGCCGCCGCTTGCTCTACGTCGCTGCGACGCGCGCGGCGGACATGCTCTTGATCAGCGGGCAGACGACTCAGGGCAAAGACGGCGCGTTGTCGCCCACCGGCTGGCTGGCATGGCTGTGCGCGGCGCTGGCGCTTGATACGCTCGCGTTGGATGCGCCGCTGGCATTGGACGGCAGATGGGCGGGCGTGGTCGTGAGCGGCTACGACGCGGAGCGCGATGCGCCGCTGGAGGCTCAAAGCCTCCAGCTAAAGCCGGCTGAAACACAGATCAGCATCCAGCCCACTTTAATGGGCTTGAAATCCCTTGCCGGACTGGCGGCGCCCCCCGCTCTGCTCGCCCCCGTCAAGCTGCGGCGCACCGCGATGGCGCGCGCGCTGACGGCGACGCAGATTGCAGACTTGGGCTGTGCGTTCGATATCGAGGACGAGCGCGAACGTGCCTACTACCGCGAACGGTGGCGGCGCGCCGTCTTGCGCGATGCGCCGAGCCGGATTGACACGATTCAGGGGACAGGACGACGGTATAATGCGCGCGTCCTGGGCGAAATCGTCCATCGCGCACTGCGCTGGTGGCGCAAGAACACGACGCGCACCGAATGGGCGGCGGCGCTCGATGCGTATGCGTGGGACGAAGGGGTAATCGATGCGGATGCGCGCGATGATTTGGTCAACAAGGCGTGGACGCTGCTGCAAAATGTCACCAGCACACCGCTGCATCAGCGGATCGAACGCGCCCAACAGGTCTACCGTGAAGTCCCCTTCATCTACCGTACCGATCAGCGGCAAATCACGGGCGTGATCGATGTGCTGCTGTTGACCGCCGAAAATCGCTGGCAGATCGTCGATTACAAGACCGCCAGCGTCCCCAACTGGATCGCGTTCGAGCAGCACGCGCGGCGCTATCACATTCAAGTGGGCGTGTACGCGGCGGCGGCGCTGCAACTGCTCGATCCAAGCGGCACAGTGGCAAAAGTGCCAGTGGAAGTCTATATTCATTACATTCGGTACGCGACCACCGTCAAAATCGAGACCGGCGCATGGCAGGGCGCGCTCACACGCCTTGAACCCTGCATCGGTGAGTTGATCAACGAGGATGGATGATGCTGCAACGGATAACGGGACCCCTCCCCGCCTGGGCTAGGCGCGATCATCCGGTTCTGCGCTACGAAATCGGCAGACACCCGCCCGCTAAACGCGCCATCAAATTTCTGCGCGCCTTCATCAACATCGTTGGCATCGGGCTGCTGCTGTTGATTGGCACGCTGGTGGCGACCAATTTGGGGACACAGCCCGCAGGCGGGCATCCGACCGACATCCTCAACAACGTCCTCTACATCCCGTTGTTGGCGATCCAAGCGATTTTGAGCATCGCCGCGCTGGCACAGACGGCGGGCGCGGTCGGGGATGAGATGCGGCGGCAGAATTGGGACAATCTGCGCGCCACGCCCACAGGCGCAGAATTGGCGTTCCGCGCGCGCTGGGCGGCGGCGTTCTATCGGCTGCGCACGGGGATCGGGCTGTTGTTGATCGTGCGCGTGATCCTCGTCGGCGGCATCCTCTACGATTTGACCGCCTTTCAGGGGCGCTATCTCGATCTGCTGATCAATGGCATCGTGCCAGAACTGTCGTTGGTCGTGGCGGTCATGCTGATGGCGTTCACGCTGACGGCGGCGATCTTGCTGCCGCTGACCGCCATCGGCTTCGATGCGGCGTTCGGCTTGCTGATCGCGGCGATCTTTCCCGGACGCACCACCAATACGCTGGCACAGGCGCTCTATATACTTGTACGCTTGGCGGTGATCGTCAGCTTGGGCGTGTTGGCGCGCGCGTACATGGTGGGCGATCTGCCATCGGTGTCGGACGCGGGCGCGTGGGGCGGGTTGGCGGCGAACGGCGCGGTGGGCGATTGGGCGCTGTCATTCTTGTCGCTGGAACGCTATGGCGAAATCTGGGCAACCGTCCCGTTCGGCATCTTTCTGGGCGTGGTGGTGATGGGCTTCGCGCTGATTCAGGCGGCGCTGGCGGATGGCATCTTGGCGTTGGCGGTGCGTCGGGCGCAGCGGCGGGGGTAGCGGCGCAGTAGGGCGTGACCAGAGGCGGAGGACGCTTCACAACTGCAAATAGCTTATAAGCGTGCCACAATTTTGCCCCCGCAACTGCTTGTTTTCGCCGCGCGATTGCGCTACAATTTTGGATAGATTGTGTAATTTTGAACAAGTCAACGGCGTCACGTTCGCAGCGCAGTGGAGCGCGACGCTATTTGTGCATCGGCTGTGATTGAGCAAGGCAACTTTATGAATCTAACGAAGCGTTCTCCCGAAAGTTCAAGCGCGGGCATCAGTCCGATTTGGATCGTCGCGGGCGGGCTGGCGATCATCCTTGGCGGGCTGATCATTGGTTCGTTCACCCCCAGTTTGCTGCCGCCGCAAGCATCAGCGGAATCGCGGCAGGTGGACGATCTGTTCCGCTTCATGTTGGTGATTGGCGGCGCGATCTTCTTGCTGGTGCAAGGGCTGTTGGTCTACTCCGTCGTGCGCTTTCGCGCCAAACCGGGCGATACAGGCGACGGCGCGGCAATGCACGGCAGCACGACGCTGGAGTTCATCTGGACGATCATCCCGGCGATCATCGTCACAGTGATCGCCATTTACAGCGTGGTCGTGTGGAACTCGACGCACAGCATCAAGCCGAACGAACAGGTCGTCGGCGCGGTGGGCGCGCGCTATGCGTGGACGTTCAATTACAACGTCACGTCAGAGACGCTGCCCCCTGGCTTGACGGTCGATCAACTGCCGACCGACACGCAAACGGCGTTGAATGACACAGGGGCGCTTCTGTTCTCGTCGGGGCAGCTGCATACGTGGGTCAATCAACCCGTCGCCGTGTCGATGCAGACCAACGACGTGAATCACGCCTTTTGGGTGCCGGGAATGCGCGTCAAGCAAGACTTGCTCGCCGGACGCACGACCGAAGTGCGCTTCACGCCCATCGAAGCGGGCGTGTACCGGATCGTCTGCGCGGAATTGTGCGGATCGGGTCATGGCAACATGGCGGGGTCGGTCGATGTCAACGGCAACCTGCAAGGCGCATGGTTGATCGTGCATGAGAGCGAAGACGTGTATCTGCGCGAGTTCTACGAGCCGAATGCGCGTCAACTGCTGTTCCCGCCGGAAGACCCGGCGCTGCGCGGGCGCGCGATTTTGGCGAGCGGCAAGTATCCGTGCGCATCGTGCCATGTGGTGAATGATTTGAATTGGGTGGGCGCGGTCGGACCGAACCTGAACAACGTCGGCAATCGGGCGGAAACGCGCGTGGCGGGGCTGTCGGCTGCCGAATATTTGCACAGCTCGATTCGGTATCCGGGCGAATATCTGGTGCCGGGTTATAACAACCTGATGCCGCAGTTCAACCCAGAGCCGGATCAGACGAACTATATGCCGGAAGACGATTTGACTGCCATCATCGCGTACCTGCTCACGCTCAAGGTCGATGCGTAAATGACCCACAAAATGAAGCCCGTTCTAGGCTTAAAGGACTAACTATGGCAAGCATTACCGTTCCTATGCCCGGCGCGCGCCCCCAAACGGGGACACGCATCCGCGTGGCGGACATCTTCCGCTGGAGCGTCGATCACAAGATCATCGGCATTCAATACATGCTGACGGCGGGCTTTTTCTTCCTCATCGGCGGCGCGTTGGCGATGGGCATTCGCTGGGAACTGCTCACGCCCAATTTGGATGTGGTGGCGGACGGACAGCAATATAACCAACTGTTCAGCATTCACGGCACGGTCATGATCTTCCTGTGGATCATCCCGATGCTGGCGGGCTTCGGCAATTATCTCGTGCCGCTGATGTTGGGTGCGAAAGATATGGCATTCCCGTGGCTGAACGCCTTCGCCTTTTGGCTGATCCCCCCGGCGGGCATTCTGATGCTGTTGGGTTGGTTCGTCGGGCAGACCGAAGCGGGTTGGACGAGCTATCCGCCGCTGAGTACGCTCTACAGCCTCGACGGGCAAACGCTGTGGGCGCTCTCGCTGCACATCTTGGGTTTGTCGTCGATCTTGGGCGCGATCAACTTCATCGTCACGGTCAAGAACATGCGTCCGCAGGGCATGGGCTACTTCCAGATGCCGCTGTTCGTCTGGGCAGTGCTGGCAACGTCGATCATCATCGTCATGGCGACGCCGTTCCTCGCGGGCGCGCTGACCCTGCTGATCCTGGATCGCGTTGCGGGGACGGCGTTCTTCAACCCCGCGCAGGGCGGTGACGTGCTGCTGTGGCAAAACGTGTTCTGGTTCTACAGCCATCCCGCCGTCTATATCATGGTACTGCCCGCGTTCGGCGTGATATCGGAAGTGCTGTCGGTTCACAGTCGCAAACCCATCTTCGGCTACCGCGCGATTGCGCTGTCGAGCATGGCGATTGCGCTGGTCGGCTTCACGGTGTGGGCGCATCACATGTTCACCAGCCTGACGCCCGAACTGCGTATCCCATTCATGATCACCTCCATGATCATCGCTGTCCCGACCGGCATCAAGGTCTTTAGCTGGCTCGGCACGATTTTCATGGGCAAGATTCACTTCACGAGCGCCATGTTGTTCGCGCTCGGCTTCTTGTCGATGTTCGTGATCGGCGGGATCAGCGGCGTGATGCTGGCAGCCGTGCCGTTCGACATTCATGTTCACGATACCTATTTCGTCGTCAGCCATCTGCATTTCGTGCTGTTCGGCGGCAGCGTGTTCGGCATTTACGCGGGCGTTTATCACTGGTTCCCGAAGATCACCGGGCGCATGATGGACGAACGTTTGGGACGCATCCATTTCGTGCTGACGTACATCGGCTTCTTCTTCACGTTCTTCCCGCAGCACATTCTCGGCATGGCGGGGATGCCGCGCCGCGTGTCCGTGTATGCGCCAGAATTTCAGGGCTTGAACGTCGTGGTCAGCCTCGCGGCATTCGTCTTGGGCATCTCCACGCTGTTGATCATCTGGAACGTGATTGTCAGTCTGCGTTCCGGCAAGAAAGCGGGCGCGAACCCATGGCGCGCGCTGACACTGGAATGGGCGACGACCTCGCCGCCGCCGGCGACCAACTTCGTCGGTGATCCCGTCCCCTACGCCGATCCCTATGGCTATGGCACGACCGGATCGAAGGCGTATCTGGACGCGCTGGAGCGCAGCTACGGCGAGAGCGAGTATCCATCGCCGGACGCGCCCAAGACGCTGCAAAAAGTGGGCGCGCCAGCGGGCGACTAAAGACATTTTTATCGCAGAGACGCAGAGACCATCAAAGCCGCTGTGTCTCTGCGCCTCCGTGGTTTTCTGTCGTTTAGGTTTATCGGTAGCCAAATGGAACAGTCGCTTTCCCGCGCGGATCAAATCGCGCTCAACAATCGGCGCACGGGCGTCACGATCTTTCAAATCTCGTGGATCATGGTGTTCGTCTGCCTCAGCTTGGTTAACTTCCAGATTCGCAGCAATTTTGCGGCGTGGCCCCCCGTGGGAGTCGTGGCGCTGGATCGCGTCCTGCCGACGATAGCGACTGCCGCGCTGTTGGTCAGCGGCATCGCGGCGCGTGGCGGGCGGCGCGCGGTCAACGCCGGGCAGGTGACGGCGTTCTTGTTTCAATGGCGGATCGCGCTGCTATTGGGTGTAATCTTCACATTGATCATGGGGTTTCAGTGGCTCACCGTCGATGGCGGCGGCTTGGGCGCGCAGTATGGCACGATCTTCCGCGTGATGGTCGCCTATCACGCCGTCCACGCGCTGATCATCGGGTGGATGATGTGGGGCGTGCAGCGCAGCGCCGTGCGCGGCGAGTATGACGATGGCAATCCGATGCGGACGTGGCTGATCGAAGCGTGCGCGCGGCTGTGGTACTTCGTGATCGTCGCGTGGATTTTGTTCTATGTCGTTTTGTACATCGTATAAAGATAGGAGTGAGGGAAAAGGACTGAGTTCGGCACGGCGGGCTTCGCATCCCATTGGCGCGCGTCGCTGCAATCAATCAGCGGATTTTACTCAGTCCTCAATCCTTTCACCTCAGTCCTTCTATTGATACAATACGCGGAGAAATTTCACCGGAGGGGGTGAGCGTATGCAACCAGGTTTGAGCCGTGCAATCCCGTTCGCGCTGTTGGGCTTCGTACTCGGCGCATTCATCGTGCTGATCGTGCGCGGTCTGCAATCGATGCAGCCCGTCTGGAGTCCGGGCGTAGGATTGGTCTTGGCGACGTTTATGTGCGCGGGCTTCTTCGTCTGGGGGATGGGCGCGTTCGACCCCAAGATGAGTGTCCACGGCGAACACGCTGAAGAACATCATGCCAGCGATGACGCTGTGCCGTCGTCACAATTGTTGGGCGGGCTGACGTGGCAGCTCGTCACGCTGTTGATCGGCTTCATCGTCGTCACCTTCGCGCTTGGCGCGTACAGCGGCTTGGCGCTCACGATTACGGACAATCCGCTGGCATCAAATTCGATCATCGGCTTGAATCCGGTGGTCGTAGCCGATTTGACGCATCTCATCATCCTGCTCATCACCCCCATCGTGCTAATCGCGCCGCTGATCGTGGCAATCGTGATCGCAATCATCCTCTTGCGCCCGCCGCAAAATGGGGCGAAGCGTTCAACGCGCGATTGGCTGATCCGCTTGGTGATCGTGTTGGCGCTATTCGGCGGCGGATCGCTGTTCGCGCCGCTGTGGTTCGATACCCAAGCGCCGCTGCGGGGTCCCCCGCTGGATGTGGCGTTGTTGACCATCCCCGAGTCGTTCAGCAGCATCGTGACGACGTGGCTCAATAATGGTTTGGTGTCGTTATTCGGCGGCGCGACGACCATTTACGTCAGTCAACTCGTGTTCTTCATGGCGTTCATCGCGTTCACCATTATTTCGCTGGTGGTGATCGGCGGCTTATTGGCGTTCGGACTGTATGCCTTCTCGCAAGGCATGGCGACTACGAAAGCACAAACGGCAGCCCGTAGCGAACGCGCGAAAGCCGCCGCCGCGCTCCCGACTGGTGCAGCGGTTGCGGCGCTGCCCGGCGGCACGACCATTGTCATCGAAGACGACGACCGTCCGGCAGTGTGGACGCGCGTCGTGGCGGGCATCGCCCGTCCGTTGGCGCGGTTCTTGCGCAGCGTCACTCGTGGGCTGCAATAAGGAGAAATTGAGATGAGCGAAGCGCATATCGAAAATACGGTCGTCGTCGGACATGCCACCGAAAATCTCGGCACAACGTCCGAAGGGCATGGCGGCGCGACTGGCACGACTGCGGCGCATAACGAAAATTTGAAATTCGCCCTATGGCTGTTCTTGGCGTCGGAAGTGGTCATCTTTGGCGTCATGATCGCTGCTTACATTGTGTTTAGCATCGAACACCGCGAGGTCATTCACGAGGTTCATGGCTCACGGGTCAATCTGCTCGGCTTCGAGCTTCCAAGCGTGTTCCTCGTCGCGCTCAACACCTTCATGCTGCTGACCAGCAGTTGGACGATGGTGATGGGCTTGCGCGAGGCGGAACACGGCAATCGCAAGGGCGTGATACAGTGGTTGACCTACACAGCGGTATTGGGCGCGGTGTTTTTGGTGTTCCAATACATCGAATACGGCGTGTTGGCAGCCGAAGGCGTCATACTGAACGGCACCGGCGATTTTGGTGAGTTCGGGATGCGCTTCTATGCGCCGACGGCGCTGCATGGCGCGCACGTCCTCGCGGGCGTCCTGTGGGCGCTGTGGGTCGTGCGCCGCGCTGGACAAGGCGCGTATGATCGCAATCCGGTCGGCATCGAATTGTTCGGGCTGTACTGGCATTTCGTCGATGTGGTCTGGATCGTGATCTTCACGGTCATTTATTTGATCTAAAGGGAGAATCATGACAGACGAGACGAATTCAACCCCGACGGCGGACGACGCGACAGTCCCACAGTCGATGTGGCTGCGTGGGGATCGCGCGGAGGCAGTCGCCGTGCCGTCCACCAGCGCGCCGACGGGCGCGGAAGCCGTCTGGGCAGCGGCGCGCGCCTCGCAAGCGGCGGTCAAAGCGCCCACCCCGCCGAAACCGCTGATGAGCAGTTTGATCGATGAGCGCGACGGCGGCAAAGCGACCCTGTTTTTCGGGCGCACGATCCCGATGCCGATGTACACGGTGATTTTTGGCACGTTGGCGATCATCACGCTGGTGGAAGTGATCATCAGCGAACTGCCCGAAGGCTTCGTCGGCACGCTGTTGTTGGTCGTGCTGTCGCTGGCAAAAGCCGTCTTGGTGATCCTGTTCTACATGCACTTGCGCCATGACAGCCGCATCTTCTTCGCCGCGCTGCTGCTGCCGCTCGTCATCGCTGTGGTCGCCACGATGTTCCTGCTGGCAGTGCCGACAAGTGGCTATCCGTATTGATTGATAACCGAAACAAGATTAGCGTGAACCGTCTAAGTACAAGCAAGAAGAAAGTTTAGGATAGAGACCTCACCCCCGCCCCCTCTCCGTACCGGAGAGGGGGGCGGGGGGGTGAGGTTGCTTTTTAATGCCCACCTTCCTCTGGAGCGACCCCCTATGGCTACTGTGACCGTCCCATCGCTCAAAGTCACGCGCGGCGACAGCCCGATCACCGAGGCGATCCGCAACATCCGCCGCAGTCGCTCGGCGATGATGGGGCTGGTCATTCTGACGACCATGGCGCTGATTGCGATCTTCGCCCCTGTAATCGCGCCCTACGACCCTTACGCGACGATGATTGGCAGACCCGATCACACGGGACGCTTGCCCGGCAAGCCGCCGTGCATCCATCTGCTTGGCTGTCCGGCGGAAGAACCGCAGCATTTCTTCGGCTTGGACTTGAACGGGCGTGATATGTTCAGCCGGGTCGTCTATGGCGCGCGCGTGTCGTTGGTGGTCGGCGTCGCCAGCATCGGCGTGGCAGTCGTGATCGGAACGTTCTTGGGCTTGGTGGCGGGCTATGCGTCGGGCATCGTCGATAACATCATCATGCGCTTCATGGATATCCTGCTGGCGTTTCCGTCGCTCTTGCTGGCGATTGCGATTGTGACGGTGTTGGGACCCCGGCTAGAAAACGCGCTCATCGCCATTGCGGTTGTGTCGATCCCGGTCTACGCGCGCATCACCCGCGCCTCGGTGCTGACGATCAAAGAGCAGGATTACGTCGCCGCCAATTATTCGCTCGGCGCCATGCCGCGCCGGACGCTGTTCCTGCACATCTTCCCCAATTCGCTCACGCCGCTGATCGTGCAAACGACGCTCGGCATCGGCGGCGCGGTTTTGGAGACGGCGGCGCTGTCGTTCTTGGGCTTGGGCGGCGATCCGCGCGATCCCGAATGGGGGCGCATCTTGAGCGAGGGACGCCAATATGTGTTCACACAGCCGCATTTGGTGTTCTTTCCCGGCATTGCGATCATGATCACAGTGTTGGGCTTCAACTTGTTCGGGGACGGCTTGCGCGATGCGCTCGATCCACGCTTGAACCGGATTTAGCGCGCCGGGGCATGGCGCACCATGCCACGACGGTTGGTACGCCGACCCAGCGGGTCGCACCTACGACGTGTGCGCGGGCGTGCGCTTGTTTATATCCCGCTCGCGCGCCTGTTCCGCCAAATCACGGTATTGCACAACGTTTCCGCCGCGTACCGTCGCCCCGATCACGATGGCGGCGCTGACCAGCACCACATTCTTGATGATGTACTGTCCCTCCAACGTCGGCGCGATGGGGAACACCGAAAATGTCTCTGCCGGGAACAAGAACAGCGGCGTGATCGTCCCGACCATCTGCACGAACAATAGCAGCAGCGTTGCGCGCATGAACCATCCCGTGATCAACCCCAACCCAATCAGCACTTCCCACGCCGCCAAAACGGGCAGCGACACCGACGGCGACACAATCCCAAACGTCAGTGTTTGGATCGTGCGCGCCGCCAAGTCTTCGGCGGGGCTGAGATTGGGGAAGAACTTCAGCACGCCGAACCAGAAGAACACCACGCCAACACTCGCGCGCAGCAGCACGATACCATAGCGCGCCATCACGCGCGTGATTGTGATGTCCAGTTGCTCGAAGCGTTTGGTCAACATGATAACCCTCACGTAACTTGTGACAATATTCACAATTATAACCCCGATGACATTTTGCAAAGCGCGCCACTCATGACATATTCATGCTACAACGGGACACGCTGTAAGCACGTATAGCAAGCGTTAGCGCAATCTAGGGGGGGACAATGACGATCAGTCCAATAATGGTACAGACGACCGACTTGGCGAAGGATTACAAGCGGACGAACGGCGAAACCGTGATGGCGGTCAAGGGCGTCAACATCGGCATTCATAAGGGCGAAATCTTCAGCCTTTTGGGTCCCAACGGTGCGGGCAAGACGACCACCATCAGCATGATCAGCGGCTTGATCGCGCCGACGCGCGGCGATGCGACGATTGGCGGCTTTTCGATCACGCGCCAGCCGCTGGACGCGAAAAAATTACTCGGCGTCGTGCCGCAAGAGATCGCGCTCTATCCCACGCTGTCAGCGCGGCAGAATTTGGAATTTTTCGGCAAAATTTATGGCTTACGCGGCGCGGATTTGGCGCGTCGCGTGGATGAAGTGCTGGACTTCATCGATTTGAAGGAACGTCAGAACGACAAAATCGAGACGTTTTCCGGCGGGATGAAACGCCGCGTGAACATCGCCGTTGGGCTGCTGCACAAGCCGCAGTTGATTTACATGGACGAACCGACCGTCGGCATCGACCCGCAGAATCGCCGCCGCGTGCTGGATACGGTGCTGCGCTTGCGCCAAGAGATGGGCATGACCGTCCTTTATACGTCGCATTTGATGGAAGAAGTGCAAGAAATCAGTGACCGCGTGGCGATCATCGATCATGGCGAGGTGATCGCGTCCGGCACGGTGGGCGAACTGATCCAAAAAGTGGGCGAAGAAGACCGCCTGATCTTCAACGTCACACAGCCGATTTCGGACGCCCTGTTGAGCGCGATCCAGACGCGCATCGGCAGCGTGACGCGCGCCGTCTACGAACAACAAGTCGTGGCGAACGATACGCTGGACGGCGAACGCGCCGCCAGCCCCACCGTGACGGGAACCGCGCGCGCGCTCGACGGGACAGCGGGGACGATCACGGTCTACTCGCGGCGCGGACGGCGGGCGCTGCCAGAGATCATCATGCTCGCCAACGAGTTCAACATCGACGTACTGTCGGTCGAAGTACGCGAGCCGGACTTGGAAGCGGTATTTTTACATCTGACCGGACGAGCGTTGAGAGACTAGGACTGAGGACTGAGGGAAAAGGACTGAGTATTGCCCTAGAAAATGCGGTTGAAAAGAGCGCATTCATCGTCGTTTTACTCAGTCCTTTTCGCTCAGTTCTGAAAGGGAGAGCATGTACAAATTACGCGCGTTCGTTTGGAAAGCCCTGTATTCGACCTACACGGATCGCAATCTGCTGTTGATCATGTTTCTGACGCCCGTCGCGCTGGCGACGATCATCGCGCTGGCATTCAGCAACTTCATTCAGGGCGCGGGCAGCGATGTGGTGGTGCGCAATATCCCCGTTGCCATCGTCAATCTTGATCAGGGCGTCGAACAAAACGGGACGATGCAGAATAACGGGCAAATCTTTATCGATCTGCTCGTGCCACCCGACGACATTGCCGCCGATGACCTTGCGGCGAATCCGCTCTACGAATTGACCAACGCCGAAACCGTCGCGGACGAAGCGACGGCGCGCGCGGGCGTCGAGGCGGGCGATTACGCGGCAGCGATCATCATTCCGCCGGATTTCAGCGCGAAGATCACCTATTCGGGGACGAATGCCGCGCTCCAACCGGTGACGATTCAGGTTTACGGCAGCAGCGGTCTGTCCGTCAGCCCAACGGTGATACGCGGCATCACAGAGAGCATTGCCGCCAACATCGAGGCGGGCAACATCACCATCGCGGCGACGATTGAGACGCTGATCGCGCGCGCCCAGTCCGATCCAGTGTTCGGGCTGACGTTCGCGGCGGCGTCAGTATCGGGCGAATTTCAGCCGGACTTCGCGCCCGCGTTCGATTTTGCGTCCAATCCGATCCAGATTGAGGCGCAGACGGTCAGCGGAGAGGCGGTCGCGCTCTCGCCGTTGGTCAGCATCGGCAGCGCGATCTCGATCTTTTTCCTGTTGTTCACCGGAACGGGGAGCGTCGGCGCGCTCTTGGAAGAACAGCGCGATGGCACATTGGGGCGCTTATTTGCGACCGCCACGCCGCGTTGGTTGATTCTGGTGTCGAACCTGATCGGATCGCTGTCGATCTGCATCGTGCAGGTGATCGTGCTGTTTCTCGCGCTGACCATCGTCAGCAGTCTGATCGCGGGGCAACCGCAGTTCATCTGGGGGACGAATCTATTGGCATTTGCGGCGGTCGTGATTGCCGTTTCGCTGGCGGCGTGCGGCTTGGGTGCGCTGTTGATCGGGCTGATCCGCAAGCCGGAACAACTCAACGTCATCGCGGGCGCGGTCTCGCTGGCGATGGGCGCGTTGGGCGGGGCGTTTTTCAATGTCGAGGGGATTCCGGGCGTCAACGTGATCAGCCGCTTGTCGCTGGTGTACTGGGGATCGAACGCCTTCCAAAAGTTGAGCTTGGGCGACGGCGATATCGGGCTGAATCTGATTGTGCTGTTGGGCTTGGGCGCGGCAATGTTCGTGGTGGGCTTGGCGCTGTTCAATCGACGCCTGAATGCGTAGTGCGGTGTAAGGGCTTGCCGCTGGCAAATCCGAACATAGGCGGGCATCTCACAGATTGACCTCACCCGCCAACCCCCACTCTACGCAGTGGGAGGGGAGGACATGTTTGGTTTTCTCCCTGATTCACCTCACCCCCTGACCCAAGGGCGGACGCATGAGATAGAATTGTGGGAGAATAAAGAAAAGAAACAAGGGCAGAGAAAATCAAGGGGAAATGAAAATGGAAGTAGCCTATGATTTGGTTCATCATTTTGGG
>DAOTUQ010000083.1:0-112930 GCA_034437055.1 Anaerolineae bacterium
TGTTTGAGGGGCGGTTGCCCGCGTCCTCTGCTTCATATCCCGACGTTGTGTCCGGTTCATGCAGCGAGGGCAAAGTTTACGCCCCCGCCCCATCCCTGTAAAGGGTCAGTTTGGGGGAAACTTGACCAATTTTAAACTGAGGGCGAGACGCGATCAGGGATCAGGGCTTCGCGGCGCGGTTCTGCGTCTTCTGAGTCACCTGTTGGGTGCTTATCGCCCAGCATATCCTTAACGTAAATCTCCTGAACCAACACCATGATAAGCGCGGTGATTGGCACGGACAGCATAATGCCTAAGAAGCCAAGGAATGCGCCCGCGATAATCTGCCCCAGTAAGACCAAGACGGGCGGCAGTTGAATGCTTTCCTGTACCAACAGCGGCGTCACGACTTGACTCTGTACGAACGATACGCCGTAAATGATCACCACGACCCAGCCGATATTCTCTGGCGTTTGGACGATGGCGACGGCGACAGAGGGTACGAGCGCGATGATGGGTCCGAAGTTGGGAATGAACGATAGCATCCCACTCAATACGCCCAACGCCGCCGCTTGCCGGATGCCCAATAAGGTCATGCCAAGCCACGTTCCGACCAATACAAACGCCATCGAAATGATGGTTGCGCGCAGCCACCCACGCAGCGTCATATCAAGCCGAACGATGATTTCCCGCACGCGATAGCGGTATCCCAGCGGGAACAACTTTACGATGCCCTCTTGGTGCATTCGCGGGTCTGCGAGAAAATACACGCTCAGGAAAATGACGATTAGAATGCTCAAGAATGTATCCGCGACACCGCCCAATACAGGCAGGACTTGGACACCCAACTGTGGGATGGCGCTGGTCAACTGTCTACCCAATGCGGCTACGGTCGACTCAATATCTTCGGTTGTTATCCCTGCCAAGAACGGGAACTGCTGTTGAATTTCGCCACTGCTCCACCGCTCAATCAGCGCCTCGATGCCTTGCGGAATGATCACGGTTGCCAGCGTATTGAACTCTTGGACCAGCGTCGGCAGGGCTGCTAACAGCAGCAGCGTCACCGAAACGATGATAAACGCGATGGAGATCAGTGTCGCCAACCGCCGTCCCACGCCGCGCCGAACCAGAAAGCGGATCGGCATTGTGAACAGGACGACAAGAATGACCGACCCCAATGTGAGCAGCAGAATGCCGCGCACGATCCATGCCCCTACCAACAAGGCGATGATCAAAACCGCCGTTAACACCCATCGGGTGGTCGATCCATTGACAATATTTGGGTTCACAGCGTGCATTCAGGCGGCACTTCCGCCATAATTAAGCCATTTCTAAAGATCGGAACACCGCCGTAGGCGGAAAAGATACGCCGCGCCAACAAAATCGCTATGCGCCCGTATAGCGCACAACACACAGCGTCAAATCGTCAGCGGGCGGCGCTTCACCACAGAACGCATCGACATGTGCCAAAATCCGATCCGCGATCTCTCCCGCTGGCTTGTCTGCCATTGACAAGATCACCTCCGCCAACTGACCCTCACCGAAAAACTCATGGCTTAAATTCTCGGACTCGGTCAGTCCATCGGTGTAGTAGATGATCAAGTCGCCCGGTTGCAATGACAGCGATAACAGGTGCATGTTGTTGTCCGCGAACCATCCGACCGCCATCCCGCCGCGCGGAAGCATCGTCACGGTGTGATCGGCGCGGCGATAGAGCATCGGCGGATTGTGTCCCGCACAGATGTGCGACGATGTGCCGCCGATGTAGAACACACTGTAAAAGACGGTGACAAACATCCCGTTTTCAGCATCTTGCAGCACTTGGAGGTTAGTTCGCTTAAGCGTATCAAGCGGCGAAAAGCCCGAAAACGCATGACTGCGAATGATGCTGCGCGTGGATGCCATCATCAGCGCGGCGGGCGCGCCCTTGTCGGACACGTCCGCGATCACCAAGCCCATGCTGCCATCTTCGAGCATGAACACATCATAAAAATCGCCCGCTACCTCGCGCGCAGAACGCCAGCGCGCTGCCAGTTCGTAACCCGCGAGTTCCGGTAAACGGCGCGGCAAGAGCGACTCTTGAATCTGGCGCGCCATCTGAAGTTCGCTCTCTAAGCGCCCCTTCTCGACTGCGACCAGATACAAGCGCGCGTTTTCGATGGCGACGCCCGCTTGCCCCGCCACCGCATCGAGCAGTTGCAAATCGGAATCGGTGAACACGCCGGATCGCAGCGAGGTGTCGACGTAAACGACGCCGATCAACCGCTCTTGCACCAGCATCGGCGCGCACAAAATCGCGCGCAAGCCGCGCATGATGATACTTTGTCCCGATTGAAAATCGAATTGGGCATTGTTGGTCAACAGCGCCGTGCGCACTTGTACCACTTGATTGACGACCGTGCGGCTGTACGATTCATCGCTGGCGAGGTCACTGCCGTCGATACCACGCGCGACGCGCACGCGCAGTTCGCCCGTCGCGGGTTCCGCGATCATCAAAAAGCCGCGCTGCGCCCGCGTGACCTGCATCATCGAATCGATCACCGTGTTCAAGACGTGATCGAAATCGAGGCTCGAATTGATCGTCCGCGTGATATCGAACAAGGTGGTCAAGTGTTCCACGCCGATTCCGGTCAGATTTTGTGCCGGAGTCACATTTTGCGCTTGAGTCATCGAATGGTCGATCTGTTCATGACGATACGCCGATTGTAACATCATTAAGCAATATTTTTTCGCACAAAACACCAACGAGAATCGGATTTTCTGATGTATTTCGATGTTACGATTTTTCCGAACGATTTGAATGACGCAGCCGCCCTCGCACGGCGGATCGAGGCGGACGGATTCGCCGGATTGTGGACATCGGAGACGGCGCACAATCCATTTTTGCCGCTGACGCACGCCGCCGCCGCCACCAACCGGATTTTGCTCGGCACGGCAATCGCGGTCGCGTTCCCGCGCAGCCCAATGGTGACGGCGCAGATCGCGTGGGACTTGGCGGCACAGTCCGGCGGGCGCTTCGTGTTGGGCTTGGGAACACAGGTCAAGCCGCACATCGAAAAACGCTTCAGCACAACATGGGGCGCGCCCGCGCCGAAACTGCGCGAATACATCGAGTCGCTGCGCGCGATCTGGGCGACGTTCCAAGAGAGTACGCCGCTGCGCTACACGGGCGAACACTACAAATTCACGCTCATGACGCCGTTTTTCAATCCCGGACGCATCGACCACCCGAACATTCCCATCTACATCGCGGGCGTCAACGAGCATCTATGTCGGCTGGCAGGCGAACGCTGTCAAGGTTTCCACGTCCACCCCTTCCACACCGTGCGTTATCTCAAAGAATTGATCATCCCCAACATCGAGGCGGGCGCGGCAGCATTCGGACGGACGCGCGCCGATTGCGCGTTAAGCTGTGCGATCTTCGTGGTCACAGGGAAAGATAACGCCGAAATCCAAGACACCATCGGCGCGGTCAAGGCGCAGATCGCGTTCTACGCCAGCACGCCAACGTACAGCACGGTGATGGCGCTGCACGGTTGGATGGATTTGCACGAGCGGCTGAATCAACTGTCGCGCGCCGGAAGCTGGTACGAGATGGGCGCGCTGATCAGCGACGAGATGCTGCACGAATTTGCGGTGGTCGCGCCCGTCGATGAATTGGCGCACGCGGTCAAAGCGCGCTATGACGGTTTGCTCGACCGTGTGGGATACTATTTCCCATTCGAGCCGGACGACGCCGATAAAGCGGTGTTGTGGCGTCAGGCGGCGGATGTTTTCAATCGATAACGAGGAAAAATAATGGTCACGCCCATCGAATATGCCCATCGAAATGCGGATAGTTTCCGCGAACAACTCTTTGACCTAATTCGGATTCCAAGCATCAGCACCGACTCGAATTACGCGAGCGATGTACGCCGCGCCGCCGAATGGGTCGCCACCAATCTACGGACAATTGGCGCAACCGCCGAAGTCCTACCGACGGCACGGCATCCGGTCGTGTACGGCGAATGGCTCGGCGCAGGGGCGGACGCCAAGACCGTCTTGGTCTATGGACATTATGACGTGCAGCCCGCCGAACTGCGCGATGGCTGGACGAATCCACCGTTTGAGCCGATCATCCGCAATGGCTTCGTGTTCGCGCGCGGATCGTCGGACGACAAGGGGCAGATGTTCATCCACATTAAGGCGCTGGAGTCGTTCTTGCGCTCGGAGACGGGCAAAGCACCCGTCAACGTCAAATTTCTCATCGAAGGCGAAGAAGAAATCGGATCGCCCAATCTGACCGCGTTCGTCGCCGCCAACAAAGAACGCCTGAAAGCCGATGTGTGCGTGATTTCCGATACGGGGATGGGCGAAATCGAGAACCCGTCGATCACCTACGCGCTGCGCGGATTGGCGTACATGGAAATCCACGTTTCGGGACCCGAAAAAGACTTGCACAGCGGTTGGGGTGGACCCGTCCACAATCCGGCGCAAGCATTAGCGCACATCATCGCGGCGCTGCACGACACCAACGGACACATCCTCGTGCCGGGTTTCTACGATGATGTGATGGCGCTCAACCAAGAGGAGCGCGACATCCTGAAGATGACGGACTACAGCGAAGCGGAACTCCGCACCATGTTCGGCGTGCCAGCCGCATGGGGCGAACCCAATTTCACGTTGGTGGAGCGTCAGACCGCGCGCCCGACGCTCGAAATCAACGGCATCTACGGCGGTTACATGGGCGAAGGCTCGAAAACCGTGCTGCCCGCGAAAGCCGTGGCAAAAGTAAGCTGCCGCCTCGTGCCGTTCCAAAAACCAGAGCGTATCTACCACTTGGTGCGCGATTACGTGGCGTCAATCACGCCGCCAAGCGTGAAAAGCGAAGTCCGCTTGCTCAACGTTGGGGATGCGGTACTCATCCCGCGCGACGATCCATCGATGCAGGCAGCGATCCAAGCGTATGCGCGCGGATGGGGCAAAGAACCGCATTTCCGGCGTTCCGGCGGGAGCATCCCGATTGTGGCAGACTTCCGGCGCGAACTCGGCTTGCCTGTGCTGTTGATGGGCTATGGCTTAGAGACGGACGGCGCACACGGGCCCGACGAGCATTTCAGCTTGGAGATGTTCCGGCGCGGCATCGATACGGCGATCTGCTTCTTGGAGGAAATCGGCAAAGAATAGGACTGAGGTGAAAGGGCTGAGGACTGAGTAAAAGCAAGGGCACATCTCAAATAATCTCAGTTTCGGATCGCTTCCCCTGATCCCTAAATCTCCTCACCATACAATGGCGAGGAGATTTTCAAATCCATCGTGAGCCGTCCTGATCCCCATCAGCTAGGGTTGGGAGGTGAGGTGAAGCCTAGGACGGGTCGAAAAACCGCTCCGAAACGTAGGTTACTTCGCCAGCCACGCGGCGGTTTCAGCCAACCGTGTTGCGTAGCCCATCTCGTTGTCGTACCACGCAGCCACGGATGCCAAATTGCCGCCGATCACGTTGACGAGCGGCAGATCGATGATCGAGGAGCGTGGGTCGCCGACAATCCGCGACGATGCCCATTCATCTTCCAACACGCCCATGATGCCGTTGAGAGAACCGCTGCTCGCCGCTTCGCGGAAACGATCCTTAATCTCATCGGCGGTGGTTTCGCGCCCCAATGTCGCTGTAATTTCCGCGATACTGCCCGTGCGGGTTGGGACGCGGTATGCCTTGCCGGTCATTTTCAGGTCTTTCCAGATGAACAGCAGCGCCTTCGCAGCGCCCGACGACGACGGGATGATGTTCTCCGTCGCTGCCCACGAGTCACGACGATCTTTCATCGGTTGATCGGTCAGCGATTGGGTATTGGTGTAGGAATGCACCGTCGAGAAGAAACCTGCCTGAATGCCGAAACCTTCGACCAGCACTTTGACGACGGGGGCAAGCGCGTTGGTCGTGCAGCTTCCCATGCTGATGATGTGGTGGGCGTTGGCGTCGTAGTGGTCGAGGTTGATACCGGGCAGCAGCACAGCATCGCAGTCCTGCAAACTTTTACTCGGCGCGCTGACCAACACGCGCTTGGCACCGCGATCCAGATGTGCCTGTGCGCCCGCGCGGGTCGTCGCGCGTCCGGTGCAGTCGATCACCAGATCGACACCAAGCGCCGTCCAATCGGGAATTTCTTTGCTGGAGTCGAAGTAGGGGATATGCCGCCCGCCGATGCTGAAGCCGTCAGCAAGCGGCTTGACTTCTTCGTGCCAGCGCCCATAGTTCGAGTCCACCTCGAACACTGCGGCGAGCGTCGGAATATCTCGAATGTCTGAGATCGACGCGGGCGTAAATAGATTGTTCTTGAGCGCAACTTTCAGCGCGGAACGTCCGATGCGACCGAATCCATGAATTGCAATCTTTCCCATGTTCATTCATCTCTCTTTAACTCATCGAGCAAATTTTCGAGATGGCTTCAAGCTTGAAACGGCACAAGCCAACTCGATTCTAATGGACTTTACATCGTTGAGGGAGGGCGGAACTTGCGATGCGCCAAACAATCATAACCCGATGATGCAACCGACCAAAGTTGACGTGCTGTAGCGATTTGGCACGCAAAACCCGCGCTGGGCATAGCACACCATACCTCTACTCGTTGCGCGTATCGCTTTTACTCAATCTTTCTTTCTTCGGTCTTATCTTTCCAGCCATTCGCGGCGGAAATCGTCCCATTCATCGGCTTCCGTCGTCCAATTCGCGTAGACCGCCGCGCCGCGTAAGAAGCGCGCCGACTCGCCCGCCGCGCCCATGCCGTCGCGTAAGCCCTGCACCGCCGATGCGATATTCTCGACAGCGGGATTGTAGCGCGGCGGATCGGCGTCGTAGGTTGGGACGCCGATATACACATCGACATCGACTTCCAGCGCCGCAATCGCGTTCGTGAACGATCCGACTTGATGCGCGATCCATGCGCTGTACTCGGTCGGATTGGAGAAGCCCGTGTTGTACGTCTGCACCACCAATTCATCGACCAAGAGGACGACACGCTGTTTGTAGGTCGAATCCCACATTGTGCCGGGCGCGATCAGCGGCGGCTGCGGCACATTCGCGCCGAGCGGCGTCCAATCCGGCGGCACGGCGACGGCAAGCGGCGCATCGCCTATGGCGGTACGGACAACGCGCAAGAGCGACAAGTAACCTTCGTCCGCATTCACGACCGGATCGACATGCAGCAGTACGCCGTCGAAATCCATCTCATCGATCACGCGCCGCGCCATGTCCGCGATCTGCATCCGCGCGGCGTCGTCAAGTTGAAGCGACACCCCATCGACTGGCACGAAAATCCAGCCGTACAAGCGCGCGTCTGGATAAGCCGCCTTGAACGCACTCACAAATGCCGCTGTCGCCTCGAAATTCGCCTCGCCAAACCAGGCACGTTCGGGCGTCAATTGGCTAACCCACGCGAAAACCGTGCCGACCTGATGCGCGCGCAAATTCTCGACCCACGCCGTGAGCTGCGTCGCGTCGGGCGCGGCAGCCGTCCATTCGTCACCCACCCACAGGGCGTTATCCGCACTTTGCGTTGGGCGATTGCGCACCAGTCCAAGCGCGAACACAACCGCAACGACGAACAAGACCGAGCCGACGCCGATCAGGATCGTCCGACTGAATGGCAGTCGGATCGCCGCGAGGCGTGCCAAGGGACTGTCAAGCCGTCGGCGCGCCGATACCCGCCGCGCCGATGCGGGTTTTCCGCTCGCTGGCAGCGCAAACCGTGATGGAGGTGCATTCGGACGCGGCGGGAGCATTGAAGCGGCGGGATGTTCATCGGAGACGCGCACGGCGTCGCTCAATGCCGCGTCCAGTTCGCCCGTCGCGCGGGTCGGCGCGAATGGATTGGGGTTGGGAATTGCGCCGCGCGTCGCCCGTCGTTTGGCAACGCGCTCGCGCGCCCGTCCGCGCCGTTCGCTTGGAGGCAATTCGGCGGTGGCGCGTTTGTCCGCATCCGAATCGCTGTCTTGTTCCCCGTCTGAAGGCGATTCCGGCGGTTCATCGCTAACAGCGCGCGTGGGTGGTTCCAGCGGCACACCAAGCGAGTCGACTGGGATGCGATCTGGCGGTTTGAACAAATCGTCCATCATGCCCATCCGATTTTTTGCAGCAGCGGCGGCAGCAGCAGCAGCCCACCGATCACGACCGCCGCCACCACGCTCAACAAAACCGCTGCCGATGCGACATCTTTGCCGACTTTCGCCATGGGGTGATACTCACTGGTCGAGAGATTGACGCACGCTTCGACAGCCGCGTTCAAAAATTCTGCCATCCAAACAATCGTAATCGTCAATACCAAGAGCGCCAAGCTGATCAGGTCGATTTGCAGCCACACCGCGAAACCCATCACCGCGATGGTGGCGACTGCCTGAAGGCGTGTATTTTTCTGCCAGCGCAGCATAAACAGCCACCCCGCAACCGCATACCCCAGACTCTTGAAGCGATTTGGGCTGACCTTGAGGCTGTATTCGTCGGGGTTGATCTTCGCCGTTGCCGTCAGCGCATCAATCCAATTGGTCATACGGCTCATCGTGCGCGTGGCTCTCCAATGTCGGAACGATATCGGGCGAAATGTGCAGCGCATCCAAAACTGCCGCTTGCGCCGCCCACATCGCCGCGCGGCGGTCGTCGCTATCGTGATCGAAGCCGAGCAGATGCAGCGTCCCATGCACGACCAACAGCGCGAAGCTGTCTGCGACAGCGTGCTTGAGCGCGTCGGCTTGCGCCTTCGCATACGGATACGCGATGATCAGATCGCCCACGTACAACGGTTCATCGTCGTCCATCGGCGGTTCGTCCGACGGGAACGACAGCACGTCGGTAGGCGCGTCCACGCCGCGAAACTGCCGATTCAACGTTGTGATTTCGGCATCATTCGTCAGCACAATCGTGAGCGCCAACCCAACAGCATCCGCCGCGTCGGGGCGCTGTTGGCGAAACTGCGCCAAGGTTCGCGCTGCCGCATCGACCAAGCGCGTTGAATCGAGCGGATAGCCCGAATCGTTTTGCACATCGATTTCAAAATTCATCATGGCTCCTCGCTGTGCTTCACATCAATGCGATCCATGCGCGACGTGCGCCGCAGCGGCGGCACGTCGCGCAGCGGACGGTCGTCATCGTCGCTGGTGGCATCGCTCTCACCTGCATCAGCAACGGTGCTGGGATTCGCTTTGGGCAGCAGCGGCGCTGGTTTCTCGACGGACAGCGCACCGACCGCTTCGAGCATATCGCGCGTCCGTAAAGCGGGAAATTCTGTCGTCTGGGTCGTCAGGCTAGGACGGATCGGCGCGCCGATCTCCGCTTCAAAATAATTGGCGGCAGACAAATCGTGCGCGATATCATCGTCACCCTCCGCTCGCACTGCTGAAGTCGCCCGGATCGTGGCTGGGTTAAGGGCAGGCAGCGGCGCTGTGCCAACGGGGAGCGCGCCCGCCGCGCCGCGCGGCATCGACAGCGCACTGGACGGATAATTGATGCGCGGATGGAACACCGCTTGCAGCATCTCCACAAAAATCGTGCGGATGGTCTTGATATCGTCCAAGCGCAAGCCGGACTCGTCCAATTGACCGTCATGGATGCGCGTATCGATGATCTGATTGATGACATCCGCAATTTCGATTTTATTGCTCGGCTTGCGCGCGCGGACGGTACTTTCGCAGCTATCCGCCAACATCAGCACGGCAGTCTCGCGCGATTGCGGTTTCGGACCCGGATACGTGAACAAGTCGCTATCGACTGCCTCTTTGTCCTCTGCCGCCGCCAGGGCTTGATTGTAGAAGTACGAGACCAGCGTCACGCCGTGATGTTCGAAGATGAAATCGCGGATGCGCGCGGGGATGTGGTTCTGCGCCGCCAACTTTTCGCCATCGACCACATGCCCGATGATGATATCGGCACTGCGGTACGGATCGTTCAAATCGTCGTGCGGGTTGACACCATCGACTTGATTTTCGACGAAAAAGCCCGGATTGAGTACCTTCCCTACATCGTGATACAACGCCGCGACCCGTGCTAAATCGGCATTCGCGCCAATCGCGCTGGCGGCTTGTTCGCTCAAATTGGCGACTTGCAGCGAATGTTGATACGTTCCCGGCGCATCGCGCAGCAGCCGTTGCAGCAGCGGTTGATTCGGCTGGCTGAGTTCGACTAGTTTCAAACTCGTGGGCAAATTGAACAGCATCGTGAACAGATACAAGCCCGCCAACGCCGTCAACGCCGAGAATACACCGTTGATCACGCCGAACAGGATCAGTTCACCGAGTCGCACCCCGTTTTCGGTATTGATCAAGCCGAGATTGAACGTGATCACGACCATCCCATTCGCCAGCGCGATCACCACGCCCGCGAAGAAATAGCTGTTCAGCCGTTCCGCCCGTCGCAACGACAGCGCGCCCATACCGCCGCCGAACCCGACAAGCGCCGCCGCTTCGAGCGAATTGTCCAACATCACGCCAATCAACAGACCCAACCCCACCGCGCCAAACACTGCCAATTCTGGGACGGTCAGCGCCGCCAACAGCACTGCCAACGCCGCTGCCGGATACAAATAGATTTGTCCGTCGCCGCTGAACAGCCGCGCCCCACCCAACGTGAGCAAAAACAGCACCGCCAACAACGTGATGAAACGGACGTTTTGCAGCAAGTGGCGATGCTGCCGCCGCAGATAGAGCGCCGCCGCGATCAAGATGATCACGCTGGTGAAGGCTGCTTTCGCAATTTGTTGTACACGCTGATCGGGCGCATCGAGCAAGCCTAAGCGCGTCAACGCCTCGAAGTCCGCCGCGTCAAGACGCGCCCCTGCCCGGATCACGATCTGTCCACGCTCGAAACTGCGCCGTTCAGGCGGCGTGTTCGCTATCGCCGCGCTCTGTGCCGCCTCCGTCGCCGCTGGATTGGGCAGCCGATTGGCGCGCAGCAAATCTTCGACCAACGCCACGACGACCACCGCCGACAAGGGCGTGAAACGGACGCTAACTTGGGTCGGCAGTTGAACGATGATCGCGCGCAAGTCGCTGTCCCGAATCGATTCGCGCATCACGCGCTCCAGCACGAGCGCGATTTCGCCATCGACTGCGCTCCACGTCGGATCGTCCATCTCCAAGATCGCCCGAACGACCGCCTGATCGAGCGTCAAGGCGGTGATCGCATGTAAATCGTCCGTTTTCTGTGTGAGCGTGCCGAAGGGATCGCGCCGGATGTTGTCGATATAGTCGAGGATTTGGCGCACAAGCTGGAGCTGCTGGCGCGCGACATTGGGATCAGGCGGATCGTAGACCGGGCTGACGCTATTGGCGGCTGCTTGGCGCGCGCGCGCCGTCAGCACGTCGCTGGCATAGGTCAGCGTGAACGACGCGCGAAAGTCCTGTGGCGCGATGCTGCCCTCGCCCAGTTCCGCTGTACTGCGTCCCGGAATCACGCTGTCGAACGCCAACAAGAACGTCGCCACGACTACAAAGCCGACACAACCGCCAATCAACAGCGCCGAGTCGAGCAAGCTCGCCCGCCCACTCACTGTCGTGCTGCCATCCGCGCGCGACAAACGCCGCCACCATCCGATCACGCTTTGTCCACCATCATCCGCCTCGTTTGTGCGAGCCGTAACGCATCCAGAAACCGGTTAAGCGTTGAGCAGTTCGCGCACGACATCATTGACCAGCTTGCCATCCGCGACGCCTTTGACCTGCGGCATCAGCAGCGCCATGACCTTGCCCATCTCTTTGGCGTTGGTCGCGCCCGATTGGGCGACGGCATCGCGCGCCAATACTTCGATTTGTTCGCGCGTGAGCTGCGTCGGCAAGAACACCTCGATCATGCCGATTTCCACGACCAACGGCGTCACGATATCGTCGCGTCCGGCTTTCGTCGCCTCGTCGATGCTCTCGCGCCGCTTCTTGATTTCGCGCTGCAAGACTGCCACGACTTCATCGGGCGTCAGCGTCTTTTTGCCGTCGATTTCAAGCTGCTTGATTTCGCTCTGTACCGTGCGCAGCACATCGCGGCGCACCGTGTCTTTTTCGATCATCGCCTTTTTCACCGCGTCTTGAATCAGCGGTTTTGGATCATCCATCGTCATTCGCTTTCGATTGCGGGCGTAGCGTACCATGCCCTTACTTGCTTGTCAGTATACCCTACATTCGCGCCGCCGTCCGCTGGCATGGCTGGCGCCCTACGCATCCGGGCTGAAAATCAGCACATGATCGAATGTGACACCGACGGCACTCCCCAAATCGAGCGATTCGGCGGTTACACCCACGCGCCCCACCCCGAACGACGCATCAGCGAGTTCATCCTGCATCGTTCCGTAGCATGTTCCGCCAGAGTAGGTACTCACACCGTTGGGATCGTCGGGGGTACAAACTTGCACGCGCTGCGCGTTGATGAAGAATTGGAACTGTCCGCCACGACCGACCACGCGCAAATCGTTCGGCAGGTTCATCCCCTGTTGAATGACAGGCGAGGGAATCCATGCGCTCAATTCTTTTTGTTCACCGTTAAGCGTGCGCACGACCCGATAGTAACCGTCGCTGCTGATCAAGAAGCGATAATGATTGTCCGCGTCTTGCAACCGGAAGATCACGCCGTAGCCGTTGTTGGCGAGATCGCCCGCGACCGCTTGCGCGCGTATGCGCACATCGAAATCGGTGAACGCGCTCGGCGGCAGCGAAAACGGCGCGCCGTTCGACTCATCGATATCGAAACGGAGCATCCCATCGGCGATTGACGCCGCCAAGCGCCCCTCGTATTGATCCCAATCGCGGTTGAAACCGTCCGCGCCCGCGCCGTCGAACGATGCCGCGTAGAGCAGCGCGCCCGCTTCGCCCGTCACGACTGTGCGCCAGTCCGCCGCCGCGCGATCCAGCGCCACCAACGTGATCAACCCACCGATCAGCGCGAACAAGACAACGATTCGCCGCCTAAACAATCGTCGCAACGCGGTATCCTCGTTCGATTTCATGATGAATGGGATTGTAGCACGCGCGGCGGACGTTGTGAATTAAAGGGGCGGATTGCATCGGCGAATCAACGGGCAGCATTGCGCGCATAATCGGGCGGCAGTTCCACGCCCATCGGCAGCAACCGCGAGACATAAGCGCGCAGTTCGTTAGCGTGCGCCGCGCGGAATTCACCAAGCAGCGCGCTGAAACGCGGATCGCCACGTGACAGGCGCACGGCTTCATTCAGCCAGCGTTCCGCGCTGTCCGCATCTCCGACGCGCCCGTATGCCGTCCCCAATTCTGCAAACAGCGCCGGATCGGTCGGGTTGAGCGCCGCCGCCACGATCAGCGCGCGCAAACTGCCGCGATCATCCCCGACATGGCGCAAGTGAAGCCCTTGTAGGTAGCGCACCACGACGAGATTCGGGGCGAGCGCAACCGCGCGTTCGATCCACGCGCCGCCGTCGAGGCCGCCCTGATCGCGCGCCCAGCCACCATATGCCAACGCCGTCGCAGTCGTCACTACATCGCGTGGATCATCGAGCGCAATCGTGAACGCAGATTCGGCGTCGCCCCACATTTCGGCATCCACCAGCGCGATCCCCACTTGGATCGGATCGCCGACTGCGCGGCGAAGGGTGTTCACAAGGTTGGCATAAGCGGGTTCGCGCAGGGCAAGGTCGAGCCAGGGGAGCGCGTCGGACGACAGCGGCGCACGGATCACGCCCAAACGGAACGCCGCCCACGTCGCATCGCTCGTTGAGGCGTCCACGCTGTCCAACAGCGCGACGAGCGCATCGCCTGCGCGCGCCCATTGATAGGTTTCGAGGTGGATTTCGGCGCGAAAGCGGAGCGCGGTCACGCGCCCACTCCACGAGGGTTCGCGCGCCTCCGCCAGCGACAGCGCGCGCTCGGTATATGCCGCCGCCGTCGCCAAATCGCCCACTGCACGCCAGCCCCGCGCCGACTCGAAGAGTGTATCCGGCGTCCAACCGACGCGCTGGGCGTTCGCGTCGGCGGCATAGAGGGCGGGCATCCGGCGTTCGGGCAAAAGCAAATTGGGAGCGCGATCTAGGTCACGATCCGGCAAGAAAGTGACACGCTCCGCCCGATTGAGGATGAGCAGAGCCAGCGCCACACCCACTGCTGCAAGGATCGCTAATGCACCGCGGCGACCGCGCATCGCTGCAAGTCCGACTCTGGGCTGAGCGTCCAATCAGAAATTAGCGCCCGACGAGTGCCGTCGCCGCAACTTGGAGTTCCGCCGTTGTGCGCGTGGCATCTTGACGGTCGATATCGTCCGCCGCTTCGGTGTCCATGACCACAATCGGCATCGTTCCAGTTTCAGCGGTCGGTGGATGACAGACAAGCGCCGCATCGGACGGCGGCATAGGCTGAGGCAGTATCAACGGAAGCGGCAATTCGTCACCACGTTCCACGAGCGCACCACCCTCGAAATCATTCATTGGCATATCGCGCCACTCGTGCGCGCCCTCCGCCTGATCGTCCACTGGTAACACGCGCGTATTGCTTAATCGTCTACTCATTAGATTTGTGACCCCCCAAAGCGGGATGATCGGGTTTAAAAATGAGTATAACACCCACAAACCCATCCTGCGCTAAAAAATATATGGATTTTTCCCGAATTTTTGTTTACAGTCGTTTACGTCCACCTTAGATGAGGCTGCCCCATGCGGTCGTTTCCGCTCGTCCATATCGCCGCACTGCCGCTTCTCCATACAGGGGATTGCAGTTTACGCGGCGTCCACGTCACCGACGATGGTGGCATCATCATCTACGTCGAAGAAACGTATGATGAAGATGGCTGGCTGGCGCAAGGCGCGCTGAAGCTCGATGGAACCTGGATCGCGTGCGTTGATGAGGAGGCGGGCGCAAATCCCGATATCGCGCCGCTGCCACTGCCCGACTCGATCATCACGCCGCGCGCGTGCTGGAACACGATGCGCTTGAACTACGCGGGCCCGCGCCATCGCGGACTGCGCGAACCCGAACGCCTGATGGATATCTTGCGCCCAATTTCGGTGGCGGATAAATTCGCCGTCACCAAACGTCTCAGTTTGGCGCTCCCGCCGCCGCTGCTGTTGGGCGTGGCTGAGAGCTATGTGCTGTCCGAGGCGACCGTGCTGCATCCCGATTTATTCTTCGTCTGTCGGCGGCTGCGGCTGGCATATGCGCTCGAAACCGAGGCGCACGACGAAACCGGACTGCCTTACGACTACGATACGCATATCGTCCACGCCGCCCATTTTTACGACCGCAAAGCCGGATCGACTGCCGAGAGCGAACCCGCGCTGATCGATGCGCTGACCGCGTTACCCGATGTTGTATTGCGCCGCCCGATGGACTGTTTGATCGTCGATGATCTGCTGTTCATCGCCGATGCCGCGTCCGAACCCGCTGACGTCACACACAGCGCGCGTCAACCCAGTATGATTCAAGTTTGGCGCATCGAAATCCCGGACGATGCCCGCCGTCGCCCCTCGGAGGAAGAAAAATTGTATGGTTAGAGTCCTGTTTTTCGCCGCCGCGCTGTGCTTGCTCGGCATCACACACGCCGCCGCTCAAACGCCGATTCCGCGCCTGTGTCCGCCGACAGGCGTCCAATCCGCCGCGAGCGGCTATGCACCGGGCGGGATCATTCTCACCCACTTCGACCGTTCGGCGCTGTGGTTGTACAATGTGGAAACGGGCGCGCGCTATCCGCTGCCCGATACGCTGCCCTGTGCGCGCAACTGCCGTCTCTCGCCGGACGCCCGTTCGCTGGCGTATTTCAACGACAGCCTGAACGCCTTTTCGCAGATGCGCTTGAACGGCACGGAGCGCGCGCTGCTCTCAACGGACGCCGCCGATGTTGTGTGGTGGGCGGACGGAACGCTGTTCGTCTGGACGCCGGGACACGCTGGCTTTTTACTCCGCGCCGATGGCACCCGCCAGACGGTCGATACGCGCGAAGTGGTCAGCGTGGGTGCGAACGGCGTTTGGGGCGTGCGCGAACACGCAAACGGCGATATCTTCATGCGTGAAATGGTCAACCTGCTCACGGGCGAAGTCGGCACGACGTTGGGCGTGGATCGCGCGTATTTCAACGCGCTGGCATGGTCGCCCGATGGTTCGCAGTTGGCATTCGTGTTCCCGCTCGTGATCGACCCCAACAGCGGCATTCTCGGCGGCGAAATCGGGCTGGCTGCGCCGACGATCTCGCCGCGCCAGATCACCGACTTGACCTCGACTTACGGCGCAGTACGCATCAACGGCGTGGCAGTCGGTGAATTGAGTTGGTCGCCGGACTCGACGCGAATCGCCTTCTGGGTGACAGAATTGTTGGGCGCGAACGTCCAAGCCGATCTCGGACAAGCGACGATTCACATTATCGACGTGAACACGCGCCAAATCACCGCTTACTGTGGCTATGGCACAACCGAACACACGCCAAATCCGTCGCGGCTCGTCTGGTCGCCGGATGGCGGATATCTTGCGTTCGCGGGCGTGATCGCAAACGATCTCGAAAGCGGCTATCACTTGTTGGCACTCGACACGACGACGGGCATTTTTACGTCGCTGAGTCGCGGCGTCGTCCCTGCGTTCGGATCACCGGATGTGGTGGCGTGGGGCATCGCGCCGTAAAATCGCGCCGTTTCCACGACCGTTATCAATGTGGGGCGAGCGTGACGGCAGTACGCCCTACCGAAAGGATTGCATTTGGAACTGTTGACTCTCATTCGCGTACTCATCTATCGTTGGTGGCTGATCGCCATTCCGGTGGTCGTAGTGGCGGCGCTGACGCTGCCCGATCTGCTCCGTCGTTCGCCCGCTGCGTCCGGCGGCTACAGCGTGACCATCGATTACACGGCTGCGCAATCGATGGACGCGATCCCGCGCACTGACGGCGATTATCAAGACATCTGGATCGCGTCGGAATACGCCGTCAACGCTTTCACCGACTGGGTGACGGGCAGCACCTTCAACGCCGAAGTGATCGCCCTCGCTGAGGCGCGCGGTCTGGCGATTGCGCCCGGTTCGCTCGGCATTGCGGCGGACAACGAAAAAAGCGTCGGACGACTCGCCTTCGGTTGGGCGGACGCCGACGGGCTGACCATCATCGCGGACGCCGTGATCGAAGTCTTGCAGACGCGCACGGGAGCCTATTTTGCGCAGTTGGGCGGTGAACCCGCCGCCGTGACTATCCTCAGCCGCACACCGCCAACGTCCGCGCCGCCGCCGATTGTGGATCGCTTCGGGTCAATCATTCGGATCGGACTCGGCGTGTTGGTCGGCATCGGTTTGGCGCTGTTGGCGCATTATCTCGATCCAGCCGCACGCCGCCGCGAAGATGTCGAATTGGCGGGCGTGCGCGTGATCGCGGCGATCCCGAAATGAGCTTTGCGCGCTTCACATTGGGCATGGCACGCCGTGTCCCCACGCTGATGCTCGTTTTATTTGTTTTTGTCGCGCCCATCCACGCACAAATCCTCGATTTTGTGCCGTTCGCGTGGGACGCTGCTGATTTATCGCTGGTGATCCCAGCGGGCTGGACGCCGGATGCCCCAAGCGATGTGACGACACAAACGTTCAGGCTGACCGGAGACGGCGTGCTGATCGTGCGTATCCTCCCAGAGACGACCACCGACGCGCAGTTATATCCCCAACTCATCGACGCGATGATCGAAGCGAATGTCTTTGCCAATCCGATTGCGCGAACAACATGGTTCGGGCGCATGGGCTGGTTCGCATCGGGCTTCACCTATGCGGGCGACGGCTATGGTGCCAGCCGCATTGGACGGCTGCCGGATGATCGACCCATCATGGTGATCGGCATTCGCTACAATGATCTCGGTGCGGCGGGGCGAGCAAGCGCGGAGGGACTCACCGATACCGTTGCCGCCAGCATCGCTTTTAGCGCGGCGCTACCGCCACTTGTCAGCCCTTGTCCACGTCTGGACTGCCCGCCCGAGCGCACGGGCGATACCTTGATGCTCGATGTCCCTGTGCAAGGCACATCCAACGGTGATACGGCGCATGAATGGTTCTACGACGGGCGCGCGGGCGAAACCGTGACTGTTTCCGCCGTCGATTTAGCGCGCCTCGATCCGTTTGAACTGCGCTTGGACATGGAAATCATCGTCTATGCGCCGGATGGCACCGAAATCGCGGCGGACGACGATCACGGCGGCGCGGATTTGTACGGCGTCTACGATGCGCAAATCCGCGATCTATTCTTGGTTACGGATGGGCGTTATCGCATCGTCGTGCGCGGCGTGCAAGGGACGCGCGGCACGTACACGCTCGGAATCAGCGCGGCGCGGACGTTTGCGTTTGATGCCGATGGGGTCGCGCGCTTGAGTGGACGGATTCAGGGGGTGTTCCCACGTCAACGCTGGCAGTTCGAGGGGCGCGCGGGACAAATCTTGACGATAACGATGCAGACCACCAGCGGGACACTCGATCCGATTTTGGAGTTGTACAGCCCGACCGGGCGGCAAACGGCATCCAACGACGATGCCGCCGATCCCGCGTTCGGCGTGAACGCGCAGATCGTCCGCGTCGAACTCCCGCGCGATGGCGTCTATACATTGGATGCGACGCGCTACGCCGGGACGGGCGCGTACAGCATCATCGTCGCACAATCGTAGCCATCGGACAACAGGCAGGCTTTTAGCGAAGCGAAATAGCACCCAAACGATGTAGGGGCGTCCCCGCTGGGACGCCCGTTTGCATCATTCCATCACGACGTGGAGCGCCAGTCAGGAAGTCGTTACTTCTTCTTCCGGCGGCATGTAGCGCGTTTCGCCCACTGGCGGCGGGGCATCGGGGTCACTCAGGGCGCGGCGTTCGCTGTTCAGGAAGTAAATCGCCATGCCAAGCGTGCCGGCGCTCAACAGCCCGCCGACGATGATTCCGGCGAACGCGGCTTGATACACATTGTTGCCCTGTTCGCGCGCCATGAAGAAGATCGAGACGATGCTGGCGATCACGCCAATGAGCGCGATAATCAATGGCGGCAGCAAACGACGGCGCACAATCACATACATCACTATTTGCACGATGCCGAACAGCAGAAAGAACAACATCCCACTCATGACGCGCTCCCTTCGGGCAGCGGACGCAGTATCGCGCGGACGGGCGACGCGCACGCGCCGTCCAGCTTGAGCGGCAGCGCGATTAACTCATAATCGCCGTCCGGGACGCCGCGCAGCAGCAAATTTTCGAGGTTGACGATGCCGTGCCGATACAGCGCATGATGGCACGGTAGTTCTTTGCTCTCAGCATGATCGACGGACGGCACATCGACGCCGATCAGAACGCCGCCGCGCGCCACCACCGCCGCAATCAATTCGACGCTCAAATACGGGAACGCCGCCGGAAAAATGCTGTCGTCCAAGTCGCTGGCGAAACTCCGAATCAGCAACCGCTCCACTCGTTCGGGGAGCGGCGGCAGATCGGCGGGCGACAATGCGCCGTCCGTCTTGGACACCGAGACCACGCGCGCCCGCCCGATGTATTGTTCGAGCGGCATGTCGGCTGCGCACGCGCCGTCCGGCTCATAGTGAAAATACGCATCGGCGTGCGTGCCAACATGCGGTGTGGTCGTCAGCGTGACCACGTTGACCGACGCGCCGTCCGCGATTCGCGCCAGTGGATCGGCGCGATACGACGTATCACCGGGAAAGACCGCCGTCGTCGTCGAGACGCGGCGCGTAATATCGTAGATCATCGGCATCCCCATCGCTGGCAGCGCGCATTTCAAGCGACTGAGCGCGCAACCCGCCACTGCGATTGATTCAGAGTGTAACAGATTTTCCGCGCCGGATTGTTCAGAATTGTGGGGACAAAACGAGCCGGGTAGGCAGGATGCCATGAACGAACCGAGCAAGATTCAACGCGGAGAAGCAGAGAAAATTCTCCCTCTTTTCTCTGCGCCGAATCTTGCTCGGTTCGTTATTACTGCGTCGCGTTTTCCGCGAGGATGCGCGTGACCATATTCTCCGAGAGTCCGACTGACTGTGCCAGTTCCATCGTCAGATTCATCACCCGGTCGAGCAATTGACGATGCGTAATCGATAAATCGGCTTCGGCGCGCAGTTTTTGATGCAGCAGCAGCATGTAGGCGATGGGACCCCGCAGTTGTTCGCTCGCACCAGCCGCTTTTGCCGTACTCGCGCCAGCCGCATCGGGCAAGCGCATCTCAATCGATACGGTTATCAGTGCCGCTGCTGCTCCCAGCGTCCGCCCATCGTCGTCGGTGAAATGATTCGCATCGTAATCGCCGATCACCAACGCGCCATAGACGCCGCGTCGCCCCACCATCGGCACCGCAAGAATCGATCCTGCCGTCGGCATAATCGCATCGCGTTCGCGCCCTTTGCGTGTATCCGGGACGTTCACCAACGCACCTTGACTGATGGCGCGTCCGGCGATGCCCTCGCCCGCCCGCACCACCGTCCCCCGCGCCCCGCCATCGCCCTCACCCGCCACAACCGTATAGGTTTCGTTGTCCGCGCGAAATATGACCGCCGCGCTCGCCGCGCCCATGACTAAATTCAGCACGCGCGCGATGTCCGCGAGCAATGCCGGAACTTGCTGCATCTTGACGACTGATTCGGTCACTTTGTGCAGCGTGTTCATCTGCTTCCAGCGCCGCTGCACCGACAAGCGCGACCGTTCCAGCATTTCGATCATGCGCCCATTCATCTCGGCGATGTGCATATTCTGCGCTTCGTAGTTACGACGACCCGTCGGTTGGAAGAATCCGCCCGAAATTTGCGAGATCAGCAGCGATGCGCGCTCGACCACCTGTGTATCGAACGTCCACAAGCCATCATAACGCCGTCCGCCTGTCATCTCATCGCGCCCCTTGTCCATTTCTTGGGTGGAAAGCAGCGTCCAAAAGTCGGGCGTGTCCACGCACAAGAACCATTCGCGCGTCAGCGGCGATGAGGCGTCGATCTCGATGAATTCGACGCCCGGAATACTGGGCGGGCGCGCATCGGGTACGCCAAACACATAGACGCGGCGGCACACCATCCCCAACTGTTGATAACGGCGAAGCTGTGCCGAAAAGCGGCTGAACATCTGAAATCCGGCGTAGAAATCGACTGGGAGGCGATGCAGAATCACCTGCTCCTCGATTTGGTGGCTGATGGTGTTCATCATCGAGACGGTGCTAACGGCACGTAATCGCTCGTATTGATTGGCAATCGAGCGGAAGATCGAGATTGTCATTCGGATAACTCCAAGATACTTGATATTGCATTGATCATAACGATAAATCTCAATTCGGGATTAACCCATATGGGATTTCAATTTGGCACGGACTGAAGGATGCGCGCTGCCAGTTCCTCGCGGATGCCGACCGCCCGCGCGAGGTTGAATGACAGTTTGACGATCTGATCGAGCGTTTGTCGCTGCATCGCATTCAATTCGCCTTCGCTGTCCAAACGCTGCTGGAGCGCCATCAAATAAGCGACGCTCGACCGCAAACTTTCGAGCTGTTCCGCATCAATCGGTGTGGGTGTATCGTCGGACTGGGTTTTCGACACGACTGCTGTAACCATCAGTTCCGCGACGTTCTTCAGCATCTCCATCTCGTCAGGCGACCAGTCACCCGGTGTAATGCGCCCAACGATGAGTGAGCCGTGCAGTCCGTGCGCGCCTTGCAATGGTACAGCGAGGATGCGGCGCGCAGCGGGCAGCAGCGGATCGCCGTGCAGCGCCATCAATTCGCCCGACGCCAGTGCCGCGCCAAGCGCGTTGCCTTGCAGCGCGATCAGCGTGCCGGACGGCTGTGCCAAACCATTGGAGACGACCAATTCGTAGTGTTCGCCCATGTTCAGCGCGACTCCCACCTGCCCGATACCGGCGACCTCGCGCAGAATGTCGGCAGTCTCGTTCAGCACATCGAGCAGGTACGCTTGCGACGAGACGGCGCGCGTCACCCGATTGATCGTCTGAAAATGTTTCCAGTGCCGCAAATTGGAGATGCGCGTCGTTTCAAATGCGCCGATCAAGATTTCGTTCATCTGCGCGATGTGATACGCTTGCGTTTCGTGGTCGCGGCGGAAGATCGGCGCGTAAGCAGTTTTAAGCAGCGCCGAAAATGTCATCGATGCACGCTCAACGGCAAGTTCATCGAATGTCCAAACCGCGTCGTAGCCGCGCGCACCCGTGATTGCGTCTAGGCGCTCCGTTTGCTGTGCCGAAAGCAGCGTCCAAAATTTCGGGGAATTGACATGCAAGAACCATTCATCCGCCAACGGCGACGCGGGGTCGATCTCCACGAACTCGATCCCTGCCAGCGTCGGCGGCGGCATATCTGCGATGCCGAATACAACGATCCGCTTGCAGACTGCCGCTAATGCCTGATAACGCAGCGTTTGCGGATAAAACGCGCTGAAACGTTGAAAGCCGACCAACATTTCGACCCCGAGTCGATGTTGGATGATTTGGTTTTCGATTTGATGGCTGATGGTGTTCATCATCGAGACGGTGTGAACGCGGCGATAGTGATCGCCGTAATGCGTTTGAATCGCTTGGAAAACGGAAGGCTTCATGGATCTTTCGCTCAATTGTTGCATAGGAATTCTTTACGCACCACTTATTAATGATCTTACATGATGATTCAAGTATAGGAAACAATCATGATTTTTGGGGCGGAATTTCGTGAATTTTGCATGAATAATTACGGTCATATACAAATACACAATGTTAAATCGCATCACTTTCATTTGACGCTGATGCTCCAGATTGGCATAATTGTTCGATGAGGTGCAGGGCATGATCGCCCTGCTTAATGATTGAGGACTGTACGTTGTCATTCACGTATTACACCGAAAAATCAGTCGCCCAAGCGTTGACCGCGATCAACGAACGCTTGCAGGCGAAAAGCGGACGCGATCTCAACGGTTGGATCGACAAAAGCGGCACCTTCAGCCTGATTGCCAGTACGAAAGTGGCGGGCGCATTCAATCGAAGCACGAGCTTGAGTGGCAAGATCGAGCGGACAGGTGGGCAAACCGTCGTCACATTCAATGTGAGCGAGGGTGTGCCGAATGAAGGACGCGCGCTCGTATTCGTCGCGCTGGCACTGGTTGGATTGATGTTTTTCAGTGGGGGGAATACCTTATTGGCGCTCGCCATCCTTCCAGTCGCGCTGACGCTGTATGTGCTGATGAAAGGCGATCACGACAACAGCATCTTGCTTAAGCGCGAAATCCAGCGCGTCCTAAGCGCGAAAACCACGCCGATCAAGAAAGCCGACGGCGCGCCGAAATCCGTTCGCCCGATATCGACCACCAAGGCAGCGGCAGCACGCCCCAAATCTGCCACCAGCCGCACACCCGTTAAACCGAAACCCTAGCCCGAAAGGCACAAGCCATGCCCGCTGAAACGCTGTTGATCGACCGTCGGCGCACGGTCACGATCTTGACCATCAATCGCCCCGCCGTGCGCAACGCGGTCGATGCCGAGACGATGGATGCCCTGCGCGCCGCGCTCACCGAAGCAGAAGCCGACGAGGCGCGCTGCGTCGTGATCACGGGTGCGGGCAGCACATTTTCATCCGGCGCGGACATCAAGAAAGCGGTCGCGGGCGGGCTTGATCCTGATGAAAGCTACCGCGTCTTGACCGAAAGCTACGCGCCGACGCTAAAGGCGATCCGCCGCTACCCCTACCCTGTGATCGCCGCCGTCGATGGCTACGCCGCTGGCATCGGCTGCGATTTGGCGCTGGCGTGCGATATTCGGTTGATCAGTGCGCGAGCGACGTTCGCGGAACTGTTCATCCGCATCGGCTTGATCCCCGACGGCGGCGGGACGTATCTGCTCCCGCGCTTGATTGGCACGGGGCGCGCGCTGGAAATGCTGTTCACGGGGCGTGATGTTGGCGCGGAAGAAGCAATCCTGACTGGACTAGCAAATCACGTCTATCCCGCCGCATCGTTCATGGAGTCGGTCTTGGAGTTCGCCCGTGATATTGCCCGCCAATCGCCGCAAGCGTTACGACGCGGTAAGGCGGCGCTGTTGGCGGCGCTCGACAGCACGTATGATGAAGCACTGGCGCGCGAAGCCGAACACCAGCGCGAAATCCTCCAGAGCGAGGACGGCGCAGAAGGCTTCATCGCGTTCGTGGAGAAGCGCGCGCCGATTTGGAAGGGGAAATAAATCGCTTTGAAACGCAGAGAGCGCGGAGATTCAGAGAAAACCCGGCGGTGGCGCTGGATCGGCTTGATCGCGGCGCTGCTGCTCGTTGGGCAGCCCGTATCGGCGCAGGATGAGCGCGAGCCGTTCGTGGTCTATAACGGTGTACTGGATACGATTGTGCAGAACCGCGATGATGTGGGGATCGCGTGTTTCACGATTGGCAGCCCCGCGTCCGGCGTGTACCTGAACGCCGATGAACGCTTTCCGCTGGCATCAGTCAGCAAAATCCTTGTGCTGGCGGAATACGCGCGCCGCGTCGTCGAGGGATCGCTCGATCCGGCGGAGCGCGTGTCGATTGGCGCGCTCGATGCCTACTGGCTGCCGCGCACGGACGGCAACCGCCATCAAGCGTGGCTCGAAGAGACGCCGACGATTGATAACGCCTATCCGCTGTTCGAAGTCGTGCGCGCGATGATGTACTACAGCAGCAACGCCGCGACCGATTATCTGGCGGAACGCTTCGGACGCGCCTCGTTCATCGAACTCTACGCGCGCTTGGGCTTGCGCGACACCGACTATCCAACCAATTGGATTGGGCTGTTCCTCGCACTGGAAAATCACGACACTGGGACAAGGAATCTCGATGATCTCGACGCCGAGTCTGTGGCGCTCGAATCCGCGCGGCTGACACGCTTGTACGTCGATGATCCCGTTTGGCGCTTGAGCGAACGGACGGAACGCGCCAATCAGCGGCGCGCGTTCGATGCGACATCGGACGAACAGGCATCTTATTTTGAGCAGTACGGCGCACAGGGGACACCGCGCGAAATCGCCCGCGTGATGGCGGCGATCTTCTCCGGCGAAATCGTGTCCGCGCAAGTCAGCGCGATCATGCGCGATGCGATGGATTGGTCGATGGACGCGCCCGAAAACCGCGAGTCGTTCAACATGTTGGCGACGAAAGGCGGATCGCTGCCGGGCATCCTCACATCGGCATGGTTCGCCGCGCCGCGTGGGAATCTGAGCGATCCACAGCCGCGAATGCCGACGGCGCTGGTGATTTTCTATCGGGACATGCCGATTTCGCTGTATCGCAATTGGCTGCGCGACGCCGATCAGCGCGTCTTGGAGATCGAGACGCTGCGGAGTGGCTGCGGGACGTTGGCGCGCGGCGTTGGACAGGGCGGCGGATGAACAGCGCCGCGCGTCCGCGTTCCCGCGTCACCTTCGCGCTGCTGTTCATCCTCATCGTGACGACGTTGATCGCCCGCGCCCTGCCCGGCGCGCGCACGATTGATGATGCGTTCATCACGTTTCGCTACAGCCGCAATCTCGTTGAAGGTCAGGGCTTTGTCTACAATGCGGGCGTGCAGACGCTCGGCACGACGACGCCGCTGTTCGCGCTGGTTATGGCGGCGGCGGGCGCGCTGACTGGACGCGAAGATTATCCAACTTATGCGATCCTCGTGAGCGCGCTGGCGGACGCGGGCAGCGCCGTCCTGATGTTCTTGATTGCGCGCCGCCTGATCGAATCGGATTGGATCGCCGCGCTCCCCGCCGCGCTGTGGACGATCTCGCCCATGAGCGTGACGTTTGCCATCGGCGGCATGGAAACCAGCGTCAACATCTTGTGGATGATCGCGGCGTTTGCGGTCTACATCTTGCGCGGGCGCGACTGGCTGATCGGCGTTTTCGCGGCGCTCGGCTTGCTCACGCGCGTCGATGCGGCGCTGTGGATTGCGCCGCTGTTCGCGCATCAGCTCGTCACGATGGTGTTCAACCGTTCGCTCGGCACATCGCTGTTGCAACGGCTGCCGCTGCAAACGTGGATTGCGTGCGCGCTCGTATTGCTCCCTTGGATCGTGTTCGCGTGGGGCTATTTCGGCACGCCGATTCCCAATTCCGTCACCGCCAAACGCTATGCCTACCTGATCGAAGATGGCGCGGCATTGGCACAAATGCTCCGCACCTATGCCAACGTCTTTTTCACATTTGACAGCTTCGGGAGCATCGGCGTGATGGCGACGGGCATCATCGGCTTGGTGTGCAGCGCGTTCGCCTTCCCCTACGCCCTGCGCAAGACTGGACGCGCGCTGCCGCTGCTAATCTATGCGTGGCTGTATTTCCTCGTCTTTGCGGCGCTCAATCCGCTGATCTTCCGCTGGTATATGGCGCCGCCGCTCCCCGCGTTGATCGTAGGCATCGTGATTGGGGCGTGGGCGATCCTCGCGCCGCTCAATCGGCGCGCGCTCCAAATCGGCATCGTCGGCGCGTTGGGCGGGCTGTGCCTGTTCACCTCCGTCAATGGCTGGACGCTGCATCCTGATCACGGCGCAGATCGCCCCGCCCCGCGCATGGCGTGGCACGCGATTGAACTGCTCTACCAGCAAATGGGCGAGCATTTGCGCGACGACGTGGGCGCAACGGCGCAAACGCGCATTGCATCCGGCGATATCGGCGCGGTCGGCTACTTCAGCCGCGCTACGATTGTCGATACCGTCGGCTTGGTCACGCCCGAACTGACGCGCTACTATCCCGTCGATCCCGCATTGATCGCGCCGGGACAGAACTACGCCATCCCGCCCGCGTTGATCGCGGACACGCAGCCGGACTATCTCGTGACGATGGAAGGTTTCATCCGCGCCGGGTTAGCGAACGATGCCGCCTTCAATCGAGATTACACGCTGATCCAATCCTATCCGTTTCCGTTTTATGGCTCGTCGATGCAGCTTTATCAGCGCGACGCGGTAAGCGAGTAGTGTCACTGTTCAAACCGAATGATATAATCCGCTCAATGCTCGATGGACAGCAGCACGGATACAGGAGAAACATACGTCATGGCGTATGAAAAAATCATGGTTCCCGCCGACGGTCAGAAAATCACTGCATCGAATGGCAAACTCAACGTCCCCGATAACCCGATTTTGTGCTACATCGAAGGTGACGGAATCGGCTACGACATCACGCCCGCCAGCAAGCGCATTTGGGATGCGGCGGTCGAGAAGGCGTATGGCGACAAGCGCAAAATCGCGTGGATGGAGATTTACTGCGGCGAAAAAGCCGAAAGCGTCTACGGCACGTTCATGCCTGAAGAAACGTTTGCCGCCCTGCGCGAATTTCTCGTCGGCATCAAGGGACCCCTCACTACGCCCGTGGGTGAAGGCTTTCGCAGCCTCAACGTGACGCTGCGCCAAGTCCTCGACCTGTATTCGTGCGTGCGCCCCGTGCGCTGGTATACGGGTGTGCCGTCGCCGCTCAAGCACCCGGAACAAGTTGATGTCGTGATCTTCCGCGAGAACACCGAAGATGTCTATACGGGCATCGAATACGAATCTGGAACACCAGAGAACGAAAAAGTCGCCAAGTTCCTGCGCGAGGAAATGGGCGCGCAGTTCTTCGAGGGCGCGGGCATCGGCATCAAGCCGATCAGCGCGTTCGGCACAAAGCGCCTCGTGCGCGCCGCGATCCAGTACGCCATTGAACGCAAGCGCGAGAGTGTGACGCTGGTACACAAAGGCAACATCCAGAAGTTCACCGAAGGCGCGTTCATGAAGTGGGGCTATGAAGTCGCTGCACAAGAATTCCCGAACGAGACCATTTCGTGGGCGGAAGTCGCAGAGAAGCATGGCGGCAACGTCCCCGACGGCAAAATCCTCATTCAGGACGTGATCGCGGACATCAGCTTCCAAAAGATGCTGCTGCGCCCGACGGAATACGACATTTTGGCGACGCCGAACCTCAATGGCGATTATCTGAGCGATGCGATTGCGGCAGAAGTCGGCGGCGTTGGTATTGCGCCCGGCGCGAACATCGGCAGCGAGGTCGCGCTGTTCGAGGCGACGCACGGCACAGCGCCGATCCACGCGAAGAAGGACAAAGCCAATCCCGGTTCGCTGTTGTTCAGCGGCGTCATGATGCTGGAACACATCGGCTGGCATGAGGCGGGCGAATTGATCACGCGCGCGTATGAAAAGACGCTCGATCAGAAGATCGTGACCTACGATTTCGCCCGCCAGATGGAAGGCGCGACGGAAGTCAAAACGAGCGAATTTGCGACGGCGATCATCAGCAATATGTAGGGTTGAGGGATCAGTAACGAGGCGCATGTTCAGAACGAATGATGTAGCGACGTGCCAGCAGCACGCCCACGCTAGAACAACGGGCGTTCGCCGTGATTCGGGTGTGCCAGCGGCACAGTCCTACACCAGATTGCCGATATTGAACATGCGCCTTCGTGATTACTTGGCGCTCATCAACCCCATACCTTTTCTGCATTCAAGGACAAGGAACAGCGTAATGGCGCAGAATGCTACAATTTTGGTGATCGATGACGACGAGATGAACCGCGAACTGCTCGGCGCTGTTTTGACACGCTCCGGCTATCGCATGGCGGAGGCGGCAAGCGGCAAAAAGGCGCTGGCGGCTATCGCGCAGCAGCCGCCACAGCTCGTCTTGTTGGATGTGCGTCTGGGCGACATGGATGGCTACGAGGTGTGTGCGCAGATTAAGAGCAACCCAGCGACGCAAGCGATCCCCGTGATCATCTTCACCGGTTACGAGACCGACACCGAACGCCAACACGCGCTGCAAGCGGGCGCGGACGATTTCATCTCGCGCATGGCGGGATGGCAAAAAATCGTCGAACGTATCCAGCAACTGCTCGGTTAACTTGCGGCGCGTTCCGAGTTCATCTTATCGACGCGGCGGAGGCAACTCCCCCACATGGTGGGTTTTCCTCGTCGGCATGGCGCTCGTCTTTGGGATTTTCTACCTGTTTCAAGGCGCACAGACGTTTTTGCGCACGGGCGGCATGGGCGTCGAAGAATCCACGCGCCAAGCGCAAATTCTCGCCAGCGCCACGCAGGAACGCGCCACGCGCGCCGTCCGCCAGTACACTGCGATGCCCACAGCGACACCCCAACCGACGTGTACCGACTTCCGCGTGATCGTGCCGAATGCGATTGTACGCCAGAGCGCCAGCGCGAATGCGGCAGTCCTCACCAGCTTTAATCAGGGGACGATCATCTGTGTGCTATGGCGTGATCCGGGCAGCGAGTGGTTCACCATCGACCGTGATACCGAGACGCGCCGCCGCGAATTGGCATACATGCACGAGAGCGTCATTGAGCCGCTGAATCCCACGCCGACGATTCTACCAACCGAAACGTTCCCGCCAACGGCTGCGATCCGCGCGACGCTGCCACCAACCGTGACGCCGCCCCCCTCGCAGACGGCGCTCACATCCGACACCGCGCGTCCGCCCGCCAGCACACGCACCTCCGCCCCGACGGCAACGCCCATCGGGACGCGCTCTGTTCCAGTCACGCCATCGCCCGCGCCGGACACTGACAACGTGCCAACGCTGCCCCCACGCACAACGGAGATACCCACACCGACGGAAGGCGTACCGATGCAGAACGCATAGTGGGCATGAAAATCCCCGCTCCAGCGCGTGGAACGGGGATGATATGCAACCACGTTTCGAGTGCGTCGAAGTTTGCGCTTACAGTTTGATACTCAACCCTGCCGGGAGCGGCTCATCCAGTATTCCTGTCGGTGGGACGGTCAACAGGCGCGCGAACAAACCCGGATCGACCATCGGCGCGGCGATCAACCGCAGCACCCCGCCAATCAGCAAGACTGCCACCAAACTTACGCCCGATGTCGCCAGTATGCCACCGATCAGCGGGCCCAAGAACATCGCCAAGCCGATCACCTGATGATACGCCGTCGCATAGCGCGTCATGTGTTCCGTGGGTGTGTTTTCGCTGTAGAACGCAAACAAGCCGACGACTGCCGCCACCGTCCATGCTGCGCCCGTCAGCGCCGCGCCGATCAGCGTCAAGTACAGCGTCGGCGCGAGTGCCGTTAAGACGGCTGCCAGCGTCAAGACCAGCATCGACAGCGCGATCATACTGCGATTACCAAAGCGCGCGGCGATGCGCGGTGCCAAAATACCGATTAGCGCGCCGCCTGCCAGTTCGACCATGCTGAACAGAGACATAAACCCCTCGGTCGCCCCAAATCGCTCCACCAAATACGGCGGAATGAGCGGGTTGCTCGCCACAAACGCGATGTGAATCACGAATGCCACGACCGCCACACGTATGAAATTGGGCGAACGCCACGGGTTCGCGCCCGGCGCAGACGACAGTGGTGGCGGCGGTATTGCGCTGAGGACGCGCACGCGGCTGCATTCGCGCAAGCTCAGAATCGCACAGATGTACGCGCCGACGAACATGATCTGGTAGCCAAGCGGGAACGGGGTATGCTCCAGCCACACGCCCAATGCCAACGCCGACACCCCAATCGCAATGTTCAGCCAGATGCCGCGTTGACTCAACAGCGGCGTTAAACGTGGCATTGTGACCGCACCGCGCAGCATGACAGTGAATGCAATGCCCGACGCGCCTTGAGTCAGCGCCGGTATCGTCACCGCCGCGATCAGCCAGACCGGGCGCAGTTCCGGCGGGAAGAATGGCGCGAAGGCGGGCAGTAAAAACATCAGCCGATTGAGTAAACTCGGCAGCAGCAGCGCGCGCGTCGGATCAGAAAAGCGCCGAGTCCAGCGCGCGCCAATCCCCGCCGACATGAGCAGAATGAGTGCGGGCAGCGACGCGATCAAGCTCAGCTGCATCGCATCCGCGCCCAACCGGATTGCATACATGGATAAAAAGCGACTGGTTGCAGCAAGTGCCAAGCCAAACCATACCATATCCCTGACCAGATGGCGGAAGTTCGCGTCTTCCGCCCCAGCATTCAATCCCGACTGTGGAAACTCACAGGCGGGCGCGTTATTCGGTTGTGACAACATAGGGTGAGTACCGCTTCCTCGCACACGAAGCTGCATTTTGGAATGTGAAGCCTGTAACAAGCTACACCCGTATGCGCGCGCACGCAATAGCGCCATGTCTGGTATGGATGGCATGGAGTGGACTTACTATAATGGAGCGATTGTGCGCCATACGGTTCGGAGTCCCCGAATCGCGTAGGGAGATCGTAGGTATGTCGTTTTTTAGCAGCCGCCGTCAGAACGAAAATTCGTCCGCGTCTGCGCCGCAGCGTCCGCAGCCGCCTGAACGCGGACAGCCGCAAGCCCTCCCCGCGCCGTCGCAGCCCGTCGGCTTCGAGACCGTCTTGGGCGCGAACACGGTGCTAGAGGGAACCTTGCGCAGCAGCAGCAACGTCCGACTGGATGGCACCTTCACCGGAACGCTTGAAATCACTGGGAATGTCCTTGTCGGGGAAACGGGCAAGATCAACGCGGACATCAACGCGCGGAATATCTCGATTGCGGGCGCGGTGCGTGGCAATATCAGCGGGAAGAAAGTGCAGCTTTTGCGCACGGGGCGCATTTGGGGCGATATTCACGCGCAGGCGCTCACGACCGAAGAAGGCGCGTTCATCGACGGCAAAATTACGATGATCAGCCGCGAAACGCCAGAGAACGCCCCGCCATCAGCCATAGCCCCGCCGCCCGTCGTCGTGCCGCCGGCGGTAGCAGATGTAGCGCCCGCGATCAACCCGCCGCAAGATGCCATCACGAGCGCGATGATCGCCGCTGTCACGCCGAGCGATGCCAACAAGCCGACGAGTGAAGCCACGTTGGATGCGCCGCCCGTCGATACGCGGTTGGCGTTCATGCACAATGACACGCCAAGCGATGCGGCTGAGAAACCGCCGACCGAATCGAACACAAGTAATACGGAGACTCGATGACGCAAAAACCGATCAACGTCCTGTTTGTTTGCGCGGGGAACATCTGCCGTTCCCCGATGACAGAGGGCGTCTTTCAGCATATGGTCGAAGAAGCTGGACTCGCAGATGTGATCAAGACCGACTCTGCCGGGACGGGCAGTTGGCATGTGGGCGAAACCGCGCATTCTGGCACGCTCGATGTGTTGAAGCGCAACGGCATCGCCTATCGTGGACGCGCGCGCCAACTGACGCGCGACGATCTCGACAAGTTCGATTACGTCTTGGCAATGGATCACGAGAATTTGTCGTACATCTTGCGGGCAGCGCGCGGCGCGTCCGCCGATATTCGGCTGTTCTTGAACTTCGCCAACGAAGCCGGACGCCTCAAGCCAACTGAAGTCCCCGATCCGTACCACGATGGCACATTTGACCGGGTCTACAACTTGGTCTATCAGGGCAACATTGCGCTGCTCGATCACATCAAACAGACGCACAAGCTGTTCGCGCCAGACGAAGCGTAAAACTGAAAGCAATTTCACCGCAGAGATCGCGGAGGACGCAGAGAAAAGAACGAGGATGCTCTGTTTTTTTCTCTGCGTCCTCTGTGTTGAAATATCTTGAACCTATACGATCATCTTTTTCCCCGCGATGAACGTCATTTCGACGCGCTCCAGCGCGCTCAAATCCGCCAGCGGATCGCCGTCGATCACAATTAAGTCGGCGTCTTTACCCGCTTCGAGCGTCCCCAATTTGCTCTGCACACGATTGATCGCCGCCGCAACTGACGTTGCCGCGCGTAACGCCGCGTAGTTGTCCGCACACACGCCGATCTGCACCATGTATTTCAGTTCCGGCGCGACGATTTCGTGTCCGACGGCAGGGCTGCCCGCGTCCGTGCCAAAACCGATGGGGACGCCTGCTTTCGCCGCATTGACGATGCCCGTATAGCGCGCGGGATTGGCGACGGCTTTCTTGCGTTCTTCGATCTTCCATTCGGGGATGTTGAACTTGCGCGCGACCACTTCATTCGCCTGCATGACCAACGGCGCAAAGGTCGTCACAATCGGAATGTGCTTATCGATCAACAGTTGAATCGTCTTGTCGTCCATCGCGCCGCCATGTTCGACACAATCGACGCCGAACTGTGCCACGCGATAGATGCAATCGTTATAAGTGGCGTGCGCCGTGATCGGCAAGCCGTTGCGATGGGCTTCATCGATTACCGCTTCAAGTTCCGCATCGGTGAACTCCAACGTATCGTGACATGCCATGATCTTGATCAAATCAGCGCCGCCGCGCACCTGTTCGCGGACAGCACGGCGCATTTCGTCCGCGCCGGACGCCTCACGACAGCACCAATACGTGTGTCCGCCCGTCTGGATGATCGCCTCGCCGCAGATCAGCAGACGGGGTCCTGGAAAGATGCCTTGCTCGACCGCTTGTTTGGCGAAGAAATTGGTCGTGTTCATGCCCAGATCGCGCACGAGCGTAACGCCCGCGCGCAGATGCTTGAGCATGTTCGCGGCGGACTTGTACGCGCTGATTTCGACGGCATCATCCATCGATTGGCGTGCCAAATCGTGGACACCATCCCACGCGAGATGGGCGTGCGAGTTCATCATGCCGGGCATGATCGTCTTTCCGGCACAGTCGATCACGACTTCGATCTGGTCGCTGTATTCACCGAGTTCGATCATCGCGCCAACAGCGGCGATCTTACCATCCTCGACTTCGACGTAGCCGTTCTCGATCACGGTGTCCCCGACGCAGGTCAGCACGCGGGCGTTGACGAACAGCCGATGGCGGCTCGGTAGATCGAACATTGGCGCGGTGATCTTCTGATAGCGCCATGCGGGTGGTTCGGGCATGTTTGCACCTCGTGTCTATTTGTAAAATGGAAGACCCACTGGGTCGCCCCTACAACGGTAAAATGCGCGTTTCAGGTGGATTGTCGCTCAAAAATCGACTGGGTACGAGTGCCGCACCGTCCGTCACAATCATCGTGTTGATCGTGCGGTAGCCGTCCACGCCGGGACGGTAGATGCCCGGCTCGTTGGAGAACACCATACCCGACTGCAACACCGTCGCGTCGCCGGGCGCGAGCCACGGCGATTCGTGCGCTTGCAAGCCCATCCCATGCCCGATGCGATGGCGCACGAAATCGGTCATAGTGTGGCGCTGATAGACCATCGTCGCCGCCTGATCGACTTGAGTACAGGTCGCGCCGGAACGGAGCGCGGCAATCGCGGCATCGTTCACGTCGGCGGCAATCTGCAAACAGCGCATCACATCGTCCGATGGTTCTCCGACGACGAAGGTCGCGCCGCTCTCCGCGTGGTAGCCGCCGACATTCGCGCCGATGCCCGCGATCAGCGGTTCGCCGCGTTTCGGCGTGCGCGCGAGCGGCGATCCGTGTGGGAGCGCGGCACGTTCCCCGCTGTGTACCGTTCCAACGATTGCGCCGCCATACAACCGGAACAATTCGCCCACTTCCGCGCGCAGTTTGGCGGACGCCGCGCCAACAGCGTGCTTCAAAATGTCGAGTTCCGTCCCGCCGTCGCGGATCATGGCGGGCGCATGATCGCGGACTTGCTCCAAGCAATAATCGGCGTAAAGCGCAGCTTGCCGAATCAGCGCGATTTCTTCCGGCGCTTTGATCCAGCGCATCCGCTCAACGATGGGCGACGTGACGATATCGCCCGATAGTTGGCGGAACACATCGACGGTCAGCGTATCGACGCCCAAACGCCGCGCGTGCGCTTCCTTGACCATCCACACGACCGGATGCGTCTCGCCGGGATACTCGAAGTAGAAGCGGATATCGCGGATTCCCGACGCGGCGGCGTTCTCGCGCTCCAACAGCGGCACGAACAGCGCGGGTTCGCCCGATTTGGGAATGTAAAACCCAATTGGGCGCTCAGACGGAATGTGATGAAAGCCCGACGCATAGGTGACGTTGTGCGCGTCGAGCAGCAGCAATCCGTCGAGGCGTTCGGCGTCCAATGCCGTCTGAATCTCCGCGATTTTACGTTGATAAAATGATGCAGGCAGCATCATGACAGACTGATTTCTCGGCGATTCGTCCCCGCGCGCCCCGCCGACGCCGATACAGTGATCGTCGTCCCTGCCGCCGCGCGCACGAGCCATTCCGCTTTACGAAACGACGTATGCCAATCGCGCAACCACGGCGACCATGGCGCGCTGCGTTCGTCGCGTCCCGCCAAGTGTCCCAAATCTTGTGCCACCGCGCCCATGATAAGTTCTGCCCCATCAGGAAGCGTCAGCGCCGCGTTGACGGTTCCCGCTGTGCCGTGCTTGAGCGCCATCTGCGTCATGTGCGTGGGCAGATAGCCGACGTTCTTCACGATCACGCTGATTTTGTACAAGTCCGCGCCCAACGACTCGGCGTGCGCGTGGGTGATGCGCAGCAGCGGCGCGCACGCGGCATGATTCAGCGTGAAGATACAATTATTGTGGATCGTCGTTTGCAAGAAACCGCGCGCGTGATCCGTTGTAGCGATGGAGCGCGGCGGCGGATTGCGGAAGGTATACATATGTGTCCAGCCGCCGATTTCGACGCGCCCGAACTGCGGATGATCGAACGGCGTCCAATTGATGAAGCCTTTGCCGCCGAGATGCTCATCGTTGTACTTCAACAGCGCGATTTCATCTTGGATCGAGCGCGCGCGAATCTGATATTTCGCCGGATCCGCGATGCCCGCCGCCAGTTCGGGATTCCATAACTCCGTCGAGAACGTGATGATGCCCATCTCGTCGTATGACCACTGCATCATCGAACCAGTGCGCGGCATGTCGGGATCGGGCGTAAATTCTTCGTAGACCGAGATCGTCGGATAGCCCGTGATCCCCGATGCCATCGCGCCAATCGTCTTGTACAGCGCCAAATCCGCGCGCGGCAGCGTGCTGTCCGCTGACACCAACGATGGGCGCAGATGCAAGCCGCCGTGCGTGTGGTAACACTGCATTCCGGCGATGTTGGGATGCGCGAGGATAAAGCGCGCCGTCGCCATCGCTTCGGGTTCGGACAAGGGCAGATCGCCCGCGCCGTACTGACGCGGATCGGGCATCCACCCCATCGGATAATTGCGATTCATGTTGCCGTCGCGCGGCTTCTCGATTTCGACGGTCACACCGTCCCAATCACCGCGAATTTCGCCCTCGCGGTACAAACGGTAATAGTCCCCGCCGATTTCGCCCGGAGAACGCAGCACCATCAGGCGCGGATCATCGGGCGAAATCTTCCACTCGCCCGCTGGATCGGGCGCGCGCATCTGCACAATCACGCCGTTACCATCAATATCGCGCTGGCACAGTCCGCGCGTTTGTTCTTCGCCGGGCAGATAGCGCCCGTTGCCACACCAATGATGGGCAGTTGTCAGGCTGATTTCCGCGCCGTCGGGGTTGACGCGCGGCAGGATGTAGAAGGTCGTGTTGTCGAGCAGCCATGTCGCCAGCGTGTCCGCGCCGTAATGCGTGAGCAGATACCAAATGGTGTACAGCGCCGTGTGCGAGGTGGCGACTTCTTCAGCGTGGATGTGCGCGTCAATGTAGAATGCGGGCTTCTCGTTGTGCGCGCCCGTCGCCGGGTTGGTCAGCGTCATACACCACACGTCGCGTCCGCGCCAGCTTTTGCCGAGCGATTCGAGATGCGCGAAAGTGGGATGCGCCGCTTCGACTCCATGCAAGTGGCGCGTCAGATCATCGTAGCGGAAATATTCGCCGAAATCGATTTCGTAGTTCGCCATTCAAAATCCTTTATCAATCCGTGTGGGATCGGGGCGCACAAATTTGCCCCAACCCGGCTGCCCTGTGATTGCACCGTCCGCAAACACCGTCCGCCCATTGACCAGCGTCCGCCCCACGCGCCCTTTGAACGTCATGCCGTCGTACAGCCTGTCGCACTCCTTCGCTTGGCTGAACAACATATCGGGACTGATGGTCGTGGTCACGCGCGGATCGTACAGCACGATATCGGCGTCCGCGCCAACAAGGATCGCGCCTTTTTGCGGATAAATGCCATAGCGTTTCGCGCCGTTGGTGGCGATCAACTGGACGGCGTGCGCGATATCGAGCTTGCCCGACAGCGCCGCGTCCATCATGCCAAGCACCAATTCTTCGACCCCCGGCGCGCCCGGCGGCGTGCGCCAAATGTCGGTGCGGGCGCGCTCTTTTTCTTCGACCGTGAACGGCGAATGATCCGTTGTGACCGCCATCAGCGTATGATCGCGCAAACCGTCCCACAACGCATCAACATCGCTCTGTTCGCGCAGCGGTGGGTTAATTTTCGCGTAGGGTCCGACGCGATCCATGTCCGCCGCCGTGAAGAACAAATACTGCGGACACGTCTCCGCGCTGGCAGTCGATCCGGTGCGTTTGAAGCGCCGGAATACATCGAGCGTCGCTGCGCTGGTCATGTGGACGATGTGCAGATTGACGCCAATCGTCTCATTGAGCGCCAACAGCGTGGCGACGGCGAGCGCCTCGACATGCGGCGGGCGCGATTCGCCATGCGCGCGCACATCGTTGCGTCCGGCGGCTTTCAACTGTGCCGTGTGCCATTCCAACAGGGCGTTATCTTCAGCGTGGACGGCGCAGATCAAGCCCGTCTCCGCCACCAACTGCATCCCCTGATAGAGACCCTCCGATGTGGGCAGGCACAGCCCCTCGAATTCGTCGTCGCGTCCCGGCGGCGCGGCGGTCATGAAGATTTTGTAGCCAATCGCGCCCTCGTCCGCCATCGCGTGAACTTCTTCGCGCTTGAGCAAGCCCGGCGCGCCGAACAGCGCGAAGTTGACGTAGGCATTCGCTTCGCCCAATGCCCGCCGCGCGCGGAAAATCGCGCCCGTCGAACAGCATGGTTTGCTGATCGGCATCTCGAAAATTGTGGTCACGCCGCCTGCCGCTGCCGCGCGCGTTTCGGTCGCAAAATCGCCGCGCTGTGGATGTGCGGGCGCGCGACAGTGAAAATGAATATCGACCGCGCCAGGAATGACGTACTGTCCGGCGGCATCGATGATTTCAGACGCTTCGATAGGCGTCCCCCGCGCGATGAGCGCTGCGACTCGCCCGTCTTGGATGGCGATATCGACCGCTTCGATGCCATGTTCGGTCACGACGTCGCCATTGATAATCAACGTATCAAAAATCATGTCACGATGCTCCGTTCAACATCGTCCGTTCAATAAAACGCCCCAACGTGCGTGCGGTCGTCTCTAGCGCATCAATTTCGACGTATTCATCGTAGGCGTGCGCCACTTCATAACTGCCGGGTCCAAAAATGATCATCTCGCCGCCCGGTTTCAGCGCGCCTTTCAAGTGCTTGGCGTCGCTGCCCGGCAGATAGCCAATCGGCGCGGGATCGCGCCCGTCCGCACGCACAACCTCCGCGAACGCGCGCGCCAACGGCGAGTCCACCGATGAGCCGAACCAGTCCGAGACTTGAAAATTGCGGATTTCGACCTGTGCGGGCGCAAGTTCCGGCTGCAACGCGCGCACGATATCCACCATCTCTTGCTGGACAACATGGGGATTTTCGTCGGGGATCATGCGCCGATCCAAGAAGATTTCGCACGAGTCGGGGACGGCGTTGGCGGTACTGCCGCCGCGAATCACGCCGACGTTGCAGGTCGGATGCCCGACCAATGGATGCAAACGCGCCGCAAGTTCGCTGTGATACGCTGCAAATGCCAATACAACATGTGCCATCGCCGTGATCGCGTTGACGCCGCGATCTGGATTGGTCGCGTGGACAGATCGCCCCGTCGTCTGGATCGTCGCGCGGACAACGCCCTTGTGCGCCGCCGCGATGTGATTGCCGGTCTGTTCGCCGACAACGATGAAATCACACAGCGGCAAATGTCCGGCATCCGCCAACCAGCGCGTCCCCAACACGCCGCCCGTTTCTTCTTCAGCAGCGGCGACTAGCACAAGCGTGCCATGTAGATTGCGCGCAGCGTTTTCGATCAGGACGCGCATCATCGCGGCGAGCGGTGCTTTATCGTCCACCGCGCCCTTGCCGTACAATTTGCCGTCTTGGATCGCCGCCGCGTATGGATCAACGCTCCAATGTTTCGCCTCATTCACCGCGATGGGGACGGTATCGATATGCGCGTGCAGCATGACGACCGGATCGCCCGATCCAATTGTCGCTATCACGCTGATCGCTTCGGGCTTCACAGCGGGCGCGTGGGTCGTCACGACTGCGCCCGCCGTTTGCAGCGTCGCCGCGATGAATGCCGCGATGGCGCGCGTGTCACCCGGCGGATTGGGCGACGGAATACGCACCAGCGCGCCTAACAAATCAATGAGGGAGATCATGGCTTCACTCGCGTCGATAGCGCGCGATGATCGGCTGCATCCGCGCGAGGGCTTCGGTCAACAAGTCAGTCGATTGCAAGATGCTGATGCGCAAATAGCCGCCCCAATTGTCGCCAAACCCGGTTCCGGGAAAGAGCAAGACGTGCGCATCGCGCAGCAGCAGATACGCCAGTTCAGTGGCGTGGATGCCCGTCGATGAACTGTTCGTCCACAGGAAGAACGCGCCGCGCGGATCGCTGAAATCCAGCCCCATGCCGCGTAAGCCGTGCATCATCAAGCGTCGGCGCTCAACATAAATCTGGCGGAACTCGCGCACGACCTCTTGTGTCCCCAACAGCGCCGCAAGCGCCGCATGTTGACTGACGGACGCCGCTGCCCCCGTCGTGAGCGCCTTGATCTTGGTCAGCGCGCGGACGAAATTAGCGGGCGCGGCAATGTAGCCCACGCGAAAGCCAGTCATGGCATACGTCTTGGAGAAGCCGTTGAGCGTGATCGTCCGTTCCGACATGCCGGGCAGTGATCCAATACTGAAATGTTTCCATGTGTCGTACAAGAACTGCTCGTAGATTTCGTCCGAGATCACGATCAGATTGTGGCGGATGGCGACATGAGCAATCGTGCGCAAGCGATCTTCGGTGACGATGCCGCCCGTCGGATTGCTCGGCGTGATGATCAAAATCGCCTTCGTGCGCGACGTGATCGCGGCTTCGATGGCTTCGGGACGCAAATTGAACGCATCGGTGTGATCCGTCGGGATCAGGACGATCTTGCCGCCCGCGCTCAGAATCGCCTCGTCGTAAGAGGTATAGCGCGGATCGGGGACGAGGACTTCATCGCCCGGATCGAGCAGCGCCTGCATGATCAAGTACAAGCCCTCTTGTCCGCCCGTCGTGATGATCACGTTTTCCGGGCTGACCGCCAAGTTGTTTTCAACGTGCAGTTTATTGGCGACCGCTTCGCGCAGTTCGGGCAGACCGGCGACGGGCGTCATGCTCGTTAGCCCATCGCGGATCGCGGCGCGCGCGGCATCGATGATGTGCGGCGGCGTCGGCAGATCGGGATCGCCGCGTCCCAACGCAATTGCATCGGGATATTTGGCGCTCAATTCCATGAGCTTATAGCGCAGTTGTGTGCCGTCAGAGGCGACCGCGCGGACATCATCGGGGATATTCGGATTACCGATCATGATTCGTCCAATCCCAACGCCGCCCATTGGCTGATGCTGGTCGTACAGATCGTCATGCTCTGTTTGTAGGCGCGCAGTTTGGTCGCTGCCTTCGATCCCGCCATCCAACCGACGCGCCAACCCGACATCGGCTGCGCTTCGTGAATCGTGATCGTGCGCGGAGTCAGTTTGGGCAGTTGTGCGGGATGGAATGCGGCGCTTTCGTCGGGTTGAGCCTTCGATGGCTCACCGCTGCTCGTGTCCCAAATCACCCACCAATCACGCTTATTGGCGACGCGCACAATCTTCGTCACAGCCTCTGGATCATCCGATACAGAGAGATACAGCAAGGCAATCGTATCATCAGTTGGATCGGTCGTGATTTCAACGCCGCAGAGTGCCGCCGCGCCAACGATGGGCGCAGGATCAAGGCACACGATTCGCTGTCCAGGTTTGACCAACTGCTTGATTGCCACGAAGCGCGCTTCGACCGCGCCACAGGTGATTGTCACGGCGTCAGCGCTCAATTCCACGCCATAGCGCCGTCCAATTTGCTCAACCGCCTGTTCGCGCAGCGGCAGAATACCCGGGCGATCCGTGTAATGCGTCTGTCCCGTATCCAACGCATCGAACGCCGCGCGCAGTACGCTTTCGGAGACTGATTCGGGCATATCCACAACTGGCTCGATCACATCGGGCAGCGCGGCAACGCGCCGCGCCAGCGACCGTGCGAGTGTGCTAGGCGGCTCTTTGCTCATGATGCAACCTCTTCGCGCGCGAACGTGAACGGCACGCCCAATTTGCCGGCTAGTTCATGCAGTTGGTCGAAAATCACCACATCGACGCGCGCGCCGTTCGCGCGATAATCCGTCTCACGCCGATGGTCAATCTCGCCCGGCACAAGAATTTCTTCTACGCCCGGACGCTTGCGCGTATTCTTGATGTCTTGAATAAATGAATCCATGCGCGTCTTGAACTCACTCAGCGGCATGAACCATTCAATATCGAGCGCGATCATCGTGTGCGACACATCTTGATGCGCCGGATTCGAGTACGGGTACAAGCCGAACGCGCCGCCGCTCAAGACGCCCGTCATGACATCGGTCAGCATCGCCAAGCCGTAGCCCTTGTACTGTCCGATGCCCAACAGCGCGCCCTTCAGCGCCTCAGCCGGATCATCCGTTTCGAAGCCCTCTGGCGTCAGCGCCCAATCGAGCGGCATTTTCTTGCCCTCGCGGATGTACCAATTCATCATCCCTTTGCCCGCCGTCGTCAGCGCGATATCCAGCACCACCGGGAAATCGCCCCCCGTCGGCGCGGCGATGCCCCACGGATTCGTACCGACGACCGCGGATGCGCCGCCCCACGCCGCCATTTCGGGACCTGCATTCGTCATGGCGATGCCGATGCAGCCCGCCTCAACTGCCAAGCGCGCGGGAACGCCGGACGAGCCGAAATGCGTGCTGTTGCGCACGATCACCGTGCCAACGCCGCAAACTTTCGCCTTTTGGATTGCCAATTCCATCGCACGTTGAGCGATGGGCGATCCAAGTCCGTTGTGTCCATCGACCAATGCCAGCGCGGGCGACTCTTTGACGATCTCGAACGGCGCACCCGGCTGAATGTAGCCGCTGCCGATGCGCTCATGGTAGACAGGCAGCCGTCGCACACCTTGTCCTTGTCCGGGCAAACAGCGCATTTCGCTGTGCATAAGACCATGCGTGCAGCGGCGCGCGTCGTCCTCCGGCGCACCCATCGCGCGGAAACAAGCGTAAGTGAATTGTTCAAGTTCAGCGACGGGGACGCGAATCAGTGTGATACCCATCTATATGCCCCTGATCGCTTTGTATTCCTCAAGCTGTTCCGGCGTGTAGACCTGCATCATTTCGATTTCGATGCCGCCCGTATCCTCTTGCAAGAAGGCGACCCACCCTTCGGGGTGCGGATGACTGCCCGTGACCTTGCAAGCGGAACATTCCTTCAGCGTCGCGCCCTTCGTCTGCGCATCCGCCAGCGCCGCATCGATATCCGGCACAGCGTAGCAGACGTGATGCAGCCCTTCATAGCCGCGCGCCTTGATCCACGCCGAGAAACGCCCGTCCGCGTCCATCGACTGGCACAGTTGATATTCCACATCGCCCACGTTGAAGATTGCCACGCGGTTGCGCGACTTGGCGTATTCGTGGACTTGCGCATCCGCGCCGACGCCGATGAAATCTTGATAATGCTTGAGCGTGGCGTGCGCGTCGTTGACCGCGAATGCCATGTGTTTGATGTACCGTCCGTCCGACATGATCTTCCTCCTCAATAGAAATGAGCGATGCGTGACAAAAAGCTGCCTCAATGAAGGGAAATCCGAAAACAAATCCCAATGATGGAGGGGCGTCCCACTGGGACGCCCACCACTTTACGGGCTTGCCGCTGGCAAGCCTGCTTGTCAGCGGCAAGCCCCTCCATCAATTGAATTTGTTTTCGCTCCCTACAAAGGGATTTCTCATTACTCGTCGCTCATTACGTATCACTTCAATCCGAATACGTCTGCGATATTTACGCCGGGCTGCACGACCGGATTGATCCCACCCGTCATGCTCGTCATAATCAGCGTCACGCCGGGTCCATAACCCGCGCGCGGGCTGTCACCCTGTCCGATCACGCCGATCCCGACCGCTCCACGAAAGTAGCCATGATTCCAACTGCTATCATAGTCTATTAATGCAACAATATCCCCCAAGCGAAGGGAATCCAAACCGACGCTCGCCAGTTCTGCGCGATCTTGCGTCTGGATGTGCAGCGATCCGCCTTCGCTGGTGAGTCCCGCGCCCGCGCCGAGCAGATGCGGCGGCACGACTGCAACGACGGGGACATTCAGTTTGCCGTCGCTGCTGGTCGTCACTTCGAGTCCGCTCACGAGTTCCGGTGAACAACTTTTCAGCAGCACACCCGCATGTCCAGCAATCTCCATGCCCACGCCGCACGCCTTGATGTTGATCTTGTCGCCAATCGCCATCTTTTCGCGCGTCGCCTTGTCGAAGTGCAGGATCACATGCTCAGAAAAACGTCCGCTCTTGCCCGTGACCACGCCGCGCGCGCCTTTCGCGTCGCCGGACATGACCATCGCAGTGTTGCCGACGCACGCCAGCAAATTCAAGCCGCGATTGCCCGTGTCGTCTTTCAGCGAAATGCTCACGCCCGGATGCACACAGTCCGCGAGCCAACCATAGGCACTGTCGCCCACCGAGACGTTGTAGACGATGCCGCCGTAGCTCGGCAGCAAGAAGGGACGCCCCTGCGAGTCGAGGCGGTAGGGTTCGGCGGGCAGTCCCGGCGCGGCGGGCATCGCAATCTGCCCCATGACCGAGACACAGATCAATTTGTCAACGTTGGTTTGGACGCTCATGCGCGCTCCCGAATCTTGAGGTAATTTGAAATGTTGGCGTTCGGGTCAATCACCCATTCGATCACGGGTTCGGACGCAGCCATCAGCGTGAGGATGCCGGGCCCGTGTCCGGTCATGACCGAATCGCCATGAATACACAGCGCAATCGCCGCCGCGCCCTTGCGATAGCCGCGCCCGTAGCGATGATCCGCGTCCGGGATCACGACCAGATCGCCCAAACGCATCTTGTCGATGCCAAGTTCCGCCATCAGCGCGCGGTCGCCCGACATCAAATCTTGATCGACATATTCCGAATTGAGTTCCGCGCCCGATCCCATGATGCGCGGCGGTAGTTCCATCGTCACTGGGACGCGCAGCTTGCCGTCCACAATTTCCAGCGGAATGTTATTGAGTAGACGCGGGCTGAGTTTCTTCAATTCGATCTGTGGGAACGCATCAAACGCCAAGCCGCGCCCATACGCGATGATCTGGATCGGATCGCCGACGCACAGCATTTCGTTTACGTCAGGCGCGAAATCGACCAACATGCGCGCGTGTTCGCCCGTGACGATGCCTTCTGCGCCCTTCGCCATGCCGCCGGTGACGATGGCGCGGTTGCCGATGCACGTCAGATAGTGCAGCGCCATGTCCGCCGCGCCGTCGCTGTTGGCGATGCTGACGCCCGGTTCGACGTGATCGGCAGCCCATCCGAACGCCGGATCGCCGACGCGCGCGTTATAGACGATGCCCGACATGCCGGGCAGCACCTTGCCGACGCCGTGCATATCGAGCGTGTAGCCGGGATAGCGTAAGCTCGGCTGGCTGATCGTCCCAAATACCGCCATTTCAACCAGCCGCGATTCGTTCGTTGCTAATCGGGTCATTCGTTATCCTCATCGAGATTCAAATGCCAAATCGCGAATGTCGCGCGAACTGCTTGACATTCATCCGCCAATATGTTAACTCTACACATCAATTCGTCGTCAGTCGATTGTCTACAATCAACTGACGACCACGATTATAGAAAGTCGATAAAACGGTGTCAAGCAGCACAAACGATCAAGGTTCACTCCACCATATCGACAACAAGCCCTTGCGCGAGCGCGTCCTCGACACGCTGCGCGAGGCGATTGTCACGGGCGAACTCAAACCCGGACAGTCGTTGGTCGAAAATGATCTCGCCGCCCAGTTGGGCGTCAGCCGCGCCCCATTGCGCGAGGCGTTCCAGACTCTCAACCGCGAAGGCTTGATCGAACTGCTCCCCTATCGCGGCACGGTCGTGCGCAAACTAACGAAACAAGATATTGAAGAATTATACAGCTTGCGCAATGTCTTGGAACAATTTGCCATCCGGCGCATCATTACGGCGCAGCAAGACGACGATATCGCCGTGCTGAACCGCATCTTTCATGACATGCTGGCGGCGGCGCAAGCGGGCGACCTGAAAGCGCTCAACTTGATTGACCGCCGCTTTCACGACGGGTTGATCACATGCAGCCGCCACGATTTGTTGGTGGCGACGTGGAGCATCGTCAACTTGCGCGTCCGCCAAGTGATGGCGCTGTGCAATCGCCGCTACTCGGACTTGACCGAAATCGCCTACAACCATGTGGCGATCATCGAAGCCATCGCCGCGCGCGATGAAGCAAAGGCATTTGCGTTGATCGAAGCCCACGTCTTTTCCGCGCGCGATCTGATCGTCGAAATGTGGGGCGACGAATCGTGACGCGCCCCCTCCTGCGCGTGCTGGTCACGGGTGCGGGCGGCTTCGTCGGGCGGCATATCGTCGGCGCACTGTTAGCCCATGACTGCGACGTGATCGCGCTGGATCGCGCCTTCGACGCCGATTTGACGGGTGTATGGGGCGATAAAGTGACGCGCATCGAGTCGGACGCCGCCGATCTACCCGATGTACAGGTGAATGCCGTCATTCACGCCGCCGCGATTACAGCATCGCCAGAGAAACTCGATCTGACACCCGAAGCGCACTTGCGCGCCAATCTCGATCCGGCGCTCAAGGTGTTGGAATGGGCGGCGGGACGCAAGGCGCGCGTCGTCTTGATGAGTTCGAGCGCCGTGTTCAACGATGGATCGCCGCAGGGCAAATCCGAGTCACATCCGATCACCCCCACTGGAACGTATGGGATTGCGAAAGCCGCGCTGGAACACATCGCACAGACGTGGGTCGATAGCTATGGACGCGATGTTGTCTGCGTGCGCCTGAGCAGCATCTACGGCGAGGGCGAACTCGTCCGCAGTTCGCGTCCAGTCATGAGTCTGGTCGCGCGCTATGTCGAAGAAGCGTTGACACGGGGGGAAATCGGGGTCGATGACCCCAATTTTGCCCGCGATTGGACCTATGCGCCTGATATTGGCGAGGCGATTTATGGGCTACTGCAATATGAACGCCTACAACACAGCCTGTACAATCTTGCGTCCGAGCAGGTGCGGACGACTCTGCAAATTGCCGAAGCGATCCAAAAACATTTGCCCAACACCCAAATTTCCATTCACGGTGACGAGCGTGATGTTATGCGCCCGATTCAGCGCGGCTATCTGCTCAATCCGCGGCTGACCGATGAAATCGGCTTCACAGCGTGGACGCCTTTCGAGGACGGAATCGCGCGCGTCGTTGCAGACGCCCAACAACGAATGGAATTAAACTCATGACGCTGCGGGTTATACTGGCAGGGTTGGGCGTGCGTGGGCGGCATTGGGCGGAAGTCCTGACGCGCTCCGAACGTACCGACATCGCCGCTTACGTCGATCCCAATCCAGCGGCGCGCGAACGAACGGCGGCGCAATACGGCGCGCGCCCTGCCTTCGAGACGTTGGACGACGCCTTGAACGCCGTCGAAGCCGATGCGCTCATCTTGGCGAACCCGCCGATTGGACGGAAAGCCCAAATCGAAGCCGCCGCCGCGCACAACCTGCCGATGCTGATCGAGAAGCCGCTGGCGCTGGATATCGCAGAAGCCGCCGAACTGGTGCGCATCGCGGAATCAGCGGGCGTGCCGCTGATGGTCGGTCTGAACTTCCGTTATTTGGGCGTCACCAAAGCGACGATGAAATTGTTCGCAGATGGCACAGTTGGCACGCCATCATTCGCGCGCTTCACCTACGAACGCTACCGCGACGGCAACCGCGCCGATCTCAACAAATACCCGCTGACGATGGATCAGCCGATGCTGTGGGAACAGTCGATCCATCATTTCGACTTGATGCGCTATGTTTACCAATCCGAACCCGTGCATGTATCCTGCAAGACGTGGAATCCCGTCTGGAGCATGTACACCAGCGACACCAACGTGTCCGCGCTGTTCACGTTCGAGAACGGCATGATCGTCAATTATCAGGGGACGTGGCAAAGCGGTTGGGCGGAGCCCCATTTCGAGTGGCGCACGGACTGTACGGGCGGTATTGCTTCGCAGCGACACCAATTTAGCGATTTGTTCTACGCGCGCCAGGCTGACACGACGCTGATGCCCGTCCCGCTGCCGCCGCATGAGCAGTGGATCACCGAAACAGCGGGTTTGCTGGATGCGTTCGTGAACGCCGTCGTCGATGGGGCGCCGTTGGAATGCAGCGGACGCGATCATCTACGGTCGTTGGCGATGGTGCAAGCGTGTGTCGTCGCCAGCCGCGAAAACCGATGTGTATCCCTGGTGCGGGCGTCGTCAATCTCGTCTTAGTGCTGTCGATTGGACAGTGGGTGACGTATGCGCGCATCGTGCGCGGCTCGACCATCGCCCAGCGCGAGAAAGAATACGTCGAAGCGGCGCGCAGTATCGGCGCATCATCGCCGTGCAAATTCTGCCCAATGTCCTCGCGCCGCTGATCGTGATCGCGTCGTTCAACGTCGCCAGCGTGATTTTGGCGGAGGCGTCGCTGTCGTTCTTGGGACTTGGCGTACCGCCGACCGTGCCGACATGGGGCGGCATCTTGGCAGAGAGCCGCGATCAGCTTTTGGGCGGCAGTTGGTGGTTGGCAGTTTTTCCCGGCGTGGCGATCATGTTGACGGTGTTGTCGCTCAACATTCTGGGCGACTGGCTGCGCGATTTCCTCGATCCGCGTCTGCGCGAACGCTAAAATTGTTGACCAACGTCGTTCAATCCAACGAGCAAAGTCTGGTCATTCATACGGATGATGGATTGCAGCAGCGGTACGCCCTTACAACGAAGGCACAGAACACCATCGAATCAGGCACGCACTATCGCGTGTATTATTCTCCAAGAACTCGGACGCTTTTATCAGCAGAAAAACTGGAAACCCTATGAGCAAAACGTTTGTCGGCATTCAAATCGGCGCGATCAGCTTCATCGATGAGGGCGTCGAGCAAGTTCTCGATACCTTGCAGCAAACCGCGGGCGTCAATGCCCTCTTGATTTCGGCGCTGTCGTGGAGTCGCGGTAACGCCGGACGCGCGCTGTATGGCTACCCCGATCACGGCGCGCAAGAGCCGGACGACTTGCAGGGCGGTGCGTTCTGGTATCCAAACATGACCTACTACGGCGCGACGAATCAGAAAGAATTTTCTGCACCCGATCCGCTGGTGCAGGGCTTCGATACGCTGGCGGACGTGATTCCGGCAGCGCGCGAACGTGGCATCAAGACGTATACCTACTACTGCGAAACGGCGGCGTCCTCGATTCGCCCCATCTGGCAGCCGGGCTTTCATCAATTTCTTGACCGCGATCATTGGGGGCGGACGGCGACGCGCCCTTCCCTGCTCAATCCGCATTATCGGACGTGGTGGCGCAGCGTGATCGATGATTGGTTCAACAATCATGATCTCGACGGGATGTTGTGGGGCATCGAGCGCCAAAGTCCACTGATGGATATCTTCCGCGCAGACAGCACGACTGGATTTGACGAATTTTTCGTGGCGGAGGCGCGCGCGCGCGGCATCGACCCCCAGCGCGCTATCGACGGCTACCGCAAGATCGACCTATTTTTGCAAGGTGTGCGCACAGGCGACCGCCCGCGCGATGGCGTGTTCGTCACATTGTTACGCCATCTACTGCATCATCCCGAAGTGCTGATGTGGGAAAAGATGTGGTTGGACGCACATCAAGGGCTGTATCACGAAATTTCGGGCATGATCCGCTTTAGCGATCCGAAACATGAAGTCGGCTTGGGCATCTGGCAAATTATCAATACCTACAACCCGTACTTGCGCGCGCAGTACGATCAATCCGATTACGCGCAGTACGCGAATTGGCTCAAGCCTGTGTTATACAACACGCCCGCCGGACTGCGCTTCGCAGAATTTTCCAAGGCGTGGCAAAAAGGCGTGCTGGCGGATGCAACGCCCGATGGCGCGTACAATGCGCTGGCTTCGATTTTGGGCTTGGATGCGTTCATCGCGCCGTTGGCAGACGCGCCCGCCGCTGGCTTCACGCCGGAATATGTCAAACAGTGGACGGCGAATCTGATCGCGGATACGGGCGGACGCTGCAAAGTGTATCCCGGTATCGGCGTCGGCGTCGGGGATGGCGGCAGCGGGCGCGCGATCACGCCAGAAGATGTGAAGGCGGCGGTTCATGCGGGCTTCGATGGCGGCGGATCGGGCGTGCTGATCTCGCGCAATTATTCGGAGGCAGAACTGCGCAATCTTGAGGCGGTCGGCGCTGTGCTGAAAGAACGCGATTTGTGGGACTAGCTGCGGGCGACCCGGCGGGTCTATCGCTGTGTGTGGGCGACCTAGCAAGTCGCCCCTCCGAAAGTCATATCTCTGTGTAGGGGGGCGAGCCGCTGACTCGCCCATCAAATCGAAAAGGATATCCGATGACCATAAAAGCCGCCATAATCGGTGCAAGTTTTGCGAAAGCCGCGTACTTGCCCGCGCTCAAACAGTTTGACGACGTGGAGATTGTTGCTGTCGCCAGCGCGCGCCTCGACAGCGCGCAAGAGGCGGCATCCGCGTTCGGCGTGGAACATGCCTATGACGATTACCGCGTCATGTTGGAACAGCATCCGGTCGATTTCGTCGGCATCGCCACGCCGACCGTTCATCATGCGCCCATGACATTGGCGGCATTGGGCGCAGGCGCGCATGTACTGTGCGAAAAGCCGATGGCAATGTCTGCGGACGAGGCGCGCGCGATGTGGGAACATGCCGAGTCGCTCAAGCGCGTGCATGTGATCGGTCATGAACTGCGCTTCAACCCAAATCGGCGCAAAATCCGCGACTTGATCGCAGCCGGACACATCGGCGCGATCCGCCACGTCAATATCACGAGTATCAATGCGGGGTGGGGCAATCCGGCATCACGTCCAGCGGGCGATTGGTGGTCGTTGGCGGAGATGGGCGGTGGACGCTTGGGCGCAAACGGTTCGCACCAAATCGATTTACTGCGTTATTGGCTCGGTGAAGTCGGCGCGGTCTCCGGTCAGGTGGCGACGATGGTGCCGGATCGCCGCGACAAGACGACGGGCGAAGCATGGACGTCAACCGCCGATGATCAAGTCAGCTTCACGCTCGAAATGCAGAGCGGCGCGCTGGTATCCGTCTTTTTGAGCGGCACCGCGCGGCACACGATTGGCAATTCCAATTTGATTTTCGGCTCGGAAGGCACGATCAAACTGGCGGACGCCGACGAAAAACTGCTCGTGGCGAAGGCGGGCGACGATTTCGCGGACGTGAGCGAAATCGACCCCGATGCGGCGCTGCCCGGCGTGAACAAAGGCATTTGGAACGTATCCGTCGTCGGCATGATGCGCGAAATCCTGTCCTGCATTCGAGACGGGCGCGCGCCACAGACGGCAGCGACGTTCGCAGACGGTTGGCGCAATCAGGTGGTCATGGATGCCGTAAAGCAGTCATCGACGGAACGTCGTTGGATCAATGTGTAAACGAAATAGCTCAAAGACCGCAAAGGGTGCGAAGACCACAAAGAAAAAACTTTGCGCTCTTTGTATCTTTTGCGATCTTCGCGCTGAATAAGGACGATGGATGGATTACGCTAAATATCTCTCACAGCGGGCGCTCGAACTGCGCGGCTCGCTCGGACGACAAACGTCTGTTCCACTGCCTGGCTTGATCAATATGGGCAGCGGCACGCCCGATTTCACACCGCCCGCCTTCGTCATGGACGCGATGCGCCGCGCGCTCGATGAAGGCAAGATTCAATATACAGCCTGGACGGGCATCCCCGAACTGCGCCGCGCAATTGCGGACAAGCTGCACAGCGAAAACAACATCGAGATCGACCCCGACAGCGAATTGATCACGACTTCCGGCGCGCAAGAGGCGCTCATGGCGACGCTCATGGCGCTCTTGAACACGGGCGACGAAATCCTCACGCCGTCCCCAAATTACGATGAATATGCGCGCGATGCCCGCATCTTGGGCGGGACGCTCGTCCCCGTTCCGACGACGCTGGAGACAAATTTCACGGTCACAGCGGCGCAGTTGGCGGCGGCGATCACGCCGCGCACCCGCGCGCTGATCATCGTCACACCGAACAATCCGACCGGGACGGTTCTCCCCGAAGCGACGTTAAAGGACATCGCGGCGCTGGCAGTCGAGCGCGATTTGCTCGTCATTTCCGACGAAATCTACGAGTATTACACCTTCGACGGACACAAACACGTCAGTATGGCGTCGCTGCCGGGCATGAAGGAACGCACCATCACGATCAATTCGTTCTCCAAAAGTTTCGGGCTGACTGGGATGCGCTTGGGCTACATTGCCGCGCCCGCGCCGCTGATCGAAGCGATGCTGCCGTTCCATCACGCGATGATGATCTGTGCCAATGTCGTCACGCAGTATGGCGGAGTCGCCGTCCTCAGCCAGCCGCGCACATGGTTCGCAGATATTCTGGCGGAATATGACCGCCGCCGCCGTGCGTGGATGCAGATGTTGGACAGCATCGCGCTCCCCTACAGCGAACCACAAGGCGCGTACTACGTGTTCATCGACATTCGCCCGACGGGCATGACCAGCGCGGCATTTGTGGCGAAAGCGCGCGACGAAGCGCGGCTCGTGTTCCAGCCGGGAACGATTGGCGGCGGCGCGGGCGAGGGCTTCATCCGCGGGGCGCTGACCACGCCATCGCCCAAGTTTGAAGAAGGCTTGGAACGCTTCGCCGATTTCATCCGAAAGTTACCCGTATGATCGCGCTGCACGGACAATTTGCGATTGTAACGGGCGCGGCGATGGGCTGGGGACGTGCGATCATGCGCGCCTATGCCGCCGCCGGGATGAACCTCGCCATCATGGATATCGCAGCGGACGCGCTGAACGAAGCCGCCAATGACGCGCGCGCGGCGGGCGTCGAATGTCTCGCCCTGCCCGTCGATCTGTCGGACGCGAACGCGACCCAGCACGCCGTCGATGCGGCGTTGGCACGTTTCGGGACACCGCGCGTCGTGGTGCATAACGCCGCGCTGCTCAAACAGCGATCCATGATCGAAATTGACTACGCGAATTGGCGGCGCGAAGTCGATATCATCTTGCAAGCGGCATTCATCCTCAGCAAAGCCGCGTGGCAGCCGATGATCGACGCGGGCGGCGGCAGCCTCGTCTACATCTCGTCGGGGTCGGCGCTGCGCGGCTTCGTCAGCGAAGTGGCGTACACCCCGGCGAAACATGGACAAGAGGGCTTGATGCGTGCGTTGGCGCTGGAAGGTGAACCGTTCAATATCGCGGTCAATACGGTGACGCCGGGCGCGCCAATTCACACGCCGATGTCCGCCCAGAATTACACCGACGATCTCAAAACCAAATGGGTCGATCCCGTCGAACTCACGTCCGTGTTCGTGCATCTGGCGGGCGTGACCGCGCGCGACGTGACGGGACAGCGGCTCGATGCGTGGACGTGGGGGAAAGAATAGAGATGAGTGACGAGTGATGCGTAAAAGCGACAATTGATTGATTTTGCCCTGTCTTTTGCTCGTTACTCATCACTCGTCACCCATTACTCTTTTTTTACTGCCACGACGAGGGCAGCGCCGCCGGATTGAATATCTTGTTCCGTTCGGCAGCGGCATCGCGGAAGGCGGGAACGCGCGGGAACAGCAGTTCCGAGACGCGGTACGCTTCTTCCAAGTGCGGATAGCTCGACAGGATGAATGAATCCGCGCCGATATCGATATATTCTTGCAGGCGTTCTGCCAATGTATCGGGATCGCCCACCAGCGCTGTCCCGACACCCTTGTTGATCAAGCCGATGCCCGCCCACAAATTCGGGCTGACTTCCAGCGAATCGGTGCTGCCATTGTGCAGGCTGCGCATCCGGCTTTGTCCGACCGAATCGAACCGCTGCAAGTGCGCTTGACTCGCAGCAATCGCAGTTTCATCGGCATAACGCAGCACGTCTTGGGCAACTGCCCACGCCTCCTCCGCTTTCTCGCGGACGAAGATATGCGCGCGCACGCCGAAGCGGATCGTGCGTCCATGCCGCGCCGCCGCCTCGCGCACAGCATCGAATTTCTCTTTCATCATGTGCGGCGGTTCTGCCAGCGACAGATATAAATCGATGTGTTTTCCGGCGACTTCCTGCGCGGCGGGCGACGATCCACCGAAGTACAGCGGCGGATACGGATGCTGCACAGGCGGGAGCAGCAGTTTACCGCCCTTGATCTGAATGTGTTTGCCCGTGTGATCGACGGATTCGCCCGTATAAAGCTTTCTCCACACGCTCAGAAATTCGTCCGTGACTTCGTAACGTTCGTCGTGCGTCAAGAAGGTGCCGTCGCCCGCCAATTCAACCGGATCGCCGCCCGTGATAATGTTGAGCAGCAGCCGTCCCTGCGAGGCGCGGTCGAAGGTCGCCGCCATGCGCGCCGCCAGCGTGACCGACAGACTGCCCGGACGGATGGCGATCAAGAATTTCATCCGGCGCGTGACGTTGATCAGCGATGACGCGACGACCCACGAGTCTTCGCAGCCCGCGCCCGTCGGCAGCAGCGCGCCGTAAAAGCCGAGCGAATCAATCGCCTGTGCCATTTGCACCATGTATTCCGCGCTCACATTGCGGCGGCTGATCTGCGTACCAAGAAAGCGCGTGTCGCCGTGTGAGGGGATGAACCATAAAATTTCCATGCGGGTGTCTCCTTTTGCGAGAAAGTATAAAGGGGAACGCGAAAAGCGAAAGCCTCGCCTTGCGCCATTTATGGGGATTTTTGCAGCACCCTCAGCAGCGCATCCAGCGCCGCATGGATGCGCGCCTCAGCCTCCGGCGCGGTGAAACGTAGATCGCGCCCGTCTTGATATTCGATCTGGCTGTCGAGCAGATACACGCCAGTCAAAACGGGATCGGCGTTGAGCGCCGCCAACACCGGCTTGAGCGCGAAATCCAACATCAAACTGTGCGCGGGCGTGCCGCCGAGCGCCAGCGGGAGCGCCGCTTTGTTGGACAAGCCGCCTTGTGGGAGCAAATCGAGGAACGCTTTCAACACGCCCGTATAGGACGCCTTATACACAGGGGTAGCGACAATCACGCCGCCCGCCGCCGCGACGGATGCCAGCGCGGGCTGAATCGTCGCACCGTTGAACTGTCCACGCAAGACTTCCGCCGGATCGAGATCGCGGACGTTGATCGCGCTGACGTTGACGCCGCCCGCCGTCAAATAATCCGCGCAGTACGTCAATAACGCCGCCGTGCGCGAGGGCGCGGATGGGCTGCCGCCGATGGTGACGATGGACGCCATGCAATCTTCCCCTTTGGGTGAGCGAATGACTGCCATTTATACCATGCGCGGCGCGGTTACGCCGATTTTACGCCGCCAACTGCCGCGCGAGCTGATCGGTCAGCGCCACGCCCCGATTGATGTGCCGGACGCGATGTTCCGCATCGAGGACGAACGTCGTCGGCGCGCCGATCACGCCCCACCGATCCGCAGCGGTCGTATCTTGCGTCGCGTCGATCTGCACAATCGCAATCCCGTCGCCCATCTGCCCTTTCAAGCGTTCGAGCGCGGGCTGCTGGATCATCTTGCACGGCGCGCAAAATGGGGTCGTGAAGTACAGGACGACGGGCGTCCCGCGCGGAATATGCGCGAACAATGGATCGACGGGCGCAGTTTGCGACAGCCGCCGCACCGCTGCCCGCTGATACAGCATCCATGCGGCGCTGGCGACGGCAATAATCACGAGCGCAAGCGCGGCGCGTTCGATCATGCTTGTTTCTCCCCCACAATCGGCGCGTAGCCGAAGCCCGGCACCCGCAGCCGATTGAATTGGTAGTACATGATGCAGCCGACGCAAATCCCCGCGAACAAATTCAGCGCCGCCAACCCGACGACGATCCAACTCAGCGCCCATCCGACAAGGGGCGCGCTCAACGCGAACGCCAGCGTCGCAATCGTCAGCACCACGCCGCCGACGCCCTGCGCGAATAGATGCGGTTCGGGGTTGTCGATTTTCACGTCCGGGCGCGCAATTCCGGCGGGCTTGAGCGCGCGGAAATATACGAGCTTGAACAGCCCCACAGACGGAAACGCCGTCCCAACCAGCATGACCGCCGCGACGAACACCACCAGCGCGGGCGCATCCAAGACGAACGCCAGAATCGACAAACCGATGATGAACGCCTGATTCGTCCGCAGCGCGCTGTGATCGACGCGCCGCGCCCCTGATTGTGCCTGTGCCATTATCGTTAGCCTTTTAATCGATCCACCGAACCGCGTCTTTTGCAAAATACGTGAGAATCATGTCCGCGCCCGCGCGCTTGATGCTGATTAGGCTCTCCAACGCGCAGCGGCGCAAATCGAGCCAGCCTTGCGCGGCGGCGGCGTGCAGCATCGCATATTCGCCGCTAACTTGGTACGCCGCCGTCGGCAGATCGTGAGCGGCGCGCACCGCCGCGAGGATATCGAGATTGGGCAGTGCGGGCTTGACCATCAGAATGTCCGCGCCCTCCGCCACGTCCAACGCCGCCTCGCGCAGCGCCTCGCGCTTATTGGCGGCGTCCATCTGGTACTGCTTGCGGTCGCCAAATTCCGGCGCGCTCTCGGCAGCTTCGCGGAACGGATTGTAGAAGCCGCTGGCGGTTTTCACGGCATAGCTCATCAAGCTGACGTGTTCGTAGCCGCCCTCATCGAGCGCCGCGCGGACAGCGCCGACCATGCCATCGATCATCCCCGATGGCGCGATGATGTCCGCGCCCGCCTGCGCGTGGACGAGTGACGCCAACGCCAACAAATCGAGCGTCGGATCGTTGAGCAGATAGCCGTCGGGCAGTTCCGGGCGGAAGTGGGGATCGCCCGGCTGATTGACGATGCCACAATGTCCATGCGATGTGTATTCGCAGAAGCACATATCGGAAATCACGATCAGATCGGGCGCGGCGTCTTTGATTTCGCGGATCGCCGTCGGGATGATGCCGCAAGCGTGCGTATTGTCGCTGCCGTAAGCATCTTTCGTATCGGGAATCCCGAACAGAATCACGGCGGGGATGCCCAACGATTCGATGTGTCGCGCCTCCGCCGCCAGATGATCGACCGTCAGTCGAAACTGTCCGGGCATCGCATTGATCGGAATTTTATCGCCGCGCCCCGCCTCGACGAACAGCGGCATGATGAAATCATCCGGCGTGAGCGCGGTCTCGCGCACCATGCGCCGGAGCGCGTCGGTACGGCGGAGGCGGCGCGGACGCGCGGTGGGCGTAAAGTGGCGTTCGGTCAGATTATCGCGCAGCAAAGTAGCTCTCCAAGTGGTCGATAAACGTGGATAACGTCGCATTCGGCGCGACGACCGCGACGGACAAGCCGTGTTCGCGCGCCGTCTGCGCGGTGGGCTGTCCGAGACACGCGGACGGCAGCGACTCTTCGCCGTAACAGCAACCGCCCTCGTCCGCGATGCGTTCGTAGAAGTAGCGCACGGCGGATGAACTGGTGAACGTCAGCGCGTCGAGCTGGCGCGTCAGCAGCAGCGACGTGAGATGCACGCCGCCCTGTCCGCGCACCGTGCGATACGCCGTCACGGCATCCACACACGCCCCGCGCAGCGTCAGCGCACGCCCCAACGCATCGGGCGCAAGATCGCTGTGTGGGATCAAGATGCGCGCCGCGTCGATGCGCGGGAGCGTCTGTGCCAGCGCGCTGGCGCGATACGCGGCGGGAACGAACGCAGGCTTGAGCTGCAAGCGCGTAGCGAGTGCCGCCGCCGTCGCCGCACCCACGACGGCGATCTGCGCGTCGGACAAGTCGATAGTCAGCGCCGCTGCACGATCCGCCAGCGCGTTCACGGCGTTGACACTGGTCACGATCAGCCAGTCGTAGTCGTCGGACGCCAAGCGGCGCAGTGCCGCGTCCAACGGCGCGAAGTCGTCCGGCGGCGCGACGGCGATGCACGGATAAAACACCGGACTCGCGCCACGTTCGCGCAGCAAATCTGCCAGTTCGCCCGCTTGATCGAGCGCGCGGGTGATCACGATGCGTTTGCCCGATAAACCGTTCATTCAGCATCCTTCAACAAATCTAAAACGCCTTGTGCTAACGCCTTAGCCGCCAGTTCCGTTCCCGCCGCGCTCGGATCGCCCGCCGGAAACATGCCCTCAACATCGATCTGCGCCGAGCCATCGAACGCCGTCACGCGCCCGCGCAGATGCAGCGCAGCGCCGTCGATGTGGGCGTGTGCGCCAACGGGCAGCGAACACCCGCCGCCGAGTCCCGACAAAAACGCGCGCTCCGCCGTCACTGCCGCGCCCGCCGCCGCATCGTGAAGCGGATGCAGCAGGTCGCGCCATGCCGCTTCGTCGCGGCATTGAACAGCGAGCGCGGCTTGACCCGGCGCGGGCAGCATCACATCGAACGGGAGCGACTCGGTGATGGCGTCGGCACGCTCCAACCGTTCCAAACCCGCGCGCGCCAGCAGAATCGCGTCGTAAACGCCATGCGCGTCGTGCGCCTTCGCCAGCCGCGTATCGACATTGCCGCGAATATCTACAACGTATAGATCGCGCCGATAATGGCGGATTTGCGCGGCGCGGCGGCGGCTGCTCGTGCCAATCGTCGCGCCATGCGGGAGCGCATCGAGCGACTGCCCTGCCCTGCTCACGAGCGCATCGCGCGGATCGGCGCGCGGCGGAATCGCGCCAATGATGACGCCCGGCGCGCTCTGCGTCGGCAAATCTTTCAAGCTGTGGACGGCGATATCGATCTCGCCCGCGCGCAATGCCGCTTCAACGGCGCTCGTGAACACGCCAGCGCCGCCAATTTGGGCTAAGGGTTTGTCGGTCACACGGTCGCCTGTCGTCGCAATCACGATAATTTCGATTTCCATTGTCATATAACGAGCGCGAAGCTGACCCACGATGTCATGCGCTTGACGCAGCGCCAACGCCGATCCGCGCGTCCCCAAGCGGAGAAGGCGGCGTTTCGGCTCAATCACCCGCCAATGCCTCTGGCACGTTTAAGGTTTGCAGCCGCTCGATGCCGACGCGGAAGCAAAAATCGCCAAACGACTCATCCGCGGCGCGCGCATCGCGCCAATATTCCAGCGTGGGGCGCAAGGTCGGCACGAGATCGCGGATCGACACCAAATCCGCAAATGGCAGCGCCAAGCGCGTGCCGTTGGGCGCGCCACCGAGATAAATCGTGTATTTTTCTAGCGACCGCCCTACAAACGCGATTTCCGCTACATACGGACGCGCGCACCCGTTCGGGCAGCCAGTCATGCGCGCGGTGATATCCGCTTCGGGGATGCCCAGTTCGGTGAGCGTGTCTTCGAGTTCATCGATCACGCCGGGCATGGCGCGCTCCGCCTCCGTGATCGCCAAACCGCACGTTGGCAGCGCGGGACACGCCAGCGCCCGCCGCCGCGCGTTGCTGATGCGCTCAACCGTCACGATGCCGTATTCCGCCAGCGTCGCATCAACTTCGGCGCGCTGTTCCGCCGCCACATCCGTGAGCAAGATATTTTGCTGTGCCGTCAGCCGAATCGACGGCTGAAAGCGTTCGATGATCGCGCGCAAGCCCGTGCGCAAGCGGTAATTTCCACGATCAATGATGCGCCCATTTTCGACGGGCAGTCCGATGAACCAGCGTCCATCGCCTTGATCGTGCCAACCGAGATGATCATCGACGCCAAAGACGGGCATGGGGCGCGCGTCACCGAGCGTGAAGCCCGTGCGCGCTTCGAGTTCGGCGCGGAACCACGCAACGCCGCGTTCGTGCAGAATGTATTTCAGGCGGGCGTGCTTGCGATTCTCGCGGTCGCCAAAATCGCGGTGAATCGTGACGGCGGCTTTCACCGCGTCCACGACCTGATCGGGCGTGATGAACCCGACGATATCGCCCAAGCGCGCGTAGGTGGCGTCGTTCTGATGCGTCATGCCCATGCCGCCGCCCGCGAGAAAGTTAAAGCCGAGCAGCGCGTTCTGTTCGTCGAACAACGCCACCAGTCCGATATCGTTGGTGAACACATCGACGCAGTTATCGCCCGCATAGGCGATGGCGATCTTGAATTTGCGTGGAAGATACGATTTGCCGTACAGCGGTTCTTCGACGACTTCATCCGCAATCATCTCTTCGCCATCGATCCAGATTTGATGATATGCCGAGGTGCGGGGGAACAGCGCGCGCGACAATTCCAGCGCGAACGCTTGGACGGACTGCCGCGCGGGGTCGGCAGTTGGCGCGGGACACGCCATCACGTTGCGGACGATATCGCCGCACGCGCCCAACGATGTGACCAGCGCCGCGTTCAGGGCTTGCAGCGTGGCGCGCAAGTCATCCTTCACCACGCCATGAAGCTGAAAACATTCGCGCGTGGTGATGCGCAGCGTCCCGTTGCCATAGTCGCCCGCCAGATCATCATGGACGAGGTACTGCGCCACCGTCATTTGTCCGCCTGGGATCTTCGTGCGCAGCATGAATTGATGATGGTCGGCGCTGCGATCCAGCTTGCGCGCGTCGCGGTCTTCCTGCTGATAGATGCCATGAAACTTGAGCAGCTTCTCGGCGGCGTCGGTGAACTGCCGCGCATCAGTGGCAAGTTCGCCGCCAATCGTGCCGCGCAGTCCGTCGCTGTCTGCCTTGATCTGTTCGACACTGACTTTCGCCATCGTTCCCCCGTGAAAATAAAAACGCTCCGACTGTGGCAGCCGGAGCGTTGAATGCTCGTCTTGAAATGGGTTATCGTGTTCGCTCGTCAGGCACTCACGATCCATCCGCCGCCGTTGTTTGGGTAGCTTGCACAACACATACAACACAGCGCGGCACACGGACGAATGAACATGGTGAGAAAGCATTGCCTCAGAACGTAAACTCGTACACACTATATCGGGGATTATAAAAGTTGTCAACCACACCCATGACGAAAACAGGAATTGTCCTCGCCGGACATGGATCGCACATCAGCGCCCAGACTGCCAGCATCGTCTGGGAACAGGTGGATCGCTTGCGCGCGCTGAACGCGGCGGACGAAATCACGGCGGCGTTCTGGAAAGAAGCGCCGTCATTCCAAACAGTTCTCGATACGCTCACCGCGGACGATATCACGATTGTGCCGCTGTTCACGGCACACGGCTATTTCACGCGAACCGTCATTCCGACGGAGATGGAGCTGACGGGCGCGATCACGCGGCGCGCTGGACGGACGATTCGTTACACCGAGCCGTTGGGCGCGCATCCACGTTTATCCGATATCGTGTGGGCGCGCGTCGTAGACGCCATGCGCGACTTGGGTGTGGCGGCGGACGCTACCGCCGTCGCCGTAATCGGACACAGCACGCGCCGCCACCCGGAAAGTCGCGCCGCCACCGAAGCGCACGCTGCCGCGCTGCGCGAATTGGGCATTGCGGCGCAAGTCGTCGCCGTGTATTTGGACGATACGCCAGAAATCGCGGACGTTTATACGCTGACGGACGCGCCCAACCTCATCGCCGTGCCGTATTTTCTCGCGCTCGGATCGCATGTCACGATTGACGTTCCCGGCGAACTTGGATTAGCATCGGGCGAAACGCGCGCGACCATCCATGGACGCACGGTCATTTACGCGCCGCCCGTCGGCATCGATGCCGGATTGACGGACATGATTTTGGATTTGGCGGGGATCGAGAATGCGGATTCGATAAAACAGGTGTCCCAGCGGCACGCCCCTGCATGGTCTGGATTTCCGACGGCGGGGCGCGCGGCATTGATCGAAGCCGGGCAACGCGCGGGAACGCTGACGTTCGGAGAACTGCGGCTGACGCGCGATTGCATCCACGTCGAGGGCGATCCAGCGCCCAATGACACAATCCGCGATCCGGCGACGTTACGCGCGCGCGTCCGCGAAATGCCGTTCCGTCCGCTGGCGACGAGCCGTGATCTCCCGCGCGGGTGGCGCGTCGAAATCGATACGCCAGCGATGCTCCATGCGGTCGTCGAGACGGTTTATCCCGGCGCGGTCGCGGACTGGGCAGCGGCAGTCGCTGGAACGCTGCCTGTGCGCGCGTTGGCGGCGACCATTGCGCGCCAAACCGGGAATTATCGCGCGTTGAGCGCATTAGATACGGCAGCGTGTGCGGGCTTGGTCGCGCGCGTATGCGGCGGTTGCGTCCGCCATCCGACATGGCACGACGCCGCGAAACGCGATGCGGTAGGCGCGCAGCACGACTCGTCCGCACGCGCAGAAATCATCCCCTGCCCCGAAGCGTGCAATGTATGGCTGTCGGCGGCGCTGAAAGAGGTCGAAGCATGAAGATGGGTACAGTCTATTTGGTTGGCGCCGGACCCGGCGATCCCGGCTTGATCACGGTCAAGGGTTTGGACTTGATCCGCCGCGCGGACGTGATCATCCATGACCGCCTGATCCCGCTGGAACTGCTGTCCGAAGGGCGCGACGACGCCGAAATTATCGATGCGGGCAAGGCACAGCACGATCATCGCATCCCACAGCCGCAGATCAATGCGCTCTTGGTCGAAAAAGCGAACCAAGGTTTAATGGTCGTGCGGCTGAAGGGCGGCGATCCGTTCGTGTTCGGGCGCGGCGGCGAAGAAATGGACTTTTGCCGCGCGGCGGGCGTGCCGTGCGTCGTCGTGCCGGGCGTGACCAGCGCCGTCGCTGTGCCAGCCTATGCGGGCGTCGCCGTGACACATCGGGAGTTTGCGACGGCGTTCACGGTGTTCAGCGGACACGAAAGCCCAGACAAGCCGGAAAACACGGTCGATTACGCGGCATTGGCGGCGGCGGCGCGTTTGGGGACGCTGGTCTTGCTGATGGGCGTAACGTATCTGCGCGATATCACAGCGCGGCTGATCGCGCACGGCATCGATGGCGCTACACCCGCGCTGTTGATCGAATGGGGGACGACGCCGCGCCAGCGCGAATTGGATGCAACGCTGGCGACGCTGGCGGATCGCGCGGAAACCGAAGGCTTTGGATCGCCGTCCATCGCGGTCATTGGCATGGTGGCACGGCGGGAACACCACGAACATTTATCAAAGGATGAAGCATGACAGCACTCATGAACGCAGTGAACAAGAATGATGCAGCGGGGGCGCGGACGCTGATAGCGGACGGCGCGAACGTCAGCGAGATCGACGCGAAGGGCGATTCGCCGCTGATCATCGCGGCATACAAGGGTTATACCGAGATCGTGCGGCTGCTGCTGGAAGCGGGCGCGAATGTAGGCGCGCTCGATCCGGGCATGAAGGCGACCGCGCTCCACGCTGCCGCTTACGCCGGACACGCCGCCGCCGCCCAACTCTTGATCCAGCATCGAATCGACATCGACAAACAGGGTCCCTACAACGGCTATACCGCGCTGCACGATGCCATTTGGCAGGACAACATCGAGGTGGCGCGCGCGCTGATCGACGCGGGCGCGAACTTGCAGATCGCGTCCAACAGTGGGGAAACGCCGCTCTCGTTCGCCCAGTCGAAGCGCCGCAAAGAGATCGTCGCGCTGATCGAGGCGAAGCTGAACAGCACGAAGTGATGAAGACTCGAAAAGGATTTCAACGCAGAGGGCGCACAGAAACGCAGAGAAAAGATCGAGGTGTGTATTTCTTTCTTGTGTTCTCCGCTTGGCTCGGTCTATCTGTGCGTTGAAGTCTTTTTCAGTGAATCACGGATTTCCGCTTTTAGCCCTCATCCCCTCGCCCTGAGGGAGATGGATTTAGGGTAAGGGCAGTTTCGTGATTCACTGTTTTTCGGTTTCTAATGATGGTCTCTACTTTAACCTTTTCACTCAGTCCTCAATCCTGCCCCGTCCCTAGCCATTCGATGAGGTGTCCCCCCATTCGAGGGGTTCTGTCCGGATTCGCGCAACGTCGCTTTCACGCCTGCGTAAATGAGTGTATCTGAACGAGCGAAGGGTAAACATCATGGGTTACGGGCATGGCTGGGGACATCATCACGGCGGGCATCATCACCATCATCATGGCTGGGGACATCGGGGCGCGCATTTTTCGCCGTTCCCGCTGATTTTCGGGCTGTTCGCGCTGTTCTTCATCTTCAAGTTCGGCTTGTGGATGCCACTGTTGATCATTGGCGCGTTGTTCTGGTTCGGCGCACGGTCACGTTGGAGCGGGCGCGGTTGGGACGACGCCAAGATGCGCGAATGGGGCGACAAGGCGAAGCGCGAATTTGAATCGTGGGGCAATGATAAGCCGAAGAACGACCGCCCCTATACGTATGTTCAGACCGACGACAAGCCAAAACGCGGCGACGACGGTTTCGATTACGTCTAAGCACGAGCCGATAAAAACTTCAACGCAGAGATAAACAGAGACAAGACAAAGACCGCAGACAGAAGTTCCAAAAGACCTTTCTCTGCATACTCTGCGTTGAATTTCGGTTGCAGCCTGCTATCGTCGCGCCTGGACGACGTTTTCTTCCAAGTTTTGCAGCGCCTCTAAAGTCGCATCGAAGATGATGCGCGCGTTTAGGGCTGCCGAAGCCGCCCCGACGGTGACAACCGCCCTGCGCGTGCGGCAAACGCCGCAGAGGCTTTAGGGAATACCTATAATAACCTGAGGGTGGGGCATGAGGTAGCGGTGTAAAACCAAAAGAGCCAATTCGAGTAAAGTTGTCGGTTAGGAGACCACAACCGTATCGAAAAGGCTCGACAGTATGATAACCAATGACCATCCCTTACTCCAACTTCTTGTGCTGGTCGATCTGGTCTGGGTCGAACCCAGCCCGACAACACCGAAAGTCTATAGTGAACAAACCATGTTCAAAATCTATCTGGTGGGTGTGCGGCTTGATGCGGATTCCGAACCGACGCACATTGGATCGTCGGTTGGCAGAAAGCGCGCCGCAAGCCGAAGCGCAGATTCAGGCGTTGGGGTGGGTCTTGTCGCTGGAAGCGGTCAGCGATGCGACCATTGCCGCCAGCGATGGCTCGGCGTTTGCAACCCCCGGTCCCGTCTGGCACAAGCGGGATAAACAAGCGGGCATTGTCCCCAAAGGCTTGCGCGGACTGGACACGGATGCGGACTGGATTCAATCGACCTATCATGGTTGGGTCTACAGCTATAAAGCACATGTCACCATGAGTAGTCGCTCCCACCACCGTGCGCGTCGTGTTGACTGCAACGGTGACGGGCAGTGCTTGCGAAAGTCACATCTTGCACGCGCGGATTGAAGCTTTGCCGCCGCTAGTCCGGCACTTGCTGCTGGACGCGGGCTATGACGATGCCGACCTGATTGCGCGCTGCGCTCAACGCGGCATTCGCGTCTTGGCTCCCCTGTCCAAACCTATCGGCAAGTCCACCTCGCAAGACCGCCGTGACCGGGCAGCGTATCTCGCCTCGCCTGAAGGCAAAGCCCGTTACCAACGGCGCAGATGCAGCGCAGCGCGTCCGGCGCGGGGGTCAGACTGAATGTCCACCCCCGTCCGCCTCAAACGTCTAGACGTTCCTCGCCAGTAACGTATAATTACAGGGTGACGTTTTTGAGCCAGTGATGTCCAGTGACGCCGCAGGTCGTGTCTACAGACCAAATTCCGCGCCACTTGGTTGACAAAGATGAGCCAGTACCGCTAAAATCAAATTTGTTATGCGCACAATAAACTAGATAAATTAGACAAGAGGTATAGACCTATGGCACGTAAATTTGTTTTTGCCGTCCTCTCACTCGTGTTGGCAGTGGCGGTGTTTCCGGTGGGTGCGCAGAGTGACTTCTGCGCTGGACGCGACAACGTTTCGCTGCGCGTCGATGACTGGTCAAGCGGTGATCGCGTGGAATACATGAACCAAGTGATCGAAGCCTTTGAAGCCGAGTACCCTTGCATTGATGTGGCGCTTGAACCGAACATCGGCGACGAGCAGAACACCCGCCGCCTGACGTGGCTGTCGGCAGGCACCAGCCCCGACCTGATGGCGTACCCGCCGGAATGGGCGTCGTTGTACATGGAAGCCTCCGATAGTGCAGCGTACATCGACCTTGCGCCGTTCATCGAAGGCGAGAACGGCATCGCCATCGGCTCAGACGTGTACGAAGGCATCTATCAGCAAGGGTTCTACGATGGTGCGCCGGTCGCGCTGCCGAAGGACTACAGCACCAGCAGCTTCTACATCAACAGCGCCATGTTCGAGGCGGCGGGCATCGCTGTTCCCGAAGAGGGTTGGACATGGGATGATGCGCTCGATATTGCGCTCGAACTGACCGTAGACGCCAACGGCAACAACGCCAACAGCCCCGATTTCGACCCGGAAAATGTTGTCCAGTGGGGCATCGACATCATTAACGATGGTTGGTGGCGCGGGATGCAAAGCTATCTGCAAGCGTGGGGAACGCTGACCATCAGCGAAGACGGCACATCGACCGACGGCTTGTTGAACAGCGAAGCAGCAGTCGAAGCGTTGGAATGGTATCGTGATCTGGTGTTCGTCCACCACGTCGCCCCGTCCGCAACCGCCATCGGCTCGGTCGAAGGTGGGCGCGTCCAGATGTTCCAAGACGGCGACGTTGCTATCGGCGTGACCTTCCACGGTCCGTGGTGGCAGGATGTGTTCAACGAGACGCCTAACTTGGAATGGACAGTGGCACCCGTGCCGACCGGTCCCGGTGGACGTTCCAGCGTCTTGATGTGGCTGGGCTGGGGTATCTCCGGTCAAAGCCAGCACCCCGAAGAAGCGTGGCAGCTTCTCAAATGGCTGACGACCGAACCCGGACAGCGCGTGTTCGCGCTCAAGGCGTTGAGCGGCAACCCAGTCGTGTCGCAGGAAATGCAGCGCGAAGATGACCCGTATTGGGGCGTCTACATCGCTGAGACGCAGCACCTCGGTCCACTCGAAGAACTGCGCTCGCCCTATTACAGCACCTGCGTGGCGACCCCTGCCAGCGACCTCATGAAGCGCCTATTGGCGGACGGCGGCGACCAGATCGACATCGCCACTGAACTCAACACCCTCTCGGCGGAAGCGGACGCTTGCATCGCTGAAGGCGGCGAGGCGTAGCTCAAGCGCCGCGCACGCGCTTGCACCCCCTCGCCCACATCCGATGGGCGAGGGGGTGCAAGCGCGTGCTTCCTGCCCCTACCTGAGCTTGTAGGGGCATTCCGATGGGACGCCCTTGCTAATACACAAAACAAGCGCGGGCGAAACCGCAAAATTGAAGGAAACAATCCATGACCCTGCGTTCCCGTAAGCTGATTTTCCCTTCGGCGCTGGCGCGGCGCGAGGCGATCTCCTTTTACATCCTCATCCTGCCGTGGCTGATCGGCTTCCTCGTCTTTCTCGCCTACCCGATGCTGCGTTCGTTGTACCTATCATTCACCACCTATGATCTGCTCTCGCCACCAGTCTGGACGGGGTTGCGGAACTATGAGCGCATCCTCAACGACGCAGATTTTTGGCAGTCAATCCGCGTCACTTTGTTATTCGCGCTGGGCAGCGTTCCGGGTGGGACGATCATTGCCTTGGCATTGGCGATGGTCTTATCGCAGAAGCTCGCTGGAGTGAACATCTGGCGCACGATCTTTTTTATCCCGTCGATCCTCAGCAGTATCGCCGTCGCTATTCTATGGCTGTACATTTTCCGTCCAGAAGGCGGCTTGCTCAACCTCGCTTTGGGGCTATTCGGTATCAAAGGTCCCAATTGGCTGCTGGATGAAAACTGGGCGCTGCCCGCGCTGATCATCATGAGTTGGTGGAGCGTCGGCGGGCAGATCGTGATCTATCTGGCGGGCTTGAAGGGCATCCCAGAATCGCTCTACGAGGCTGCCGAGATCGATGGCGCGAATAACGTGGCAAAGTTCCGCTTTGTCACGCTGCCCATGCTGAGTCCGACGATCTTCTTCAACGTCATCCTCGCCATTATCGGCGCGCTGCAAGTGTTCGATGTGGGCTGGGTACTGACGCGCGGCGGGCCCAACAATGCCACATTGTTCTACATGCTCAACCTATACGAACGCGCCTTCCAGATGGCGCAAATGGGTTATGCCTCGGCGCTGGCATGGATTTTGTTCCTCATCATCATGGTGATCACGCTGTTGGTGATCCGTTCGTCCGCCGTGTGGGTGTATTACGAATCCGAGGCGCATTGATGGATACTGCTGTTCGTCCAACGACGCTGCGTTCCCGTGCAGCGACCAATTGGCAAACTGTCCGCACCTCCAAGACGTGGCAGCGCGGACTGCGCCACGCCTCCAGCTATATTGTGCTAGCGCTCGGCGCTGCCTTCATGCTCTTTCCGATGCTCTGGATGGTCTCTGCCAGCCTCAAGCCGAGTTGGCAAATCTTCACCGATCCGCCGATCTGGATTCCTCAACACTGGGAAACGGTGCGTGTGGGTAACACCAACCGGATGCTCAGTTTGTGGCACGTCGATGTTGAGGGCGAAACAAAGACGGTGATGGAAATCGGTGTGCGCCGCTATACCACCGTCCTCGATGCGACGGGGCTGCAAAACATCCTCACGGTTCCGACTGCCGAATTAGGCGACGCCGTGACCACGACCATCGGTGAGGTGACACTCAATGTCCGCCCGTGGACGACGAACGGCGAAACGCGCCAAGTCGTGGCGCTGGCGCGCGGCGAAAATGACACCCTGATCGTCGTCGATGTGAACGATCTACAGGCGGCGGCGCTGCGGATGCCGCTCGATCAGGTCAATGGCGGCGACCGTGCCGCGTTGGAAATCGGCGGCATCGAGTTTCGCGGGCGCGCGGTCGAGACCGCCGACGGCGTGCGCCAAATCATCCCGATTGGGCCCGAGTCACAGCTTTCCGTTGTCAGCGCCCCCGATGTCGCCGCTGCCGCGCTGCTCGTCACCGTCGAAAACCTGTCCGATGCTGGATTCGCATCTATCGGGCAAACTGAACTGCCGCAGTTCAATCTCGCGGGGCAAGACGGCGCTCATGTCATACTGGTACAAGAGTCGTGGCAGCCCATCATCAATGAAGCCGACTTTGACGCCGCCGCGATCATCGCCCAGCGCGAACAACTCACGGATGAGCAACCGGTCGTCGTGAACGGCGTCGCCATGCAGGGGGCAACCTACACCGACGGCACACCAACACAGGTGGCAATCCTGATTCGCGGCACGCAGTTCAGCGTCGTCATTCCGGTTGATGCGGCGGATTCGCTGCGGTTAGCGCAGCTTGGCGGACTGACCAGCGCACGCGGCGACCAACTGAACCGTATCCCCTTCCGTGTGCAAGATGGCTTCAGCGCCGGCGACGAGACCGTCTCCGTGGCGCTGGTGGGCGAACCACGCGAAATGGCGCTGATGGTGCCAACAGCAGCCATCAGCGATGCCTTTGACGTGAACCCGGCAGATTTAAGCCGCGCCATGTACCCGGAACTGCGCTTCGATGGCTTCCGCGAGGCGCTGCAAACCAAAGTCGGGGATACCTACTTCCCGACGTTCTTCCGCAACTCGTTCATCTTGGTCTTGCTCAATACCATCGGGCATGTATTGTCATGCGTCGTCGTGGCGTATGCGTTTGCGCGGTTGCGCGCGCCGGGCAAGAATTTCTTTTTCTTGCTGCTGCTCGGCACGATGATGCTGCCCTATCCGGTCACACTCGTGCCAGTCTACGAAATCTTCCGCGATATGGGCATCGTCAATACGCTCTGGCCCCTGTTCCTGCGTTCGTTTTTCGGAAACGCCTTCCTGATCTTCATGCTGCGCCAGTTCTTCACCAGCATCCCGCGCGAACTGGAAGACGCCGCGCGCATCGACGGCGCAAACATCGCGCAGATCATCGTGAAGGTGATTGTTCCACTGAGCAAGCCCGCTATCGCCACCGTGATCATCTTCACCTTCTGGTGGACGTGGAACAGTTTCCTTGAGCCGTTCATCTTCCTATCCAGCCCAGATTTGTTCCCCGTTTCAGTTGGCTTGAATTTCTTCAACGACCAGTACGGCACGATCTTCTATGATCGGCTGATTTCTGCCTCGGTGATGAGCATGTTGCCAATGATTTTGCTGTTTTTCTTCGCGCAGCGTTATTTTATCGAGGGGATTCAAATGACGGGAATTAAAGGCTAAGCCATCACAGCGGCAGCTTCATCAAGCGCTCAGCGACGGATTCCGCCCCCTGCGGAATCCGCTCCAAAATGCCCGCGCCGATGCGGCTATCGAGTGCCAGATGGGCCATCTCGCCGTAAGCAAGGACAACACTGCCGCGCTTTTTGGTGTTTTCCAGCAGCGCATCGATTTGCCCGATCAAGACATCACCGTGACGATACAGCGACATCATTTCCGTCCACTTTTATATTTCGTCGGAATTTTTGTTCGACTTTAGTCGATGGGATTTTCCATGATTCGCGTAACCCCTCAAAATTGAGGGGTTGCTCCCATGAATGATGGCAAATCAGGCGTTTATCGCAGACGAGGCGGCGCTGTGGGTTAAAGTGACGGACGATGCGCTGGCAGAGATCGGGCATCCGTTTTCGTCATGAATGCCAAGTAGAGGCTGATCACAACTGGAACGATCCACAGCACAACTTGCCCGAAGAACATGAAAGCAATCGTGCTGACGATGATCCCCACGATGAAGCCGTTATTTTCGAGAAAAAAGACCGTGCGCGCGGACGATAACGGCGTCATGCGTTGGAAGAAGACGCCCGGATAGACGCCAATGAGGATAATGGCGACGCCGTACAGCGGCAGCAGGCGCGTCTCGAACGGCTGCAACACCAGCATGACGCCACACGCGCCGTAAGCGAGCATGGCGATCAGCAAATACCGCGCCAGTGACCCACCACGTTGTGCCAACACCAGCACACCGAACACACTCCCTACCAGCCAGCACAGCGTAATCATCAAGTAGGTGGTGATGCTGGACGAAAGTGTGAACGCCAGTTGCAGGAACAGCCCGGTCTGGATGAACCCAAGCAGGACACCCACCCATGCCGGGAGGAAAAGTCGATTAATCCTCAATTCGATTCCTGATCCAGCGCAGACTAGTATCGAGGACGATTTCCAGCGAATTAAGCGTGATCGGCGCCGCGTCACCGACAAGGGCGCGAACAGCGGTCGCCTGATACGCAATGAAGTCGGTTTCGCCTACGTCGCGCAGACTCGCCTCGACCTGTGCGCTCGTGAACGGCAATCTGTCCGCCGCATAGGCAACGCTCCAACCGACCGATCCCGGCGTAATCACGATCACGTCGTTATAGACGGCGAACAAGGACGCGACGATCCGGCGCGAAATCGGATCGTCGCGGCTGAACGGGCTGGTCAAGTTCACCGCCACTATTCCATTGGGGGTCAAGCGATGTCGAAGCGCCTCATAAAAGGTGATCGAGTAAAAATAGGCGGATTGAATTGAATAAGCCGCCGGAACATCCGTCACAATTAAATCGTAGCCCTCCGATGATGCGGCAATGAAGTGCTTCGCATCGTCGATGACGACCTGCCGATTGGTCAATGTGTCCATCTGATTGAACGCCGCGAAATAGCGCACGCCCGCCTCAACCACGACTGGATCGATTTCAACCGTCGTCACGCGCTCGGCGTTGTGTGCAGCGATCATCTGCTCGGTTTGCATCGCCCCCGCGCCCAGCACGAGCGCCCGCGTCGGCGACAACAGCCGCGCGGGAATATCGCCCATCATGACGTTCAAGCGGTTGTCCGACGAGTCGAAATGCGACAGCCCGTCCAAAAACAGGTAGCGTGTCCCGTCGGGCGTTTCGATCACATCGACCTTTTGATAGGGGCTGTACTGCGAAAACAGCGTTTGCGACCCGTCCGGCAGCCCGTGAATCTGCTGATACCAGCGCGTATTGCTCCAAAAGTTGAGCGCGGGCAGCGCGATCAGCCAACCGCTGCTGAACAACGCGGCGGCGACCAACCAGCGCGTGCGCACGCCAAGCGCGAACAACAGACAAACCAGCGACACACTGTAGAGCGTGTAGACCGTTTGTAGACCGAAGCCGCCGAACACCACCAAGATCAGGATACCGCTGATTGATCCGGCGATTTCCGCCGCGTACAATTCGCCTATCGTACCGTCGCCGCCATCCACGAACAGCGGCAAAAACACGCTGTAAAACGCAGAGACGACGAACGGCGCTAACAACGGTAGGAGCAAGAACGCCGCACCATACGCATTGATGGACGTGAGTCCGGTCACGATCAGCCGAAACCAGATCGGCAGCGTGAGATGCAGGACGAGCGTCATCAACGCCAGCGGAACGAGCCACGTTCGCCGGATATCCCGCGCCAACGCATACCCGACGGATACGCCCGCAAAGTACGAGACGCTGACCAACAAAATGATCAACTCCGTGCCAAGCAGCAGCGTCGTCATCTCTTTGACCAGCACCCACTGAATCAAAATCAGATTCACGCCGCCCGTAAAAACGAGCAGCAGCGTCGGCACGGATGCCCGATGAATTAAGGGGCGGCGGATAAAGGTCTGCCCTTGGCGGGTAAACACGCTCAAGATCGACTCACCCATGATGCGTTTTAATCATTGCCGCCCATGCCCATCCCGTCGTCGCCCATGCCCATTCCGTCGTCACTCCCCATTCCGTCGTCACTCCCCATCCCGTCGTCACTCCCCATCCCGTCGCCCATGCCCATCCCGTCGTCACTCCCCATTCCGTCGCCCATGCCCATTCCGTCGTCGCCCATGCCCATCCCGTCGTCACTCCCCATCCCGTCGTCGCCCATGCCCATCCCGCCAGGCGGATTTGTGTTGCCCGATCCAGGCGGCACAAGTGTCGGCGGCGGTGTCACGACACTCACATTGACGGGCGTCAGCGAACCATCTTCGTTGACAGCGGCATCAATATGGATGGGACGCCCAACTTGAACGGTGGACAGATTTGGATCGCCCACGGCGAAGATCACATCGGTGTTGTTAATGGTTACAACTTGTCCATTGATCGCTTGAACAGTGCCTTCAAGGCTGACATCGACACAAAGCGGATACGGATCGACGCCGCAGATCGCCTCGCCGCTGATGACCCCTTGCTGCAAGCGCAGCACTTGAAAGTCACTCAGCGGCGGCGGTGGAGAGATCGGACGCTCCAAATGGGCGAAAATCGATGGGGGAATGTCAGCGAGGTTGTATGCTTGGGGTAGCGATGGGATACCAACTGCTTGCCCCTGAGTGTCCACGTCGATCAAGACTTCGCTGCCCGCCACAGCGACCGAGGAGCCGCGCGTGGTGCTGATCTGCGCCGACCCTTCGACAAGGCTGATGATCATCTCGTTACCGGGCTGGGAGCGGATGTATGCCGTCGAGCCGAGATCGATGCGCACGCCGTTGATCCACAGCCGAACGCGCGCTTCGCCTTCCGGCGTTTGAATGACCATGCCGCTGGCGGGAACTTCGGGGCAAAGTTGTGCTTCGTCGTCGCTCTGAAAGTAAAACGCCTGCATCGATTGTAACTGACTGCGCTCATCGTCGCTGATCGGCAGACTGCCGAGCCGCGTATCGGATTGAAGTGTATTTTGAAGTGCGACGTTGCCAAACATCAAGACGGTGACGTTCGATCCCGGCTTGGTGCTAGGGAGGTTCGCTTGTAACCGCATGAGCGCGATTCCCCAATAATTCGCTGCCACATTCAGCTCGCTCAAGCGCAGCGACCGAATATTTTCGACATCGACCTGATCACCGACTTGTTGAAAAACAAACGTATTCGAGTCGGTGGTTGACTCGGCTTCTAACAGCGCATGTCCATAACATGCGCGGTTGCGCCCAGTGCTATCGCACGCTTCATTAGTCGTTTCAAGCGCCGTCGACACAAGTTGAGGACACATATCTGCTTGCGCTTCGACTTCTTGGAGTTTCGGTGTGGCAGCGATGAAGAAGGCAGCGACAAGGAGCGCGAACGGCATGAGAAAAACAGACAACTTTTTCACATATAGCTCCCAAAATGATCACATCCATTATGAGAGTGTAGCAAGGTTCTAGAGCGTGTGTATCGACCAAGTGGACTAGAAACCGCTGCGAACCGAGCAAAATCAAATGTTTTCGGATTACTCACACGGCGAAAACTGCGCGACTGGATACACCTGTCGCTCTTCGCGTGTGAATGAACGATTGGCGATCTGGCACGCCCGCCGCTGCCACCCAGCGAAATCGGTTTCCCAAGCAATCACACGTCCATCATAGCCGCCCGATATCAACCGCTGACCATCGGGCGAAAACGCCAGACTCAGCACCCAATCGTCATGCCCACGCAGCGGCTGACCGAGCATCCGTCCGGTTGACACATCCCACAGGCGCACCGTTCCATCTTCACTGCTTGACGCCAAAAGGCGATTACCGGGCTGGAACTGAAGATCAGTGATTTTGCTCGTGTGTCCGCGAACCGATTCGTAGAGCGGCTGTCCGGTTGCCACATCCCACACTTGCAGCGCGCCGTCTTGACCACCGGACGCCAACCAGCGCCCATCTGCGCTCAACGCGACGCTTGACACGCCGCCAAGGTGATGCAATTCTGTAAGCGGCTCGCCCTCTGGCACACGCCACAACTGGATCGTGCCGTCCAGTTCACCGGCGGCGGCAACGGAGGCGGTCATGTCCACACTTTGTACGCTGGAAGCCGCCTCCGTCAACACATCATGGCTGCCGTCCGCTATATTCCATAGGATGACGCGCTGATCTTCGCCACCCGATAGCAGCAAGTCTTGGTGTGCCGCCAATCCAAACACGAGGCTCTCGTGTCCTCTGAGACGTTGTGCCGTTCCCGCCGCAACATTCCAGAGGAATATATCGCTTGTCCCCGTCTCGGACGAGGCAAGCCAATCCGTTCCAAACGCCATGTTCAGGATCATCTGCGAATGACCTGTCAACCGTGCGCTTTCCTCGTTCGTGTCAGCGTCGCGCAGCAAAATCGTGCTGTCGTCGCTGCCGACGGCGATAGTGCCGCTGTCCGGCTGAACCGCCACCGCTGTCACGGGCGCGTCGTAATCGTCGCCAGTTGGCACAGTCGTCCACATCAACACCTGCCCGTCCAACCCTCCCGACACGAAGAAGCGCCCAGCCGGATCGACGGCTGCGCCCCACACTTCGTCTTGATGCGCGGTGAGCGGTGTACCGATGAGCGTTTCAGTTTGAATGTCCCACAACCGGATATCGTGATCGGCGCTGGTCGAAATGAGCTGCGTTCCATCGGCGTTGAAACTTAAACTTCGCACCCAACCCGTGTGATCGGTGGGGAACTGCGTTACCATCGCGTGCGTTTCAACATCCCACAGGATAATCGTCCGATCCACACCGCTTGACGCAAGCAACCGTCCGTCCGGGCTGAAAGCCAGCGCCCAAATCCAGTTCGTATGTCCTTCGAGCGGTTCACCGATGGCGTCACCTGTTTCGGCGTCCCAGAAGTAGACACGGTTGTCCGCGCCGCCCGATGCCATTATCGGCGCGACCGGGCTGAAAGCGACGCGCCAAACCGATCCCTGTCTCGTGGTCAGCGGTTCGATCAGTGGACGGCGGGTTTCAACGTCCCACAAGATGAGTGCGCCGTCCTCGCTGCCCGACGCCATGCGCTGCCCATCGGCGCTGAATGCGATGCTCCACACCTCGTCCTGATGTTCGGTCAGCGCATCACCCACTGCATCGCCAGTGGTGACGTCCCAAAAGCGAATGGTGCTGTCGCTGCTTGCGGACACGACCGAAGCGCCGCTGAAGGCGACGGCATTCACGGTATCGCTGTGTCCGACGGTGCGCCACGCTAACGCGCGCGCCTCGACATTCCACACAGAAACCGCGCCGTCCTGTTCCCCCGCCGCGATCCAGCGTCCATCGGCACTGACGGCAAGATTGCGCACGGGCGATTGTGCGCCGTGCAGGAAATGGAGCAGAGATGGCTGGTATTGCAGCCCCGTGAGCAAGCTGTTGCGCGCCTCGAAAGTGTCCTCGACGTTCAACGCCGCAAGACTGAGCAGCAGCGAACGGTCGAGTGTATCGAGCGTCGTTAGCGCATTGACCGCCAGTTCTCTCGACTGTGACTGCCGCGCCTGTGCATCAGCGCGATTCCTTTCTTGGAAGGCATTCTCCCGCTGGTCGAAAGCGTAGATTGTCAGCACGAACAGAAACACCGCGAGAACACTCAACGCGGTCACGAAAGCGCGGCGGCGTCCAACGCCCCGCTGGCGGGCGGCGATACAGGCGTGCAAATAAGCATCTTCTTCGGAGGTGAGCGCCACAACGTCGCTTTGACAGAGCGACTCCAACAGCGCCAACCGCGCGCCGCGCACGAGGTAGCTGGGGTCGTTGTGCGCGTTGTGCCACTCTGCTACCGACGTCGCAAGTTGACGCTGGATGTGCAGTTGGCTCCGGCTCTCGTCAATCCAGCCGTGCAGCCGCTCCCACTTCTGGATCAGCGCATCATGCGCGATCTCGACGGTAGGCACGTGGCTGAACGGATCATGATCGAACGTCAGCAGACGATACTGCCCAAAGGTCTGCAAAACCGTCTGTTTGGTGTTCCGGTCGCCCGGAATAGCGAGCAAATCCTCGCGCCGGACGCGCCGTCGGGTATCCTCCATCCCTTCGCCCAAGCTGACCAAACGGAGAAACATTTGGCGCGTGATGCGCTGTGCGGCGGGATCGAGCGCGTTCAGCAGGTCATCGGCGCGGCGTGCAAGCGATCCGATTACGCCGCCAAACGCCTCGTAGGCATCGAGCGTCAGCCGATTGACGGCGCGCCGCTCGAACAATTCGGTCAGCGCATACTGCAACAGCGGCAATTTGACGGGCTGGTGCTGAAGATCTTCGAGGATCGCCTCGACCAAGCCGTGTTCAAGGATCAGCCCAACGCGCTCTGGCGGTCGGGTGATTGCGCGCTCCATCTCCATATCATTGGGCGGCAGAATCACGATGGTATTGTCTTGGATCAGGTTGCCAAACAAGGGATAATTCAGCGGTCGGTCGTAAAAGTCCGCCCGCAGCGCGATGATGATCCAAATTTGTCGCTTCTGCGCCGCCCGTGCAAGTGAGCGCAAGAACAGGTCGCGTTCGTCTTCATCTGGGACAAGCGTGAACACTTCCTCGAATTGGTCGATGAATAGGCACAACAGCGTATTTGGCGGCAGGATCACATCCAGCGCCAGCGATAACCCATGTTCGTGCTGTTTTATCTCCGCGAAAACATCCTTTGGGGCGTTGATGGCGACGCTGAGCAGGGCGGCTTCGAGTTCAATGAACGGCTGTGCGCCGGGAACGAAATCGGCATAAAACCAATCCTGTGAGTTGGGAAGTCCACCGTGTCGGAGTGTGGGTATCAGCCCCGCTTTGACCAGACTCGATTTGCCGCTGCCACTTGCACCGACCAGCGCGAGGAAATGCGTCTCGGTTCGGCTGCTCAGCGCGGCGATCACCTGTTCCAGACGGCGTTCCTGTCCGAAAAAATTGAGTGAGTCGGCTTCTTCAAACGGACGCAACCCTTTGAACGGGTTTTCTTGGATGGCGCGCGTCTCGAACGACGTTGTTACCCCCCCATCGGGCGTGAATTGGAGCGTGTGCGTGGGGACGGGGGAATATCGGTCGCTGGTCGGCAGCGGCATCGAGAGCGGCGAGGCAATCATCATCACATCGAGGTCAGCATGTCGTGACGCGACTCTGCGAAAATCTGCCGCCATTTGGATGACGTCAACGTAGCGTTCGCGTGGATTTTTCGCCATAACGCGCTGGATCACCGTGTTCAATTCGTCCGGGATGCCCGCCTGAAAGTCTTGCAGCAGCGGGACATCAGCGCGGAACTGCCCAAATTCAAAGCCTTTTTCTGTGAACGGGTGCTTTCCCGTCAAAAGTTCAAACAGGGTGACGCCCATGCTATACATGTCGGACTGGGGCGTGGCGGGTTCGCCCATAAACAATTCGGGCGCGATATACGACAGCGTGCCGTGCAGTCCCGAACCATCCGACTTGAGGCTGCCCTCTCCCGCAATCCCGAAATCTGCCAAGTAAGCGTTACTATCCGCATCGAGCAGCAGATTATCCGGTTTGATATCTTGATGAATGATATTTTTTTGATGGGCAGCATTGAGTGCTGATGTAATTTGTTCGACTATGCGGACGATGAAAGTAAGATTCAAATCGGCGCGTTTGATGTACTGACGCAGACTGCCACCACGCATCCAGCGCATGACCAGATACGCCCCATTGGGATCGCGCCAATAATCGTACAATGGCACGATATGCAGATGCTCCAGACGCGCGACCAGATGGGCTTCGACTTCAAACCGCCGGATGAATTCCGGTTGGCTGGCATAGATAGGCAGGATCACTTTGATGGCAACATCGCGGTCGAGCGGTGTTTGGTACGCCCGATAAACCGCGCCAAACCCGCCGCGACTAATCAATTCTCGAACGTGATAGCCTTTGATCGTCTGATCGGTCAGGTCGGAGTTAAACACGTGCTACCTTGAGTTTCGCTGTATTCAACCGTTGAAGGATGCTGAATATCTGAGTACGGAGAACCGAAAAAGGTTTCAACGAAGAACAATCATCTCAAAAACGCTCGGCAGCCGCCGCATGGGCTTTCGGTTTGCCATCATACGGTTGCTGAAAAATAAACTTTAACGATCAAGTTGCCCAACTGTAATATGTCGCCATAACGGAGAATGCGCTTTTGATGCGGCATAAGCTTCAATTGATTGAGCAACGTCCCGTTCGTGCTGTTCAAGTCCATAATCGTCAGTACATTTCCCTCGTTCGCAATGACGACATGTTGGCGGGAAATGCCCATCCGCGCCGCTTGTAAGGACAAGGCATCACCAAACAATTCGCGCCCCACGGTCACTGTCTGACCAGATATCAGGACAAAGAAAAAATCCAAACTGTTAGCTTGCAGTTTCAAGCGGATACCACAGTCGAACGATAGGCGGTTCGAGGCAGCATCCAGCGCGCCGCGCGCGTCGATTATTTCTTGAGAGATGACAAGAGTAGCAACATCATTATCATTGGAGAAATGATCCCGCTCAGATTTGGTATTTGGCTCATGCAGGTCGTATGTTGTCATAAGTTGACATCGACTCGCTCACTAAATGTTATCAATTGAGCGATGAGTGTGAGGGAGGAATGATGTTCGCCTCTCATAAAGTAGCATCGAAAAATGAGAGCGCGATGAGTGCGCATCCGTGATTTGCATATTTTGAGGGGAAAACCACTTGTCTCATTTTTGAATGGGTCAAATGGACAACGAGAGAAATTAACGAACATTTATTCGTTAATTTCGCCGCATTGCTCATTGTAATGGGATGTATCAACCAGCATGTCCGATTGAAATACCAAAAGCCTTGGGGGTGTTGTGTCACACCCGCGCGGCGACCTGCCAATCGTCCGTCGGGGACGCGCACGCGCCCATCGTGTCGCCGTCTGCCTTGCAGCGCAGCTTACTATACCCCCGCGACTCCCTCCAACGCACTGATCCCAGCCTGTTCCGGCACGAGAATGACACTCGTCGCCCCTGCGTCGATCAAGCGTCGGATGCTGGCACGACATTCGTTCGGCGTTCCGACCACTGCCATCTGGTCGATCCACTCGTCGGGGAGGTCGGCTTGCAACCTTGCACGCCCGCCGTCAGCGATCAAGTTGTTCACCGCGGCTTCAATCCCTAACGCGCGCACATAGTCCGCCTGACCAAAGGACAGCCATTCGGCAATCAACGGGCGAAGTCGCTGACGCGCAGCGTTTCCGTCCGCATCCACCGCACACAACATATAGACCGCAAGCTGGATCGGCGCGCTGCGTCCCGCATCGGCTTGTCCCTGTGCGATCTGTTCTCGCGCCCAACGCACATAGGCGGGTGATGACAGTTCCGCCAGCATCGCGCCGTCTGCACTCCGCCCTGCAACTTGCAGCGATTTTGGACCCCGCACGCCGAGGATCACAGGCGGCACTTGCGCGGGCGGGAATTCCAATTTCACATTTTCGATTTGCACTTCTTCACCATGAAACGTGACCGACTCCCCCGCCAACAGGCCCCGCACGACGGCTGCCGTTTCGCCAAGCGCCGCTAACTGTGACTTCGGAAACGCGCCGATCTGCTTCATCCAGTCCGCCATGCCGTGACCGATCCCCGCCACAAACCGTCCCGGATAGATGCGCGCCAGCGTTGCGATCTCCATCGCTGTAAATGCCGCATTCCGCGCAACGGCGGGCATAATCCCGATCCCCACGCAGATCGTCTGCGTACACGCCAGCGCCACTGCCGCAGATGCGATGGCGCTGGCATAAAAGCAATCCTCGACGACCCAGACTTCCTTAAATCCCAGTTGTTTGGCACGCCGCGCAAAGTCGGGTAGTGCTTCTGGGGCGTTGTCCCGACGAAACATCACACCTACGTTGCTGTCAGTTTGCTGTTCCATGCTTATCCCTTTCCCGTAATGGATCATAAAGCGCACGCACAAACTATACTGCGCACAGGATGTCGCAACACTAAAACAGGGCTGCAAATTTCTATTCAGCCCTCACCCTACCCTTCTCCGTGAGGATCAGGTCATTTTGCAGACATATTATATTATAGTCTTCCAATTCAGTTCTGAAGATGGCACGTTCCTGCCATCTGGCTGTTGTTTTGGTGTCTTATCAGATTTTGGTGCTTTCGGTGCAAAAGGAGTGTGGTAGAGAGTGGCAAGAATGTGTTGGGGTGCCTCGTTGAGGGGATAAATACGAATAGGTTTATCGCCCTCAAGGCGGGGGAATCATGTGCTCCATACGGGATTCGGACCCGTGTTTTAGCCTTGAGAGGGCTACGTCCTAGGCCTCTAGACGAATAGAGCGACTTGCAAATACAATAACGTACTGGACGGCGAAATGCAAGCCTCGATTCGACCCCATTTCGCAGCGCCGCCAGTGTTGGAAATCCGCCCAATTCACGCTATGCTTATGAGCGTTGCTGTGCGGCGTGCAAGCGGAGTGGACTTCTATGACAACCATCTGGTCTTTGCCTCAAATTGAAATCCGCGATCTGACTCAGATTGAGGAATCGCGCCCGACCGCGCTCATCACGGGCGCGCGGACGTGGGCGGCGGTCAATTCGCTGCTCAAGCTCCCGATTGTCGTCCAGGCAGAACCCGATAACGCCAACACCGACTACTTGGAGTCGCTGGCGTCCGGCTTGCCAGAGGATGTCGAGGTCGTGTACGGCGTCGGCGCGGGTTTGGTCGCGGATGTCGCCAAATATGTCGGCTATGCGCGGCGGCTGCCCGTCGTCCTCATCCCGTCGGCGCTCAGTGTCGATGGCTTGCTTACGGCAATCGTGGCGGCGCGCATCGATGGCACCGTTGAATATATCACCACCGGTCCCGCCAAGACCATGATCATCGATTGGGAAGTCATTCGGAATGCGCCGCAGCACATTCGCGGCGCGGGCATCACCGAACTGTTGACCATCGTCACGGGCTTGCTCGATTGGCGCTATGCCGCCGAGCGCAATCGCACGACCCCAGAGACACGCTTCGTCCAATGGGCAGCGGGGATGATGGCGGCGATTGCGCAGCAGGCGTTCAAAATTTCCACGGGCGTCGGGCGCGGCAACGTCGAATCGCTGCGCAATTTGCTCGATTTGCTCTGCCTCGAAGTCCAATTGACCAATCAAATGGGACACAATCGTCCACAAGAAGGCAGCGAACAATTTTTCGCCTATGCCATCGAACCGCGCGCCAGTCGCGGGCGTCCCCTGCCCTACGCTGACATGGTGGGACCCGGCATCCTGATCGCGGGCGCGCTGCACGGGCAAGATATCGCGCCGATCAGGGACACCCTGTTGGCGGCGGGCATCCGCTTAGGGCAGCTTCGTCCCGACGATATCACCGATACACTGCGCGATCTGCCGAATTTCGTCCGGCGGCACAATACGCCGTTTAGCATCCTGAACGACTTCGACGCCACGCCGGAACGCATTAACGAAATTATGCTCAAGACGGGATTAAATGCGGTCGGGATTCGTTAGCGATGCGCGAATTTGTCCTCGTCGTCGGATTGGATGAAGCCGAAGCCACTTCGATTGCAGCACGGCTTGATCAACCCGTGATCGCCCACGCCATTCTCTCGAAAATAATCGTCAAGGATGGGCAGTTGTGGTCAGAACTGCCCAACAGCCCGCGCATGATACCCGCCTCGAAAGTCATCTTTCAGCGCATCTTCGAGGACGATTTCGATTTTATGGCTGGCTTGGCGCTGTGGGGTGGTGCGTGCTTGCCCAATCCGCGCGCGCTCATGGACTGCCGCCTCAAACTGCCTTGTCTTGTCCGCGCGCTGCAATACACCCATTTTGGCAGCCCATCGCGCGGCTATCCCTATACGCACTTTGAATCGGACGTGGAGCGCGTCGCCACGTGGGGCAACTGGCATGGTGGCGAACACAAAGATCGCTTCACGGGGACATGGACGGGCGAAAACGCCAGCGTGATCGACTACTTTTTGAAGGGGCAAGCCGTTCGCGTCGTGATGATTGGCGATCAAGCGTGGCAGATCAAACTCGTAGGCGATTCGTGGCTGAAATCGGCGCAGCACGCCGCCGCATTCATGGCGCTTGATTCGGGGTTACTGGAAGATACGCGCGCCATCCGCGACGGATTCGGGCTGGAGATCGTCGGCAATGATTATATGGTTGGCGACGACGGCACAAACCATTTATTGGAAGTCAACCACAGCCCCAACGTTACGCGCTTTCCCGAACTTTGGGACGCCTATTTGATTTAGGTCGTGAATTGGATCAACACCAACTGAACACAGGGACTATCGCTCTATGATTCGTTTTGGAACCGACGGTTGGCGCGCCGTCATCGCGGATACGTTCACCTTCGAGAACGTCCGCCTGTTGTCGCAAGCCGTCGCGGATACCGTCAATAAAACCCACATCGGAACGGACGCGCCGCAAGTCGTGATCGGCTATGATACGCGCTTTTTGTCGGATCGCTTCGCTATCGAAGTTGCGCGCGTCATGGCGGCGAACGCGATCACGGCGTGGCTGACGCGCACCGACGCGCCCACGCCTGCAATCTCGTACAACGTGAAAGAAAAAGGTGCGAACGCGGGCATCGTGATCACCGCCAGCCACAATCCCCCGCGCTACAACGGCTTCAAGCTGAAAGCGGCTTATGGCGGCAGCGCCACCGCTGAAGACTCGGCGCGTGTCGAGGACGAACTTGAGCTGATGGAGCGCGAAGGACGCACGCCCAATGTGATGGATTATCAAGCGGCGCTCGACAAAGGGCTGATCCGCCGCTTCGATCCATCGTGGTCGTATTACCAGCATTTGTCCACATTGGTCGATTTGGACTACATCTCAGGGCGCGAACTCAACATCGTGGCGGACGCGATGTGGGGTGCTGGACGGGGCGCATTCACAGGCATTTTGTCGCGCACACGCGCGCACATCACTGAGATTCGCGGGACGCTCAATCCCGGCTTCGGCGGCATCCATCCAGAGCCGATCCTCAAACATCTCAATGAACTCGTCGCTGCCGTCCAGCGCGCGCAAGCCGATGTCGGCTTGGCGACCGACGGCGATGCCGACCGAATCGGCGCGGTCGATGCACAAGGGCGCTTCGTCGATCCGCATACGATCTTCGCGCTGGCGCTGCGGCATTTAGTCGAGGCGAAACGTCAGCGCGGCGACGTGGTGAAAACCGTCTCCACCACGCTCATGATCGACAGCCTCGCCAAAAAGCACAATTTGACGCTGCACGAAACGCCCGTGGGCTTCAATCACATCGCGGACTTGATGATAAAGCGCGACATCTTGATCGGCGGCGAGGAAAGCGGTGGCATCAGCGTGCGCGGACATATCCCCGAAGGCGACGGCATCCTGATGGGCTTGATGCTGTTGGAGATCATGTCCGTGACCGACGCGCCGCTGCACGAAATCATCGCGGATTTGCAGACACAACACGGACCTGCAATCTATGGGCGCATCGATGCGACGCTCCAACGCCAAATCCCAAAAAAGCAAATGGTCGCGCAGTTGGTCGAAAACGCCCCGGCTACGCTCAACGGCGAATCCGTCGCGCGCGTCGATACGCTCGATGGTGTGAAATTCTACCTGAACGATGGCAGTTGGCTGCTGATCCGTCCGAGCGGAACAGAACCTGTTTTGCGCGTCTATGCCGAAGCACGCTCGTCCGAAGCGATGCGCGCCCTGCTCGACGCTGGCACGAAAATGGGACAACGAGTGACGAGTACAGCCTAAATGGAAATGATCGCGTCAGCGCCGCCCGTGCTTTCCGAAATTGGCAAACGTTATGTCCTCCGACAGCGGATTGGCAGCGGCGGCATGGGGACAGTCTATCGCGCCTTTGACCGGCTATCGGGGCGCGATGTGGCGCTCAAGCGCGTCGAAGTCGCGCTGAAAGAACTACGTTTCGGCACGCGCGATCCGCTTCAGAGCGACTCGGAGAATTTTGGCGTCGCGCTGGCGCAAGAGTTCAAGACCTTGGCATCGCTGCGTCACCCCTACATCATCAGCGTCTTGGATTACGGCTTCGAGAAGCCCGAACTGGCGCTGCAAACCACCGTCAGTACGGATGGGCGTCCGCAGCCGTATTTCACGATGGAACTGCTCGACAAGGCGCAAACCCTCTCCGACGCCGCGCGTGACCGCACGCTGACGGGGCGCATCGAATTGATCCAGCAAGTTCTCGAAGCGTTGACGTATCTGCATCGGCGCGGCATCCTCCATCGAGATATGAAGCCCGGTAACATCCTCGTTCAGGATGGCGCGGTCAAGGTCTTGGATTTTGGGCTTGCCGTCTCGCGCGGCGACGAAAGCACCCTCGCCGGAACGCTTGCGTATCTCGCGCCGGAATTGCTCACGGGCGGCACATCGAGCGAATCGACCGACTTATACGCTGTTGGCACCATTTTCTACGAACTGCTCGCCGGACGGCAGCCGTTCGACAGCGGCAGCCGGATCATCATCGATATCTTGCAGACACCGCCGGATTTGAAGGCGCTCGGCGTCCCAGAACCCATCCGCGACATCATCAGCGCGCTGCTGGCGAAACGTCCAGAAGATCGTTTCAAGCACGCCGCCGACGTGATCGCCGCGATTGAGCGGACGACAGGCGTCAGTTGTGCCACCACCACCAGCGCGATCCGTGACAGCTTCTTGCAAGCCGCGCAGTTCGTTGGGCGCACGCCCGAACTAGCGCGGCTGACGGCAGCGCTGGATGAAACGGTCGATATGCTCCCCCCTTACGGCGGCGCGTGGCTGATCGCGGGCGAAAGCGGCGTCGGCAAATCGCGCTTGGTCGAAGAAATCCGCACGCGCGCGTTGGTTGGCGGCGCGCTGGTCTTGCGCGGACAAGCGGTGAGCGATGGCAGCAACCCGTTTCAACTGTGGCGCGAGACGCTGCGGCTGATCGCGCTGACGGCAGAAGCGACCGACGAAGAAGCCGCCTACATCAAACGGCTCGTCCCCGATATCGATGAACTGCTCGGACGCACAACGCCCGATCTGCCCGACATGGACGTATCCATGAAGGGGCAGGGGATGTTGGCGGCGGTCGAGTCGATGGTGCGCCGCCTCACACAGCCAACCTTGATCATTCTCGAAGATTTGCATTGGGCGACGGCGGAGGATATCAACGTCCTCAATCGGCTGTTGGGCTTGGGCGACAGCTTGCCAATCATGTGGCTCGGCACGGTGCGCGACGACGAAGCGCCTGATCTGCCCAGTCGGCTGCCCAATATGCAGTTGGTCAAACTGCGGCGCTTAGAGCGCGGCGAGATCGTCCAACTCAGCCAATCGATGATCGGGGACGCGGGTGCGCTGCCCGATATCATTCAACTTCTAACCGATGAGACCGAAGGGAATGTCTTTTTCATCGTCGAAGTTGTGCGCGCCTTAGCCGAAGAAGCCGGCGAACTCGACCGTGTGGGCAGCATGACGCTGCCCACGCGCGTCTTGACGGGAGGCGTCCGCCGCGTCTTGGAACGCCGCTTGGCGCGCGTACCAGCGGAAGCGCGCCCGCTGTTGAATCTCGCGGCGGTGTGCGGGCGGCAGATCGACATCGCCGTACTCGAACGCACCCCAACACGCGCGGTAGCGCCCTACACGGACTTGAACGCTTGGCTGAATATCGGCGCAGAAGCGGCGGTCTTCGAGGTCGATCAAAACATCTGGCGCTTCGCCCATGACAAACTGCGCGAGGCGCTGCTCGACTTCATCCCCGACGATCAACAACGCACCATGCACGCCGAAGTCGCACGCGCCATCGAAGCGGCATTTCCCGACGACCTCGAACAGCACGCGGCGGCACTGGCATATCAATGGACGCGGGCGGGCGACGATGCCAAACACGCCATCTACGCGATCAAGGCGGGCGACGCCGCAATGAATATGTATGCCCTCGCTCAAGCGTTCCCCTACTATGATGATGCGCTCCAGTTAGAAGCCACCCTCGATAACGACCATCTGGCGCAGTTGTACGCGCGACGCGGGCGCGCGCTCGAACTGGGTGGACAGACGCAAGCCGCCTATGCCAACTATGTACAGATGCGCGCGGCGGGCGACCGACGGAGCGATATTGCCCTGCAATTGGGCGGCATTTGTGGCTGCGCGCTGTTAAAGACGTTGCCCAACGCCGTCAGCAACTTGGACGAGGCGCACGCCCTTGTCAGCGAGGGACTCGACCTCGCGCGCGCTTCCGGCGACCGCGCGACGGAAGCGCGCTTGCTGTGGAACATGATGCTGGTGTCCAATTTCCGGCGCGATTATCCCAATTCAGTGGCACTGGGGGAAGGCGCGATTGCGCTGGCACGCGCGTTGGACTTGCGCGAGACGTTGGCATATACACTGAACGATATCAGCCGCGCTTATATCGGGCTGCGCCGCTACCAGACGGCAGTCGCCACGCTGGAAGAGGCACGCACGCTGTGGATCGACCTCAACAACAAACCCATGTTGGCGGACAGCCTGTCGGGACTGGCGCAAGTCCAGTATTTCAGCGGGCAGCTTGACGCGGGCTTGGAATCGGCGGAAGAAGCGTATCGCGTCGCCAGCGACGCGCACAACGACTGGGGGCAGGCTTACGCGCTCTTGGCGCGCAGTTACATTGCTTTGCAGCGTGGGGAAGTCGGCTTGGCGTTGGACTTAACGAATCGCATGGAATCCGCCAGCAAATCGGGCGGATTGTTGGGCGGATTGGTGTTCGCGCACAGCACACGCTCGCTGCTGTACGCCTACCTAGCCGATTTCGAGCGCGCGCGCGCCGAAAATCGTGCTGCCCTCGATGTCGCCAACCAATATGGACTGGCAAGCAACTTTTTCGACTTCATCAGTGCGACCTATGCGCTGGTCTGCGCGTATGAAGGCGATGAACCAAGCGTCCGCACCGCGCTCGACGATTTGAGCCGTGCGCCCTACGACATGAACGCCGCGACGCCGATGTTCGCTGGGCTGGCACGCGCGCGGATCGCGCTGCAACTGCGCGCGTATGACGAGGCGCTGCGCGCTGTCGATCTGCTGATCGATTTCTTGCGCGAATCGGGTGTGCGCGTCTTTTTCCCCGACGCGCTGATGATCAAGGCGGACGCGCTGTATCATTTGGGACAGCCCAGCGAGGCGCGCGCGCTGTTGGTCGAAGGACGTAGCGCCGCCACCACGATGGGGACGCGCCGCGTCCTGTGGGAAATTATGACACTCTTGGGGCAAGTCGAAACGACGTTAGGCAACCCCGACGGCGCGCAAACTGCTTATGCCGAAGCGCGATCCGCGCTCGCCGCGATTGCCGACGACGCGCCGCCGGACATGCGCGCGCGCTTCTTGGCGACGCCGCGCGCGCAAGCCGTCTTGAACGCGCCGTGAGCGGACAGCATTTATAGATTTGAAACGTAGCGGATTCAACGCGGAGAAAGGAGGATGCGCTCTTTTTCCTCTGCGTTGAGTCACTTTTATTTTCAAAGTTATCCACTCCATCTATTTCCACGTTGAAATCTTGGTCGAAATTCTATGAGGTGGACTGGTATAGCGGTTCTATTCCCCGACACCAATGCGCGCTACCATCATCATGAGGCTCACCTTTTCGCTAGGATCACGGCATGAATCGGCGTCCCGCCCTTTGGTTTCTCGTCTACAGCGCGTTCTTCCATGCGGGCGTGATCGGCATGATGGATGTGCTGTTGAATTTCTACTTCGTCAGTCTCGGTCACGACCCGCAAACGATCAGCGCGCTGCAATCGCTCCCGCGACTGGCGGGTTTTTTGACCAGCATCCCAGTTGGGCTGCTGTGCAACCGATTGGGCGCGCGCTCGATGCTGCTCTGGGCATCGATTGGCTGTTCAGCGGCGTTGGGCGTGCTGTTGTTCCCCACGCTGACCATGTTGGGCGTCGCACGCTTCTTGTTCGGCATGTGCTACGGCGCACAGCAGATCGCCAGCGCGCCGTTGATGATGGGCTTGGTCGCAGCGGCGGGGCGCACGCGCTTTTTCTCGCTGCACAATGTCGTCAGCATGGTCTCGATGGGAGTCGGCAGCTTCACTGGCGGGCGCGTCCCTGCGCTGATGATCGCGCTGTTCGCGGGCAGCGTCCCGGCAGCGTGGACAGCGAGCGCGAATACGCCCTTCGCCTATGCGTCGTCGATTGCGCTGGCAGCGGGCGTCGGGTTAATCGGCTCGATCCCGCTGTTGTTCGTCAAAACATCGCTCCCCCTATCGCTTTCACCTCAATCACCACCCTCTCTATTGCTCAAAACGAGCGCGCGCGATGAAAAGCCTCCCCGTCTCAACGTAGCGCGGGGTGAGGTTCGCATCCCTTGGGGCATGTTGGCATTCGTCTCGATCCCGATGCTGACCTTTGGCTTCACGGGCGGACTGACGTTCCCGTTCTACAATCTATTCTTTCGCACGCAGTTCGCCCTACCCGATGATACCGTCGGCACGATCATCAGCATCGGCTGGATCGGCATGGCGCTGATTCCCATGCTCAACGGCGCGTGGGAGCGGCGGCTTGGACGTGCGGGCGCGCTCGGCTTGACCATGACGATTGCGGCGGTGGCGTTCTTCGGTCTCGGCTTGCTGCTGCCGTTGGCGATCAGTGCGATCTTCTTCGTCGTAGCCATCTCGTTCCGCAACACGATGCAGCCGTTGTATCAACCGCTCGTGCTGGATCGGCTGCCGCCGTCGCTGCACAATATCGCCAGCAGCATGACGATGATCATGTGGAATATTGGCTGGTTCGCGGCGACGGCGATCAGCGGAACGTTGCAAACCACCATCGGATTTGGTCTGATCATGCAGATTGTCGCCGTCGGCGTGCTGTTGAACGGCGCTGCCGTCGTATTGATCTTTCGCAGCAAGCGCGCCGACATGCCTATTCGATTTGCAGCCCAGCAGGAGTCCAACGCATGACCGAACGAACGCCGTTATCCGGCATTTACAATATCTTGGCGACCCCCTTCCACGCCGATGAATCCATCGATTTCGACAGCTTACGCGGTCTGGTGAACTTTCAGATCGACATGGGCGTGATGGGACTGACGATTCTCGGCGTCTTGGGCGAAGCCGCCAAACTCAGCCTCGATGAGCGCGCGCGCGTCCTAGAAACCGTCATGGCGACGGTGAACGGGCGCATCCCCGTGATTGTCGGCGCGAGCCACAACGATTTGAACACATCGATTGCGCTCACCAAAGCCGCCCTTGCGGCGGGCGCATCCGGCGTGATGATCGCGCCGCCGCGCCTGTCGCCCTACACCGACGACGATATCATCACCCTTTATGCGCGCATCGCGGATGCCGTCGCGGCAACCATCGTTGTCCAAGACTTCCCGCCCGTCAACGGCATCATCATGACGGCGGACATGCTGGCACAGTTGGCGGCGCAGATTCCCAACGCGCGCACGCTCAAATTGGAAGACCCGCCGCTGATGGACAAAATCGCCGCGATCCGCGCGCGCACCGACCAATTCGCCATCTTCGGCGGACTCGGTGGCATGTTCCTGCTCGAAGAATTGGGACGCGGCGCGGCGGGAACGATGACGGGCTTCGCGTTCACCGAAATCCTGATCGCGGTTTATCGCGCTTTCCGTGAAGGACGCCACGCCGACGCCGAACGCATCTTTGACCGCTATCTGCCGCTGATTCGCTACGAGAATCAGCCCATCGTCAATCTGACGATCCGTAAACTGCTGCTGCATCGGCGCGGTGCCATCGCACATCCGACGCCGCGCACGCCGTTCGCAGCGGTCAGCGCTGGAACGGACGCGGAGATCGATTGGATTTTCCGCCGTGCGGGCATCGCTGATCCGACCCAGAAATTGTCGTTTTGAGTTGAACCGCCAAGACGCCAAGAAAGCATCCATTCTCGGCAGCTTGGCGTCTTGGCGGTTCAACTTCACTTGAAGGAGTACGCTAAATGGATTTAGGCTTACAAGGGAAAGTCGCGCTCGTCTCCGCCGCCAGCAAGGGGCTCGGCTACGGCGTGGCACGTGCATTGGCTCGGGACGGCGCGCGCGTCTCGATTTGCAGCCGCGATGACGCTAACGTGCAAAAAGCGGCGACGACGTTGAAAAGCGAGACGAACGCAGAGATTCTCGCATCGGTCTGCGATGTGCTGAAACCGGAGTCAATTCAAGCGTGGGTCGATGCGTCCGTTGGGCAGTGGGGACAGATCGACGCGCTGTTGATCAACGCGGGGGGGCCCCCCGCCGGACTGGTCAAAGATGTGACCGATGCCCAATGGCAAGCCGCGTTTGAACTCACGCTGATGAGCGCCGTCCGCATGATCCGTTCCGCGCTGCCCCACATGCGCGCGGGGGGCGCGATCCTCACGATCACATCGTCGTCGATCAAAGAGCCGATTGAGCGGCTTGGACTCTCGACGGTGATGCGCTCCGGCGTCGCTGGGCTGATCAAGACATTGGCGGACGAACTGGCGGCGGACGGCATTCGCGTCAACAATCTGATTCCCGGACGCATCGACACCGAGCGCGTGGCACAGTTGGACGAAGCCGCCGCCAAGCGCACCGGCAAGCCGATTGAGGACATTCGCGCCGCCAGCATCGCCAAGATTCCGCTCGGACGGCTCGGTACGATTGAAGATTTCGGCGCGGCGGCGGCGTTCTTGCTCTCGCCCGCCGCCGCGTATATCACGGGCGCAACGCTGCGTGTCGATGGCGGGATGATGCGGTCGATCTAAAAGGACTGCGTACTGAGGAAATGCGCTCGTACTTAACCTGAGTTTTGGATAGCTTCACCTCACCCCCCAACCACAGCGTGGCTGAGGGGAGGACATGTTTGGTTTTCTCCCTGAATCACCTCACCCCCCTGACCCCCTCTCCACTGCGTGGAGAGGGGGTCAGGGGGTGAGGTTCTTGAAAAGGTGTCCTCCCCTCAGACAGCGTGGAGAGGGGGTTGGGGGGTGAGGTGAACGGTTTAGAGACTATCCAAAACTCAGGTTAGTGGACTCATGGAGAACGGAAACAAGATTGACAGTGTAGGGGGCGTCCCACCGCTTGACTCGCTTGCTGCTGGCAACCCCTGACATCGTTTGGGTTCTACTCGTTACGCATCACTCATTACTCGGAGAGAACATGAGCGCATACACCGATTTTGAACAACACATCGCAGAACTGAACGATATCCTCTGCGCGATCTCGCTCCTCAAATGGGACGCGCGCACCAACATGCCGCCCGGCGGCGCAGAGACGCGCGGCTATCAATTGGCGTCGCTGTCGAAGCTGTCGCAGCAGCACTTCATCAGCGACCAGACGGCGCGCCTGATCGACGCCGCCGAAGCCGAAATCGCGGGGGACGACGCCGATTCGTACCGCGTGCGCGCCGTGCAGCAAACGCGCCAATATTTCGACATCATCCGGCGCTTGCCGCTCGACTTGGTGAGCGAAAAAGCCGCGCTCGAACCCGTCTCGGAAGGCGTCTGGGCAGAGGCGAAGAAAAACGATGATTTCGCGTCGTTCGCGCCCTATTTGCAGAAGCAGGTCGATCTTGCGCGCCGTCAAGCCGATGCCATCGGCTACGACGAACACCCCTTCGATGCGCTGGTGTTCGAGTACGAGCCAAGCATGACCGCCGCCAAGCTGCGCACGCTGTTCGACGGGCTGAAAGCGGGGCTGCTGCCGCTCTTGCGCACGATTGTCGCCCATGACAAGCCGCTGGAGCGCGATTTGTGGACGCAGACCTATTCAATTGACCGTCAGCGCGCGTTTGGGCTGGAGGTCGCGGGACAGTTCGGCTACGATACGACGCGCGGACGGCTGGATATCGCGCCGCATCCGTTTGAGATATCGTTCACGCGCCAAGATGTGCGCATCACGACCCGCTACAACGTGAATTACTTCCCGATGGCATTCTACGGCATCCTGCATGAGACCGGACACGCGCTCTACGAACAGGGCGTCGATCCGGCGCTCACGCGGACGGCGCTGGCAATCGATTTTCTCGGCAAGTATCCCGTTGGCGGCACCAGCTACGGCGCGCACGAATCGCAGTCGCGCCTGTGGGAAAACCAGATCGGGCGCAGCCGCACGTTCTGGGCGGCGCACTTTGACCGCTTGCGCGATTATTTCCCCGATCAATTCCAAGACACTGACCCCGATTTGCTCTATCGCTCGGTCAACCGCGTGCGCCCGTCGTTGATCCGCGTCGAAGCCGACGAGGTGACGTACAACCTCCATATCATGCTGCGCGTCGAGATCGAACTCGGCTTGATGGACGGTTCCATCAAGGTGAACGATTTACCGGAAATTTGGAGCGCCAAAATGCAGGAATATCTTGGCGTGACGCCACCCAACGACAGCAAAGGCGTGCTGCAAGATGTTCATTGGTCGGGCGGCGGCTTCGGCTCGTTTCCCGGCTACACCGTCGGCAATGTGATGTCGGCACAGTTTTTGGAGGCGGCACAGCGCGATGTTGCCGGACTCGATGCAGCGTTGGGGCGCGCGGATTACGCACCGCTGCGCGGTTGGCTGACGGAGAACATCTATCGGCATGGACGCGCGTACAGCGGCAGCGAACTCCTCGTACGCTCAACCGGCGCAGATTTGAACGTCGCGCCGTATTTGCGCTACTTGACCGACAAATTCAGCGATCTGTACGGGTTGAACGACGCGGACATTTTATCCCCCAATTGACCTAGCCCAAACCCCCCGCCTCACCCGTTTTGCGACGGCGGGAAAAGCATATAGTAAAGGCAGATGAGACGACCAGATCAACGAAATTTAATGGTAGCGAACGAGATCATGTCGTGAGCAGTCGTTTCGTAAACAGATGGTCGCGGTCAGACGCGATAATCGGTGAAATGCGGTAATCCTTCCTATACCCCACCCCCCCCTGTACCACGCCCGTCCCTGTGCCAATACACAGAGGCGGGCTTTTTTATTTCACGTCACCCGCATCCGTCTTTCCAAATGCAGGAGAAGTCGCGTCCACCACCGCCGCCAGCACGTTATAGATAATCGGACACGCGCCCGCGCCGTCGATGGTGTGCGCCAGCGTCCAGCGGAAATCGGGCGTGAACTGCGGATACAGCGCGCACGACTCTGGGCGATGTGCGTAGATCGAACATAATTTGCCCTTCAAAAACGGACACGGCGACGCACGCATCACGCCCCATTCGCCCACCGCTTTCCCCGCCGCGCGATCCACATAATCCGCGATGATCGCCGTCGGCGTCGTGTCCAATCCGCGCGCCAACCGTGCTACATCGCGCGGAGTCAGCGCGACTTGCGCCGTGCGGCAGCAGTGCGCGCAGGCGGTACAGTCAATCGCCGCGATGATCGGCTGAGCGATAGCGTCGATACGCGCGTCGAGTTCGGCGTCGTCGATGGTGTCGTCAGCTTGCAAACGATCACACAGCGCGTCAAATTCGGCGCGGCGGGCATCGGCGCGGGTGCGAATCGTTTCCAAATCGGTGCTGATCATCGGCGTCCTCGTTTGAAATCATCCCATGCGCGATCCACGTAGTCCGTAAGCCCCCGCTCGAACACCGCGCGATCAAACGTTTCGGCGTGCGCGCGGATCGTCCGCACAGCGTAGCGCGCCGGATCGAAGTCCGCCATCACGCGCATCAGGCTTTCGACGGTCAATGCGGTGAAGTGTTCGCCCGTCACGCCCGGAATCACCGTATCGAGCGCGCCGCCGCCGCCATAGGCGATCACCGGACGCCCCGCCGCTTGCGCTTGCACGGGCGTGATGCCGAAATCTTCGAGTCCGGGAAAGATGAACGCCTTGCAGCGCGCCATCAAATCTGGCAGCTCATCATCCGGCACATAGCCGAGAAATTCCACTGTCGAACCCGCCATCGCGCGCAGCTTGTCGAGATCGCGCCCCTTACCGCCAACGAGTAAGCGCACGCCCAAGCGCGTCGCCGCCTGCACCGCGAGATCGATCCGCTTGTACGGGATCAGACGCGAGACGACCAGAAAATAATCGTCGGTCACATTCGACGGCTGAAAGCGCGCCGTTTCGACGGGCGGATAGATCATGTCGGAATTGCGCCCATAAAACTGCTTGATCCGCGCCTGAATCTCAGTCGAAATGGCGATGAAGCGATCCACGCGCCGCGCCGCATCCAAGTCCCAACGACGCATCCACGCGATCAGCGGACGCAAGCCGATTTCGACAGCGCGCCCGAAGCCCTCGCGCGCGCTGTACGACTGCAAATCCCAGACATAGCGCGTCGGCGCGAGGCAGTAGCAGACGTGCAGCGTTCGTTCTCCCACGCGCACGCCATGACAAAAGCCGCTCTTGTTGCTCAACACCACATCATAGGCTGACAAATCCAACCCGCCCCACGCCAGCGGATAGGCAGGCAAATATGGCTGATGATGGTGGCGGATGCCCGGCAAGCGGTCGCTCCACAGCGGGCGCACGTCCCACGCCCGATACGACGCGGGCATGATGTCGGGCGCGTACAAGCTGGTGTAAATCGGGCTGTCGGGGTAGAGCGCAACCAGCGTCTCCAACACATCTTCCGCGCCGCCGCGCTGATTCAGCCAGTCGTGGACAAGGGCGAGCTTCATATTTGATTCTCGATGGAAAACGCCGCAATCGTATCGGAAAGCGCGCGTTGTGTGTAGGGGCATGGCGCGTGACCTGCGCCATGCCCACAGTGGCTTACGCGGGTGCGCCCATCTCGGCAAACCATTCGCGCCACGTTGGCGTCAACATCTCCGCTTCGGACAGCGCCGCCGCGAACGTCAGATCGACGTTGCGCTTGCTGACCAAATCATTGATGCGCGCGATGGTGAAATCGGGATGCGAGCGCTCGATCCGGCGGTAGCTGTCCCCCGCCGCGACGAATCCGGGCTGCACGACGCGATGATACCAGCCACCCCATCCGCGTGCCTCGACGCGCGCCGTCAAATCTTTGATTTCCCAACGGCGCGCCAGCTTCCAACAGGGCGCGCGCGGCTGCGTCACCTGCACGACCGCCTCTCCAACAGCGTAAACGTCGCCCAAACAGACCGTTTCTTCCGTCAGTTCGGAGACGGTGAAGTTCTCTCCGAAGCCGCCATAGGGCATCTCGAAACCCAATTCGGCGCGCCATGTCGGGTAATGGTCGGCGCTGTACGCCAACACGACGCGATACACGCCGCCATGATTGACCAAATCGGCTTGTCCGTCGCCATCAAGCAGCGCCGTATCGAGCCAAACGCGCCCTTCGACCGGAAATTTGAAGATGCCAGACTGCCAATGCTTTTTTGATAGCGTGTCCGCGCCGTGATCGGCAGGGCGTCCAACTTGAATCGAGCGCAAAATCGGCTGTGTCATCGGTCACTCACTGGAGTCACTCAACAAACGGGGCTGTACCATTGGACGAAACGACATGCGGTGAATCTTACATGCGCCCTGTTCGTCCAACGCCGTGCGATGCGCCGCCACGCCATAGCCTTTGTGAACCGCGAAGCCGAAATCGGGATACGTTTGGTCATATTCAACCATGCGTTCATCGCGCCAGACCTTTGCCAAGATGCTGGCGGCGGCGATGCTCAACGACAGCCGATCGCCGCCGATGACCGCGCGATGCGGCATCGTCCCGACCTCCAACGCTTGCCAGCGAATCGAGTCCAACAGCAGAAAATCGACCTTCGCATCGGGAAACCGCGCGTTGAGATCATCCAACGCCCGCCCCATCGCCAAGCAGGTCGCGGGGACGATGTGCAGCGCGTCGATCTCGGTGTTATCCGCCGCGCCGATGCCCCATGCCAGCGCCGTCGTTTGGATGCGCTCGACCAACCCCGCCCGCGCCCGCGGACTCAACTGCTTGCTATCGCGCACGCCTTCGAGGACTAGGCGCAGATCGTCGGCGCGTTCCGGCGGCAGCACGACGGCACCCGCCGCGACGGGTCCCGCCCACGCGCCGCGCCCAGCTTCATCGATGCCTGCGATTTGGCGATAGCCTTGCGCCCACAAGCCGCGCTCAAGACTCAGGCTGGCGGTTTCCGGCAGTTTCCGGCGCATACAACCCCTTCGCCCAGTTCTGACGAATATCGAAGATTTCCAACAGCATTCGCAGCGAATCTTGAACGAGGCGCATCCGGCTGTCGGGGTCGAAGTACCACGTAATCGGCACTTCGCGCACGCGATAGCCGCGCCGCTTGGCGATGAACAGCAGTTCCACATCGAAGCCGATGCCCGTCATATGCTGCACGGCGAACAAATCATCTGCCGCGCGGCGGTGGAACATCTTGAAGCCGCATTGGGTATCTTCAAAGCCGCGCACGGCGAAGATTTTGATGAGCAGGTTGTTGACCCGTCCCATCAAGTGCCGATATTCCGGCTCTCCGATCCGCCGTGCTTCTTTGCCCTCGCGCGTGGCGATGCTGATGTCGTAGCCATCGGCGTGCGGCGGCAAAAATTTCGTAATTTCTTCAATCGGCATCGACAAATCGGTGTCGCAGATGAAGCGATACTCGCCGCGCGCCGCCAACATGCCCGCCTTGACCGCCAAGCCTTTGCCGCGCGTCTCCACTTCCAACAGGGTGACGTAAGGATGATCGGCGGCAAAGGCGCGCGTCACGTCCGCCGTGCGATCATGGCTGCCGTTCTCGACGACGATCACTTCGGCAGCATACGGCTGCGTCCGCAAGAAGGCATCGATCTTCGCCAAGCTCGGCGGCAGGCGGTGTTCTTCGTTGTGTGCCGGGATGATGATCGACAACAGGGGGGACAGGCGAGAACTCAACCAAAATACTCCATGTGGTTTAGGATAAAATCGACTCAATATATTCGATAGAAACGCTGCGCGCTGCTTGAATCGCGCGTCGTTTGCGCCATGTGCGCGGCAGCCCGACGATGCCCACCGCCATCCCGCGCAGCCGTGCGCGCGCCGCCGCGCCACGCCACGCGCGCACAGCCGCCCACGCTTGCCGCGCTTGCGCCCGCACAATCACGCCGCCATGTTTGCGCCACAGCGCGTTAGGGTAATTTTTCGCCAAGACCGCGATCAAATTGCGACCGTCATAATAGCTGGCAGTGACACCGCCTCCGGTCGCTGCCAAGTGATGGTACACGATTGCGCGCGGGGTGTAAAGACAGCGCCAGCCCGCCAACTGCGCGCGCCAGCCCAAGTCCACATCCTCCAGCGAGAAGAAGAAATCGTCGTCCAGCCCGCCGATTTCGTCCAACAGCGCCCGCCGATACGCCGACGAGCCGCCGCAGGCGCTAAATACATATTCTTCGCGGTCATATTGTCCGCTGTCAAGCTCCCACACCCCGCGATTGCCCGCGCGTCCGTCGTGCGTGAAGAAATCGCCCGCCGTGTGGATGTGATCGCGCTGATCGAACAGCAGCATCTTGCTGGCGACGCTCCCGACGCGCAGATCACGCCCGAAGGCATCCACGACCGCCGCCGCCCAACCCGCATCGACTTCCGTATCATTGTTGAGCAGCGCGATAAATTCACCCTTCGCCGCCGCGAAGCCTGCATTGCACGCACCCGTGAAGCCGCGATTTTCCGGTAATTCGATCAGCGTGACCGCCGGATAGCGTTCGCGGACAAACGCTTGCGAGCCATCCGACGACGCATTATCGACGAGGATCACCTCGATGGGCGCGTAGGTTTGCCGCGCCAGCGCATCGAGACACGTCTGCAAATGGCGCAGCCCATTCCAATGTGGAATCACGACAGAAAAAAGGGCTAACTGCTGAGAACTGCGGGCTGAGTCATTCATGCGTTATCGACTGCTGGCACTGACAGCCTCAGTTCAACTCGCTTGGCATTGGCGCTTGACCGAACACCGTCACGCGATTTTCGAGCCGCAACTTGGAGTCGGGGTCGTGCGTCGGCAGATAGACCGTCGGCGTCCCGCGCGCGAACGCGAGGATGCGCGCCAACGTCGCTCGCGCCGCGTTTTCGTCTGGCGACACCCCATCAATCGCCTGTCGTATCATCGTGTCTTGCGTGTACGAGGTATCGCCCGCGAAAAAACAGGTCAGTCCATCCTGCTCGAACAGCACCGATTGATGCCCCACCGTGTGTCCCGGCGTCGAGACGATGCGCACGTCGCCCGCTTTCGTCAGCACAATCGGCGCGCCAAAAGTTCCATCGGTCAGTGTAGGATGATCGAGCAGCACCGGCTTGAACCACTTTGGGATGTGCTGGGGCAAATAGCCGCTGACCTGCCCGCGAAATCCTTGCGCCGCGTCATATTCTGCCCGCGCGAGGACGATTTCGCTGTTCGAGAAATGCGCCAGCCCACCGCTGTGATCGGTGTGCAGATGCGTCATGACGACCCAACGCACATCCGACGGCGCAATGCCGATCCGCTCAAGCTGCACGCCGATTTCGTCCTCAGTCTGTACCCATTCGCGCACACCAAGCCGGAAATACGGATGCCACACCGTGAAGTAGCCTCGCTGCGTGGCACGCGCGGTTTCGCCCGTGTCGATCACGATCACGCCTTCGGGATGCTCGATCACCCAGACGTAAATGGGCAGCGGGTCAGTCCATTTCGTATCCGTGAGCGTTTTGAACTGGCGCATCAAGCCCTGCCCAACGCCCTCGCGCTGGCGCGTTTTGACGGCAACTGTCCCCGTCTGGATCGCATGAATCTTCACCATGTTACAGACCCTCGTGTTTCATAAACGCATCCACCGCTGCTTGCCACGTCCGCAGTTCGATGCCTAGTCCGCGCCCTGCCAGATTTTCGAGCGGCGAATAGTGCGGCGGTGTGGATGGACGCGCCCATTGATGCGACAAGAGCGGCTGAATGGGTGTCTCGGCGTAGCCCGCGCGATCCAAGATGGCGCGCGCGAAGGCGTAGCGCGAACATGCGCCTGCATTGGTACAATGATACACTCCATAGCGTTCGGTCGTGATCAGCCGCGCGATAGCGTCGGCTAAATCGTTGTTGTACGTCGGACATGCGATTTCATCGACCACGACGCGCAGCGGCTTGCCCGCCTTCGCGGCGTTCAACATGGTCTGGATGAAATTCTTGCCACCGTGCGCGAACACCCACGACGTGCGCACAATATAATGGCGCGGATTCAGCGTCATAACCGCGCGTTCGCCCACGAATTTGCTGTACCCATAGGCGTTGATTGGGCGCTGCGGGTCATATTCGCGGTACGGTGTGCGCGACTCGCCGTCGAACACCTCGTTCGTGCTGACGTACAGGATCGGCGCGTTGACCGCCGCTGCCGCCAGCGCCATATTTTGCGCGCCGAAGCCGTTGATCTGGATCGCCTTCTCCGGTTCGCGCGCACAGCCATCGACATCCGTCCACGCCGCCGCGTGAATCACCAGATCAGGCTGCGCCGCCGCGATGAATGTCCGCGCCGCATCAAAATCTGCGACATCAAACTCGTCCACATCGACGCCGATGATTTCGGAATACTGCGCGGACAAGACCTCGACCAGACGCCCGCCGAGCCGCCCTTTCGCGCCTGTGACGAGGATGCGTTTCACGATTTGCTCCAATAGCTGAAGGCGCGTTCGACGTCTTCGCGCCATGCGATCTTCCAATCATTGTCCTCGTTGGACGCCGCCGACGCCGCGCCGAAACCGCGAAAGTAGCCCGCGCCCGGCACGCCCGTGAGCTTGCTCACGACCAGCGCGCATAGCATCACGCCTGTTTTGTCGTATTCGTCACCGCAGACCTCGCGCATTAGATGTGCCAAGATGAACGAATGGGGATGCAGCACGACGCTCGGAATCCGCAGCACCAATTCGGTATACGTCAGCAGTTCGCGCGCCTGTGCCGCCGCGATCAGCGCCGCGCGTAGTTCCGCCTTGACCGTCGTTTTCTCGGCATCGGTCAGCTTGTAGCGTCCGTCGGGGCGCGACATCGCGTTAAGCAGACTCGGCGGCGGCGAGGCGCGCGCTGTATTGGCGCTTATAATAATCGAGATACTCGCCAGTCTTGATCTTGCGCCACCACCATTCGTTGCCGACGTACCAATCGACGGTTGCCTGCAACGCCCCTTCCCACTTGTGCGCTTGCGTCCAACCAAGCGCGCGCAGTTTGTCGCAGTTCATCGCGTAGCGGCGGTCGTGTCCCTCGCGGTCGGGGACGTGCTTGAGCAGCGAATACGGCTTGCCCAACAAGTCGAGCATCTGATGCGCCACATCGATATTGAAGCGGTTATCCTCGCCGGCGATGTTGTATGCTTCGCCGGAAACGCCCTTGTGCAGCGCCAGATCGATCCCGCTAACGTGGTCTTCGACGTACAACCAATCGCGTACCTGCCGCCCGTCGCCATACAGCGGCAGCGGACGATCATCCAATGCCTCGGTGATGAAGAATGGCAGCAGTTTTTCGGGATATTGATACGCGCCGAACGTATTGCTCCCGCGCGTGATCACTGTGTTCAAGCCGTGCGTGACGTGATACGCGCGCACCATTAATTCGCCGCCCGCTTTGCTGGCGGCATACGGGCTGTTGGGCGCGAACGCATCGCTTTCGACCGAGAATGAGCCGTCATGAATATCGCCGTAGACCTCATCGGTACTGACGTGTAAAAACCGTTCCAGTCCCCGCGTCCGCGCCTCATCCAACAGCAGATACACACCGACCACATCCGTATGGATGAACGCATCGGCTTGCAAGATGCTGCGATCTACATGGCTTTCGGCGGCGAAATTGACAATCGTATCGATGTCGTGGTCGTTCAGCACGCGCCGCACCGTCTCTCGATCCGCGATATCGCCACGCTCCATGCGAAATTTCGGCTCATCGTGAACGGGCAGCAGGTTATCGAGGTTGCCCGCGTAGGTCAGCTTGTCGTAGACGATGATGGTATAGTCCGGGTACTTTTCGATCATGTGGCGCACGAACGCGCTGCCAATGAAGCCCGCGCCGCCCGTGACGAGGATATTTTTCATGCGTCCGCGCTCCCCTTCTCCGCTGCCACAACGGGCTGTGGAGCCGCCTTGTCAGTTTCGCCAAGCGCGGTCAGACCATCCGGCAGATCGGTTTTGCCGTCCGGTGTCCCCTGCGCGGCGGGCGCGCCTGCCGCCGTTGGGGTTGAAGTCGGTTCTTTCGCATCGTCTGGAGGTTCTACCTTCGGCGCGTTCGGATCGATGCCAAGCGCGAACCGTTCGATGGCTTCTGCCGCGCCATCTTCAGCGTTGCTGGCGACGACGTAATCCGCGCCGTCCTTGATGTTCTGCTCCGCCTGCCCCATCGCTACACCGATTCCCGCGAGTTGGAGCATTTCCAAGTCGTTCTCAGCGTCACCAATCGCCAGCACGTTCGCCGCATCGATGCGCAAATCTTTGAGCAGTTGGCGCAGCGCCGCGCCTTTGCTCGCGCCCGGCGGCAAGATTTCCACCATTTGCGGGACACCTGCTTGCATCATGCGCGCACCGCCGCCGATTTGGACGTTCAACTGCCAGCGGAGCGCCTTGATCGCGCGCGGATCACCAATGGCAGCCAGCTTGTGAATCGGCAGATCGCTGACGATATTTTGCAGCGGACCCACAATTTCAGGGTTCGGCTCGTGATAGCGCGTGAAGACTGCCTCTTCGACGCGCTGATCGCGTGTCCGCATAATGATGCGCGTGCCGCTGTACAGGATCACGACGAAACCGCGATCTTCGGCGTAGGTGATCACCTGACGCGCGACGTTGGCATCCAACATCTGCTGATGGGTGATTTTGCCGTCCGCCGCGTAGGTCGTCAGCCCTTGCAAGCAGATACACGGCGTCGTCAGGTTGAAGCGCTTGACCAGCGGCGCGACGGCGGTATACGTCTTGCCCGTCGCAAACACAATGGCGATGCCCTTGTCCGCCGCCGCTTGGACAGCCTTCGCCGTGCGATCCGTCAGTTTCGATTGGGGGTCGAGCAGCGTGCCATCCAGATCGATGGCGATCAGGCGGATTTCTTTCTTCGTTTGTACGCTCATAAGCTCTCTTAAACCATCCACAAGTTGCTGTAATCGCCCAAGTTCATCGTCAGCGTGCGCGGGCGTGACTCTTTCGGCTGAATCGTGACGTTGCGTCCGATCAGACAGTCATGCAAGCGTACAGGGGGCGACAAGATCGAGCTGTTTTCCAAGACGATACTGCGGTCAATCTCGCAGCCTTTGATCCTGACATGATGATAGATGCTGGTGTAGGGTCCAACGTAGCTGTCCTCAATCACCGTATCCTCCCCGATGATCGTGGGTCCGTGGATCACGCTGTTGATGATGCGCGCGCCGCGCTCGACAGTCACACGCCGATCCACTTCGCTGTTTTCGATCACGGCGTCCGCCGCCACGCTCGGCACGATTTCATCGAGAACGTGCGCGTTGGCGTCGAGCATATCGGTTGGCTTGCCTGTGTCGATCCACCAGCCCGTATGGACGTGTGGCGAAACGACGTAGCCGTTTGTGATCAGCCATTGGATCGCGTCGGTAATTTCGAGTTCGCCGCGCGGTGAGGGCTGGATCGCATCCACCGCCTTGAAGATGTGCGCGTCAAACATATAAATGCCGACCAACGCCAAGTTGCTCGGCGGGACAGGCGGCTTTTCGATCAACTGCTCAATCGTGCCATCATCGCGCAGTTTGGCGACGCCAAACGCGGACGGATTATCGACCGCTTTCAGCACGATTTGGCTGTTCCATTCGCTGTGCTGCGTGAAATCGCGGATTAAGCCGCTGATTCCGCCCTGAATCACGTTATCACCCAAAAACATGACGAACGAATCATCTTGCAGGAAATCGCGCGCGATCTTGACCGCGTGCGCCAAGCCGTTGGGGTTATCTTGCGGGATATAGGTGATGCGCACACCCCACCGCGATCCATCACCGAGCGCCTCGCGGATTTCCGGTCCGGTCTGCCCGATGACGACGCCGATTTCGGTCACGCCCGCGTCGCGGATCGTCTCGATCACGCGCACGAGGACGGGCTTGTTGGCGACTGGGATCAACTGCTTCGCGCGCGTATAAGTCAGCGGGTACAGGCGTGTGCCTTTGCCGCCGCTGAGAACTAGACCTTTCATCATCAGATTCGTGTCCCCTTCATGCGGGCAATAGCGTGCCATGCCCCTACGACGACGATGTTCACCCGATGCCCCGCCCTGACAGCAACCCGACGATGATCACGACCACCGCGACGACGAACAAGCCGATCAACAGCGTCCGCGTGAGCAGCAAGCCGCCCGCGACGGGCGGCAGGGCTTGACGCGACGGCTTATTTTGCGGCAGTTGTGACCACTTTTCAACCGAGTCTGGATCGGGCGGCAGCTTCATGGTTAGTAGCCTTTCATCTCGCGCGGGGCATTGGTCAGCACCGCGCCCAATATCCGCGCGCCCACACGCTCCAGCGCCTCACGCGCCCGCGCGATCTGATCGCGCCGCGTCGAACCCGCGCGCGTCACCAACACCACGCCATCGACCTTAACGCCCAAGACCACCGCATCCGTTGCCACCAATACGGGCGGCGCGTCGAACAGCACGTAGCTGGCGCGCGCCTTCAATACACCAATCGCCTGGCTCATCCGCGCCCCACCGAGAATATCAGCGGGGACAGCCGGGAGCGTTCCACTGGTGAGTACGCTCAAATTCGGCACGTCCGTCTGGATCAGCGGCGGATTTGCCAACAATGAATCTTCCAAAATCATCGTCGTCAACCCGCGCGCATTGTCCACGCCCCAAATCGTGTGCTGCGCTGGGCGGCGCAAGTCGGCATCGACAATGATCGTCCGGTGTCCCGCTTGGGCGAAGGTGACCGCCAGATTTGCGAGCGCAATACTTTTATCCTCGCCCGCCGCCGCTGAGGTCAGCATCAGGGTCGTGATCGGGCGATCCGCGCTGCTGTACATCAAGTTCGTGCGCAGCGCCCGATATGCCTCTGCTGCCGCCGCGCGCGGGTCTTGCAGCGTGATCAAGTTCACAGCCATCTCATTTGCCCTCCGGCACAGACGCCAAGACCGCGATATCCATCCGCTCGATATCCTCACGGCGGCGGACGATGCCGCTCTCCAAATATTCGAGCGCGAACACGATCACCGTGCCGACCAGCACCCCCAACAGGACGCCAACCGCGGTCGTGACCACCCGATTCGGGCGCAGCAAGCCGATCTGCGGGCGATCAGGTAGAATCGCGTTAATCCGATCCTCTTGACGTACCGTTTGATTTTCGCGGTTGCGATACTGGACAAGCATATTGCCCCATTCCTCAGCGGCGCGTCCTGCCACGTCGGGATCGGACAGATCGACATCGATTTGTACGGTCAGGCGGTCGCGGTCGGGGACAATCGTCGCCGCGCCTTTTAGGTTTCCGGCAGTCAGATCGAGCCGGAGATTATCGATCACGCGCTGCGCGATCTCGGTGCTGTTCAAATAAACGACGTAAGAATTGATCAGCCGAATCGTGGCTTCTGCCAAGCCCAGATCATTGCGCGACGGCTGAATCAAGACCAACTGCGTAGCGCGGTAGATCGGCGTCTGCGTTCCGCTGAATACATAGGCACTCCCACCCGCCAACGCTGCCAACAGGATGATAATCCAACCCCGCCGCAGCAAAATTCGTCCATAGTCGATCAGGCTCAATTGGGTTTTCCTCCTCAATCGACGTGCGGGGATAGATTATACAGCATTTCGGCAAAGGTAAGGAACACCGTAGTTTAATCGTCAGATTATTTGTTCAGAGTCGGGCTGAAGTGTACCAACCAACATGTGTGTAGCGAAACCTCACATGCCATTCATACGGCTATCAGATAGCGTCACTACCATACAGATACAAATGTGTGCTTTAGAGTGCGCATCACATCTAGCGTTATTGGGGAAGGGATAAGAATCACCATGAGCGCATTTTTTGCGGGTGATGATGAATTTAACGGTAATGGTCACTATCATGACGACGATTTGCTCACCGCGATGGAATTTAAATTCGTCTCGGAAGATTTCCAGCGCGCTTTTGAATTAGGCTTGCCGCCGGTCGATCACAGCAAAATTGAAGTCGCTATCCATGATATTCTCGAAGCGGTGGGCGAAGACCCGACGCGCGAAGGGTTGCTCAAGACGCCAGATCGCGTGGCGCGCATGTACGACGAGGTGTTGAGCGGCTATCGCACCGATCCGGGTAAGCTGATCAACGGTGCGCTGTTCAACGTCGATTACAACGATATGGTGATCGTGCGCGATATTGAATTTTCGAGCCTGTGCGAACATCATATGCTGCCGTTCATTGGGCGCGTCCATGTCGCTTACATTCCGAACGGCAAAGTGATCGGCTTGTCGAAGATTCCGCGCATCGTCGATATGTTCGCGCGGCGCTTACAGGTGCAAGAACGCATGACGCGCCAGATTGCCGACTTCATCAACGAAGTCTTGCAGCCGCAAGGCGTTGCGGTCGTCGCGGACGGCGTGCATATGTGTTCAATGCTGCGCGGCGTCAAAAAGCACGAAGCCAGTATGACGACCAGCACCATGCACGGCATATTCAAAGACGAAAGCACGACGCGCTCCGAGTTCATGGCACATTTGGGGCGACCCGGCTTTCACCTTTAATCGCTGAATCGGGCATTTTCTCATCGCGGGGGCGTTCACATGAGCGCCTCCGTTTTGTTTCAACAGACAGCATCGAGATTCAGATACAGTGCGCCGTCCGGCACATCCAACAGCCATTCCACGTTCAAGCGCTCGATCCTGACCACCGACTCATCCTCATGCAAAAGTAAGTAGCGCGCGCGCAGCGTTGTAGACATCGGCTCCATGTCACCCAATAAGATCGACATGCCCATCCCCGCGTCCAATGCCAACGCAATTTCGCTCTCCACATAGGGCAATGACATCGTAACCGTATTACACCATGCGCTTAGAACGTCAGGCTGATAGCGTATCTGCTCTGCGAGCCGCGTTTGCCAAACTGCGTACGATGCGCGCTTGTCAGCGTTGACATGCAGCCCCGACCAGAAAAATGACCACTGCACAGCGAAGGGCAAAATCAGCATCGTGGTGAGCAGCACAACGCCGATCAGACGATAACGCCGCCAAGCGATGAGCAGCACCAAGCTCAATAACAGACTTGGCGCAAGATGCCGAAAATCGCGCCAGTCGCCAATATACCAAGCGCCGATCACGAACACCGTAATCAACACCAACCCGCCAAACAGCGCGGCATCTGCTTCAGTTTTGCGCGCGCGCCACCCAAAATAGCTTATCAAGAGCAGCATATGCGCACGAACGAGGTATTCGATAGGATGTCCAATAACCAAATTAGACAGATTATTCCGCGCATGATCGGCAACGAGGCGCAGAGCAACGAGCGCATCTGTCCGCACCAGCCCGACAGCCTGAGTCAGCACACTTGCATTCGGCGCGGCGATCCACTGGCTAAAGCCAATCACCACGATCACCCCGACCCCACCGAGGGGCAGCGCCCACCGCAGCGGCAGCCACAGTGCGAACAACGGAATCAGCAAAAACGCCCATGTCGCTCGCGTCTGCGCGATCACGACAATATACAGCACCATGAGCAAGACGGAACGGCGGCGGGCGGGCGATCCACGCGCCGAGCGCAGTACGACGATCATCCCCGCCGCCGTGAAAACAGCAAGCGCGGATTGCAAGGCTTCCTGCATGAGTGTCGGCAAAAAGACTTGAAAGGGGATGAACGTTGCAGCGACAACGCCCAATACAATCATCTGCTGCCGATCCAAGCGCGCAATTCGAATGAAAACAAACAGCGCGCCCGTGAACAGCGCGGCGTTGAGCAGTGGGAACAACAGCATCGATTGTCCCAACACGCGCATGAAAGCACCGTAGAACATCGGCAGCACAGGACCCCATGCGTAGAAATGTGCGAAGGACGCGCGCGCTGGCATTTCGTTGACCGTATAATAGCCGCCGTCGAAGCCGGCGACGCTAAAGGTCGCCGCCTGATGCCAATGCACAACTTCATCGTTCCACAGCGGCATGAAGTCCGCCCATCCCCCGCGCGAACGGGCAGCGAACAGCAGCAACCCAACCAAGCTCGGCAGCAGGGCGATCACGAATGGTAGGGCGCGATCAATCGATTTTGACATGCGGTCGCTCCAACTGGCTGAAGCTCACGATGATAAGCCATTCGCCCAAAATGAAAAGGGCTTGCCCGTAGCTAACGAATCAGGGACAATATCGGACACATATTCAACGTCGCGGGGGCGAAGCCAATGATTTTTTTACCGAGCAATGATGTTTTGACTGCCTACAGCCGCGACGCCTCTTGGCGCGAAATCGAACGTCAAAAGCGCGCCTTCAATCAGGCGCTCGAATCGTTGATCGCAAACCCACCCGTTGACGATACGCTGCCGCTCGATTGGCTGTCCGAGCAAGTGGGCGGCGACGTGACGCTGTATTACGATGCCGACGCCAACCCTAACGGCGCGAACGTCATTTTGGGCGAGGTCGGCGGACGCAAATTCTTGTTGGGCAGCGCCGTCAGCAACCGCTATCGTAGCGGCAAAAAATTTGTAGAAAGCGTCGTGCGTTATAATTTGAATCCCAGCGTCAATCACACCAATATGGGCGAAACCGAAGATACGCAGACGAAAATGCGCGTCTTGGGCGCGGAAATCGAGATGGGGCTGCTCCATGCCGACGGCAGTTCACCCACCGAAGATGAAATCCAACATTACATGCGCACGTATTACACACACGCGACCCATATCGGCGTGTATCCGCATCTTGACCGCGAAGCGTGCATGTATCAGATTGAAGCACACATCGCGCCCAGCGTCGGTTATCACAAAACGCGCAGCGCCCTGATTGGCATGTTCACCGCGATTGCCGCAACCACCAAAGAAACCGGGATGCTCAACGCCATCCTACCGAGCTACCCGACGCGCTCCGATTTCAAAATGACGGCGCATCCGAAGGTCGAAACCGCCGTCGATTTGATGGTCGGCGTCAACAATATGTTCCCCGATTACGTCGAACATCTCGCGCAGGTCAAGGCACGCTACCACGTCCCCGAAGGGCATTACGTCAACCTGTTCCGCAATCAGGGGACGCACATTCATATCGACCTCGCTGGACGTTCGGAGGCGTTGGGTCTGCTGACCTATCACACCATCCTCAAGAGCGCGACCGCCGTCGCCAATTCTGCTGTCCTCAAAGGCAGCCCGTTTGTCAACGGGACGTGCGACGCCGAACTGCTCTGCACGCGCGAAATTTTGCGCGGTGTGACCGTAACCGGGCGCTATCTCGAACTGCCGCTCAGTCCCCACTACCGCGACGAGGATTTGCGCCGCTACGCCGAACTACTGCGCCTCGAACGTGCCAACGCCACCGGACGCGCGATGATGTATGAAGAATACGAAGGCGAGATGATCTCGCTGATGCACAACCCGATTGGGCGCGTCCGCCCCGATCTTTCCACGAGCAAGCGCGTCTGTACGGTCGAAAGTACGGGGATGCCAACCAACATCAGCGCGGCGCGCATGGCGGCGGTGCTGGTCGATTTTGAGTTCAGCCACGCGCTGATCGAAGCGTATTTCCGCAAGCATGGCTGCGATCTGGAACCGATGATGCAGGACAAGACGCTGTGGGCGATCTTGGGCCCCCTCGACCGCGAGACGTTCATTCGGATGCAGGACGCCAGCGACCGCGAATGTACCGATGTCGTCATCACGACCGCCGCCGGGACACAAATGGCGCTGTCCGAATTTTACGCGATGAAACGCCGCTATATGCACAAGGCGCTCGATGAAATTGTGGATGTTGCGCCGCGCGATATCGATGAGGTCTACACCAGCTTCGAGCGGATGCTCGCGCCGTTGAGCGGACACCAAGCCCAGACCATCGAACAGTACGTCAATGATCCCAAGATGCGTAGTACCGGCAACTGGGGCAAGATTTTGCGCGATGCCTATGTCGAGGCGGGCGGCGTCGTTGGCGGACACTGCCCCGACGCTGTGCTGAAGGTCGTGCATCGCATGAATGACGCGCTGCGCCTGCGCTACCTGCAAGATTAGAACGATGCGGCGGCATTGGATCGTCCTATTGGCGCTGACAGGGCTGTTACGCGGCGTTTTGTTCGTCAGCTATCCGCTCGGCAGCGTTTTGGACGACAATCAGGCGTTCCAACGCTATCTGATCGATCAACTCGTCGGCGGAAATTTGCTCATCGGCAGTTTGCGCCCCTACGTGGGTTATCCACTGGCAATTGCACCGATAGCCGCGTTCGCCGCGCCATTCGGTCAATTCGAGGATCGCATCATTTTGGCGGTGCAAGTCGGCTTGTCGGCGTGCGTGCCGCTGCTGATCTACGACGCGATTCGGCGGCGGCGCGGCGCGCGCGAAGCGTTCATTGTCGCGCTGGTCGTCCTGCTCGATCCGTTAGGACTGCAAGCGCCTCATGTCTGGCTGCCGGAATGGTGGATCGCATTCTGCATCGTGGTCGCGCTGTGGGCATTGAGTCGTTTTTTGCCGCGCTCATCACCGAGACGCGAGCATAGTCCCCCGCTCCAAATAGAGACCAAGCAGCGCGGGACGCTTCTTCTCGTCGTCGCTGGACTCATGATGGGGGCGGCGACGCTCGCGCGGGTGAATTTCGCGCTGATTGCGGCGGTCATGGGCGCGACGCTGCTGCCCATACGTGCGTTGTCGATCCGGCGGCGGCTGATCGCATTCACGGTGTTCGGCGCGATCAGCGCGGGCGTACTCGGTGCATATCTGCTGCTGATTCACTACCCATCAACGGGGACGTTCGCGCTCAGTTGTTTGACAGCGGGTCCTTTGCTCCCAAATTTGGTGGTCAAAGGCGTCCCCGTAGAACGCGCCAACGGCGAGGCGACTCAGCAGATGTTCGATCTACTCTCGGTCGATGTGCCCCAACCGATCATCATGACGGTGGACAGCTATCCGTATTGGCAGATTCCCGGCGTCTGGGCGACGCCCGATCAACTGGCTGCCTTCGAGCGCGCGCCACGCGGCGAACCCGTCACGCGCATGACCAGCACGTTCCCCGAAGTGATTTACTACTATCTGGGCGCGTGCGCTGCTGATTCGCTGTTGGCGCGCGTTCATGCCGAAGCGATTGCCGCGCATCCGCTGACGTTCGCGCTGGCATCGCTGCGCGCGACGGCGCACGTTTTCACACAGATTCCGATTGACACGGGATTTTACGACCGCATGATCGTTCCGCGCTACGAAACGCTCACCTTCGACACGACGCGCGGTGCGTTCGGATTTCATCCGGCGTCGGGCAGCGTCTACAGCGGCGAATGGGTGTGGACGCCCGGCGCAGCGGCGTTCAGCGCGATCTTCGACCTATGGAACCTCTACAAAGTGCTGACGCCGCTGGCGATCCTATGGGCGTTGGTGCGCGCGCGCGATTGGCTGTACGGCGCGCCCGCCGTGTGGCTGATCGCGTTTGCGCTGATGATGGGCGTGCTGACGCGCGTCGAGCCGCGCTATTACACCGCCTTCTACCCGATCTATACGCTGTTGCTCGGTGGGATGTTGGCAGATGCGCTGCGTTGGCTGCGCACATCGAGAAAGGCTGCATCGTGAGTCATTCGCTGTCAATCATCATTCCCGTCTATCGCAGCGCGGAGAGCCTGCCCGAACTGACCGCCGAACTCGCGCGCGTGCTGCCGACGCTAACGCCCACTTACGAGGTCATTTTTATCGACGATGCCAGCCCTGACACCAGTTGGAGCGTGATTGAACAATTGACGCGCGACTATCCGTTCGTGCGCGGCATCCAACTGATGCGCAATTACGGACAGCACAATGCACTTTTGTGCGGCATCCGCGCCGTGCGCTATACCGTGATCGTGACGATGGACGACGATTTGCAGCATCCACCGACCGAGATTCCACGTTTATTGGCGGCGTTGGACGCGGGCGCGGATGTCGTCTATGGCACGCCCGAACGCGAACAACATGGCTTGCTGCGCGATCTAGCGTCGCAAACCACCAAATTCGCACTCCAACGCAGTATGGGCGTGAGCGTGGCGCGCAAAGTGAGCGCGTTTCGCGCATTTCGTACCCCATTGCGCGAGGCATTCATCCATTATCGTAGTTCGTGGGTGTCCATCGATGTACTGTTGACGTGGGGGACAACGCGCTTCGATGCGGTTAGCGTGCGCCACGACGAACGCAAATACGGCGTGTCCGGCTATACGTTTGGCAAGCTCGTGCGCCACGCCGCCAACATGATCACCGGGTTCAGCGTCCTGCCGCTGCAAATCGCCAGCTTGCTGGGCTTCGCGTTCGCGGGCTTCGGGTTGCTCGTCTTGATCTATGTGGTTGGACGTGCGCTGATTACAGGCATTGTCGTGCCGGGCTTCGCATTCTTGGCATCGATTATTGCAATTTTCTCCGGCGTCCAGTTGTTCGCGTTGGGAATCATCGGCGAATATCTGGCACGCATCCACTTTCGCAGTATGGAACGCCCCGTCTATACGGTGCGCGGAACAACCGATGAACCGACAGCCTGATATCGCCACCTTCCTCGACTGGGACAGCACGTTTTTCGGCGTGCGCATTGCGCGCGTGACGGCGGCGCGGCTCGATGCCGCCAGCGCGGCGCCAATCGTCACATGGCGGACGGATCAACGGATCGATTGTCTCTATTTTCTGGCGGACGCCAACGATCCCGCCTCCGGTCAGATCGCAGAGCAAATCGGCTTTCGCTTCGTCGATATTCGCGTCACGCTCGACTGCAAACTGCGCGAAGTGCCGCTCACACTTCCCCTGCCCGCGCCCTTCACCCTGCGCGCCGCCACACTGGACGACTTGCCCGCGCTAGAGTCCATCGCGCGGCAAAGCTATCGTCAGTCGCGTTTCTACGCCGATGGACATTTCGCGCCAGAACGCTGCGACGATTTATACGCAAAGTGGATCGCCAATGCCGTACACGCGAACGCCGCAACCACCCTTGTCGTGGTCAACGACGCTCAACCCATCGGTTATTTGTCGTGCCATCTGCACGGGGAGACCGGACAGATTGACTTGATGGGCATCCATTCCGATTTTCAGGGACGTGGCATCGGCACGATGCTCTGGGTGGCGGGGTTGGCACGGCTGTATGCGGCGGGTGGGCGCGCCATCAGTGTCGTGACGCAGGGGCGCAACCTCACGGCACAGCGTTTGTATCAAAAACATGGCTTTCGCACGGCGGCGGTTGCCCTGTGGTATCACTGGTGGGCGAACGACCGCGCCTAATGTGCTATCATGGTCAAAATGACAAACTGAAGCAGCGGAACTCATGACGACCATAACCATTCCCTTCAATCGCCCTGCCATTGTTGGGCGCGAACTCGATTACATGGCGGATGCCATGCGCGGCGGACAAACGTCGGGCGACGGACGCTATACAAAATTGTGTCATGCCTTTTTCGAGACGACGCTCGGTGTGAAAAAAGCCCTGCTGACGACCTCCTGCACGCACGCGCTAGAAATGTCCGCGCTGCTGCTCGACTTCCAATCGGGCGACGAGGTGATCGTGCCGTCGTTCACCTTCGTCTCGACGGTCAATGCCTTCGTCTTGCGCGGTGCGCAGCCCGTGTTTGCCGATGTACGCCCCGATACGCTCAACCTTGATGAAACCAAACTCGAAGCGTTGATCACCCCGCGCACGAAAGCGATTGTGGTGGTGCATTACGCGGGTGTGGCGTGCGAGATGGACACCATCATGCGCATCGCGGACGCGCACGGCATCCCCGTCGTGGAAGATAACGCACATGGGCTGTTCGGGACGTACAAGGGGCGGCAGCTTGGCACGTTCGGCGCGCTGGCAACGCAGAGTTTCCACGAAACCAAGAACTTTACCTGTGGCGAAGGTGGCGCGTTGTTGATCAACGATCCCGCCTTGATCGACCGCGCCGAAATCATCCGCGAAAAAGGCACAAACCGCTCGCGCTTCTTTCGCGGTATGGTCGATAAATATACGTGGGTCGATGTCGGATCGAGCTATCTGCCCTCCGATGTGCTGGCAGCCTACTTGTGGGGACAACTTGAACAGCGCGAGGCGATCCAAACGCATCGCGGGCGTGTGTGGGCGATGTACGACGAATGTTTGGCGTCGTGGGCAGCTGCCAACCGCGTGACAATGCCGAACGTCCCGGATGGCTGCGAACAGCCCTTCCACATGTACTATCTGCTCATGCCATCACTGGAGGCGCGCACCGCGTTTATCGCGCACATGAAAGAACAGGGTATCCTGAGCGTGTTCCACTATTTGCCGCTGCATTTGTCCGATATGGGCAAGTCGATGGGCGGACAGGTGGGCGATTGCCCCGTCACGGAAGATGTGAGCGACCGCCTCGTGCGCTTGCCGCTGTATAACAATTTGAGCGAGACCGATCAGACGCGCGTGATTGAGACCGCGCTCATGTTTCGAGCATGAAGCGCGGCGCGTTGGGCATGACACAGAATGCCATGCCCATCATGACTAGCGCAGATCGAAAAAATCCTTTATAATGATCTAAATAGAACGCACTCCCTCTCATTGACGGCGCGGGATGTGCGAATTAAACCTTATTTTGTAACTACTCAGGGGTCGTTTTTCCCCTCATTTTGGCAAATTGAAACGCCAAATTTGTCTGCGATGAGAATAGGCTCTCCCTCAAAAGATTGAGGGTTTTTGTCGAAAACAAC
>DAOTUQ010000084.1:0-35121 GCA_034437055.1 Anaerolineae bacterium
GACCACTTTGTAGTGGATTTTGGTCGTGATCTTCGTGCCACGAAGTTCTTTATGGACATCTAAGGCTTATATAGGGTCATAACCCAGTGAAGATACCGCGATGGCTGAGTAGTTACCAATTTTTAATATGATGAACGCATGGGGTCTATACGGTCACGATTGGGCGGTCGAACATCTACAGCGCAGTATCATCAATGGGCGCGCGCGGCACGCTTACCTTTTCATGGGCGGCGACCGCATCGGCAAGACAACGCTGGCATTGGCATTCGCCAAGACAATGAACTGCGAAGTTTGGCGCGAACAAGCGCCGCTCGATCCGCGTCCATGTGGCGTGTGTTCGTCGTGTCTGCGGATAGACAGCGGCAATCACCCTGATATCGCGCGGGCAAGGCATGATCCCGACACCGGGACGCTGCGCATCGAAGAAATACGCGAGGTGGCGGGGCGGCTGTCGCTGCGCCCATTCGAGGCGCGTTTTCGCGTCGCGCTGTTCATCGACTTCGACCAAGCCAAGCCGCAAGCGCAAGATGCGCTGTTGAAAACGCTGGAAGAACCGTCGCGCTATGCCATGCTGCTGCTGACGACCACCGAGCCGGAACTCGTCTTGCCCACGATCACCAGCCGCAGCCAAGTCGTGCGCCTGCGCCCCGTCGCAGTGGACGATGTGCGCGCGGCGCTGACCGATGCGGGCGCGCCGCCATCCGACGCTGATTTGATCGCGCGTCTCAGCGGCGGGCGCATTGGCTGGGCATTGGAGGCATGGCGGAAGCCAGAGGTGCTGCAAACGCGCGCTCAGGCGCTCGACTTGCTCGACGAAATCATCGGTGGTTCGCGCGCGCATCGCTTTGCGCTGGCGGAAGATTTAGCCAAAGAGAAATCGAGCTTGTCGCCGTTGTTGGCGCTGTGGCAGACGTATTGGCGCGATCTGGTCTTGCATAAGGTCAGCGGCGTGGGCGCGCCGCTGGTGAACATTGACCGCATCGCCAAGCTGGAGTTGCTGGCGTCGCGCATTCCGGTCGAAGCAGCGTTGAACGCGCTGAAATCCACGCGCGAGCTGATGCGGTTATTGACCGAGACCAATACGCAGCCGCGCTTGGCGCTCGAAGCGGCGTTCCTCGATTATCCAATCGTGCGTTAGCGGCATCCGAGCATCAAAAAGCGGCTTGTTGATACAAGCCGCTCTGTCACTCTCATTGTGGTATAGCCACGCACCGCGTTAAACAGGGGTTGAGGAACGGGGTTCGACGACGAACCGAACCGCCGTGCGCTCTTGTCCTTCGATATCGACTTCGGTAAAATACGGGACACACACGATGTCGATAGCATCGCCCGTTAAGTAGCCACGCGCAATTGCCAATGCTTTGACCGCTTGATTGACGGCACCTGCGCCAATCGCTTGCACTTCGGCATAATGATGTTCGCGCATGACTGCCGCAATCGCTCCTGCGACAGCAGTAGAACGTGACCGCGCTGAGACCTTGATGATGTCGGCTTTGCCAGAAACTACGACTGGTAGGTCGCCTTCATATTCATTGATTTCAGCACCGTTGTAATGCGTCATTTTCTCGTCTCTATCTGCCATGACTATCCTCAGCGTCAATGTGCCACCTAGCTTTAAACCTTTTTTCAGTATACCCACATTTATTCACAGCGTCTACGCAATCTCACCTGTAATGCAAAAAATCCCTCTTTTGCATGATTTATGCTTAGGCTTGTAAACCCATTCCGCGATGGACTAACTGACCAACAAGCACATAGGTCAAACGACGGCTGATGTAGGCACAACTGGAATGACGATGTAACCTGCTGTGTCATGCGAAAAAAACCTTCTTTTGCATGATTTTGGCTGGGTGTGTCAACCCACCTCGAAATAGGTTATTTGACCAATAAGGACATCGGTCAAACAGCCTGTTTCATGGCTCCTGATTCCATCGCTGGCGGAAACAGGCTCGCGGATATCCCAATGTTAAAAAATTCGATGTTTCACAATCACGCGAGCCGCTCGCACAGCTTTTTCCCAACCTCAGGTAGATTGCGCGCGGCTTTATCCCAAACCTTAAAATATTCAATATTTTAAGGTTGTGTAGTTGCCCTGCGTTAGGGAATCGGCTATACTGATTTTTACCTTGAGCGTGACGAGATGCTTGCCGCCCGACCCTAGCTTGGTCGGTGAACATCGCGCCCCCCACATTCAGCGAGATGATCGCGCTACCGATCCCGGCAGCGTCGTGGGGAATTACCAAAACAAAACAACTGTAATGTTAGGCTCACGTGGCGTGGTCAATTCACCGCTGCGGCGGCGTCTTCTTGTCTATAACCGATATTGTTAACGGGTCTGGGAACGGCTGTCAAGTTCCGACAGCCGCAGACTGGACGATGTGCAATCGCCAGAAAGTGAAGTGCGTGTGAATATTCAAGACGCTTGGACTGCTACTCAGCATCAGCTACAACTTCAACTTGACCGTCCGACGTTCGACACATGGCTGCGTGACGCGGATTATGTGCGCTTCGAGGATGATGTGCTGGTGATCGGGGTTGAAAACGACTACACGCGCGACATGCTCCAACAACGACTGAGTCGTCCGATCCAGCGCATCCTAGCGGAGATCATGGGCAGACCAATTGGTCTGCAAGTTGAGATCAAACAAATTAAACGCAACGAGAACGGCGATCCAGATATGCCGCTGTTCCGTCTCATGGCGCAGCAGCTACCCGAAAGCGCCGCGCCGAGCGTGCCGCTGCATCAAAAGGTCGCGCGCGCCAGCAAGCCCGAACTGCCCGACTACGAACTGAACCCGCGCTTCAACTTTGATCGTTTCGTCGTCGGCAACGAGAATCAGATGGTCATCGCGGCGGCGCGCGCCGTCGCCGAGCGTCCGGCGGTGGCTTACAATCCTTTTTTAATTTACGGTGATGTTGGCTTGGGCAAAACGCATCTGCTGCAAGCAATTGCGCACACCTATAAGGCGCGCGGACTGCGCGTGATTTACATTCCGTCGGAAGCGTTCACCAACGATCTGATCGATGCGATTCGCAATCGCACGACGGCGATGTTCCGCGACAAGTATCGCAGCGCCGACGTGCTGCTGGTCGATGATGTACAGTTCATCGCGGGCAAAGAATCGACCCAAGAAGAATTTTTTCACACGTTCAATTCGCTCTACACCTTCAATAAACAGGTGATCTTGGCGTCGGATCGGCATCCGCGCGAGTTAGAGACATTAGAGGCGCGCTTGCGGTCGCGTTTCGAGGGTGGCTTGGTCATGGATATGGTGTCGCCCGAAATGGAAACGCGCGTCGCCATCTTGCAAGGGTGGGCGGCGGAACGCGGACTTGATTTGCCCATGACGTTCAGCCAAGTCTTGGCGCTGCGCGTCAAGGGAAATGTGCGCCAGCTTGAGGGCATGTTCAATCATTTGGTGGCGGCGGTGCAGATCAACCGTCAGCCCCTGACGATAGAACTGATCGATGATTTGGCGGATGGCGTGCGCCGTACCCCGACGACGATCACATTGGAGCGCGTGTTGAACATCACGGCGCGGCATCACGGGCTGTCGATCCACGACTTGACGGGACCGCGGCGCACCGGCGTTATCAACCAAGCACGGCAGATCGCCATGTATCTGGCGCGCGAATACACCAACGCATCGCTTCCGCAAATTGGCGACACGTTTGGCGGGCGCAAGCACAGCACGGTACTGCATAGCTGCCACAAGGTGATCGACGACATGGAAACCGATTTCGGCGTGCGGACAATCGTCAAAGACATTCGGGATCGGCTGATGAAGGGCGATTCGTAGCGCAGCAGCCTAAGATGAGTAGGCGCGCCAGCGGCGCGCCCTTACAGCGTGGATGCGGTCAACGATCACATCGGCATGATTTCCAGAAACACGGGCGCTTTGCGCTGGATCGTCCACATCAACTTGAATAGGCGATACGGCAGCCCGTATTTCTGACTCAGCGCGCGATTTCCGTGCTGAAAATCGGCGGGCGGCAAGATGCGCGCCATCGCCTCGTGCAATCCGCCCAGGATGCTGCCGCGCACGTCACAGGGTGCAACCTCGACCTGCGCATTGTATTTGATGCGCTTGACCTTGCCCGATTCGCCCTGTGTCACCACATAAAGCTTGTCGCCCACCTGCGCGAACCAAACGGGCGTCGGCACGGGCTGTCCATTTTTGCGGAAGGTCGTCAAGGACATATACTGATGCCCTTGCAAATGTAGGAATGATTCGACGACGGTCTTCATCGTCACAGTAGATTGAACCCCCATATTAGACTTGAGAACTATCACGAAGTATAGTCAGGCTGGCTATACTCCGGGTTAAAGTGACCTAAGAGCGAATAGAGTGGATTCCTTCGTCCCAATCTTTCCCATTAACGTCAACGCGATCAGCGAATTGTCGCAGACGCGCTGCGGTTTCATCACCGATACGGCATGGTCGCCAGATGGCTTCATGCTCGCTGTCGCGCATGGCGGCGGCATTTGGGTTTATGAGGGTGGATTCGCGGCTGCACCCACGCTGAAGCTGACTGAACATGAGGGTCCCGTGAAAACCGTCACCTTCAATCCGACGGGCTTGGTGATGATCAGCGGCAGTACCGATACCACCGTGCGCTTGTGGATTCCTAATCGCGGACGCGCGTTTTACGTCTATCGTGGACACGTCGGCGGTGTGAACAGCGTCGCCGTCAGCCCCAATGGGCGCGTCTTGGCGTCAGCAGGCGGCGACCGCGAGATTCGTCTGTTCGATATGATGGACAGCGCCGCGTCGAATATCTTGCGTGGGCATACACACGAGGTCATGAGTGTGGCGTTTGGACTGGGTGGGCGCGTATTGGTATCGGGCGGTTGGGACAAGACGGCGCGTGTGTGGACGTTTGAGCCAGAACAACAGGGCGAAAAAGCCGTGTTCGAGCATCCCGACTGGGTGCGCGCCGTCGCGGTTAGCGCAGACGGAAAGTGGTTGGCGACCGCTTGTAAAGACGCGCACATCCGCCTGTTTGACCTCGAAACCTGCGCGCCCATCTACGATTTCCTCGCGCACGCGGGCGGCGTGGATTGCCTCGCGTTCAGCCCATCTGGGGCGTTGTTGGCATCCGGCGGGCGCGATAACGCGGTCAAATTCTGGGACGCGAACGCGCTCATGACAGGTGGGGATGCTGTCCCAACGCCGCTCCACCGCATCGACGTTCACCGCAAGCCAGTCATGACGGTGGCATTTCATCCAGCAGGTGCGCTCTTGGTGTCGGGCAGCGGCGATAACACGATCCGCTTATGGGGCGTGCGCGCCTAATTCGTCAAGAAAATACATCAAGCAAGCTCACCCGTGACCGCCGCGCTGTACCGATTCAGCAGACGACACTTTTAGGTTACGCTCTCATTGATCTCATCCCCCCAACCCCCTTTCTTGTACCGGAGAGCGGGCTAGGGGGTGAGGTTGTTTGACGGGCTACGGCACGATGAACTCGACCTGATACGGCGGTTGCACATAATTCCCGTCCAAGCCGACGACGATTAAGTTCATGCGATACGTTCCCGGCGTCAGCACGTCGGCGGGAATCGTGCCAAGCTGTCCGTTGACTACGCTGTTGGGATTGACCTCGCCCATCGTCACCCAACTCTCCCCAAACTGTCCGCCGCTGATTTCCAACTTGAAGTACGACGCCTGATTGTTGGCGAACTGCGCGGTTCCCAAGACCGGGAAACTGCCCACGACCGTTTGACTCGGTGTCGGTTGGCTGATGTACGCCGTGACAATCGCGGGACCCGATCCGCCGATTTGCAGCAGTTCCGGTGTACACGCAATCGTCGGCAAGAAGGGGATGCCATTGGCGCGCGCGTAATTTTCGGCTTGCACGGCGTCCTCTGGCACGGGCGGCGGCGCGAGGAACAGTTGATCGCGCGCGCCCGGTGCAACGGCGGCGGCTTCGACCGGGACTTGGCAATACAAGGGCGGTGGCGGTGCGTTCTGCCCCGATGGGACGCTGAATACGACCGAATTGGCGGGTAGGGGCAGCGCCAAGACGCGATACACACCCGGCTCGATCTCACGCAGCCACGGGCCCGCCGATGGCGGCTGATCCGAGATGGCGGGCTGTGACGGATATTGCAGCGAGCCATCGGACGCGGGGATGCCGGCGGGCGTATCGAGAAGCCACTCGTTGATCGTGCTAGGGCAGTCGAGCGCGGGTTCGCGCAGTGAGCGAATATTGCAGATTGGGCGCAGCGACATGCCTTGCGGCGGATCGAGGCGATCTGGCAGCAAGCCGCCATCGACCATGAAGCGGCTCATGCGCGAGGGATCATTGTGGATCGTGGTCATCAGCGCATTCCAGATCGGTGCGGCGCCGGATAAGCCGCTGGTGTTGACCATCGGCGTGCCATCGCTGTTGCCGACCCAAACGCCAATGGCGACGTTGCGTGTATAGCCGACCGTCCAGTTGTCGCGGAAATCGTCGGTTGTCCCGGTCTTGACCGCTGTGCCGATGCCGGGCGTAAAGAGCGGACTGTTCGATCCCATTGCAGGGGCGCGCGCGGCGTTATCGCCCAGAATGTCGCCAATCGTGAAGGCGATGCGCGGATCGAGGACTTGGCGTCCATAGCCTTCGCGGACGACGGTCGTCCCCGTTGGCAGACCGCGCGGACAGCCGTCCTCATATTCGTACAGGATATCATCGCGCGTATTCAAGATGCACAGGATCGCGCTCGTCGGCACGTATGAGCCGCCGTTGGCGAACACGGTATAGGCGCGCGTCAGTTCCAACATCGTCACCTCGCCGCCACCAAGCGTGAGCGACAAGCCGTACAAGCTGGCGTCCGTGCCAAGATTGTTGACTCCGAATCGTTGGGCGAAGTCCAGCAGGATTGGCACGCCGATGCGCCGGAGTGTTTGCACCGCCGGGATGTTATAGCTGTTCGCCAGCGCCGTGCGCATCTGCACGGGTCCATGGAAGGCGCGGTCGTAGTTGAGCGGACGATAGCCGGCGATATCGATGGGGGTGTCCCAAAGCACATCGGCGGTCGTCATGCCGTTTTCCATCGCAGCGGCGTAGGTCAGCGCCTTGATCGTGCTGCCCGGTTGGCGCGGCGAAATCGTGACGTTGACGCGCCCTTGAATGGCGTCGTTCTCGTAGTCGATGCTGCCGACCATTGCCAAGATTTCGCCCGTCAGCGGCTTGAGGACGACGACGGCGGCGTTACTGACGTTGTTCCCGGCAAGTGCGGCGACTTGATCGCGCGCAATGCTCTGCGCGATGTCGTTGAGCGGCAGATCGAGCGTGGTGTACACGCGCAAGCCACCGCGCGCGATTTGATCGGAGGTGTAGCCGAGTTCGGTCATCAGATCGACGAGCCGATTTTGCGCGAACACGGTGAAATGCGGTGCGTTCAGCGGGATTTCCGGCGGATTGTAGGTCAAGCCCTCGAACAAGGCTTGATCGCGCTGGGCATCGGTGATGAACCGTTCCTGCACCATGCGATCCAACACCAGTTCCCAACGGGAATTGACCGCATCCTGCACGGACTGGTCGGGATTGAGCGGATCAAGGTTGGCGGGCGCTTGAGGTAGGGCTGCCAGCAGCGCCGATTCGCCCAATGTCAGCGCGTTCACTTCTTTATCGAAGAAGGTATGCGCGGCGGCTTGCACACCGTAGGACAGATTGCCGTAGTAGATTTCATTCAGGTACAGTTCGAGGACTTCTTCGGGGGTCTTGCGCTGACGAAGCAGGAACGCCAGCAAAATTTCTTCGACTTTGCGCTGGATACTGCGTTCAGAGCGATATTCCGGTGCGAACAACACATTACGGACAAGCTGCTGCGTGATCGTGCTGCCGCCGCCGGTCGTATCAACGCCGAAAACGCTTTCTAAGCCGACGTAGCCGAAAAAGCCGCGCAGCGTCGCTTGAATCTCGAAGCCGGGATTGGTGAAGAACGAATCATCCTCGATAGCGATGGTCGCGTTGATCAAATCTTGCGGGAACGCTTGGTAGCGCGCGTTTGTGCGGCGTCCCTCGGTGAATGCCTCGTATAACAGCGTGCCGTTGCGGTCGTAGAAGAACGTGCTTTCAAAATTCTGATAGGTATCGACTTGCGCGATTTGGACGGCGAGGCGCTGTTCCAGTTCCGATCCGAGCGTCGCCGTCAGCACGAGCGTCAGCAGCGTCAAGCCGCCGCAGAACGTAACGAATACGCCGATGAACACCGCCAGACAGCCGGGCGTACAGCCCAAGATGCGGCGCTGGCGCGGCTTGCGCCGCGGGGGGAGCGGCGGCGTTCCGGGACGGTAGTTGGGCGCGCCATAGCCTTGCGGCGGGTTCGGTTGACCGTAGCCCGGATTGGCGGGCGGCATTTGTGATGGCGGCACGGATGCTTGAATCGGCGCGCTGTATTCTGAGACGCGCGGCGACGGAATCGTGCGGTCGCGGCGTCCCGTATTTTGCAGATTCGGCTGCATGGGCGCGGCGGGCGGCAGCGGCGGCGGCGGCGTGTTGGGCGTGCGACGGCGTTCCACGCGAGGTTGATCGCGCGTTTCGCCCGGAATGTGGACGAGGGTATGCTGCGGCGGCGCGTAATGGGGGAGGGTGCTGCCGTCGGGCGGCACTTGGCGTCCATCGCGCGCGACGTTCGGGCGGCTGTTGTCGGTGCGCTGCACGCCGCCCGAACCGAAATCGGGGTTCGGATCGAAGCCGCCACTGCCCGGCAGCGTCTTTTTCGCGCTCTCTGCGACACGCGGCGCGCTTCGCGCAGGGCGCGGGTCTTGCATTTCCGCGTCGGAAAGCGGCGGGAGCGTCGGCGCGGTGGGTGCGGTGTTAGGTAGATACGGCGACGTTCCCTGTGCGGCAGGCGTGCTGCTGTCCGCGAAATCGCCGCCCGCGCGGGGATCGTCGGACTCTTGCGCATGGATGGGCGGCATCCCGTGACCGTCGGTTGGCATGGACGGCGGGACTTCGCCGCTGACGTGCGGATGCTGTCCGGTGACGGCGCGCGGCGCGGTGCTGTTTGGCACGGTCGAACGGCGCAGATCGGGCGCGGTCTCGTCCGGCGGGCTGGATTCGGCAAGTTGACTGAGCAGCGCGGAATCGAGCGGCTCAGTATCGTCGGTTTGTCCGTCGCTGTCGATCAGGGGTAAGTCTTGATCGGGCATTGCTAACTACTCCACGTTCCCAATGGTCTCATTGTATCAGAATGGAACGGGCGTGTGGACGGCGCTTAGACGACGCTCAAGCCGCGACAATGCGATGCTCAAACCTCCGCCGAAAGTCGGATGCCCATGCGCAATCCGACGGACGCCACCGCTCCAACTTTCGGGCATAATGACATGCGAGATTGCGGTACAATCAGCGCCATTCGCCTATATCAACAAGGATGATTCCCATGGCATATCCCCTCACGCCTGGACGTTGGCGCGGCTTGCTCTCCACGTCGACACCAGAGCGCGTCTTCACCATTTTGGCGTTCGATCAGCGCGCCAGCTACCAAAAGATGCTCGCGCCGAGCGCGTCGTTCGCGGATGCCGCCGCCATCAAAACGGAGGTGATCGCGGCGCTCTCGCAGCACGCCAGCGCCGTCCTGCTCGACCCCGATTATGGCATGGGCGCGGCGGCGGGCATGGCGCGCGGCGGCTTGCTCATGTCGCTGGAAAAAAGCGGCTATACGGGCGACAGCACTTATCGCGGCATCGACTTCGACCCCGATTGGACAGTCGCCAAGATCAAGCATGTCGGCGGCAATGCGATCAAGCTGTTGGCGTATTATCATCCGTTCTCCGGCGCGCTGGCAGAGGAAATCGAAGGCGTGATCGCGGGCATCATTGCTCAGTGTCACGAACACGATATCCCCGTGTTCCTCGAACCGATGTCATACAGCCTCGATAAAGCGGTCTCGAAGGACAGCGCCGCGTTCGCCGCCACCAAGCCCGATGTGATCCGCGAGACGGCGAAACGCTTGGGCGCGCTCAAGCCGGACGTGCTGAAGCTCGAATATCCCATCGATCCAGTGTACGAAACCGACTTGAGCAAAGGGCGCGCCGCGTGCGACGCCATCAGTGCGGCGTGCGATGTGCCGTGGGTGTTGTTGAGCGCAGGCGTGAACTTCGACGTGTTCGAGCCGCAGGTCGAAATCGCGGTCAAGGCGGGCGCGAGCGGCTATCTGGCGGGGCGCGCGATTTGGAAAGAATGCGTGACGATGCCGTCCGCCGAACGTGCTGCGTTCATCGCGGGGACAGCAGTGGAACGCACCGAACGCCTGAACGCAATTGCGGCGACAGCGCGCCCATGGACGGACTTTTACACCTTTCCGGCGTATGCGTCGGGCTGGTACGCGGGTTAAGGTTGAAAACTGATGGGTAAATAATCCATCGTAGGGGCGTGCCATTGGCACGCCTGCCTATATTGGGCAGCGCGTGGCGCGCCAAACCCCGCTGTGTATTTAACTGTGCAGCCTCGAAAATGGAACAAATGACGCTGTTTCTGCGTTATACAGTTGCGATGTGCAAACGAAAGCCGAGCGACCATGACCATGACTACCGATACAGGGGCAAACGCCGATATTCGTGCGCGCTGGTTCGTCCGTGCGCTGTGGCTGATCGCGGCTGCGATTGCTGTGGGCGTTGGCAGCGTCGGCTTGGTGACGTTCGCGCGTTTCACGGGCGAGGGCGTCGTGCCAATGGGCGCGGCATGGAGCGACGACGGACAGCGCGTGATCCTTCAGTCGCCGGATGAAGCGGCGCTGGCGGCGGGGGTACAGCCCGGCGATGTGTTGGTCGGCATCAACGGGATTCCGGTCGGATCGCGCGTCGAGCGCCGCCATCTGCCAGCGGTGGTTTCCGCGCCGTTGGGCGATCCAGTGACGTTCACCGTCCAGCACGCTAACGCGACGACGCAGAATATTACGCTGACGGCGGATATGCCGCGTCTCGCGTTGGGGCGCGTGTTTGCCAGCATCTTCGGCTTATCGGCGGCGCGGGGCTTGGGGATCACGTTCGAGATCGCGTTGTTCGCAGCCTTCATCAGCGTGGCGGCGCTGCTGTCGATTCGGCGGCGCGACAATTTGATGGCATTGCTGGCGGCGGCGGCGTTGATGACATTGGGTGCGCGTTCGAGCGCGTTTCATCTGGCGCTGCTGCAAGCCTATGGCGAGATCGGCACGCCGATCATGCTGACAACGGCGTATCCGCTCGTCATCATTGTCGGACTGTATTTGCTCTGGTTTCCTATTGGGCATTTCCGCCGCCGTTGGGAAATCGCTTTTTTCATCGTTTATAGCAGCGTCGAGTTGGTGATTTCGCTCACCTCGACCATTCAAATTTATTATGCGGTCGTCCCCTTCTTCTATATCACGATGGTGAGCCTGATGGTGCGCCGCTATCGGAGCGAGTTCAGCGCCGTCCAGCGCCAGCAAGCGAAATGGCTGATCATTGGCGTGGTGTTGGGCGTGCTTGGCTTCTTCATTCCGGGTGCGGTCAATGCGTACTTGGGTGATGCGGCGTATTTGACCGTGTATGTATTCGGGCGGCTGTTGGTGGTGGGCGTACCCATCACGATAGCGTTTGCAGTGTTCCGCTATCGGCTGTATGAAGTCGATCTCGTGCTAAATCGTGGCATCGTCTTTGGCGGGGTAACCGGCGCGCTCGGCGTCGCATTTGTGGGGGTGTTTGGCTTGCTCAACGCGATCTTCGGGGGGCTGCTCGGCGCAGATCAGGACGCGCTCGCCGTCGCACTTTCGACCGCCGCCGTGATCCTGCTGTACAACCCGACCCGTAAGCGTGTGCAGTTGCTCGTGGATCGGCGCGTGTTCGGTTTGCGCATCGGCATGGACGCAATGCGGCGCGAACAGGATTGGGAACACGAACCGACGAAGCGCATCAACAAGCGCGCCTCCAATACCATCGAAATTCCCAAGCCGGATCACAACGCCGCGCTCGCCCTTACTCAGATTGGCGGCTATACGCTGCAATCCATCTTGGGGCGCGGCGGTATGGGCGAGGTGTATCACGGCGAAGACCATTCGACCGGACGCATGGCGGCGATCAAGATTTTGCGCGGTGACATGGCGCACAGCCAAGAATTTCGCGCCCGCTTCGAGCGTGAGGCGAAAACGCTGTCCGCGCTGGATCATCCCAATATCGTGCAGATCATCAGCTATGGCGTCGAGGATGAGCGGTTTTACATGGTCTTGGAATATATCGAAGGGCAAACGCTGGCGGAATACCTGAGCGAACATAAGCCGCTGTCACTGGAGCGCGCTGTGCCGCTGTTGAGCGATGTCGCCGCCGCGCTCGATTACGCCCATTCGCGCCAGATCGTGCATCGGGACGTGAAACCCCGCAACGTCATGCTGCGCCAAACTGACGACAGTCTGCGCGCCGTGCTAATGGATTTCGGCATCGTCAAATGGCTGGACGGCACCGTGTCGTTAGGGGGGGCGCTGACGGACGGGCAGATGATCGGCACGGTCGATTATGCTGCGCCAGAGCAGATCACTGCCGCCAACGAGATCGATGGACGCGCGGACATTTACGCGCTCGGCGTCATGGCGTATGCCATGCTGACGGGCGAACTGCCGTTCAAAGGCAATGTTGGACAGATTATCTTCGCGCATTTGCAGCAGCCGCCGCCCGATCCGCGCAATGTGAACCCGATGCTGAGCGATGCCACGGCGGGCGCGATCATCCGCTGTTTGGCGAAGAAGCCCACTGCGCGCTTTCAGACGGCGGGCGCGTTTGTGGACATGCTCAAACCGGTCGAGTCGTTGGAGGTGAGCGCATAAATCGGCATTCCCGATCTAAATGTTCTATCTTTGTTTGTGCAACATCACCCAAATTCGCCCAGATCGTTTGAATTCGGTTCGGATTTCACTTATCATCCAATCATCTGGGATTTTTGGAGTTCAATTTGCATGTCTACTAAATGGTTCCGTTTTTTGGTGGGGGCGCTGTTGTTATGCGTCCTTGCGCTGCCGCTTGGCATGGTTTTCGCCGGTGGCGATAACAATATCAATTGGGATCAACTCGGACACGACAGCCGCGATCCGCTGTATCGCACACCGAGCGGCGCGGTGCCGACGGGGACGAGCATTCGTCTGCGGCTGCGCGCGCTCGACAATGATTTGAGTGCGGCGCAGGTGCGCGTGTGGAATGACCGCATCAATGTCTCGACGCTGTACGATATGGCGTTGGTGGCATCGGGCGTTACGCTCCCGAGTGATGCGACCGTCTACGAATTCTGGGAGGTTACGCTGCCCCCTAGCGTCGATCCGACAATTTATTATTATCGCTTCATTGCCATCGATGGCACGGCAACCGCCTACTACGAGGACGATGCGCGGCGCACGGGTGGCTGGGGCGAAACGTTCGCCAATAGCCCGGACAATAGTTGGCAGTTGACGCACTACGATCCCACGTTCACGACACCGGACTGGGTGAAGAACGCCATCATCTATCAGATTTTCCCGGATCGCTTCCGCGACGGCTATGCGATCAACAATCCGGCGGCGGGCGAATTTTTCTACGGCGATCAGCCCATCGATACGACGATTGTCCGCTCCAATACCACCCAGTGGAACGCGGTGATCTGCGATCCGCGCGCGGTGACAGGCGCGGCGGCGGCGTGTGCCAACAAATACAGCCAGAACTTCTATGGCGGCGATTTGCAGGGCATCATCGACAAGCTGCCCTATCTCGACAGCATGGGCGTGACGGCGCTGTACCTCAATCCGATCTTCGAGTCGCCGTCGAATCATCGCTACGATACCTATGACTTCCTGCACATCGATCCCAGCTTGGGCGATCTGGCGCTGTTCCAAGAATTATCGACCGAAGCGCACGACTTGGGCATCAATCTGATTCTGGACGGCGTGTTCAATCATTCGTCGTCAGACAGTCTGTACTTTGATCGTTACGCGCGCTATCCGGTCGTCGGTGCGTGCGAGAGCGCGTCCAGCATCTATCGCAGTTGGTTCTATTTCAGCGGGACGGGTGTCTGTGACGGCGCGAACTACGAGTCGTGGTTCGGCTACGACAGCCTGCCGAAGATCAACGCCGATACGCCCGCCGTGCGCGATTACTTCATCAACAACGGCACGGCATCCGTTGGACCCTACTGGATGCAGTGGGCGGACGGCTGGCGCTTGGACGTGGGCGGCGATATCGATCAGGGGCAAGTGAACGATCCGAACGACGATTATTGGGACGACTTCCGCACCGCCGTTCATGCCGTCAACCCCGATGCGTATATCGTCGGTGAAGAATGGGGCAATGCCACGTCGTGGACAGTCGGCGGCGAGTGGGACGCGACGATGAACTATCAGTTCGCCGCCGCCGTCATGAGCCTGTGGCGCGACGAGCCGTTCACCGATAACGACTTCAATAGCGGCAGTTCGGCGGGTCCGCTCGATCCGATCACGCCAGAGCGGTTCAACGAACGCATCTTGAATCTCCAAGAGCGTTATGCGCCCGAAGCCTATGCCGCGATGATGAACCTGATCGGCAGCCACGATAATAATCGCGCGCTGTTCCGGCTGGATCATAACGCCGATCTCAATAACACGGCACTCTACGCCGATCCCGCTTACGATTGGACGGACGCGATCCTGCGCTTGCGCGGCGTGGCGTTGGTTCAGTTGACGATGCCCGGTGCACCAACGGTTTACTATGGTGATGAAATCGCCGTTGTCAACCCGCCGAGCTTCAGCGGCGGCAAGTGGGAAGATGATCCGTATAACCGCGCGCCGTTCCCATGGCTGGACGAAACCGGGACGCCGTATTACACGCACATGCAAAACGCGACCTTCCAAGCGGCGTCCACCGCCTACGCGGCGATCCTCGGCAACACGCGCAACGCGCACGCTGCGCTGCGCACGGGCGAATACGTCCCGCTGCTGTTGGACGATGACAAGTTCGCCTATCTGCGCATTCTGCCCGACGACAGCGACGCGGCAATCGTCGCCATCAATCGCGGGGCGGCAGCACAAAATATCGTCATCGATGTGAATGGGCGGCTGCCGGTTGGCGCGGCGTTCACCGACGTGATCAACAATCAGCCATATGTGGTCAGCCCATCCCGCACGATCACGATCCCGAACTTGGGCGTTAATCTGGGTGTGCTGTTGGTTCTCGATACCAGCTTCGCCAGCACGCGCCCCGCGTCAATCACCGATTTGACGGCGGTGCCGGCAGGCAACCAAGTCACGCTCAATTGGAGCGACGCGCCGAATACCGACAGCTACGATGTGCTGCGTTCGCCCTTGTCGGGCGGCGGCTACAAGTTCATCGGCAGCACGGGGACATCGACCTACACCGATACGACCGTCGAGAACAGCGTACAGTATCATTACGTCGTGCGCGGTGTGAACAATACGACCTATCTGCGCGGCGATTTCTCCAACGAGATCAGCGCCACCCCGGCGTATGACCTGACGACGGCGTACTACAATCTGCAATACCCGCCAACGCTCAATTGGGTTTTGAGCGCGGTCAACCCAACCGATAACGTCTATGGTCAAATCTATATCGGCGGCGTGACCGATACGTCCAACACCGTCGTGGCGGGCATCCGCGCGCAAGTTGGCTTTGGACCTCAGTCCGATCCGCCGAATTCAGGGTCGTGGACGTGGTACGAAATGGCGCCCAATGGGGGTCACAACTTCGCGCAGAACAACGACGAATATCAAGGGTCGATGCTCCCGTCGAGCGCCACAGTGGGCGTGTACTATTACACCACCCGTTGGAGCGCCGATAACGGCATGACGTGGTATTACACTGACCAGAACGGCGCGCCCTATGCGGGTGCGGACGCGGGCGTGCTGACCATCACCGCGCCGACGGACTCGATCCCGCCCGCCGCGCCGACGAATTTGGAAGTGACCGGGACGACTGCCGTCAGCATCAGCTTGGCGTGGGACGCGCATCCTGATACCGATGGCGACCTGTACGGTTTCGAGATTTGGCGCGAGTTCAGCGGCTTCGGGCTGAACGCGCGCGGTGAAGGCGTGGTCACGGAAAACGTGTTCGACAAGATCGCCACCGTCACCGACCCCGACGCCACCAGCTATATCGACAGCACCGCCCAGACCAACGGCACGTACAATTACTACATCACCGCTATCGATACCAGCACGAATCGCAGCACCGCGTCGAATACCGTGACTGGCACGGCGATAATGCGCGTCGTGAATGTGACGTTCGTCGTCACTGTTCCGAATCCGACGCCTGGCACGGTCTATGTGGCGGGCAACTTCCCCGCGCCCTATCCGGCGTGGAATCCGGGTGGGATCATGCTGTCGCAGGTCAACGCGACGACGTGGACGGTCACGCTGCAATTACTTGACGGCGCGACCATCCCGCACAAATTCACACGCGGCGAGTGGGATAAAGTCGAAAAGAGCGTGAATTACGAAGAAATCAGCGACCGCCAATTGGTCGTCGATTATGGCGTGGACGGCAACCAAACGGTCAATGTCACCGTCGCCAACTGGCGCGATCCGTATGTGACCGCCACGACGCCGTTGAACGGCGCGACGGGCGTGGCGACGAATGCGACGCTGACCGCCATTTGGTCGCAGCCGATGAACACGACGCAAGTCAACGAGGGCGGCTGGACGGTCACGGGACCCGGCGGCGCGGTTGATGGCGTTCTGAGCTACGACCAGGGGACGCGGACATCGACGTTCACGCCCAACGCGGCGCTGGCGGCGGGGACATACACGGTGCTGGTACAAGGACGCCAAGCGAACGCGGGCGGCGATTACAACCAGCGCGTCGCGGCGTCATGGGCGTTCGTGGTCGGTGCGGCGGCGAACGCGCTCAACAACGGCGATTTCGCTAATCCCGTCGGCAGTGACCCGAATGGACAATGGGCGGTCTACGCCGTACCCGATGGCTCGGTGATCTACGGACAAATGAGCGGCGTCTTCGAGTTCTACCGTCTGCCCACATCGACACAAGGCGTCGTCTTTCAGCAGACGGGCGTCGCTGCGCCTGCCGATACGGCAATGAATTTGTCCATCGATCTGGGCAACATCAGCTCGGTTCGTCAGCGCGTCGCCGTGATTTTGCACGACGCCGATTGGGACGACTTGCAGTTCTGCACGTTCTGGCTCGAAGCGGGACAGGCGCTGGAAACGTATCAGATGCGCACGTTCAACCCGCAAGCATGGACGAACGCGACCCTCTCGATCTATGCGTCCACCACGTCGAACGACGGCTTCATCCAGCTCGATAACGCGGCGCTGACGCCCATCGTCGGCGGCAATTACAACGAGACGCTGTGCATCGACCCGAACGCCCCCGCGGCGACCGCGACGCCCTCCAGTGCTAATATGGTCGTCAACGGCGGCTTCAACGCGCCGCTGGCAGCGACGCCCGACACGGGTTGGGTCGCGTTCAACATGATCGACGCGGAAATCATGGACGGCTTCTTGGTCATGTATCGCACGGGGACGCCTGCTGGCTCGGTGTTCCAGAACACGGACGATGCGATTGCCGCGAATACGCCGCTGGAAGTCAGCTTCCGCGTCAGCAACGGCAGCCCACTGCGTCAGCGCGTGACCGTGATCGCGCACGCGGCGGACTGGTCGAACTTGACGGCGTGCAGCTTCTGGATCGACGGCATGACGCCGCTGACCACCATCATGATGCGCACGTACAACGTGGCGGCATGGGGCGCGGCGGCGATCTCGTTCTATCCGCAGCCGGAACAGACCGCGCCATCCGATAACAACATCGTGATCGATGATGTGGTCTATCGGCAAATCCCCGATAAAACGGTGGCGGGGACGGAATGCTATGGCGTCGGATCGATGATCCCGGCGCAGCTTGAGCCGGAAATCGCGCGCTTGCGGGATAGCGCAGCGGCTGGTGTGGCACAGCCCGCCGTGATCGCGCCCGCTCTGGCGGGTGTCCCGGCGGAACAGGCGATCATCGCGCCGCTGTCGCCCGCGCCCGAAACGACCACGGACGAAGGTACGATCAGCGAGTAAGTTGACTTTAACCCCAACTCGTTCTCCATCTAGAGGGCGAGTTGGGGTGAGGTCAAAACACCAGTGTCAATCGCGTTTGAGGGGATGGAACGATGCGCTGCATGATTGCTTGGGCGGATGACAGCCAAACGACGCTTGACATCCAAATTCGGGGCAGCGTCGGCTTACTTGATTACATGCCAATTCTCAACGATGCGGGCGGCATGGTGACGCTGGTGAACCATCCCGTCGATCTGATCTTCGATCTGGGCTGGAGCATCCCCTATCCCGCGCGCGGCTTTCAATCGATGCGCAAGCAAATTCTCTCTGCGCCGTTCAACATCTGCGCCTTTGTGGTGGTGGCACGCAATCCACTGACGCGCGCCACCATGAATGCGCTGCTGCTGCGTCCATACCCCGACGTGAAAGCAAAAATGCGCGTGAAAAACAAACGATAGCAGATGCCATCCCCCTGTATAACCTGAGTTCTTGAATAGTATTTTGCGTGACTTTAGGGTTCACCTCCCCCTCTCAACGCAGTGGAGAGGGGGTCAGGGGGGTGAGGTTTTTGAAAAAGCGGGCAGGGGTGAGGTTTAGATTATTCCAACCCCAATGCCGCCGCGATATCCGCCCACGATACCAGTTTGAAGTTCTGATTCTCGTTCGGCGTGATGTTCAAATCGTCTTGCGCGATGAACACGCCTTCGGGATACAAGTCGCCCAACGCGACGTTGGTCACGTCGATGCCGTCCGTGCCAGAGACCGCGTCCGTCGCGTCGCCTTCGAGGATGGCGAACGTGCCGATGTATTCGTTCTGTCCGCCGCGCGCGTAGACCACAAACGTGCTGCTGCCCTGACTGGAGGCGATCAGGTAGCCGCCGCCGTCCGCCGTCGTATACAGCGTGACGCCCTCGACATCGGCGGTCAGGTTGCCGTCCACCGAATCAACCTGCACCAAAATATCCGGCGCGTCCGGTTCTGCGCCATAGCGCCACAAGCCGACGCCTTCTTCCCCGATGTACAGCGTTTCGTTCTCGTCGTCCACGACGCAGCCTTCGGTCTGCGATCCAACGACGAATTCGCGCACGATTTCGGCATCGACCATGCCCGCGCCAGCATCGAACAAGCGGTACTGCTCGACTTCGCCCGTATCGGCGCTGTTGACGAAGGCGTACAGCTCGCCACTAACCGGGCTGAGATACATGCAAATGCCGTAGACTTCGTTCATGTCGCTGATGATGTCGCGCGCCGCCACGTTTTCGATTTCGCGCGTCTCTGGGTTGACGGCGTAGATCGCCAAGCTGTTAAAGGTGCGATTGGTCGTGGTGACAAGTGCGACCGGCGCGCCGCCGAGCATGAAGCCTTCGCGCAGATCGACGTTGTTCACGCGCCCGATGTTCTCGACTTGCAGCAGCGAGCCGTCGAGGTTGTAGACGACCAAGCCAGCGGTCTTGTCGGTGCCGATGATCGTACTCAGCAGCGGATCGGTCGGGTGAATCCAGATTGCCGGATCATCGGCGGCGTCCGTGCCGCTCGGCACGGGGACGGTTTCCGCCGCCGCCGTCACGATGGCGACACCCTCCGCGAAGGCGACTGCGCCCGTGTCGATCACGGCGCGCGGATCGACGCTGGTATCCGCTACGACGTTGAGCGCCGCCGCGATGTCCGCCCACGACGCCAGCTTGAAATTGTTGTCGCCGTTGGGGTTGCTGTTCACATCGTCGGACGCGATGAAGATACCCGCTGGAAATTGGTCGTTGATCGGCAAGGTGGCGACCGCCAAGCCCGTCGGTTCGGTCACGGCGTCGATGGTATCACTCTCGGAGAGCATAAACTCGCCCACCAGCGCGTTGTTGCCAGCGCGTTCGTACAGCAGGATGCTGTGCGCCTTCTCATTGGAGACGAGCAGATAGCCGTCCGTCCCCGCGCCCGCGTAAACTGCCAAGCCTTCGATTTCTTCCGTGATCGCGCCGCCGACAAGATCGACAATTGCGCGCGAAATGCCGCCTTCTGGCTCGGCGTTGTAACGCCACACGCCAATGTCGCCTTCGCTGAGATACAAGCGACGCAGCGCGTCGTCCACCGTGCAGGCTTCGAGTTCGCCACCCACATCGAAGGCGCGCAGCAGCGTCGGGACGATATCGCCGCCATCGGTATCGAGCCGATACTGTTCGACCTGCCCGTTCCCGCTGAAGACGAACACGTACAGCGCGTCCGTCAGCGGGCTGCGATACATGCACAAACTCCCCGTCGGAATACCCGTGTCGTAAATGCCAATTTCGCGCAGCGTGCGCGTCGGCACATCGACGGTGTACAAGACGAACTGGGGAGCGTCCGCGACATTGGCGGCGATCAACGGGATACGTTCGTCGTCTAAAGCGAAGTTGTAGCGCACATCGACGCCCGCGACGCCGCCGTAGGTGTCGATGAACGCCAATTCTGTCCCATCGAGGTCATAGACGGCGAGTCCGGCGTTGTCGTCCGCACCCAAGATCAGACTTTGCGCCAGATCGACGGGATGCAGCCAGATAGCGGGAGCGGTTGCACCGTCATTGTGCGACGGTGCGGTTTCGACCAATGACGCGATGGGCGCGCGGTCTCCAATAGGGGGTTGCTGTGCAGTGACAGTCGAGACGACGAATGCGGACAAGACGAGCGCGACGAACGCGCGAGTACGCTTCATGATGCCTCCAAAATGTTTGGGATGACCGTCGATTATTCGGCGTCCGCGTTAAGATAGGTTGAACGGTTGATGCACGATAATTAAACATCGGTCATGGTAGAGCGATAGGTGCATGATCCGGCGGGAGTCCCAACACCATGTCGGTCGATAGGTCGTGTCGGGGCGCGCTGTTGGCACGCGCGCTGTGCTGTTTGTCGATAGTAGGGTAGGCGTGCGATTCGCGCGTGGTAGCCGCACCGCGCGAACGACAAAATCGCGCTAGAATGAAGTCAGCTTCACTTGCATCCCTAAAATAGATGGAGAACGCGCATGAAAAGGTTCATTCGTCTTGCGTTCGTGAGCGCCTTATTGGCGCTGTTGTCGCTTCTGCCCGTTGCGGTTTCCGCAGCGCCAGCAGCACAGAGCGCTGTCAATCCGTTCGCAAACATTTCGTATCCGCCGCCGATTTATGTTTTGAGCGGCAACTTTGAAATTCGCGGTTCCGCCAACTTACCCAATATGTCCAACTACTTTATCGAGTTTCGCCCGATCAACGAAGACATCACACAAGTTAGTACCACGTCGTGGGCGCCCGCCACCGTGCCGAGCCGCCGAGCCATACAGGAAGATGTGTTAGGTGTGTGGGACACGACGACGGTGGACGATGGCGCGTATGAACTGCGCTTAACCGTCAACGTGCGCGGCGGACAGCCCGTGTACGATCTCGTGACGCCGCTGCGTATAGAAAATGTGACGCCGCCGTTCGTGACGCCGCGCTTCCCGGTCGTGCCAACGCAAATTCTGACGACGCGCATCCCCACCTTGGGCGCGCCCACGTTCAGCATCACCACGACGCCGACGTTCGACCCGACGCCGCGTGCCACCGTCACCAGTGCGCGTGGCAACGTGCGTTCCGGCGACAACACAGCCTATCCCGTGATTGCGCAGTTGAATCAGGGACAGACGGTGCTGATTCTCGCGCAGAGCAGCTTGGGGACAGGCTGGTTCCAAATCCGGCTGCCCAACGGCATAATTGGTTGGGTCTCGCCCACGATCATCAGCGTATCTGGCAATTTGAATCTGGTGCCGTTCGTGCCGCCGCCGCCGCTGCCGCCGACTCCCACGCCCAATGTGACCGCCACGCCGAACATATCTGCAAACTTGGTGGCGGGCAACGCGAACGTGACGCCGTTCCCGCCCGTCTGCGGACAGCAGATGGTGATCCGTTTCGACGTTGCCAATCAGGGGACGCAAGCGACCTTCAACGGCGGCACGATCACGGTGCAGGACATTCGCAGCGCAGATAACAGTGTGCAAGGCACGACCTCTGCCGTATTCCCGGCGCTGGGACCCGGCGTGACGACCACGGTCGAACTGCGCTTGACCGTCTCGACGTTCTTCAATGAGAACCATCGTTTGATCATCAACATCGATCCCGCCAATCAAGTGCTGGAGACGACCAAAGGCGACAATCAGCGCATCGTCGATTACGTCTTGCAGCCGGGTAGCTGCGCGGGCGGTGGCGGATCGGGCGTGAATTTCGTCGCGGGCAATCTGAACATCAATGCTGCGGCGGTGGTGTGTAACCAGACATTTTCGGTCACGTTCGATGTGGCGAATTTGGGCAGCGCCGCCTCGACGAGCAATGTCAATGTGACGCTGCAAGATATCCGTGCGGCGGATGGCAGTGTGCAACTGACGACGACCACGACGTTGGGCGCGCTCGCTGCGGAACAGACGGTCAATGTCGGCTTCCAATTGACGGTTTCGACATGGTTCAACGAAACGCACCGCTTGGTAGCGACGATTGACCCCGAAAACGCGATTGGTGAGACGACGGAAGGCGACAATCAGCGGATTGTGGAATACGTGTTGCAGCAGGGGAGCTGCGGTTAGTTTCAGCTCACCCTCGCACGCCCTCGCTACGCAGTTGAGAGGGCGTGCGGGTAGGGGCATGGCGCGCTCTGTCTATCACATAACCAATGCAGGGCGATGGATAGATGTTCATCACCCTGTTTTGATGAATTGCCCATCGATCAACCTTGATCGTAGGGCAAACGCCCACCAATCGGCGGCACGCGCACGCCCATCCCCGCGCCGAGTTGCGATCCGCCCCTCTCCGAAATGCCGTCTGCGCGCTATGATAGAGTCCCATATCGAAAGGATAGATTCATGCGCCGATTTTTACTGCTCATGACCTTGATCGCTGCCGCGCTCGTACTCGCGGTTGCGCCCGTCGCCGGACAAGGCGACGCCCCTGCTGATGCGGAGATCGAAGTCGATCCCAACGCCAATATCAGCTTTCCGCCGCCCGTCTACGTCTTGCGCGGCACTGTCGAAATTCGTGGCTCTGCCAATCTCGTCAACATGACGGGCTATTTCCTCGAATACCGCGAACTGGGCGCCGATTTGGCGGCAGCGGAAGATGCGCTGTGGTTCCCCGCCGTCCTACCGCGCGCCGCCACCGTCCTCGAAGATGTTTTGGGCGTGTGGGACACGCTGCAAACCGATGATGGCTTGTACGAAATCCGCCTGACCATCAGCATCAGCGGCGGCACGCCCGTCTTGGTCGGCGTCTCGCCCATCCGGGTGGAGAACGAACCGCCGCCGTTCGTCGTGGTCGATAACGTCGTCGTTGATGGCGGCGCGGCGCTGCCGACCCAAGGCGCGCCCGGTGGCGTCGTGAGCGTCCCGCCGACGGATGCCCCCGCCGCGCCGACGGCTGCCCCGACGCAAGACACGCGCCCGCGCGTCACGCCGACCGAAGGCTTGGTCAGCGTCAACGTTCGTTCTGGTGACGGCACGAACTTCCAAGCGTTCGCCTCGCTGCAAAGCGGACAAGAAGCCGAAATCGTCGGCATCTCCGCGACGGGAAGCGGCTGGTTCCAAATCCGCCTCCCGAACGGACAAATCGGCTGGGTTTCCCCGACGGTCGTGCAAGTTTTGGGCGATGTCTCAGGCGTAGCGCGCGTCCAGCCGCCACCCCCGCCGCCGCCCACCGTGACGCCGCTGCCGCTGGCGACCGCCGTCCTGCTCACGCCGCTGCCGCCTGCGGGCAATCCGAACATCAATCTGGTGGCGGGCATCCTCGTCCTGAGTCCAGAGACGCCGCGCTGTAACGAAGCGGTGTCCATCGGCTTCGACGTGGCGAATCTTGGCACGGTGGCGACGACCACCAGCGGGCGTGTGACCGTGACTGATTTCCGCGCCTCGGATAACAGCGTGCAGGGGTCAACGTTTGGCGACTTCCCCGTGCTGCAACCGAACACGACCACGCGCGTGAATATGTTCCTGACTGTCTCGACCTTCTACAACGAGGGGCATCGGTTGGTCTTGGACATCGACGCTGGGAACACATTTGGCGAGGCGAATCGCACGGACAACCGCCGTGAGATCAACTACACGCTTGACAAGGCGAACTGCCCGTAAGCGTCGTTCATTCGTAAGGGCGTGGCACCCCGCGCCCCATGTACGGCAAGCCAGAGGCTTCGAGCCTCTGGCTAGTAGTCCGTCAAGCCTGCTTCCGCCAGGTATGGCGCGCCGGCTTGATGTTTGTAGCCCATGGCTTTGAGCCACAGGCGGCGCTAACGCAGTCCATGAGGGGCGAGGTACCTCGCCCCTAGCCACCAGCTCGTTTTTTTATCACGCGAGAATCTTCCATGCGACGATATTTCTTGTCCGTATTCATCGTTTTGGTGACGCTCACCCTCGCCCCGTTCGGCGGCACATTGGCACAAGACAGCGACATGCAAATCGCGTTCCCGCCGTCGGTCTATCACGTCGTCGGGACGATCACGATCTTTGGCACGGTCAACCCGCCCGATCTGCAAGCCTACTTCTTGGAAGTCACCGATTACGCCGCTTACACCGCCAATCCAGATACCGCCTTGTGGACGCCGGTCACGCTGCCCGTGCGCGCGGCGGTCACGGATGGCGCGCTGGCGACATGGGACACGGGGACGGTGATCGATGGTCTGTATATGCTGCGCTTGCGCGCGGCACTGCGCGGCGGCGGCGCGCGCTTCGCGGCGGTGGGCCCCATCCGCGTGGCGAACACTGATCCGAACGCCAGCGGAAACGTGCAAACCGCGCCGCCAAGTGTCGGTATCGGCGGCGAAGCGCCCGTAACGCCGACTCCCGCAGCGGAGCCGTCGGGGATTGTGATCGTGCCGCGCCCAGCTACGGTCAATCCGCTGCCCATTCCCGTCGGCGGACAGTTCGACTCGTTCGATGAAGAAGCCGCCGAATTGATCCGCGCGGCGGGCTTGACGTGGATCAAGTGGCAGATTCCGTTCGTCGTCGGGGACTTTTCGCTGATCACCGTCGCGCGCGACCGCGTGAACTGGTCGCACGAACGCGGCTTCCGCGCGCTCTTGAGCGTCAAGGGTAACAAAGACGAACTCGCGGCGATGGGCGCGGCGTATTATGCCGAATATGCCAGCTTTGTTGGCGAACTCGCGCGCTTACAGCCCGAAGCGATCCAAATCTGGAACGAGCAGAATCTCGACCGCGAATGGCCCAACGGACAGATCGATCCGCGCCGCTATCTCGCGCTGCTCCAGCCTGCCTATGAAACGATCAAATCCATCGATCCGACGGTGCAGGTGATCACGGGCGCGCCCTCGCCAACCGGGGCGGAAAGCGTATTCGGAACGGATGCCGTGTGGAACGACGACCGCTATTACAACGGCATGGCGTCGGCGGGCGTCGCCAATTTCACCGACTGTATCGGCATCCACTACAATGAAGGCATCATCGCGCCCGCACAGTTGGGCGGCGATCCGCGCGGCGATTATCCCACGTATTATCTGGGGTCGATGATGGATCGCGCGGCGTTTCCGTTCCGTGCCAGCAACAAGCCGCTGTGCTTCAGCGAAATGGGTTATCTCTCGCCCGAAGGTTATGGCGCGCTGCCGCAGGGCTTCGAGTGGGGACAAAACACGAGCGTGGCGGAACAGGCACAGTGGCTGCGCGATGCGATCCAGATCGCGGCACAGCGCCAAAATCCGTCCGTCAATCTGCTGATCATCTTCAATGTGAATTTCACGCGCTTCGTGGACGGTGATCCGCAGGGTGGCTTCGGCATCATCCGCCCCGATGGATCATGCCCGGCGTGCGATGCGATTGCGACGCTGCGCACGGGTTGATTGGCAGTGGGGAAGGGGGCGTTCTTGGTTTGGGCGCCCTTTTTTTCGCGGCGGTTTTACATTTGGATCGAGCGCGATTCGCTTCCCTCGCGCTCTAACGACAGCGGATACAAGGGGAGGCTGAAGCCGAACATGCTGCCCTGACCATGGACGCTGTGAAAGATTACGTTGCCGTGATGCCGATCCACGATCTTTTTGACGAGGTGCAAGCCCAAGCCCGTGCCGGGAATGTCGCGCGTCTCCAGCGTCTTGACGCGAAAAAACGATTGAAACAAGCGCGATTGATACTCGTTCGGGATGCCGATGCCGGTGTCCTCAACGGTGAAGCAGGCTTGGTTGTCCGCAACCGTCAAGCGCACAAACACGCGCCCCATCTGTGGCGTGTATTTGATCGCGTTGCCGACCAGATTGACAATCGCCTCGTACAAATCGCTCTCTTCGCCTGTGACCAACAGCGGCGCGCCAAGTAGCTCGACGTCGAATGTTAACTGTTTGTGCAGTGCCAACGAGCGCGCGTCGTAGACCGCCTTGTTGACCAGCATATCGATATCGACCGCTTCGCGCGGAAGTTGTTTGGCGGTCTGAATGCGTTCGAGCGACAGAAAATCGGTCGTCAAGCGGTCAATGCGATCCAGCCCCTGCATCATTGCTTCAAAATACTGCTCGTGCGCGGACGTTAACTGCGGCTCCAAATCCTCGTGGATGATGCTTAAATAACCGCCAATAATGCCCAACGGCGAACGTAAATCGTGCGATGCGATGCGGATCATGTCGGATTTAAGCTGTTCCAATTCCTGCAACTGTGTGTTGAGCGCGCGTAGTTCGTCGAGCTGTTGTTGCGCCACGCCATACAATTGGGCGTTGTCAATCGCAGCGGCGATGCGCGCGGTCAATAACTGTACGAATTCAAAGACTTCGTTCGTGAAGCGCGCTGGGTCGCTCGTCTCCAAAACGAGGATGCCGACCATTTTATCGTGGATCAACATCGGACAGGCGATTTGGGCTTTCGCATCACTGAGCAGCGGCAGGTAATCGGGGTCAGACAGCACATCCGTGACCAAATCGGGGCGGCGCGTGCGTATCACACGCCCAACGATCCCGCCCTGCGGCGCATCAGCTTGTTGGTTGTAGCGTCCCGCCACACGCCCCATGCGCACCTGATCGCCCTCCATCAAGCCGATGCCGCCCGCGTCGGCGTTGCTCAAGATCATGGCGGCGCTCATCGCCGTCGACAACACGCGCTCGACATCGAGCGTATGATTCAATTCGACATCGACCTGCTGCAAGATCGCCAAGAGTTTGACCCGCCGATCCAGCATCTCTTCAACGGTGCGCCGTCTGGTTACGTCACGGACGATGCCACAGTACCCGATGATCGTGTCCGTTTCATCTTTTATCTTCGCTACCGAGATTTCGGCATAGCCACTCGATCCGTCGGGGTGGATGAATTTCCCCTCGATCAAGCCGTCAGGTGTGCCATTGGTGAAGATATTGCTGAAGGCATCCGTAATTTGTTGGCTAGTGGCATCGTCGGTATAGTCGCTGAAGTGTCGTCGTCCGGGGGCGGTGATCGTATCGCGCGCGTGACCGAGCAAATGAGCGAGGTGGTCGTTGATGTAAGTGAAGTTTCCAAGAAGATCGACTTCGTAATAACCATCAGCGATTTGTTCCACTGTCTTTTTCAACATACGCTTATTCGCACCACTGATTCTGCTTTTTAACGTATCAATAGCTTTAGTGTTGAGCGCCGTCATGATTGTCCTCGATATATAACGCTCTTTATAACACACATGGATGTTTACGATACACCCATTTAGCCTATCATTATATCATCAAAAGTGTAAATAATTTTGTCTCACTAAGTATGACCTTTCAAACCTTCGGCGCGAATCGCTCTCGTTCTGCTGCGTGAGAGCGACTATAATGGCACAATTCCGTTCACCATCGCATCAGATCGATGCAGGAAAGTGCGAACAAGTGAGCCTCAAACAAACCCTCCTCGAACGCCTTTCGGGGCGCACCGCGCACATTGGCATCATTGGATTGGGCTACGTCGGGCTGCCGCTGGCGGTCGAGTTCGCAGAGAGCGGCTTCACCGTGACGGGTGTGGATGTCAGCGCGGACAAGATCACGCGGTTGGGGCGCGGCGAGAGCTACATCGGCGATATTTCATCGGAACGGCTGCGCGTCTTGGTCGAAAGCGGCAAGCTGCGCGCCAGCACCAATTACGCGGCGCTGCGCGATGTGGACGCGGTGAGCATCTGCGTGCCGACACCGCTGCGTAAGACCAAAGACCCCGATATGTCGTTTGTGATTCAAGCGGTCGAGTCTGTCGTCGATATCTGTCATGATGGCATGTTGATCGTCTTGGAAAGCACGACCTATCCCGGCACGACCGATGAAATCGTCGTCCCCAAGCTGCGCGCGCGCGGCTTCGAGCCGGGACAAAATGTGTTCGTCGCCTTTTCGCCGGAGCGCATCGACCCTGCCAATCCCAAATTCGGCGTGCGCAACACGCCCAAAGTTGTCGGCGGCTGCACGCCGGACTGCGGCGATGCAGCGGTCGCGCTGTACAGCGCCGCCGTCGATCAGATCGTCCGCGTTTCCAGCCCGACGGCGGCAGAGATGGTCAAACTGCTCGAAAACACGTTCCGCGCGGTCAACATTGGCTTGGTCAACGAAATGGCACTGATGTGCGACAAGCTGGGGATCGACGTGTGGGAAGTGATCGACGCGGCAAAGACCAAACCATTCGGCTTCATGCCATTCTATCCGGGTCCTGGTTTGGGCGGACACTGCATCCCGGTTGATCCGCATTATCTCAGTTGGAAGCTCAAGACGCTGAACTATACGGCGCGCTTCATTGAACTTGCCAGCGAGATCAACACGTCGATGCCGCTGTACGTAATGGACAAGATCATCGACGCGCTCAACGATGATTGCAAAGCGGTACGCGGCGCGAATATCGTCGTCTTGGGTGTGGCGTATAAGCGTGATGTAGACGACGTGCGCGAGAGTCCGGCGTTGGACGTGATCAGCCTGCTGGAACATAAGGGCGCGCATGTTCGCTTTCACGATCCGCACGTCGCATCGATCCGCTTGGAGAATGAGGCGAGCATGTCCAACACGCCGATGAGCGACGCGCTGTTGGCGAACGCCGATTGCGTGGTGATCATCACGGATCATCGCGCCATCGATTGGGCGCATGTTGTGGCGCAAAGCCGCCTAATTGTCGATACACGCCACGCAACTTCAAGCTATACTACTGAGAACAGTAAAGTTCGCATTGTGACGTTGTGACGCTAAAGGACAAGCCCTGATGGACATGCCCGCCAACCTGAGATCGCTCTCCCCGGAAGCCATCGACATCTTGCGCTATTATGGCACCCAAAAACGAAAATCCGCCCTGTCGGATGATATCGTCGAGGGCGCGGGCTTGAGTGAGCGCGGCTTCGGTAAGGCAATTCGGCGTTTGGTCACGACCGGTTTTTTGACCAGCGATGGCGGTGCCGTCTATCGTTTGACCGATTTGGGACAGCGCGCCGTACAATCGGTGCTTGCAGCGGGCGATACTGCCCCATCCGCGCGCGAGGCACGTCCGCGCGTGACCATTCGCGCTGCTAACCGCCGCTTGATCGTCGGCGTGCCGCGCATGTTGTTACGCGCACAGCCCACCAACGTCTACGTCGGCTTTGATGAGGCGTCGGACGACGATGTGCTGAAAGACCCCGTGAATCTGCTCATTCGGATGTCGTTGATTAACGCTGACGCGGCGTCGGGGCGCGACATGACGCTGCTGCTGGGCAACCGCCACGCCCATCAGACGTTCGAGATCATGCCGGGCGACGCTGAAGCAGCGCGGGTGCGCGTCGAAGTGCTGCAACTGTCCGATTTCACGGGCGAATATGAGGACTGCGGCGGCATCTACGTCGATCTGCTGATCGCCCCCGACCCGGCAGGACATGATGGCACGCTGGTCGTGTTCGGCGGCGATGTGCAAATTCAGGGCGAAACGGTCGAACTATAAATTGATTGCTCATCATCGCCCGTGTGATCAACGAGGACTGAGGACGCATGGAGAACCGAATCAGGTTGGTTAGGATTGCGTAGGGTATCGCGTGTTATGGCCTCGTGGGCGGGGTTGGCACGCCAAATCCCCTCCATTTTGTTTTGGTTCTCCATGCGTAAACGCCGCAATCGGGTTCTCAGTCCTCAGTCCCTTTCGCTTATCGTTTAAGGATAATTCTCATGCTCGACTTTATCGTATTCTTCGTCGGGCTGTTTTTGCTCATCAAGGGCGAATTTCGGTTCGGGGCGCGGCGCATCTCCCGTTCGCAAGGGCGGCTGATTGGGCTGGTACTCATGGCGCCGTTGTTCGTCGCGGTGTGCGTCAGCAGCGCGCTGATCGCCACGCAGCTCGATCCGGCGCTGTTGGAAGAAGCTGCCGCGAGCAACGATCTGTTGGCATTCGTGCAGCGCCCCGAAGTGGCGGCACTAACGCAGCAGGTCGCCGTGATCGATCTGATCACGCTGGTGATCGCGGTGGGGGCGGTCGTGTTCATCATTATGGGCATTCCGCCGTCCGATTCGATGACCGACGATGCCGCTTCGACGAATGCCGCGCCGTTCGAGCGCGTGCCGCCGTCAGAGCGTCCGCGCGCGCATCCGTTGGAACGCGAGTCGCCGCCGCAAGGTGCGTCGCCCGCTTCGGTTGTGCCGCCGCGCGCGCCGGAACGCGCTCCAAATCGGCTGCGTCCCGCCGCCGCTGTCCCGCCGCCCGCCGCGCCGCCGGACATCATGACCGTTGAGCAAGCCGCCGCCTACACGAAGCTGACGCCCGCTGACATCATGGCGCTGATCAACGACAGCAAATTGGGGGCGGTGCGCAGCAAGGGGAGCTACATCATCGCGCGGTCGGCGCTGGATGATTATATGGGGCGGGGGTAGGGCGAGCCTTAACGGAAATACGAACGATACTGGATGATAATCGCATGATGTGATTATTCATTCAGGATGCAAGCTGTGAAATTGTTTCGTCGCCTCGTGATTCTCATTTCACTCATCGTTGTCATTGGCTGCATGGTGCTTCTGCTCAACTTCACCGCGTCCAATCCAACTGGACGCCGTTATTCCAGCGCGCCCGTCGTCACGCGCGGCAACACCCAAGCCATCGGCTTGAGCGGTGAACAAATTTTGTCCGCCGATTTGCGCGCGCCACGCAATGACGAACCCGAACAACGTCAATGTGTCTGCAACAGTACAGGAAGCCTCAACACAGGCGATTGTCGTGTTTGCATCGCTTATTCACCCGCGATTGCGAATTATCGTCGCCCCGATTTCATCACCGATACGTATATTGCCGAGTCGAAGAATCGCCAGAATTTGCTGTATACCTATGCCGACCTCGCAGAACAGATTGGCGATTACGTGCTGGCGGCACAAACGCTCAATCGTCCGCTGTGGGTGTATGTGCGTATCGATACCGTGGTCGATCCGACGTTTTACGGATTGGTTGGCAGGACGGGCGGCGGGATTGTGCCGTACTTCGCGCCAGCGGGTTATGTTGATCCAGTCGATGAAATGGCGCGGCGCGGATTAATCGGCGGCGGAGTCATTTTCATTGCGATGGTGTTATGGGGGCGGTTAGCAGTCGGAATGCGCCGCGTTCGGACGCCTATTCCCGCGCGCACGCCCGCGCCGAAACGTCCATCGGGGACGCTGAACGACGCTGAAGTGTTCGCACGCGAGACGAAAGAACGATTGCAACGTCGGATTGACAAAGAAGATTCGCGCCTGACATAAATTGAGGACGCAGAGATGATACCCTAAAATCTCTGCGCCTCTGCGGTGAAAAAATCCCCTACTCGCTGCCCTCGTATGCCGCGTCCAAGTCCGTCAGCACGCCGTCCAAGATCGCCAACCCCTCTGCAATCTGCGCCTCCGTCACGATCAGCGGCGGACAGTTGAAGATCATGTTCCAGCGCACCAGCGTGCTTAAGCCGTTGTCCTTCAACGCCTTCGCCGCCTTCTTCATCGGATCGCTGAACGGCTTGTTGAACGGGCTGAGCGCCTCGCGCGTCTCGCGGTTCTTGACCAGTTCGATGGCGTAATGCAGTCCCGCGCCGCGCACATCCCCGATCACCGGATGCTTTTCCGCCAAGTCCATCAAGCCCTTGCGCAAGACTTTGCCCATATCGCGCGCGCGCTCGACCAGGTTTTCTTCGCGGTAGACTTCAATCGTCGCCACGCCCGCCGCGCACGCCAACGGATGCGCGCTGTAGGTCAAGCCCGTTTGCAGCGCGTGATCGTCAAAGTACGCGCCGATTTTCTCGCTCACGACTGCCGCGCCGAGCGGGATATAGCCGCTGGTGATGCCCTTCGCAATGCAAATGATATCCGGCTTCACGTTCGGGTAGTGGTCGATGCCGAACCATTCGCCCGTCCGCCCGAAGCCCGACATGACCTCATCGATGATCATCAGGATGCCATATTTGTCCGCGATCTCTTGCAGACGGTTGAAGAACACCGCCGACGGCTGCATCACGCCGCTCGATCCGCTGTAGCCCTCGACGATGAACGCCGCGCAGTGGTCGGGACCCTCTGCGATCACGATATCTTCGATCAGTTCCGCGATGATCGCGTCGCCTTCTTCCTGCGTCTTGCCGCGATAGATCGGGTTGCGATAGGCATACGGATCGGGCAGCCGCACGATGCCGGGAACGCCGGGTTCGTTGCCGATGCGGCGCGGATCGCCGCCCGCCGACATCGCGCCGTAGGTCGCGCCGTGATACGATTTGTAGCGCGTGAGGATTTTGTGCCGCCCCGTGACCATGCGCGCGATCTTGATCGCGTTCTCGATAGCGTCCGTGCCGCCGTTGGTGAAGAACGCCTTGCTCAAGCCGCCCGGCGTGACCTCCGCCAGCAGTTCGCCCAAGCGTCCGCGCGGCTCGGTGGCGAACGACGGATCGACGTAGCACAGCTTGGCGACTTGATCCTGAATCGCCTTGACGACCTTCGGATGGCTGTGTCCGATGTTGACGTTGACCAACTGCGACGACCAATCGAGATAGCGTTTGCCGTTCACGTCGTAGATGTAGACGCCCTCGGCGTGATCGATGGGGATCGGATTCCACGTGCCTTGCGCGACCCAACTGGCAAGGGTGTATTCTTTGTTCTTCTGGATATTTTCGGCTGTGGACAGCATGAAAAGAACTCCTGATGCGAATAGGTGACTTCGATTGTGGCGCAGATTTGGTAGATCGCCAAGATTCACCTCACCCCCCAACCCCCTCTCCACTGCGTAGAGAGGGGGAGTCACAACGCGGCGTTCCCCCTCAGCCATGCAATGGAGAGGGGGCAGGGGGGTGAGGTGGTACTTTTCAAACGGCTTCTATAGTGAGCAGGACTATCCCTTTTCGCTTCAATCAAACTCCGTCGCCAACGCGCGATCCTGATGATGGGCGTAGCAGCGCGCGATCTGATGCGGCGTGACGCGCCCTTGTGACAATTCTGGTAGGGTATCGACTGGGAAAAATGCCACTTCGCCCGTCTCGGTGTTGGCGGCGTCGATGCGGCGGTCGTCGCTGGTCAGATCGCACAGGAAAAACAACTTGTAGGCGCTGAAAATGTAGGGCGGATGGGGATGTTTGTTGCGGTCGAACAGCGCGACGAGTTTGGTGGCGGTCGTGCGGTAGCCCGACTCTTCCCACACCTCGCGCGCGACGGCACTGCCCGCCGACTCGCCGGGGTCTGCCCAACCACCCGGCAGCGTCCAACGATAATGATCCAGCTTCTCTTGGACGAGCAAAATTTGATCGCCCTTGAACACTGCGCCGCGCACATCCACTTTGGGCGTGGCGTGTCCGCTCTGCGCATCGAACACGGCGCGCACGCTGTCGTCGTCGGCGTCCGACCCGCGCGCGATCATGTCCGCGACAATCGCCAAGATTTGCTCATAGCGTTCGCGCTCGAACGGCGGCGGGTTGTAGAACAGTCCACTTTGGGCGATGGCTTGCAGCTTTTGCGCCCAGATCAGCCATTGGGGTGCGCTCATCGTCATTCGCCCGTCAGCTCACGCCACGCCGCGCGATAGCGTCCGAAGCGCGCTGCGTCGTCGGCGTCAATTTTCGGCAGACGCACCATGTTCATATTGTCTTTCAAATCAGCGAGTTTGACGCGGCGCGCTAAGGGGTTCGGTTTGATGCGTTGAATGAACTGTTCGTAGGTTTCGTCGTCACGGCGCGTCAGACAGTCCAACGCCTCGATCAGGGTGTCGGGGTAGCCGTGTGTGCGTAAATCTTCCAGCGTGATCGGCGTATCTTCAACGACATCGTGCAGCAGCGCGACCATTTGCGCGTCGGTGTCGTGCATCGGCACGCTGAGCATCAGCCGAAGCGGATGGACGATATACGGCTGTCCGTAGCGGTCAGTTTGACCGCGATGCGCATCAAGCGCGAACTGGATGGTTTGTTCAACGGTGGGTGTATTCATGGCGAAAAGGGTAGCGCAAAGGCGTGAAGAACACAACGTTTTTTCTTTTCTTCGCGCGCTTTGTGTTCTTCGTGGGCTGCGGTCGTTTACGCCGTGACGGGCTGTGCGTCGTTCAGCGCCTTGATCGCCTTCTCGACGCTGGCGCGCGGGGCGACGCCAACTTGCATGTCGATGATCACGCCGCTTTCATCGATCACCCAGTACGAGCGGTTGATCAGCGGCACGCGAATGATGCCGATGCCCATGCCCCATGCGCCATACGCCGTCAGCATCGTATGATCGCGGTCGGACAGCAGGTCGTAGGGCAGCTTTTTGGCTTCTTTCCAACTGCGCAAATCGGCGGGTGTATCGCCGCTGACGCCCAAGACGACGGCGTTTTTGCTGTTAATGTTCGTAAATTCATCGCGGAACTCGCACGCCTGATTGGTGCAACCCGGCGTCCCCGACTTCGGGAAGGCAAACAGCACGACTTTTTTTCCACGAAAATCGCTCAAGCGCACACGCTGACCGTCTTGATTGACCAGTTCAAAATGTGGTGCATTATTCCCAATTTTCAGCATGATTAAACGTATCTATCCCCCGTCAGTTGTTCGATTTGAGAAAATTGTAACAAGCGCAGTGAGGGGCAGCCTGAGCGAGTGGTAAGTATTCGTAAAGCACAAGGTTAGCGTATGATGAGACGTGCCGTAAGTAACCTGAGTTTCGGATCGGCTCTAAACCGTTCACCTCACCCCCCAACCCCCTCAGCTCCACAGCGTGGGTATTTATTCACCTATCCATAAAAGGTAGGCTGGCGAGCGAGGACTAAAGAGAGGACATCAAGGATGGTGCGTCGCTGTCGTCGGGCAGTTTCGAGAATCGAGATC
>DAOTUQ010000085.1:0-38981 GCA_034437055.1 Anaerolineae bacterium
CACGCCCACGCGCACGAACACGCCCACAGCGACGCCCACCCGTACCAACACGGCGACCGCTACCCCGACACGCACGAACACACTTACAGCGACGCCTACCCGTACCAACACCGCTACCGTCAACCCCGACGGGCGCGGCGGGACAAGCCAGATCATCAATCCGCCGCCCTCCCCCACGACGCCGAACGTCGTCACCAATGGCAATTTCGATACCAATACCAGCAGTTGGTCAACCTTCGCCACCCCCAACGCTTCTGATGTGCAAATGCAGTGGAACAACGGCGCATTTGAATTCGCGGTTGACGGCACGCGCCGAGTTCAACATGGGTCGATGTGTCGAACAACTTAAGGTATCAGACCAACCATATCTTGTCCCCTAGTCTAGGTGAAGCCCATGTTGAAATGGTTATCTTTTCTGTTCGTCGTTATTTTTTCTGTCGCGTCTGGGGAAAACGCTGACGCACAAACCAATCCTACTGAACCAGTGGTCAGTGTTATAAGCCCCGACGGAAACCGCTTGATCTCGGCTGGGAATTTTAGTACTGGGTCGGGGGTGGGATTCATTCGCATTTTGAATGCAACGACGCTACAGCCGATTTCAATCACGTTTCAACAGGTGGGCGCGGTCATCACCACAGCTGACTGGAGTCCAGACGGAAAGAAAATCGTTGCCGGTGATATGAATGGTGTCATTCGCGTTTGGAATGTGTTTTCGGGTGATCCAAATTATTCACTAGGTCAAGTTGTTGCGACGCTCGCCTCCAGTGGCATTCGGATTAATACCGTAGCGTGGAGTCTAGACGGATCAAAAATAGCTGTAGGAACAGAAAATGACTTGCGCATCTGGAGTGTAAACACAAGCTACGTATTTCTTGGAAGCTATAGCATTGGATTTGTTAGAGCATTAGGTTGGAATCCTAACAGCACGATCTTGGCGGTTGGAAGCTATGCTGGTGGGCTAATATTTATCGATGATTTTTCAAATTTTCCAAACGTTAATTACGATGAAGTATTAGTAGCATCCTTGAGCGTTAATTCACTTGATTGGAATTCAAACGGAACGAGGATTGCTGTTGGATTGGCACGTGGGAAAGTTTCTATATACGATTCTGGCTCAAGAGCGCGTACAGGTAGGTTTCAAATTCATCAAAATTCCAGCCCAATCACTGCATTAACATAGATGCAAAATACAAATATTATAGCAACATATAGTATTGATAATACATTAAAGATATTCAATAGTCTTGATGGTACGATTCTTAATTCAATTTCAGTTACATCAAGTCGCATAAGCGATCTTTTGGGGATTGCGTGGACGCAAAACGGTACACACATCGTATATCCATCGATTGGTGAAATTCCCCTCAGTGTACCGGCATTTCCCAATCTCATCACCAACGGCACTTTCGCATCGGGCGCGCTCTCCCCGTGGACGACCTCTGCCGCCCCCACCGCCGCCGATCTGGTGACGCGCGTCCAGAGCCAAGTTTCAGTGAATCACGGATTGTTGCTTTAGCCCTCATCCCTTGCCTGAGCAGAGGAAACATTTTCAGGAACCTCACCCCCCAACCCCCTCTCCATGCAATGGAGAGGGGGTTGGGGGTGAGGTGAAACTATCCGAAACTCAAGTTACTTTAAAATGCAAAACGGCGCATCGTTATCCGTGCCACCACGGATTGATGCGCCGTTTCATCTAGTTTACGGGAATTATTTTGATTTTTATCGGGCAGATATTCCCCCGCTGGAACAGCGCGCCCGGATGTTTACGCCAACATATTCACCGACGGCGCGAGCGTCGTATCGCGGATTGCGGCGCGGCGACGTGCAAAATGCTTCGCCTCGACATAGTTCTTGAAGTTGGTTGCGGAGCGCAAAACGATTCGCTGAATGCGCGCATCCTGCATCGCGCCAAGCGCCTTCGCCATCAACGGCACGTCGAAATCGTAGTCCACCATGAACGTAACCAGTGTTCCGCCATCTGCCGGATCAAAGCGCATGGTCACATCGCCATGCAGCAACCACGCCGGATAACGGAATGCGCGCCGATGTGTGCGCAGCGGATGGATTTCGACCGTCTCGATATTCAACCGCACAAGACGACCGAAATGTAAACTGTAGCGCAGCCCCACTTCATCGCCCGGATTGATGTGACCCTCGACCGATTCGGCGCGCGGAAACCAGTCCGTCAAGCGCGGCAGTTCAGTCGCGTATGCCCAGACCAGATCAATCGACTCGCTGATAAATAGGGTGTGTTCGACATGGTTCATGATGATCAGCTCACTTTAGTGTTTCAAATTGCTGTCATGCGTATTTCAATTTGTGTAACGACCTATCGCCTATTAAACCACGTTGGGGATACGGACACATCCCACAAAGGTGATAGGTCTCTCCGACTTTAGTCTGAAATGGTGGATGGATTGGGGCGTAGAAACGTGATGCGCCATGCTCTTATTATTCCTGCGGACAATGGCGCGCCATGCCCCTACCAAAATTGGGCGATGAAGCGTTACAATCATGCACAATATCCGTTTTTATATACGAAACGAGTTTGATTATGGCGTGGACAACACCTGGGGCGCTGACCATCCAAGCGATTGAGACGGAGGCGATCCGCGTACCGCTGGATAAAATCTATCGCGGCAGCAAATATCAGATGCAGAACCGCTGTACCATCATCACGCGCATCTTGACGCATCAGGGCGTCGTCGGAGAGGTCTACACGGGCGATACCGACGAAGAACAAGCCGTTTTGCTCAAAATTATTCATCAGGAACTCGCTCCCGCGCTGATCGGCATGGACGTTTTCAACACCGAAGGCTGCTGGGAGTCGATGAAGCCCGCGACCTACGATATTTTGCGCGACCGTAACATGGTCTTGCAGGCGATCTCGTGCGTGGATGCCGCAATCTGGGATACCGTCGGCAAGGCGCTCAACATGCCGCTGTACAAGCTGTGGGGCGGCTACACCAATCGTCTGCCGATCATTGCGATTGGCGGCTACTACGGACAGACACCCGACGAACTGGCGCGCGAAATCGCGGCGTATCTCGATTACGGCGTGATCGGCATGAAGTTCAAGATCGGCGGGCTGACTCCAGCAGAAGATTTGGAACGTCTGCACATCGCGCGGCGCGTGGCGGGCGAGTCGTTCCGCTTCATGGTCGATGCCAATCAGGGCTACGATTTGCGGCAAGCGATCCAGTTCTGCCGCCTCGCGCAGGACGCCGGAATCGAACTCCAATGGTTCGAGGAGCCAGTGAAGTGGTACAACGACCGCATCTGGCTGCGTGATGTGCGCTTGACGACGGGCGTCCCGGTCACGGCGGGGCAAAGCGCGTACAACTTGACCGCCGTGCGCGATTTGATCGTCGATGGCGCGGTCGATTACTGCAATTTCGATGCGTCATGGGCGGGGGGACCCACTATCTGGCGCAAGGCGGCGGCGCTGGCAGATGCGTATGGCGTGAAGATGGCGCATCACGAAGAGGCACAAATTTCGGCGCATTTGCTCGGCGCGATTGCGAATAGTTCGTATGTCGAATGTTTCCACCGCCAGCGCGATCCGATCTTCTGGGATATCCAGACCGACGCGCGCCCGATCAAGGACGGCTATTACACCATCTCGGACGCGCCGGGCTTCGGCGTCGCGCTGGATCGGGGGTACATCGCGCGCTATCGCGTATAATGAATGCGAATATATGGAGGGGAGCAAAATCGTGAAACAGCTTGAAGTGTCTGCGGATGTTTTTGCAAAGATCGCAGCCATCGCAGACCAAAAACAGATTTCCCTGAATGAGGCGTTACGCTCGTTACTCATCGGCTCACAAGCGTTTCCAGTCGATTTTGACGAGGCAGAAGCAGCGGCGAAACAACTGCCTATCGAGGGCTTCATCGGTATTTTTGACGACGATATCTCCGATCTGTCCGTGAATATACGCGAACACATGAAAACCTATTGGCAAGAGAAAGCGACCAGTCATGACCATACTGATTGATACCAGTGTGTTGGTTGCTGCCGCTTATACGAACGATGCAAATCATCAGGCTGCGACGAAAATTCTGTTGCAGACCCAAAATCAAGTTCGTATCGTTCCCCAAACCGTCTTGACGGAGACCTTTTTCCTTGTGGCTGCCCGCCGGAATTATCGGCGGGCAATCGAGACCTTCGTATCCATCCGAAAGTATTTTCAAATCGTTTCACTGGAAGACGAGGACATGACGCGCATGGAAGCCTTGATGAACCAATACCGCGATGTTGAACTCGATTACGCCGACACATCGATCATTGCCATCGCAGAGCGGCTGAAAATCACGCGCAGCGTCACCTTTGACCGCCGTGATTTTAGGCTTGTCCGTCCGCTGCACATCCCCCATTTCGATTTGCTCCCCTGACTTATTTTTTGACGCGCCCACAACTTCATGTATAATCCGCTTAAGGATATATATTTTCGTCTATAGGACATTGAACTTTTGAATCCTGTTTTAGATTTACGCGGCGTCTCCAAACGCTTCGACGGCACACAGGCGCTCGATAACGTCTCGCTCGAACTGTTTCCCGGCGAAGTTCATACCCTGCTCGGTGAAAACGGCGCGGGCAAGTCCACGCTCATCAAAATCATGACCGGCATTCACCAGCCGGACGTGGGCGAGCTACGCCTCGATGGTGTGCCGCTGACTGTCGCCAATTCCGCACAGGCACAGCTCGCCGGAATTGCCGCGATCTATCAAGAGCCGATGGTATTCCCCGATCTGAACGTGGCGGAAAATATTTTCATCAGCCATCAAAATCGCGGCGCGGTCGTGCAGTGGCGTCGGCTGTACCGCGATGCCGATGCGATTCTCGCACGGCTTGGCGTGGCGCTGGATGTGCGCAGCCCGGCGCGCGGTTTGACGTTAGCAGCACAGCAAACCGTCGAGATTGCCAAGGCGCTCTCGCTGAAAACGCGCGTCCTGATCATGGACGAGCCGACCGCCTCGCTCTCGGCGCACGAAGTAGCGCAGTTGTTCAAACTGGTGCGCAATTTGCGCGATCAGGGCGTGGCGATCTTGTTCATCAGCCACCGCCTCGAAGAAGTCTTTGAAATCTCGGATCGAATCACGATCTTCCGCGACGGCAAGCGCATCTCGACGGGCGAAGCGCGCGAATACAACGTTGAGCGCGCGATCCGCGATATGGTCGGGCGCGAGATGGCGTCGTTCTTCCACAAAGACGCCGTACCGCCGGGCGAGGTGATCTTATCCGTGCGCGGCTTAAGCAAGCGCGGCGTGTTCGAGGATATCACCTTTGATATTCGCGCGGGCGAAGTCTTGGGTTTCGCCGGACTTGTCGGCGCGGGACGCACGGATGTGGCGTTGGCGCTGTTCGGCATTGCGCCGCCCGACGCGGGCGATATTACGCTGTTGGGCGCACCCGTCAAGATCAAATCGCCCGAACAGGCAACCCGAATGGGTATCGCCTATGTGCCGGAAGATCGCCGCCAACAAGGGCTGATCATGCCGCTGTCAATTGCGGGCAATATCTCGCTGCCAACGCTGAAACGTTACACCACGCGCGCCGGGCTGATCGACTTCGCGCGCGAAGCCGCCACAGCCAACGAATTTCGCCAACGACTGACCATTCGCAGCGAGTCCATCGCCGCGCCAGCGGGCAAGCTGTCCGGCGGCAACCAGCAAAAAGTCGTCCTCAGCAAATGGCTGAACACGCGCCCGAAGCTCCTCATCCTCGATGAACCAACGCGCGGCATCGACGTAGGCGCGAAATCTGAAGTCCACGCCATGATCAACGATTTGGCACGCGAAGGACTGGCGATCCTGATGATTTCGTCCGACTTGCCCGAAGTCTTGGGCATGAGCGACCGCGTATTGGTCATGCGCGAAGGGCGACAGATGGGCATTTACGACCGCGCCGACGCCACACAAGAGGTCGTCATGACAGCAGCAATGGGACAGGCACGAGTCGCGGCGAAACGCGCGGAGGCTGCCGGATGAACACCATTAAACGCCTGATCCGCCCAGAGCAAATCCGCGAATTCAGCTTGCTTTTACTGATCATCCTTGCCGTGCTGTTCTTCGGCACGCAAGTCGAAAATTTCCTGTCCTCGCGCACGGTCGAGCGCGTCTTGAGCAGCGTCGCTATCATCACTGTGGTCGCAGTCGGGCAAACGCTCGTCGTGCTAACGCGCAATATCGATCTGTCGGTCGGCTCGATGGTCGGCTTCTGCGCCTATTTCGTCGGCACGCAGTTCACACAAAATCAAGCAATTGAGCCGCTCGTCGGCGTAGGCATGGCGGTCGGACTCGGCGCGCTGTTGGGCGCGATTAACGGCGGCTTGGTGGCATATGCGCGCGTCCCGGCGATCATCGTCACGTTGGGGACGCTGGCGATCTATCGCGGCGTGCTGGTCGAATTTTCGGGCGCAAAAACAGTCACCACTGCGAATCTGCCGGAATGGCTGGTCAGTCTCCAGCGCGTCAACTTGTTCAGCGTGGGCGAGATCGACATTCGGCTGATGGTGTTCATCGCGCTCGTGGTCGTGGTCGTCTTTCAGATCGGCATTCAATTCTTACAATTTGGGCGACGCCTATACGCCATCGGCTCGAACCCCGACGCGGCGCGGGTCGCGGGCATTCCAGCGCGGCGCACGGTGTTGATCGCGTATGTTTTGTGCGGCGCGCTATCTGGTTTGGCGGGCTTCATGTTCCTCGTGCGCTACGGCGATATTACGACCGTCGCGGCGCAAGGTATGGAACTGGATGTCGTCGCGGCGGTCGTCGTTGGCGGCGTCAACATCTTCGGCGGCAGTGGCACGATGATCGGCGCGCTGCTCGGCGCGATCATGATCAGCACGCTCGACTACAGCCTGACGCGCCTCGAATCCATCAGCGAGTTCTGGAAGGGCGCACTGCTCGGCTCATTCATCCTGCTCGCGGTTGCCGCCGACGCGGTGATCCTTGCGCGCTTGCGCCAGTTATGGGCGCGCACCGAATTAAAATTGACCACGCCGACGGCGGACGAACTCACGCCGGATACACCGAAAGAGGCACGCCATGTCTCAGGCGATTAACGCTACCCGCGCTCCCTTCCGCCGCTGGCTGCGTTGGGAGACGCTGTTACTCGTGATCTTCATCGTAACCGTGATGGTCAACATCGCCCAATCACCTGTTTATTTGAATCCGAACAACTTCATCAATCTGTTCCAACTTTCGATTGAAAAGATCATCCTCGCGGTGGTCATGACCTTCATCATCATCAACGGTGAGATCGATCTATCCATCGCCTCAATCATGGGCATGTCCGCCTGCATTATGGGGCGGCTGTACGAAAGCGGCGTCCCGCTCGAAATCGGCATTATCGTCGCGGTGGCAGCGGGCGCATTGGCGGGCGCATTCAGCGGCTTCTGGATCGCCTATGTCGGCTTGCCATCGCTGGCGGTCACACTCGCCGGACTGGTCGGTTATCGCGGCGTGGCGCGCATCATGCTTGAAGATCGCTCGATTGGCGATTTCCCGGTTTGGTTCGAGACGCTTGGACAGCAGCCCATTGTTGGATCGCTGACGTTCGGGCTGATCCTGTTCATCATGCTGTTCATCGTCGGCTTGATCGTGCTGCATCGGACGCCGTTCGGGCGGTATGTCTACGCGATTGGCAATAACAAACAGGCAGCGGTGTTCGCAGGAGTGCGCGTGCGCCGCGTGAAAATGACGCTGTTCATCGTGTCAGGGATCGTCGCTGCCGTCGCTGGACTCTTGATCGCGGCGCGCTTCGGCGCGGTACGCGGCAACACGGCGGACGGCTTTGAACTCGATGTCGTGACGATGGTCTTGCTTGGCGGCGTCAGCATTTTTGGCGGCAGTGGAACGCTGGTCGGCGTCGGCTTGTCGATCCTGATCATCCTGAACTTGCGCAACGGCATGTCGCTGGTGAACACGACGGGCAACATTCAAACGTCAGTGATCGGTATGCTGTTGATCCTCTCGGTGCTGCTGCCCAATTGGGCGCGCATCGGACAAGAACTGCTGCGGCGTCAGCGCCTGCGCACGGCGCTTGCCCCTCACACGACACAGGGGTAACATTCGTAGGGGTATGGTGTGCGATGCCCACACTTGCTACTATACCCCTACATCAACGTGGGATAACCTAGACCATCGAGTCTAGCTGTCTGTATGAATTTTGCGAATGGATTTTGAGGAGAGTTGAACCATGAAGAAAGCGTTCGTATTCGTCGCACTGTTCGCGTTATTGGCGCTCACATCGGTCGCGTTCTCACAAGAAGCGACGCCCGAAATGATGGGTGAAGGGGTCATGGCAACGCCCGGACAAGAAGTCGGAATGCTGCTGCTGCCCAAATTCCTAGGGATTTTGCCGTTCGATCAGGCGCACGAAGGCGCATTGGAAGCGGCTGCTGAACTCCAAAACCCGACCGAGCTGATTTTCGACGGACCCACGCCGGAAAACAGCGTCGCCGGGCAGATCGAAATCGTGACCAATGCCGTCACGCAAGGGTTGGACGCGCTAATGATCAGCAACAATGCGGGCGATCAACTGGCGCCCGCTGCCCAAGCCGCCATCGACGCCGGACTGACCATTGTAACGTGGGACAGCCCGATCCCGTCGGCTGAAGGCGAGCAGGTCTTCGTCGCCCAAGTCGATTTCGATGAGACGGGCAAAGTCCTCGCGGACATGGCGTTGAGCATTCTCGGTGAAGAAGGCGGACAGTTCGCCATCCTCTCCGCGTCGCCCGATGCTGCCAATCAAAATGCGTGGATCGCCGCGATGCAAGAAGTGTTAGCGACAGACGAGGCTTACGCCTCGCTTGAACTGCTGGATATCGTCTACGGCAACGACCAGAGTGAAGAAAGCTACAATCAGGCGCTCGGCTTGATCGACAGCTACCCCGAACTCGATTTGATCGTCGCCCCGACCAGCGTCGGTGGTCCCGCCGCCGCGAAGGCGCTGCAAGATGAAGGTCTGTGCGGCGAAGGCACCGACAACAGCATCGTCGTCACCGGCTTGATGGTTCCCGCCGAAGTCGTAGCGTATACCGAAAACGGCTGCACGCCCGAATTCGCGCTGTGGAGCTTCGTTGACCTCGGCTACCTGACGTACTACGTCACGTACCTGTTGGCGACGGACGCGATTGAAGCCGAAGCAGGCGTCGTTTTCGAAGCTGGACGTATGGGGACGTATGAAATCACCGCCGACCCGACGCGCGACGCTGGTCTGCGCGTTCTGATGGGCCCCTTCACGGTCTATAACATCGATAACGTTTATCCGGCGGCAGGCATCGAAGCGCCCGCATCGTCATAAACGTTCCGAACGGGGACAGCGTATCAGTCCCTTAACGCTATAAATTGACGGGATGTTCCTAGAGGAATATCCCGTTTTTTGTCACAAGCGTACAATTTCGCTACACTATCTTGATTGAAATATGCTGATGTTCATCTGAGTTAATCGATTACAGTCATACAAACATAGTTGGGATTGGGAGATTGTGACCATGGCGCAGCACAAAAAGAGTTCGAGCGGCATCAGTCGTCGTCAATTCTTACAAGGCGGTGTCGGTGCGGCGAGCGCATTGGCGCTCATGCCGCTGGCGCGCGCGGCGGGCGTGTCGCCCGAACGCTTGATCGCGGCGGCACAGGCGAACGGCGGGACGCTCGTATTCGCCGCTGAATCGATGGGCGAGACGTTGGAAACGGGCTTATGGAACGGCTTCGGCAGCATCCACGTCACCGACAACGTGGGCGAAGGCTTGATCCGCTCGAATTTCGTCAGCGGCGAACCGACGCCCGGTCTGGCGGAGTCGTGGACGATCTCTGACGACAGCTTGACCTATACCTTCACGCTGCGCGCTGGCGCAACCTTCCACGATGGCACGCCGGTGACCGCGCCCGCCGTCGTGCGCAGCTTCACGCGGATGATCGACGACACCGATCCGAGCTACTTACCCGGCTTGTACATGGCATCGGGGCATGGCAGCACGAATTTCGCGTCCATGACTGCTCTAGATGACCAGACCATCGAAATGGTGCTGAACGCGCGCGACGCGACGCAGCTTCACCGCCTCGCGCGTCCGTCCGCCATGCCGATCAGTCCGGCGGCGCTCGATGCGCAAGGCACGGACATTGGGACGATGCCCGTCATGGCGGGCCCTTTCATGCTTGAGCGGTTCGTGCCAGGACAAGAAGCCGTCTTGCGCGCGTTCGAGGGCTACTACGGCGGAACGCCAGCCGTCGATACGCTGGTGATTCGCGCCTACCCTGATGAAGCATCGATCCTCGCGGCGCTCGAAGCGGGCGAAGTCCAATTTACACTCTACGCGCCCTTCTCCGCCGTACCGCGCTTGCAAGCATCGGACAATATCACCGTCGATGTGGGTGCGCCATTCGTCGATCTGTTCTTGGGCTGCAATTGTTCGTTGGAACTGACGGGCAATATCGATATTCGCATGGCGATCAACTATGCCATCAACCGCGAGACGCTGATCATCGGCGCGCTGAACGGGTTTGGCGAACTGCCCGCATCGATCCTGTCGCCCACTGATCTTGGCTTCGATGAATCGTTCCGCGCCATCAGCACGCAGAACCTCGAACTCGCGGCATCGCACCTCGCTGCCAGCGGCGTCGCCACACCCATCGCCATCGAACTGTCATATGAGAACAACCGCTTCTGGCCCCTGATCGCGCAGCTGGTCAAGGCGGACTTAGATGCGGTCGGCTTCAGCGTGACGCTCGACCCGCTCGATCCCGGTTCGTTCTGGGGCAAAGCCGGTGACAGCAACATGCAGTTGGGCTTGAATCAGCGTTCGACGTTCGTCCCCGATCCCAACGACAAGGCGACGATCCTCCACTCGATCACCTCGCCCGGCGCACTGACGTATCATCAGGCGCTGCCGACCGCCGCCGAACTCGACGCGCTGATCGACGCTGGCATCGCGGAACTCGATCCCGCCGCCCGCGTGGAAATCTACCAGCAGATTCAGCAGATGGCGATTGACCAGATGATGTATGTCTATCTGGCGTATCTGACGCCGCCTGTGTTCTACGCCAAGACGCTGGCGAATGTGCCATCGGACAGCGCGTCCTCCGGGCGCGTTAACCTCGACAGCGTGACCTTCGCCTGAAGGATTGAACCACAGCGATACGGAGAAAAAGCGCGGTCTTTTTATTCTCGGTGCCTCCGTGTCGCTGTGGTTCATCTTTTCCTGAATCATCATGGAAATCGCATCCCGCATTGACCTTCGCCCACCCGCACGCCGTCGGCTGAGTCTCGGTTGGCTGTGGCGCGCGCGTCGCGATCCGATCTCGTTGTTCGGCGGCGCGTTCTTCGCGTTCGTCGTGTTCGCGTCGGTGTGCGCGCCGCTGCTCACCCCCTACGATGCGACGAAAATCAACGTGATGGATCGCTTTCAAACGCCGTCGCTGGTGCATCCGTTCGGCACGGACGATTTCGGACGCGATGTGTTGGCGCGCGTGCTGTACGGCGGACGCACGATCTTATTGACCGGCTTCGCCGCCGTCGCGGGCGCGCTGTTGATCGGCGGCATGATTGGCGTCGTGGCGGGCTACGCAGGCGGGCGCATCGATACCGGGCTGATGCGCTTGACCGACATTATGCTCAGTTTCCCGGCGGTCTTGCTGGCGATCCTGATCGTGGCGTCGTTGGGCGCGGGCTTGGTCAACACCGTGATTGCGATCATCTTCTCGATGATTCCCAACTTTGCGCGGCTGTCGCGGGCGCGCACGCTGCAAATCATGGAGGAACAATACATCACCGCGTCCCAGTCGTTAGGGGCATCGGGGATTAGTCTCATCGCGCGCCACATCCTACCCAACCTCGTGCCACAGTTGATCATCCAGACGACGGGCATGTTGGCAGTGGCGTTCAGCCTGTCGTCGGCGCTGTCGTTCTTGGGACTCGGCGTCGATCCGTCGATACCGGATTGGGGGCTGATGGTCAGCGAGGGGCAGCGCTTGATCTTCGATGCGCCGCATGTCGGCTTCTTTCCGGGCTTGGCAATCACGCTCACCATTTTGAGCGTCAACTTTTTGGGCGACGGACTGCGAGATCGGCTCGATCCGGCGCAGCGAGGTGCATCATGACGACGCGCTATCTCATCTCCCGCCTGATCTGGCTGCCCGTCGTGCTGTGGGCGGTCGCGTCGCTGACGTTCGTCGCGCTGCGGCTCGTGCCGGGCAACCCGATTCAGTCGGTCGCCGCGCAGATGGTCGATGCCGAATCGATGGCGCGCGCGTTGGAAGAATGGGGACTCGACCGCCCGATCACAGCGCAGTATGCCGCCTTCTTAGGCAACCTCGTGCGCGGCGATCTGGGCGTCTCCATGACCTCTGGCGTCCCACTCTCGCGCTTGCTCTACGAAAAGATGCCGCCAACCATCGAATTGGCACTCGTGGCGATGGTGATCAGCACCAGCATCGGCGTGGTTGCGGGCGTGATTTCCGCCGTCACGCGCCGCCGTTGGGTGGATGCGGGCGTGCGAACGTTTGCGGTGTTGGGCGTATCGATCCCATGGTTCTGGATCGCCATCGTCATGATCGTGATTTTCTCGGTCAATCTCGGCTGGACACCCGTCAGCGGGCGCATCAAAGCGGGGATGCCCTACGAGACGATCACCAATTTCATGATCATCGACTGTATCTTGACCGGAAATTGGGCGGCACTCAGCAGCTTCTTGTCGCATCTGACACTGCCCGCGCTGGCAATCGGACTCACGTCGGCGGGGTTCGTCGCGCGGCTGACGCGCTCGGCGATGCTCGATGTCCTACGAGCAGATTATGTGCGCACGGCGCGCTCAAAGGGCTTGCGGGATCGGCGCGTGGTGTTCTGGCACGCCCTGCGGAACGCGATCATCCCCGTGATCACGCTGCAAGGCTTACAGTTCGGCGCGCTGTTGGGCGGCGCAGTCGTGACGGAGCGTGTCTTCGCCTGGCCCGGCGTCGGGCGGATGCTCTTGGACGGCATCTTGCGCCGCGATTATCCCGTCGTGCAGGGGACGATCATCATTGTGGCATTCATATACGTGCTGATGAATCTGTTGGTCGATCTGCTGTATCCAATCATCGATCCGCGCTTGCGCTACCGATGAAAAAGGGTTGTCCATGAAACAAATCGTATGGGGCGGTTACGGTATCCTTTGCTGGTTGTACCAAGATGTTCGGCAAAATACCGCCGTGTATATCGACGGGACGCGCATCCTCGACAACGGGACACGCGACGAACTGCGCGCCAAGTATCCGGATGCGGAGGTGTTCGGCAGTGACGACTTGTTTCTGATGCCCGCGTTCGTCAACGCGCACGATCATGGGCGCTGCATCGGATCGCTGTCGTTGGGTGTGCCGGATACGTTCTTGGAGTCGTGGCTGCCGCTGTTGGCGCTGCAACCGGCGCTCCCAAAAGATGTGGCGGCGGCATACGAGGGAATTCAACTGCTCAAATCTGGCGTCACAGCGACCGCACACAGCCACAACCCGAACGCATGGGCGACGCTGGCAGAAGAGTCACATCAGACCATCGCGGGCTATCGCCGCGTCGGGATGCGCGTCGCGTATCATCCAACGACGATTGACCAGAACCGCTTGATCTATGCCGAGCGCGCGGCGTTCTTGGCGGCGCTCCCCACCGATTTGGAAGCGGTCGCGCGCGGCATGATGGGCGACGGCGCGCCCTATCCGGTCGATGATTATTTCGCGCTGTGCGAGTCCCTCTACCAACAGTATCACGACGCCGATGGTTGTACAGTGCATGTTCAGGTTAGTCCGGCGGGCGGACAGTGGTGCAGCGACGATCTCATTCTGCGCTGTGCCGCCTTCGCGGAGTCGCATCGAACGCGCATCCAAATGCATATGCTAGAGACGCGCTATCAGCAGATTTACGCGCAAAAGACGTGGGGCAAATCATTCATTCGCCATTTGGACGAGATCGGCGTATTGAGCGAACGGCTGACGTTAGCGCACATGGTTTACGCTGAAGACGCCGATTTCGAGTTACTGAGCCAGCACCGCGTTGGCATCGCGCACAATCCGAGCAGCAATCTCCGGCTGCGGAGCGGCATCGCGCCGCTGGCGAAGCTGTACTATCAAGACGATATCGCCCTTGGCGTCGGACTCGATGGGCAATCGCTCGATGAAGATCAGGATTACTGGCGCGAACTGCGCTTGGCGTTATCGCTTGGGGCGCAAGCGGGCATGACTGCGGCTGATCTGGATGCGCATCATCTCCTCCAACTGGGCAGCAGCGGAAGTACGCGCGTCACGTTTGGCAGCGAAGCGCAATTGGGACAGTTGTATCACCACCATCTTGCCGATCTTGTCCTGCTCGACTGGAAAACCGCCATCGGCTTTTGGACGCCGGACGTTAACTACGCCGTCTCGTTCCCCGAAATACTGCTGCGTCGTGCGAATCGCAGCCATGTTCGACACGTCATGGCACACGGTGAATGGGTGATCCGCGATGGACAGGCAACGAAAACGGACGAAGCCGCGCTCGAAGCGGAACTGCGCGAGGCATTGGCGCGTGTGGATCGAGCAGTATTGCGCGAACGCGCGGCGCAGATACAGCGATTGCTGCCGTATGTGCGCCAATTTTACGCCGTATGGGAACGTCTATAAGCGCCCTTGCAACAACCGCAAGAGCATTTGTTTCATCTTCGGGTTGTGCTTGCTCTTGCCCTTTTCCAGTTCGAGCGCCAAATAGCCGACCATCTTGTTATAGATGTTTCCCAGATGGTTGTTGACCGTCGAATTGACGATGTTGAAGTGCGCGCCGATGTCCGATGCGCTCCAATCTGGGTATTGTTCGAGCGTCAACACCAAGTCGCGCTCGGCATCGGTCAGTAGTCGTATGAATCCGCTGCGGATGTCATGCGAACGCGCCACCAGTTCAAGCGGATCATCCATCTGATCCGGCGGCATGTCCCAGACGGCGACGCGCGCGGGGATGATCGGCATATCGACCAAATACACTTGATCGCGCACTTCCGGCGGGATGTGAAACTGCCCCTCCGATGCGATCATGTTGCTCGGTGAGACGACGTGCCACAGGCGGTCGTGAGCGCGAAAAATCAACGTCGCCGCCAGCGCCGCGTACACGCTCATCGCCTTGCGCCCGCCCGCGATCAGCACATGCAGCGTTGCGTCGTGACGCTTGAAATCCAACAAAATCCGATAGATGCCGCGAAAGTAATCCGACGCCGTTTCGTTGTCGATGATATCGATCAGCGGTTGATTGGCACTCGTCCAAATTTCAAGGTATTCGACGGGCAACTCGGCATAATCCCTCATCAGCACTGTTTTCAACCGCTGGAGCGCGCCCGCAATTGCGGAGTTTTTCGGATCGGTATGCACGATCACGATGCTCATGATGTTAACCGTTTGCATGAGCATATCGAGCGCAACGGTGATCGCTTCGGGACGCTGCCCTAGCGTCGCAATGAAAATGTCGGACATGGACTACTCGGTTTCGGCACAATTTTGTGAGATGCGCCGCTACGATAACACAATAGTACCAATCAGACATGATTACAGTTCACTATAAGCAATCAACTTTCTGATTTATTATTTTAGGAGTTACGCAGTTGAGGGAAGAAATCTGCGGCAAATGCCCTTTTTCTCGGTCAACTGCGTAAGTTCTAATTTTTATAGCCCATTCGCGTTGAAGCCGGCGGCAGGCGTGCCGTCGCGTTGCAGCGCCGCGATTCGCGCGCGCGCTGCTTGGATCGCGTCCTCGCCGTCGAGGACGCGGATCATCAATGTCTTGAACACGCTTTCGCCCGGCTGCAACGTGACCAAACGTCCGTGTTTGCGCGCGGTGTTCTGTCCTTCGGGAATACAATTGCCCGGCTCGATGCCGCAGACATAAATCCCCTGCCGTGTATTCTTCCACTGCGTGAAATAGGGGAGATGCGCGACATCGAATTGCAGCGACAGCCCGATATCGTCATTGATGAGCGCGATCTCGGTCATACCCGCTGGGTCAGCTTTCAAATGGTGGATAAAGACTTGTTGAGCATAGCCCGCCGTCGCTGCATCATACTTGTTCCACGTCTTTAAGTCTGCGCGCGCCCGATCATCGTAGGGAAGCACACGCTCGTGCGGCGTCAGCAGTTCCGTCCCAGCGCGCATGAGCGGATAACCGACGTTGACATGATACAACAGCATGAATGGCGTCGGTGCGTCGCCCAAATTCGTAATCCGTTCATTGAGTTGAAATTGGGGTTCGGCAAGCGGGAGCGTAATGGAACGGCTTGTATGAATCTGTTCCCCAAACAAGCGTGTTTCGCACAGTTCACCATAGCGGTCAAGGCGCTCCGGCTCAACCGAAATCCCGGTGTTGTACGCGCGCAGGCGCGTATAGCGACCATGCAAATCACGGTATTCGCCCGTCACATCGTCCGTTTCGGGCTGCCCCACATGTTGAAAGCCGCAGGTTGTCAGCAAACCGCCGTTGAACTGCCGCCGCCAATCTTGCCCTTCATCGGGCGGAAATGGCGATCCGGGCGCAAGCCACGTCAGCGGCATCCCCTTATAATGCGCGCTCCACACATCCATGCCGCGATCCGGCAGCAGCGTGAAGTGCAGCCCACTGGCGTTGTACGCATCGATGATGCGCGTCCCGTTCGGGAGCGTCGACTCGCGCATGTCGAAGAATTGGCGTTGATCGAGGCTGTGTTTCTGGAGCGCGTCGTGATCCCAAATCATGAAATTATCCCTTTGCGAAAATAAGCTGCGGTTAAAAGTGAACGCATAGGTACACATCGTGCCGCCTTCAATCAGCGGGCGTGCCAGCGGCACACGCCTACGCTAGGGCGATCCATTCACGGGCAGCGTCGCCTCTGGTGCAGCCTCGATCCCATTCGTGATCTGCACATCGATTTCGTCGGGCAGTACCGCGATATCCAGCGACGAGTCGTCCGACGCCGACGCCAACGGCGTAATACGATAGGTACCGCTCTCCGTGAACGCCGCCAAATCCGCGATCACGCGCACATCGTCGGGCGTCAGCGCGTCGAGGCGCGGCTGTGATCCGGTGATCAACACGGTTACTTCGTTAGGCAAGAGCGCCGCACGCAACCCGTCACGCAACCCGATCATTTCAAGGGGAATGCGGTCGAATTGGCGCGTCGTCGTCGGTGCAGTGATGCCAACCGTGACTTGGATCGTGCGACCCGTCAGGATTACGAGACGCTGATCCGACAGTTCAACGGGAACATCCAGCACGAAGCTCGCGCGCCGTTCCGTCAGATCGATGGGCGCGGTCAGGACAACGCCGGGCAGTTGCGCCAGGACTTCGGCGGGCCCGTTGACGATGATCGATTTTGGCTCATAGTCGAAGGGCTGTGCCAAAACATAGCCTTCTGGCAATTCCCCGACAATATTGGGCAAAACGCGCACTTCGCGCACATCGGAACGCTGACTGATCTCGACAACGACGTGAATCACCGCCGGGCTGAGATTGACGCCGCTCACGATTTCGCCATCAACATCGACCGGCACGGGACGCGCATCCGCCTCGAAGCGGGCGCGCGCCACCGATAAATCGAGCGGAAAGAGGACTTTGACGACTTGTTCTACCCGACTGGCGGGTCCCGACACCATCACTTGCAGCGTGTCGAAGGTGAGGCTGTCCACGCGCACAATGGGCGGCGCATCCGCGGTGATCTGTGCTTCGACAGGCTTCAACTGCGATTGCGCAATCTCCAATTGAACCGTGACTCGTCCGGGCGTCGTATTGACGACTTGCGCGCGTCGGTCTGGCGCGATCCCCGCCTGCAATTCGACAGTATGTTCGCCCGCGCTCAAACCAGTCAGATTTGCCCATACTTGCACATCGTCCGCGCTCATGATCTGGCGCACGGAACGCGGCGCGCGCAGTTGGACAAGCACAGTGCTGGTCAGTTCGCTCTCGTTGGTGATGATCAAACCGGGATCGGGCGTGAAGCGGATCGGCACGCGGTCAGACAACCGCCATTGTTCGATGGGGTCGGACTGCGCCGTCGCCGTAACCCAGACGAACACCGCCAGCAAGAGCGCGCCGAGAAACCACAGGACGTTATCGAGGACGATCTTTCGGAGCGGAGATTTGGTTTGCATCAGCCGTTATTCTGCTGTGACAAGCGGGCGCTCAACGTTCGCACCCCATCGCGTAAGCGCGCGCCCAAGGTTGTCGATGTCGCATCGACGCCATAGAACGCGGTCAAGATCGTGCGCAACCGTTTGCTATCAAGACGCGGAATTAGCCGTCCAGCATTGGTGATCGAGATCCGTCCCGTCTCTTCCGAGACGATCACACACACAGCGTCGCTCACTTCAGTGATGCCCAATGCTGCGCGGTGGCGCGTGCCAAGTTTGGGCGTGGTCAGCGTGCGACTGGACGACAGCGGCAGCACCGCCGCCGCCGCCGCGACACGCCCCTGCCAATCGATGATCGCTGCGCCATCGTGGAGTTCAGTCTTGGGCCAGAAGACCGTTAGCAACAGTTGGGGACTCACTTCGCTGTCGAGTGGAACTCCCGTGCGGATGTAATCCTGCAAGCTGCTCTTGCGCTCCAAAACGATGAGCGCACCGTGCTTGCGTTCGGACAAACGTTCCGCTGCTTGGCAGACATCCTCGATGATGCGCGCGCGCAAGTCAGCAGGCTGACGATTGGCGTTGACGCCCGCGCGTCCCAACCGTTCGAGCGCGCGCCGCAGTTCCGGCTGAAAAATGACAGGCAGCGCAATCGCCATGATTGGGAGCAGGGTCTCGATCAGCCAGCGCAGCGCCATGAGGTTGAACACATTCGCCACCACCGCCGCGACGCCAATGACGATCAGCGTCCCGCGCAGTAGGGTGACGGCTTGCGTGCCGCGAATGAAAAAACTGACGCAAAAGAACAACATCGCCACCAAGAAGATGTCGATGATGGCTTGCGGGGTGAGATTCTCCAGCAGCCAGATCAGTTCCACACGCGGGGTCTCCATGCACTCCCCCTCTCCAAGCGGTAGGGAGGGGGTTAGGGGGTGGGGTAAATTTTAACCGCCCAATTGTTGCAGCAGTTTCTTATAATCCTCGACGTGATCAGGCTTGAGCGTGATGATTTGGCGGATTGTATTGGCGGCTTCGGCGTGCTGTCCGGCGTCAAGCTGCATTTCGCCCAGCGCGTCCAACTGCGAAATCGCGTCCTTCGTGCGCCCCAACTGGCGATAAATCGCCGCCAAGCGCGAACGCAATGCGGTATCGTTCGGTTCTTGCCCGACCAATTCTTCGAGCAGTTGGGTGATGCGGTTAATCTGTTTGTTGCGCGCGTAAATGCCCAACAGTTTGTCGAGCCGCCGCGTCGCCTCAACGTTATTTTTCTGGCGGTAGTGCAGTTCCATCAATTGGCGATGCGCCCGTTCGTCATCGGGCAAAAGCACGATGATTTCTTCGTAAGTCTTCTGCGCCTTGCGGAAATCCGTCCGCAGCAGGTCGATATCCGCGATGGCATGTTTAATCTTCACCATGCGCTCTGGCGCGGCGGTGATGCGCGTGGCGAGGCGCTCTGCCAGCACATAGGTCTCACGCGCCTGATCGAAGTTGCCCAACTGCTGATGGGTGTGCGCCAATTCGGTATATTGATCGAGCGCGTCATCCCAGCGTTCTTCGGTTTCCAGCAGGTCAATTAAACTCTCGCGGACAGTGACATCGAGCGGTGCCATCTCCAAGACGCTGGTCAAGATATCGGCGGCGCGTTCGTTCTCGCCGCGCGATAGGTACGAGCGCGCAATCGTGTTGTACTTGGTGATGGCGTTGCGCACGCGACCCTCTTTGATCATGATCTCCGCCATACGCACATGGATGGGCAGATAGTTGGGCGAGAACTCGACCGCACGGTGTGCCTCGTCCATCGCCAACGTGAACAGCCCGCGCCGCACATAGCGGTCGATCAGCGAGATCGACTCGGTCAGCTTATCGCCGCGCTGTGCCGTCAGAATATCGAGCAAGCCGCGTTCACCCTGTTCGCGCAGCGTCTCTTCGAGTTGACGGCGGGCTTCGACCACCCGTAAGCGCCAATCCTTGCCGTGCAGCAGTTCGATGAAGCGCGCGTTGATCACCGTCATTTGTTCGTCGGTCGCGCTCGCCAAGACCGTGTTGAGTTCCTCAAAAATTGGCATTGCGCCGCTGAGATCGGTCGCCTCGTCGATGCTCGACACCGATTGCAGCGTTTGCAGCAAGAAACGTGCGGCTTGCTTGTGCCGTCCGAGCTTCACGTAAGCAATGCCGAGCGCATGGTAAGCGCCCGCAGCGAACGACGTTGCGGTTGCCGCCTCGCCCAAATGCTTGATCGCTTGGTCGGCGCGATTTTGCAGCACGAGCAGCCCGCCAAGATTCATTTTCAGCGCCGGGTGACGGACACGCGGTTCGGCGCGCTCATACGCTTCGACCGCTTCATCATTCAAGCCCTGACGCTGCGCTTCCATCGCTTGCAGCGCGTCCGTCGAGACGGTGAACGCGCCGCTCTGCTCCATCACATAGATCGCCAGCGCGCCAAGCGCATCGTTCATCGCGTCGCCCATGGGACCCATCGGATCGGACTCAACCGGTGGGGGCGGCGCGTCGTCCTTCTTCGCCGCTGTGCGCTTCGCGTCTTTATCAAAGTTGGAACGCGCTGGTGGCGGCGTGGGTTCTCGGTCGCTGCTTGGCGGTTGAATTGGCGTGCCAGAGTCCAACGCACGCAGCGTGTTCAAGACTTGCGGATTGTTGCGTTCAAGGCGCAGCGCCCGCTGAGTAGCGCGGATCGCGCGCTCGCTGTCGTTGTTCTTTTGAAAATTGAACGCCAGCGTCAAATACTCACGGATCGCAGACTTCTTGTCCCCGATGCGCTCGTATGCCTGCGCTAACTTGGCGTGGATCGCGACCAAGCCAGGCGTCAATTGTGTGGCGCGTTCCCAGTTGGCAATCGCTTTTTCCAGATCGCGCTGCTGTAAGTACACTTCGGAGACGTTGATGTACTGCTGCGCTGCCTCGCGCAAGCGCCCCATGCGCTCCAAGACATCGGCGCTCTTTTCCAGCGGGATCGGGTCGGTCTCCGCCAATTGATGCGCGCGCGTATAGACTTTCAGCGCATCCTCTAGGCGTCCGAGTTCCAACAAACCCAATCCGAGATGGATATGCGCCTCTGGATCACCGGAAAATTCCTGTACGGCGCGTCCATAAGCAGCTACCGCAACCATCCAATCTTGATCCCAAGCGGCATTATGCCCCGCGTTCATCGCTTGCTCGTAGGCTTCACGATTCCCAGGCATCAATTCGTCCCCGTATGTCCAGCACCGTCGTCATTGTAATAGTGTAACTAGAATCGCCTTCTGCGCGTGCAGTCGATTTTCCGCTTGTTGGAAGATCGCTGACTGCCCGCCGTCCGCCACGTCGTCGGTGATCTCTTGTCCGCGATGGGCGGGCAAACAGTGCATGACAATCGCGTTCGGGTCTGCGCCCGCCAACAGCGCCGTGTTGACCTGATAAGATTGAAAGAGGGGCAAGCGCGCGGCGGTTTCAGCTTCTTGTCCCATGCTCACCCACGTATCGGTATAGACGACTTGCGCGCCCGCGACTGCCGCCGTCGGATCGAAGAACGTGCCTATCGTCGCGCCGTGTATTTCGGCAAGCGCGCCGATCTGCGTGAGCGTATCGTCGCTAAAGGCGTAACCCGGCGGTGTGGCGATGCGAAAGTCCATCCCGAAGGCTGCTGCCAAATGCGCCAGCGATGAAGCGACGTTGTTCCCGTCCCCGACATAGGTCAAGCGCACGCCGTCCAAATGCCCGAAGCGTTCCAAGATCGTCAGCATATCTGCCAGCGCTTGACACGGATGCTGAGAGTCGCTCAAGCCGTTGATGATTGGCACGGACGAACACGCCGCCAAGTCTAATAGATGTTGATGGCTGAACACACGCGCCATGATCCCCTGTACGTAGCCAGAGAGCGTGCGCGCAGTATCCGCGATGCTTTCGCGCTTACCCAGTCCAATTTCGTCTGGACCCAGCATGATGGCGGTGCCACCCAAATGCTGCATCCCAACCTCGAACGACACCCGCGTGCGCAGCGACGGCTTCTGGAAGATCATGGCGAGGGTTTTGCCCTGCAACAGCGGCGCATTGCCGCCATTTTGCCATTCCGCCTTCAAGCGCACTGCCAACGACAGCATGTCCCGCAGTGAATCGACCGACCAATCCGCTAAATCGATGAAATGCCGCATAATTGATGAACATTCAACGAGGATAAGATGAATTCTAGCTTGGAGTATAGCACAGTTCGCGGAAGGGCAAAAATTGAAAAGCGCAGTGTGATTTGTAAGGATAACAAGCATCAGGGTAGGGCGCGCCCTATCCTGATGGCTGACGCTTTACGACTAGGGTCGGTCTGCAAACGCTGAAACCTCAGCCCCCAACCCCCTCTTCGGTACGGAGAGTGGGAGCGCAGCGCAGCGGGGGTGAGGTCGAACAAAACAAGCGAAAATCGAGTTTGCAGACACGCTCTAGCGCAGTGTGAACAGATACGCGATCACATCGTTCAATTCTTGTTCGCTCAACACGGTGTCCCAACCGAGCGGCATGTTCAACGCCCACGCTGCTTCGCCGTCGGCGACAGGTGCAATGTAATCCGCCGGATGCAGGATCGAATTGCGGACGTATTCCGCCGCGTTCTGCCCCGCTACGCGCGTTTCGCCGCGCACCGAGACATTCCATAAGCCGGGCCCGATCAGACGGACGCCGCTGGCATCGACCGAGTGACACGACATGCACGCCCACGCGCTGCCGTCGGGGAGCGCGTGCTGTGTTTGGAACACGACCATGCCCGCCGCTGAATCACCCGCTGCGAGTGCCGCCGCTGCCACATCCGCGCCGCTGGCAACTGCCACTTCAACGGTGGGTGCTGCGGTCGGCGGGAGTGGAGTCGGCGTAGCAGTCGGAATCGGTGTCTCAGTTGGCGGAAGCGGCGTGAACGTTGGCGTCAGCGTCGCGGTGGGTGTGAGCGTTGGGGTCGCGGTCGGCGCAATCGCTGTCAGATAGGTATCGGTCGAGACTTGAGCAACGCGCGTCCCTTGCGCCTCTGCCGCCCATTCCGGTGTGGCAACCGTCCCGCACGCCGACGCTGCCACAAGTGTGACCAGCGCCAGCGCGCACAACAAAATCCGTTTCATTGGGATTCAACCTCGTTTTTGATGTGACATTGTGAACAATGCCACAAAGTATAGCGCACGAGGCATGAAGTCGAAAGGAAAGAGTCGAAACCATGGGTTGCGCGCCCGGCACAACGCGGTTAGGCAATGAACATCAGGCGTCCGTCAGCTTGGCGAGGACTCCAGCGATCCGACGTTCGCGCGTTTCTGGCGTCTTGGCGTCTTCAACCTGTCGAACGAATTCCTTGCGCTTCGAGAACGCCAGCCCAGCGAAGATCGCCGGCAAGCCCGCTTGGGCTGCGAGTGCCGCCGCTAAATCGTCGGGAACCATGACAGTCGGCGGCTCTAAATCGAGTTCAAGGGTGACTTCTACGTCATCACCGGCTTTCACGCCTGCTCCTTTCCGATCATCGGCGCTGAAGGGCAGCATAAAGTTGCCATTATACAATTGAACGGTATTGCGATACGTGTAACCGTTCAGGCTCACAAGCACGCGCGGCTTTTTCTGTGTTCCCAAGGCGGCGACCGCCGCCGCCGGGACTGGCAGGGTGGTCGCTTTCTCGGTCATCGCTTTCACAGTCGTAGTGAAGGTCGTTTTCATCGTTCTGTCCAATCCTCTTGAATCATTTTCGAGACGGGATGGATATTGACCATGAGGGCGGGATGATCGGAGCGATTTTTGAACGCGTGCCAACTTTCGGCGGGGATGATCACAATCGTGCCGCCTCCAACCATCTGCCGTTCACCATCAACGATCACTTCGATATCGCCGTCGAGAATGACAAAGATTTCTTCATAGGGGTGACGATGTTTGTCCGCGCCCTGACTAGGCAGGCTGTTCACGACGAAAAACGATGTGTTCGCACCATAGTCGATGCCCTGAAATTGGGGCGATCCGCCTCCGGGTGGTCGAAGGCGGGCAATCTCGATGATTTGCATAGCGATATCCGCGCTTACATCGATTAATCAGACGGACGCTGATAGCGCAGCAGCACGACGCCAGCACTGGTCGTCTTGGCGTCCATCAGCTTCAGCGTCGTCTTCGCCATCCCCGCGTTGAATAGGCGTTTCCCTGTCCCCAAGACGACTGGATAGAGCATGAGCACCAATTCATCGACGAGATCGTGCTGCATCAGCGTTTGCACCAGCGTGCCGCTGCCGCTGACCGAGATATCCCGTCCGGGCGCTTGTTTCAACGCCGCGATGGTTTCGACAACATTCCCGTTGATCAAGGTGGAGTTGTTCCAATCTGCCGTTTTTAAGGTCGTGGAAACGACATACTTGGGCTGATTGTTCAGCATATCCGCCATGCCGCCCGTCTGAGACGAAAAGGCGGCGGCGAAGCCTTGATAGGTCACGCGCCCCAAGAGCAGCGCATCACATGTAGCGATGGTCGCACCGATATACTGCCCGATTTCGTCGGTGTAGTACGGCATCGTCCAGCCAGCATACTCGAATACGTCACCAAGTCCGGGTCCTTCGATTACGCCGTCGAGGGATATGAACAATCCGACAATGATTTTCCGCATGGGATGGTCTCCTGTTTGCTTGCGCTGATGCCAATTCGTTTCAATTCCTATAGCATAGCCGAGCAGCAGAAGCCCGTATTGTAAAAATGCGACAGCTACGGCGGTGAAGTGGGGCGGGCGATCTGAGCAGGTGTTTGCCCCATGAAGCGTTTCAGCGCGTGCGTCAGATGCGCTTGATCGAAGTAGCCCGCCGTATAAACGGCATCCGAGATCGAATCACCCTGCTGCAAGAGCGCCGTCGCGTGGCGCGCGCGTTCGATTTGTCGGATCAGGACGGGGGTCAGCCCGGTCGCCTGCAAAAAACGACGCTGTACCGAGCGTACCGAGAGATTGCTGGTATCGCCTTGCAGCGCCGCATCGATAACCGGCTCACACACCAGTATTCCCGTGCGTACCAAACGCCCAACAAATGTTTCGGCATTATCAAGGGTAGGGAACTGCCACGCGGAGCTGTTCAGCCAAAACGATTGACTCGATGCGTCGGGAAGCGTGATCACGCCGTCAACGAGCAGTTTTACGGGCAGATGCGGCATGAACGTCCCCAAGCGTAACCGGATGCCGACGGACTCCGCGCCCGCCGCGTGCGGTAGTGACAGCGCCTTGGTGATGGGCCCGCCCACGGTGAACGTCGTCTTGCCATTCAAGGTGGTGATATACAAATACCAGTGACCGTCAGCGGGGATCAACGAAAAGCCATCGCGCTCCGCTTGAATCCGGGCGACCGATTGCACGAACGGCGCATCGGAGGGTCGTTCCTCATAGATGATGCTCATGTGGATGCCTCACACCGCCCCGACGCGCCGCGCAAAACCCCGAATCGCTGTTGCCGCGTCCGCCGCGATGGGTACACCGTGTCCGAAGCACGCCGTTTGCGCGTCGAATGCCGTCAGCGCCGCCACAGAACGCAGATTTGCGACTGGATCGACGGTCAGCGCGCGGTATGGAAGCTGCATTTTGCCGAAGCGCGGCATGATCACATCCCCGCCGAACAAGATACGCCGCGACGGCGACCAAAACGCGATGTGTCCCGGCGCGTGACCGGGCGTGAACACGACTTGCAGCCCACCGAGTACCTCCGCGATCATATCGCCGTCGCGCACGATGCGATCCACTTTGACGCCGGGCTTGTAGCGCGTCTGCGGCGGGCGGATCGCGCCTTCCGCGCGCGGCACGGCGATTTCGCCTTGAATAACGGGGGTTTCCAGTTCCGACGCGACGATCTGCGCGCGCGTCCATGCTTTCAGTTTGGGCAGCGCGCCGACGTGATCGGGGTGTGCGTGCGTGATCAGGATGCGCTTCACGTCGTTCAGCGTCCGCCCGTGCGCCTCGATCTGCGTCTTGATCTTGTTCGCGGACGGCGCGATACCTGCATCGATCAACGTCAAGCCGTCGGGGTCTTCGATGAGGTAGACGCGCCCGACGATCAAGCCATCGAAGGTGTAAACGCCCGGAATGATCGACTGCATGGCTAGAATCCAGTCGTTTCTGGACGGCGATAATGGATCACGCGCTGCAACGCCTTCAGTTCATATGGAAAATCGTAGAACTTGAGCTTGTAGCGCCAGCCCGACAACCCCTTGAGTAAATTGCGGTAATTCGTCGTCATGCGCATGTCCGTGACCGTCGGATAGTAGGCGTTGATCACCGACTCGAAATTGCGGATGCGCTTGCGCACGTTATCGCGGAACCACGGTGTATTCGGATCGCGGCGCAGCGAGAACTTCGCCCATTCCTCGCTCGCCCATTCTTCGAGTGTATCGGGGAACTTGAAGCCCAATTTCGTCGCCTCGTCGAGCAGGATACTGCCCTCTTGCGGCACGGGCGTATAGATGTAAAGGATCAGTTCCGTCGCCGGGTTGATGCGCTTGAGCTTACGGATGAACGCGATGGTCGATTCGATATCGTCGCGCGGATCGGGCGGGTTGCCCAGAACGAACGACAATTCAGGCACGATGCCCAAATGTTTCATCCGCTCGACAATGGCTAACGTCTGCGCCGTGCCAGACGTTCCGCCCTTGTTCATGCGCTTCAGCGTCTCGTCGTCGCCGCTCTCCGCGCCCATAAAGAGCATCTTGCTGCCTGCGCGCTTCATCTTCGCCCATGTATCATCGCTGTATCCCATCAGCGTATCGACGCGCCCCAACGCCCACCACTGAATCTTGTCGCCCACCTTGTGCGCCAAACGTTCAGAAAAATCCGCCGTGCGCGCCTCGCTGACGAAGAAATCCATGTCGTGAAATTCGAGACCGTCGATCTGATAACGGTCGTACAAGTGTCCGACGACGTTGGCGACCCGTTCGCCGCTCTCTGGCAGCCAGCGGCGATTTGCCAACGCGACCACTGCGCAGAAATTGCACGCAAATGGACAGCCGAAGCTGCTGTTGTGCGACAGCACGCGATTCCCCAAGTAGCTCCGCCCGATATAGCGGTTCACGTCGATTTTGTCATACGGAAACCACGGCAGATTGTTCATCGGCACGTAGGGCGCGCGTGGGTTGATGCACGGTTCGCCTGATGCCGTTTTGTAGCCAAGCGACTGGATGTCGGTCAGCGCGCCGCCGCGATGGAGCGTATCCACGAACTGGCGGAACGGCGCTTCGCCCTGCCCTTGAATGATGTAATCGACGCAATCGCTTTTGAGAATGACCTCGCCGTGCTGCGTCGGGAAGTAGCCGCCCCACAAGATCGTCAAGTCGGGGCGCGCGGCTTTCACACGCTTGCAGACGGGGACGGCTTGCCGAATCTGCGGACCCGGCATCACGGTACACGCCAGCAGTTTCGCGCCCGTCGCCTCTGCGCGTGCAAGGATATCGGCGGCGGGATCGGCGCTCAGGTTGCCGTCAATGAACTCGACATCGTAATCAGCGGCAATCACCGCCGCGACCGCCAGCAGCGACAGCGGTAAACGTTGTTTACCCGGCGACGTGCTGATGGGATTGTAGAACAAGACGGTCGGGCGCATGGTCAAGCCTCGATATATGCTTACGGATCGTTATGTGGGCTATTTTGGCGCGAGTCGCGGCGTTTCGCAACCAGATCGCGCGCACAATGGATGATTTCCGTTTCAAACCACGAGAAGCGCTCAGTTTGCAGGGTCGCTGCGGCTGATTGATGATTGAACGCACAGCCCGCGCGGCGTGTAGATGATCGGTATCCATCACGCTAAAGGATAATCCGATGAACCGGTTTCGACACGCCGCGCGCGGCTGCACCCTTGCGTTCTTGCTCTTGTCGGCACAATCACTGTTCGCTCAAGAAACGACACCCGAACTGACGCCAGAAATTACGCCCGAAGCCACCGACACGATCCAACCGACCCGTACTCCCCTTGATGCGCTGCCCGGCGCGGGCAACTTTACCGTTCAGCAGCCGTTTGACGGGGTACAGCGTGTCTATCGCATTCAAATTCCAGCAAGTTACGAGCGCAGCGATCAATTATTTCCGCTGGTCTTCGTCCTGCACGGTGCAGGCGGCGACGGCGCAGGGATGGAGGTCATTTCGGCATTCAATGCGATTTCGGAGCGCGACGGCGTGATCGTGGTGTACCCGGACGGCATCGACCGTGTGTGGAACGACGGACGTCCGATGGACTCGCGCGTTGATGGCACGATCAACGATGTGGCGTTCCTAGCGGCGATTACGCAGTATCTCGAAGCGAACTTGCGCATCGATCCAGAGCGCGTCTACGCGACGGGCTATTCGATGGGCGGGATGCTGGCATATCGGCTGGGCTGTTTGCTGCCCGACATATTCGCAGCGGTGGCGTCGGTCGCCTCGACCATGCCCGCCTATATTCTCGAAGAATGTATCGATGCCGACCCGATTCCCGTCATGATCGTTCAGGGGACGGATGATACCGTCATCCCGTGGACGGGCGTGCGCGGGGGCTACCTATCGGCGCGCGATACGGTGCGCTTTTGGCGACAGGTCAACGGCTGTGTCGGCGATTCGCAGATAGACCCTATGGACGATGCCGCGCCCGACGACGGCACGCGCGCGCTGATCGAGGCGTCTACCGACTGTGAACAAGCGGCGGAAGTCACGCTAATTGGCGTGTATTTCGGCGGGCATACGTGGGCGGGGACAAGTGTCGAAGTCTCGACCAGTTTAGGGTTAACGAGTCAAGATTTCAGCGCGACGGAACTCATTTGGCAGTTTTTCAGCCGCCATGTAAAAATAGACGAAACCGCAAGGTAAAATAGCCCCCAAACCATATGGAAAACGATATGACGACTTTCCCTTATATCCTACTCGGCGGCGGCTGGCAGTGTGATTATCTGGAACTCGATCCCAAGCTCTACGAATTCATGGAGCCGCAGGTTGTGCCATCGCTGTTTGTCTGGTCGTTCGACAAGCGCCGTCCCGAAGGCTGGGTCGCGTGGCTAACGCGGGCGTTCGATCTGCCGCCGATGGACGACTTGTGCTGGAATTTTGTGCTGACGATTAAGGCGCTGCCGTCGGACGTGGAACTCCATTTGAACGGGCGCAATTTGGGCGTGCTTCAAACGCCCTTCGAGCTGGATGTGAGCGATATGGTGGCGCTGGACGACAATCGGATCGCGTTCCGCGTGCTGCCCACATCCGTCGGCAGCTTCGGGGATGTGCGAATGCGTGCGGTATTGTGCGAATGACACCACATTGACGCGCCCCGCGCTGAACGCTACAATCACCCTATCAATCAAGATGGAATCGATTGTCATGCAGTACCATATCCTCACGTTCGGCTGTCAGATGAACACTGCGGACTCGCAGCACCTCGCGTCAGAGTTGGAGCGGATGGGCTATAGCGCATCCGACGACGCGAAGGATGCGGATATCGTCGTGGTGAATACGTGCGTTGTCCGCCAACAAGCGGAGGACAAGGCGCTGAATAATCTGTACATCTTGCGCGATGCCAAGCGCGCCGACCCCAACAAGGTGATCGGTGTGATGGGCTGCATGGTTGGCGTGCGCGATGCGCTGGCGCTGCGTCAAAAACTGCCGTTCGTGGATGTGTTCCTTGCCCCGTCGCAGCCCGCGCCGATGATCGATTTCCTCAAGACGCGCATGTCTGAGAACGAACTGCTGGCGGTCGAAGCGCGCGAACGGGCGCGACGGGACGCGCTTCAAAACGACGTGGCGGACGCCGATGCGCTCGGTATCGGCATGGACGGCGAACTGCTGCTGCCTGCGCACGAACACGGCAGCCTGATCAGCGCCTATGTCCCTGTGGTTTACGGCTGTTCTCATGCGTGTACCTTCTGCATCATTCCGTTTCGGCGCGGTGCAGAACGCAGCCGCAGCGTCGGCGAGATCGTCGCGCATGTGCGCAGCCTCGCTCGGCAGGGCGTCAAAGAGGTCACGCTCTTGGGGCAAATCGTGGATCGCTATGGGAAAGACATTCCCGACGGGCCCGATTTAGCGGCGCTTTTGCGCATTGTGCATCGAACCGCCGAAGAAACGGGTATCGAACGCATCCGTTTTTTGACCAGCCATCCGAATTGGATGAGCGACGAACTGTTGGATACCGTTGCGGAACTTCCGCGCGTGATGCCGCAGATCGAAGTCCCCGTCCAAGCGGGCGACGATGCGTTGTTGGAAACGATGAAGCGCGGCTATACACTCGATGATTATCGACGATTGATCGAGCGCATCCGCAGGCGCGTGCCGGATGTCGCGATCCACACGGATATCATTGTTGGGTTCTCTGGCGAAACAGAAACACAATATCAACAGACATTTGACTTGCTATCCGAGATTCGTTGGGATAAAGTGCATCTGGCGCGCTATAGTCCGCGTCCCAACACCGTCAGCGCGCGGCGGATGATCGACGATGTGCCGGAAGATGAGAAGAAGCGGCGTCACGATGCGCTCGATGAGCAGCAGGCGCGCATTTTGGCGGACATCAACGCGCGCTATCTCGGACAGACGGTGCAAGTCTTGGTCGAAGATCGTGTCAAAGGCAATTGGCGCGGGCGCACGCCCCAGAACAAGCTGGTCTTTTTCGACGGTGTGGGCGATCTGCGTGGCACCGTAGTCGATGTACAAATTGTGTGGACGGGACCGTGGAGTTTGCGCGGGCGCGTTCCGACAATCGATTCAAATTTGAGTTTGCATTTGGGTAGCGTTATACTGAATAGTAGCAGCGTTGTTCCCGCTTGACCCTGCTGCGCTACGCACCGTCGCACAAATGGAGGACCTGGCACGATGCCGCGTGAGAAGAGTGGATATTACTATCCCAACAAATTTGCCCGTCTTGCCATTGAAGCGATGGAAGAGATCATGGGCAAGAATGGTCTCAACGCTATTCTCAACCTCGCCGGGATGCCCCAGTATGTGGACAATTACCCGCCGGATAACTTAGAGAAGGCGTTTGATTTCACCGATTTCACCGCGTTGAATATCGCGCTCGAAGAGATGTACGGTCCGCGCGGTGGACGCGGCTTGGCGCTGCGCGCCGGTCGTGCGATCTTCGCGGGCGGCTTGCGCTCATTTGGCGCGCTGGCGGGCGTCGGCGACTTGGCATTCAAGGTGCTGCCGCTGAACGCCAAACTCCGCGTGGGCGTGCCAGCGATGGCGAACATCTTCTCGCAGTTCTCGGATCAAATCTCGAACGTCTACGAAGAGGGCGGCGACAAAATCATCTACACGATGGAACGCTGCGCGCTGTGTTGGGGACGCTCAGGATTGGATCGCCCGGTCTGCTATATGGGACAGGGGTTACTGCAAGAGGGTTTACGCTGGGTCTCTGGCGGGCGTGAATTCAAAGTCGATATGACCACATGTATCGCCAAAGGCGACGACATGGGGCGGTATATCATCTTCAAAGAGCCGATCAACGGCTAAAGAAAAAAAGTGCGTACTGAGGACTGAACAGCAAGCTGTTTAGGCGCTCCGCATTCAGCACTCTGTTGTATATTGTATTCAAAACAGCCTCGCGTCAACGTGGGGCTGTTTCCTTTTGCCGCCTGTGTCGCCCATTTTCGGGAAATGGTGTACAATTGTGCGTTAGAATTCCTTTATGTCACGAAGGATGCGCCCATGTGTCACCGCATCGCCTTATCGCGTCGTCATGTCCTGTCCACGCGCACCATCTCGATCAGCTTGCTTGCGCTGCTGCTGCTGTTGTTGAGCGGCTGCAACCTGTCTGGGAGCAGTGAGCCAACCGCCCCACCCCCTGCCGCCAAGCCCCTGATCACGATCAATACCCCGCGCACGGGCGACCGCATTCCCGTTAACACGCAGGTGTTGGTCAATGCGACCGCCACCGACAGTGTGGGTATCAACCGTGTGCAGTTGCTGGTCGATGGGCGCATCGCCAAGACCGCGACCGCGAACGGCGAACGCAGCTTCACCACGACCCTTGATTTCACGCCCACCCAAGTTGGCAATCTGACGATCCAAGTGGTTGCCTATCGCTCGTCAGTCGCCAGCGACGCCGCGACGATCCAATTAACGATTGAAGCGCCCACGTTCCTCACGCCGACGCGCACGGCACAGATTATCAGTACCGCGATCACAGTCCAGACCAGCGTCCCGTTCAATCCGACGTGCCGTATTCGCACAACGACGGGCAGCGTCAACCTTCGCACGGGTCCCAGTACAAATTTCAACCCGGCGATCACGTTGATTCCCGCCAGCGTCGAAGCGCCGATCATCGGGCGCTTGTTCGATAATACGTGGTGGTATATCCGCTACGGCAATTTCAACGGCTGGGTCAGCGCCAACGTCGTGCAGGTATTGGGTAACTGCTTCAGCATCCCGATTGTGCCGTCGCCCGCTACACCAACAGCGTTCATCACGTTCCCACCTGTGATTACCGCCCCGCCGACGATCATACCTACGCAACCCCTGCCACCATCGCTTACGCCCGGCTTGCCCGATCTGGTGGTGACGCAAATTACCATCCCCTCAACGTTGACGCTCGGCGGTGACGGCACGGTGACCACCAGCATTGCCGCCGTCGTCACCAATTTGGGCAGCGGCGGCACGGGTCAGTTCAGCAACCTAGCGACGATCACGCCAAGCGGTGGCGTTCAGAATATTGGCATTATTGGCAGTCTGGGCGCAGGGCAAAGCGTCGTCTTGGAGTTTTCGTACACCTTTACATCGATGGGTCCCTACACGATCCAAGTGCAGGCAGACAGCGGCTTGCAGGTGACGGAAATCAGCGACGTGAACAATATCGGCACGGTCACTGTGACCGTCGCGCCGATACCGTTTTGAGTTTGAGGGAAAAGCGGAGACGCAATCATGGTCACAACCGTGCTGATGATCCATCGCCAGTTGTCGTTCGCCATCAGTTTCAAGCAAGCGTTGGAGCGCGCGGGCGCGTATCAAGTGCATCCCTTCACGGCAGCGGGAGCGGCGCTCGACTATCTGCGCGAAAACCCGCAAGAAGTGCTGCTGCTCGATTTCGGGGTGCCGGACGCAGTGGGCATCATCGCCCGCGCACGCGCGGTTCAGCCCGGCATCGCCGTGATCGCGTCGCCGCGCCAGCCCGATGATGTGGTCAAGGCGCTGAATTTGCAGGGCGTGGTCGATGCGCGCTTCACCGCGCGCGACATCATGGCGATTTTGCATCTCATCCGCCCAAGCACGGCAGCGAACACCATGTCAACAGCGGGCAAAACCATGCCGCTCCCGCCCAGCGACTTGCCCGAACTGCCGCCGACGCGCCAAGCGAAATCGGCGGGCGATACCAGTCTTGACGACATCCTGTCCGCGACAGGCAGCGATGTGAAGAAACCGCGCCTGACGATGCCGGGCGATCCCTCGCGCCCGAAGAAACCGCTGACCGCACGCCAAGAACAGTTTGTCGAGTTCATCCTCAAAGATGGCATGGATTCGATATTAGACGAACTCGAAAACGGCACACGCGGCGCGACACTCAAGCCAGAAAACGTACCGCCGCCCGTCTCGCGTGGGGCGACCCTGCCGCTGCCCGATATGCCGATGATGCTGCCCGAAACTGACAAGATCGCGCCGCCCGCCTCGTCAGATTCTTCATTCGCGCGGCTGGCAAGCGACGAGCCGCCCGCGCCAAATTTCGAGGAGTCAGGGACAGTCCGCGATCTGGTCACGGGGGTGAGCGCGCGCAGTTTCTCCAATGTTTTGTCGCTCTTGCGCGGCGAGGATGTGCAAGACACGGAACTCATCGAAGAGAGTGACGAAATCGAACGCTTCAGCGATGACGAACTGCGCGCAGCGTTTGACGATGTGACAGACGATGCCCCATCGTTCTCTGAACAGCGGATGAACGAGACCGACGAATACACCTTCGGAGAAACGCCTCTCGAGATCGAACCAACCGGCTCGACGCCGCTCAGTGACAGCCATTCCAACTTGGAACGCTACCTCTCGGCGCTCCAAGTCAAACTGCCAGAGACGGGCAATCTCGATAAGGCGGAGGGCAAAAAACCGCCCTCGCAGCGCTTCCCATTTGAGTCGCTGCCACAGTTTGAGGATGATGGGAGCAACACTGCGCGCATGGTCTTGAACGCGCTGGACGAATCGACCAGCTTGGAGTCGTTCTCGATCTCGCAGTTGCTCACCAGCATCGAGTCGCAGCTCCCCGAAAATCGTCCGAAGGTGCAGGCACTCCCGTCGTGGATTGCGGAGAACGAACAGAAATCGGCGGACATCGACCGCTACGTCCTCGAACCCGATTTCTTACCGTCCACCCTGCCCGAAGCGGAACTGCTCGTCGAACCACCGCCACCGACGCTGCCCGAACCACTGGCAACCGAGCGTTTCAGCGATCAAGCAACAATTGTCTCGAAGGCGCAGCGCCTCGAAGCCGAGACGATGGATGAAGCGACCGAATGGCTGCAACCCACATCCGAAGTGTTCCCCGATGCCCCTTGGCTCGAACCGGTGGTCAACGTGGAAGGCGAACGCATCATCGATGCGCCGCCGCCCAGCGAGGACGGCGATACCGAGCCATTCGCGCCCATCGAGATTGAGCCGCCTGCGCGTCAGTCATTCGCGCTGACCGAGCCGATCACCGATCCATACATCACGCAACTGGCGTTGAGCTTGACGCAAGTTTCGCTCGAATTGACGGCAGAGGCGGCGCTGTTGGCGCGTTACGGACGCATTGTCGCGTATGCGGGCGAGATGGATCGCGTCGATATGGACGAGCTGCGCGCCGCGATTGGCGACGATTGGGAAGCACAGCCGCGTCAAGCGCGCATCCGCTTGATTACGCTGGAGGGCAGTGGCAAGGAATACATGTTGTATTCCAAACTGACCGAGGACGATCTGACGCTCTCGCTGATCTTCGCCGGGACGACGCCACTGCGCGATATCCGGCGGCAGGGCAAGCAGTTGATCGACGCGCTGCAAGCCGTCCCCGAATATGTGCCGATCCCAGAGACATATCCGCCGCTCGAAGTCGCACCCGCCCCAGAAGATGCACCGACGCGCGACGCGCCGCTGGGTATGGGAGCGCGCATGGACATGGCGACGGAAGAGTCACTCTCGCCGGAAGATCGCGCCGCGCTCAACGCCGCGATGGGCATCAACAACGGCGCGGACGCCCCCCTACTGACCGTATATGCGGTCGTCTGGCTCCTGCGCGATAACGCTGCCGTACTCGACAGCGGCACTGCCAGCGCCATTGTCGGCGGGATGAACGTCCAACTGACGGAACGCGCATGGGAGATTCAGGAATTGCAAGCGAAAGACGACTATATCTATCTGTTAGCCGCCATTCCGGGCGAAACGCCGCCTTACGAAATCGTGCGCGATCTGAAGCGGCGCGCGGGCGAGATCGCGTATCGACAGAATCCCGCACTCAAGCCCGAATCGCTGTGGAGCGATGGCTATCTGGTGGTGACACCGGGACGCCAATTGGAGATCGATGAAATTCAGCAGTTCATCAATTTCGAGCGGATGTAACCTAAAGAACTGAGGGCTGAGGGCTGAGTAAAAACTCAGTCCTTTAGCCTCAGTCCTTCAATTGAGGGCTGAATATGACTCGACCCATGCTCTACCTGCTCGACGGTCACGCGCTGGCGTATCGTCATCACTTTGCCATGATCAACCGTCCGCTCACCACGCGCGACGGTGCGATTGTCAGCGCGGTCTTCGGCTTCAGCCGCGCGCTGATGGACTTGATGGAGCGCGAAAAACCGTACTACATTGCGGTCACCTTCGATGATGGTTTGACGGGTCGTGAACTGCTGTACCCTGATTACAAAGGCACGCGCGAGAAGATGCCGCCGGAACTCGAAGCACAGATCAACCGCATCATCGGCGTGGTACAAGCGTTTAACATTCCCGTTCTCATGCTGTCTGGCTACGAAGCGGACGATGTGATGGGAACGATAGCGATGCAAGCCGAGCCACAGGGTGCGGACGTGCGCATCGTTACGGGCGACCGCGATCTGTTTCAATTGCTGACCGATTACACGAGCGTGCGCTATTCATCGACCAAGCCCGTGCCAGATGTCGTCTACGATGTGCCGACGTTCCGCGAGGAATGGGGCTTCGACCCGATCCGACTGCCCGATTACAAAGGCTTGGTCGGGGATACATCCGATAATATTCCCGGCGTGAAGGGCATTGGCGACAAGACCGCCACCACACTGCTGCAACAGTATCCGACATTGGAAGCTATTTACGCCAACATCGCGCTGATCAAGGGCGCGACCCAGAAGAAATTGATCGACGGGCGCGATTTGGCGTTTTTGAGCCGCCAACTGGCGACCATCCACCGCGATGTGCCGATCACGTTGGATTTGCCCGCGTGCGTCGCGCACGATTTTGACCCAGAACCCGTCGAAGCTATTTTCCGCGATTTGGAATTCGGCAGCCTGTTCGCGCCGCTCGAAAAACTGGCGAAGCGGTCGAGCAAGGCGACCGCCAGCGCGCAAAAATCGCAGCAGTTGGCGCTGTTCGAGCTGGAAACGCCCGTCGATCCGCTGCCTGGCACGACCACAATCATCGTGGACACACCCGACAAGCTGGTTGACATGGTGGCAACCCTCGCGGCGGCGGCAGAAATCGCGTTCGACACCGAGACAACCGGACTGAATCATGTTTCGGCGGCGCTGGTTGGAATTTCGCTCAGCGTGGACGGCAAAACCGGCTACTACATCCCCGTTGGACACCAAGAAGGCGACCAACTCGCCCTTGAGACCGTGATCGAGGCGCTGCGCCCCGCGCTGACCGATCCCAACCTTCCGAAGGTGGCGCACAATGCGCTCTATGACTACGCGATTTTGTCGCGCTACGGCTTGGAGATCGCGCCCATCGGTTTCGATACGATGCTGGCGAAGTGGCTGATCGACCCCAACAACGGCGAAAACGTGCGCGGCAACTTGGGGCTGAAACGGCTGGCGAAGATCGAACTGAGCATCGACATGACGCCCATCGAACGCTTGATCGGCGCGGGCAAACAGCAAATCACGATGGATATGGTGAAAATTAACAGCGCCGCGCACTATGCCGCCGCCGATGCCATCGTCACCTGCCTACTCTCCCCAAAGTTGCGCGCGCAAGTTGCGAAGGAGACGCGCGTTGAACGCGATCCGCTGTGGGGGACGGTCAACCCGCCGACGCCCGCTGAGTTATTCCAAACGCTCGAACTGCCGCTGATTCCGGTCTTGGCGACGATGGAACACAACGGGACCTTGCTCGATGTTGACCATCTGCGCACGATGAGCGGGCAGTTAGGCGAAAAGTTGAACGCGCTCGAAGGCGAAATTTACGCCATGACCGCTGAACATGGCAGCTTCAACCTGAACAGCACGCAGCAGTTGAGCGAGATGTTGTTCACCAAGCTCAAACTGAACGCGCACGGTGTCACCAAAACGCATCATGGCACTTTTTCGACGGCGGCGGGCGTGCTGGAAAATCTGCGCGGCGATCATCCGATCATCGACAAAATTCTCGACCACCGCGAACTGAACAAGCTGAAAAATACGTATGTCGATGCGCTCCCCGCGCTGATCGAACCCTCGACGGGGCGCGTACATACCAGCTTCAACCAGACCGGGACGAGTACCGGACGCATTTCCAGCAGCGATCCGAACTTACAGAACATCCCGATTCGCTCCGATATCGGGCGCGACGTGCGTGCGGCGTTCATCGCGCCGCCGGGCTGGCAAATCCTGTCCATTGATTACAGCCAAGTCGAACTGCGCATTCTGGCGCACGTCACGGGCGAAGAAAATCTCGTGCGCGCGTTCGTCGAGGGCAACGACATCCACACGACGACGGCGGCGCTGATCTACGGCATCGAACTGGGTGCGGTCACGAAATCGCAGCGCATCTTCGCCAAGCGCGTAAATTTCGGCATCCTCTACGGCATGGGTGCACATCGACTGGCGCGCGAGAGCGAACTCACGTTGGCGGAGGCGAAACAGTTCATCGCCACGTATATGGAACGCTTACCGGGCATCCGCCGCTATGTCGAAGGCGCGCCGGAGATGGCGCGAACCCAGGGTTTCTTGGCGACGCTGTACGGACGGCGGCGCAAGTTCCCAGGCTTTAATTCGTCGCGCGGTAACGAATTCGAGGCGGCGCGCCGCGAGGCGATCAACATGCCGATTCAGGGGACGGCGGCAGATATCATGAAGCGCGCGATGATCGATCTGCACGGGGCGCTGAAATCGTCAGGCTTGCACGCGCGGCTGCTGCTGCAAGTGCATGACGAATTGGTACTCGAAGCGCCGGAAAACGAAGTCGTGGACACGGCGGCGCTGGTGGTACGGCTGATGGAGGGTGCGGCGACGCTGAATGTCACGCTGAAGGCGAACGCGCAAGCGGGGGCGAATTGGCGCGATGTCGGGGCGATTGCGTGAGAAGGCTTTTGGATCGCTTTTCAGAGGCGCTGACAACACGATTCCCTTTTGTGTCAATCGGAATGAGCGAAGCGATCAACGGCGCATTGTGGCTCGATATTATTCTCAGCGGGTATAAAGTCGATATCGAATTTCTTTGTGCCGCGACCGATGGTCGTTTCTACATCAATCTGAACGATGAAACAACTGTCGGATTTGGCGAGTTCGATTACGGGTTTTCGACTTTCGATGACGCGGCTGATAAGGTCTATCGTCGCATTCAAGAAACGATGGCTACATACCCTGAGTTTTGGATAGCTTCACCTCACCCCCTGACCCCCTCTCCACTGCGTAGAGAGGGGGTCAAGGGGTGAGGTGAACGGTTTAGAGCCTATCCAAAACTCAGGTTACATGAGGGTGGGGCATCCGATCAGAGTAAGTCCAAGATCGGCTTGACCTCGCCCAACGGACGATGATTGACGAAATTGAACAGCACCAACAAGTTCCAGGCATACAGGGACAAAAGAATC